>NZ_JBVJYK010000001.1:0-885954 GCF_055600605.1 Kitasatospora sp. NPDC038210 | reverse complement strand
CATCGTCGACGAACTCCACCACCCCACCGCCGACACCGTCCTGGACCGCATGCGCCGCTTCGACGCCAAGGGCCGCACCAGCTGACACCCCGCCGGCCGTGAGCCGCCCGAGGTACCGAAGCCACCCGTCCCCACGAGCACCCCAGGACTGACAACCCCTCATGTTCCGCACCGCATTGCGCAATGTGCTGGCCCACAAGGGCCGACTTCTGATGACGACGCTGGCCGTCATGCTCGGCACCGCCTTCGTCGCCGGCACGCTTGTCTTCTCCGACACCCTCGGCGAGGCGCTCAGGACCCAGAACTCCAAGAGCTACACCGACATCGCCGTCACGGTCAGCGACAACGAGGCCGGCTTCCGCGGTTACGACCACGGCGCCCGGGTCACCACCGGCCCGACCCTCACCGAGGAGTCCCGTGCCAAGGTCGCCGCGCTGCCGGGCGTCGCCGACGCGCGCGGCGTGGTGAGCGGCTTCGCCGGCATCGCCGACAAGAAGGGCGCACTGATCGGCAACGGCTTCTCCACCACCGGCACCAACTACGTGCCGGGCGCCGACGGAACCGACCCGCGCTACCCGCTGGTCGAGGGCCGCGGCCCGAAGAGCGCCACCGAGATCGCCCTGGACGCCAAGACCGCCGACAAGGGCGGCTACAAGGTCGGCGACACCGTCCGGGTCGCCGTCAACGGCCCGGTGATGGAGCTCAAGCTCACCGGCACCCTGCGCACCAACGACCCGCGGGTGTCGGCCGGCGGCTCGCTCGCCGCCTTCGACACCGCCACCGCCCAGCAGCTCTACCTGAGCCCGGGCCGCTTCGCCGAGCTGGACGTCAAGGCCAAGCCGGGCACCGACGACGACGCGCTGCTCGGCGCCGTCAAGCAGGCCGTCCCGCAGGGCGACAACATCGAGGCCCGGACCGGCCGCGAGCTCGCCGCCGAGCAGGACCGGATGATCAAGCAGGGCACCAAGTTCCTGAGCACCTTCCTGATGGCCTTCGCGGGCATCGCCCTGTTCGTCGGCATCTTCATCATCGCCAACACCTTCACCATGCTGGTCGCCCAGCGCACCAAGGAACTGGCCCTGCTGCGCGCCGTCGGCGCGACCCGGCGCCAGATCACCCGCTCGGTGCTGATCGAGGCGTTCCTGGTGGGCCTCACGGCGTCGGTGGCCGGTCTGCTGGCCGGCATCGGGATCGCCGTCGGCCTCAAGTCGTTCCTCAACGGCCCGATGGACGCCAACCTGCCGGACGGCCCGCTGATCATCGCCCCGAGCACGGTCGTCGCCGCGATCGCGGTCGGCGTGCTGGTGACGGTGCTGGCCGCCTGGCTGCCCGCCCGCCGTGCCTCCCGGATCGCCCCGGTGGCGGCGATGAGCTCGGCCGAGCAGCCCGCCACCCAGAAGAGCCTGGTGATCCGCAACACGATCGGCCTGCTCTTCGCCCTGGCCGGCGCGGGTGCGCTGGCGGCGGGCGTGGCCGGCAAGGAGGTCAAGACGGTCGGCCTCGGCGCGGGCGCGCTGCTGATCGGCGTGTTCGTCCTGACCCCGCTGCTGTCCCGGCCGCTGATCAACCTGTTCGCGCCGCTGCTGCGCGCCCTGTACGGCACTCCGGGCAAGCTGGCCAAGGAGAACGCCATCCGCAACCCGCGCCGCACCGCCGCCACGGCCTCGGCGCTCACCATCGGCGTCACCCTGATCACCTCGCTGACGGTGATCGGTGCCTCGGTGAACAAGGCCGTGGACGACGCGGCCGCGAACGACCTCAAGGCCGACTACGCGGTCACCATGGAGAACTTCTCCATGCTCTCCCCCGAGGTCTCCACCCAGATCGCCAAGGCGCCCGGCGTCACCGCGACGAGCGTGGTGCGCACCGTCCCGGTGGAGACCGGCGCGGACGGCTCGGACAGCGACTGGGTGACGGCGGTCGACGCCACCACCATCGACCGGCTGGTCACCGTGAAGGTCAAGGACGGCTCCGCGGACGCCCTCAAGGAGGGCAAGCTGATGGTGAGCGCGGGCAGCTCCGGCCAGAGCCGGTACCGGGTCGGCGAGGCCCTCGCCGTCACCTACCCGGACGGCAGCAAGGGTTCGCTGACCGTCGGCGCCGTCATCGAGCACAACTCGGTGCTGGCCGGGATCGTCGCCCCCGACGCCGTCGTCGGCCCGCACGCCCTGCCCGGCTCCGGACTGGACAAGGTCCTGGTCAAGGGCGCGAACGGCCCGACCGGGGAGCTGAAGCAGGCGGTGCGCGACGCCACCGGCGGCAACCCGCTGATCGCCGTCAAGGGCGAGAAGGACATCAAGGCGGAGAACCGCCAGATGCTCAACGGGATCCTGAACATGATGTACGGGCTGCTCGGCATGTCCGTGGTCATCGCGGTGCTCGGTGTCGTCAACACCATGGCGATGTCGGTGTTCGAGCGCCGCCGGGAGATCGGCATGCTGCGGGCGATCGGCCTGGACCGGCTCGGCATCCGGCGGATGGTCCGCCTGGAGTCCCTGCTGATCGCACTGTTCGGCGGACTGGTCGGGATCGGCCTGGGCGTCCTGGTCGCGTGGGCCGGTGTCCGCACGCTGGCGGACGACGTCAAGGGCATCACCACCGTGGTGCCGCCGGTCCAGGTCGCCGGCTTCCTGCTCGCGGCCGCCGTGATCGGTCTGCTGGCCGCCCTCTGGCCCGCCTTCAAGGCGGCGAAGCTGGACATCCTGGGCGCCATCAAGAGCGAGTAGCCGGGGCGGTACGCCAGGAGCCCCCGGGGTGGTCCGTACGGACCGCCCCGGGGGCTCCGTCGTGTCACGGCCCGGCGAACACCACGCCCTGGTTGGAGGGTTGCAGGCTGCCGGTGGTCAGGCCCTGGGCGGAGACGAGCAGTTGGAGGACCGGCTTGCCGTCGAGGCCGAGCACCTCGGCGGTCAGCTGCTTGGTCTCGTCCGGCGGGGTGAGCTGCAGGCCGGCGATCACGTGGCAGGTCGGGTCGGCCTTGTCGCAGGAGCTCCACTTGAGGCCGGAGAAGGCGGTCGTCTTCGGCTTCAGGGTGATCGCCGTGGGCGGCCCGGGGTGCGGCTCCCGCTTGACGGCCAGGGTGTCCGCGCTGTTGTCGGCCCGCAGCCCGCCGTAGCCCGGGTAACCGAACAGGGTGCAGCTGCGGCCGCCCTTGTTGGTGACCATCACCATGGCCGAACCGGCGTCCTGGAGCTGGACGGTGGCGGTGAGCTCGTCGGCCCTGCAGCGCGCGCCGGCCGACTGCGTCACCATCGGCCCGGTCGGCGTCGCCCCGGGGCCGGTCGCCTTGTCGCCGCTCGTCGGCTGCGCGGACGCCACCCCGGTGACGGTCACCGTCGGCGCCGGCTGCGCGCCCGCCCCGGCGTCGTCGTTGCACGCGGTCAGCAGCACGGCTGCGGCGAGCGCCGTCAGCCCGGCGGCGGCGGTCCTGGCAGGCCTGCGAACGGTCATGGTCCCCCCACGGGTGAACGGTCGGTGTTTCCGCCCCGCACCACGACGCCCGGGACCGGTGCGGTTCCGGCTGTGACGCACTCATGACGAAACCGCCCCGCCCGGCGGGTGCCGGGCGGGGCGGTCGGGGGCGGAACGCCGGGTCAGGCGGCCGGGGTGGCGGTGACGGGCCGGGCGGGCTTGCCCTTGTCGCCGCCGAGGAGGTTGAAGAAGACGGCCAGGGTCGGGGTGAGGTAGAGCACCCAGACGACCAGCTGCAGCACCGTCGGGTCGGGCTGGAAGTTGAACACGCCCTTCAGCAGGGTGCCGTACCAGCTGTCCTTCGGGACGGTGCTGGAGATGTCGAAGGCCAGGCTGTGCAGGCCGGGCAGCCAGCCGGCCTCCTGCAGGTCGTGCACGCCGTACGCGAGGACGCCGGCCGCGACCACGACCAGCATGGCGCCGGTCCAGGTGAAGAACTTGGCCAGGTTGATCTTCAGCGCGCCGCGGTAGAACAGCCAGCCGAGCACCACCGAGGTGAGCAGGCCGAGCGCGGCGCCGATCAGCGGGTTCCAGCCGTCACCGGTGGCCTGCACGGCCGACCAGATGAACAGCGCGGTCTCCAGGCCCTCGCGGCCGACGGCCAGGAAGGAGGTGACCACCAGGGCCGTGGTGCCCATCGCGAGCGCCGCGTCCAGCTTGCCGTGCAGCTCGGTCTTCAGGTGCCGGGCGGTGCGCCGCATCCAGAACACCATCCAGGTCACCAGGCCGACCGAGATGACCGACAGCGAGCCGCCGAGCGCCTCCTGGGCCTCGAAGGTGAGCTGCGAGGAGCCGAACTGCAGCACCGCGCCGAACGCCATCGAGAGCACCACGGCCGCGCCGACGCCGAGCCAGACCGGCGGCAGCTTGTCCTTGCGCTCGGTCTTGACCAGGTAGGCGATCAGGATGCAGACGACCAGGCTGGCTTCGAGACCTTCGCGCAGGCCGATCAGGTAGTTGCCGAACACGCGGGCTCCTGGGGGGTGAGGTGGTACGTACGGGGGTGGCGGCGGGTCAGCCGAACAGGGCCTGGCCCCACCACTCCCCCGGCTTGCGCACGCCCGCCGGGCAGGCGAAGTGGGCGGAGCCGACGTGCTGGATGTACTCGTTGAGCTTGTCGCTCGACGCCAGGCGGGTCTGCAGCGGCACGAAGGCCTTGCGGGTGTCGCGCTGGTAGGCGAGGAAGAACAGGCCGGCGTCCAGGCGGCCGAGGCCGTCGGTGCCGTCGGTGAAGGAGAACCCGCGGCGCAGGATCATCAGGCCGTTGTTGGCGTCCGGGTGGGCGAGCGCGACGTGCGAGTCCGCGGGCATCGCCTTGAGGTCGGGCGCGTCGTGCTCCTTGGCCTTGCCGTACGGGGCGCCCTCGCCCTTGGTGCGGCCGAAGACGTCCTCCTGCTCCTTGAGCGAGGTGCGGTCCCAGGTCTCGATGTGCATCCGGATGCGCCGGGCGACCAGGTACGAGCCGCCGGTCATCCACTCGGGGCCGTCGCCGGGGGCGGCCCAGACGTGGTCGGCGAGCTTCGCCGTGTCGGTGCCCGCGATGTTGTGGGTGCCGTCCTTGAAGCCCATCAGGTTGCGCGGGGTCTGCGCGTCCGGGGTGGTGGAGGAGGTCTTGCCGAAGCCGAGCTGGGACCAGCGGATGCTGACGGTGCCCATGCCGATGCGGGCCAGGTTGCGGATCGCGTGCACGGC
Source organism: Kitasatospora sp. NPDC038210 (assembly GCF_055600605.1). Taxonomy (NCBI): domain Bacteria; kingdom Bacillati; phylum Actinomycetota; class Actinomycetes; order Kitasatosporales; family Streptomycetaceae; genus Kitasatospora; species Kitasatospora sp. NPDC038210. Next base: position 880,791 of record NZ_JBVJYK010000001.1, on the reverse strand, counting down.
GACCTGCGGGTCGTCGGCGCAGGCCTGGATGCAGATGTCGCCGCCGCTGCGGTTCGGGTCGAGCTTGTCGCCCTTGAAGCCCGGCAGGTCGATCAGGGCCTCGGGGCGCTTGGCCTGCAGGCCGAAGCGGTCCACGCCGTCCTTGTCGAACAGGCTCGGGCCGAAGCCGATGGTGAGGGTGAGCCGGGAGGCGGGCAGGCCGAGGGCCTCGCCGGTGTCGTCGGGCGGGGCCTCGGGCAGGCCGGTGGCGGCGCCGGTGCCGACCTCGCGGCCGCCGGTCATCGCGGCGGCCGCCTTGGTCCAGTCCTTGAGCAGTTTGACCAGCGACTCGCGGGTGGCCTTCTCGGACACGTCGAAGGCGGCGAAGTGCAGGCGGTCCTGGACGGGGGTGGCGATGCCGGACTGGTGGTCGCCGTAGAACGGCACCTCGGCGCCGGCCGGGGCCGCGGCGGCCGCCGGGGCGGCGTCGTCCTGCTTGGTGGCGGCGGCGACCGAGCCGACGGCGGCGGCACCGAGCGCGACGCCCGCGCCGGCCCAGCCGATGACGGCGCGCCGGCTGACCGCGCCCTTGGTCGCGGCGGTGTCGGTGGCGGTGGCGTCGGTGGCGGCCGGCGTTCCGGTCTGCTGCTCGTTCTCGGCGTCCATCGGCGGGCGGGCCCTTCTCGGTACTGAACTGCTCGGGGGTACTGAACTGCTGGTGGTGCTGACCCTGCGCGTGGTGCTGACCTGCGCCGATCCGCGGGCCGGGCCGGTGGGCCGGCTCACGGATGCCGTGGCGGCCGGTCGGGGCCGCCACGGCGTCGTGGGGTGGGCGCGGGGCCGGTTACTTGACGACCACGGCGGCGGCCAGCTTCGACAGCGGCTCGCCCAGCGAGTTGACCGCGTCGGAGAAGGTCTTGCGCTCGGCCTCGGTCACCTTGTCGTAGGAGGTGAAGGTGCCGTCGGCCTGCTTGTACTTGGCGAGCAGGGCGTTGATGGCGGCGAACTCGGAGTCCAGCGTCTTGGCCAGCTCCGGGTCCTTCTCGGAGGCGACCGGCTTCAGCAGCTCGTAGGCCTTCTGCGCACCCTCGACGTTGGCCTGGAAGTCGGCCAGGTCGGTGTGGCTGTAGCGGTCCTCCTCACCGGTGATCTTGTTGGTGGCGACCTCGTCCAGCAGCTCCTTGGCGCCGTTGGCCATGCTGGTCGCGGTGATCTCGGCGGCGGGGATCTTCGCCTGCCAGTCCTTGAGGTCGTTGACCAGCTGGTCGGCGAGCTTCTTCTCGTCGTCGCCGATCCTGGCGTCCGCCCAGAGCGACTTCTCCAGCTTGTGCCAGCCGGTCCACTGCTGGCCCGCCTCGACCTTGTCCTCGCGGGTGTCGGTCTTGGGGTCGACGTCGCCGAAGCTCTCGGCGACCGGCTCGGTGCGCTCCCAGCCGGTGCGCGAGGCCGCGTACAGCGACTTGGCCTTCTCCAGGTCGCCGGCCTTGATCGCGTCGGCGAAGGCCTGGACGGCCGGGACGGTCGCGTCGGCCTGCTCCTGGGCGTACGTGCGGTACGAGTCGACGGCCGCGGCCAGGCGCGGGTCGGCGGGCGCGGCGCTGCCGCCCTCGCCGGTGACGGTGATCTTCTGGCGAATGCCGTCGCCGACCATGCCGGGCTTGCAGGCGACCTCGTACGAGCCGGCCTTGATCTCGGCGTTGATGCTGGCCTTGGTCCCCGGGCCGATGTTCTCGCGCTCGGTGATGATCTTGTCACCGTCGCCGTAGACGTAGACCTCGGTGGTCTTGGAGCCCTTGTTGCTGATGTCCAGCACGACGTGGCCGGCCGGGAAGGTGGTCTTGGAGACCTCGCACGCGCTGTCGGTGGCGTTGACCTTGACGGCGTCGGAGGAGCTCGCCTTGTCGTCCTTCTTGGACGAGCAGCCGGCCAGGGTAGCGGTCGCCACGGCGAGGGTGAGCAGCGCTGCTGCGGTGGAACGGCGACGGGCGGACATGGGTGCTCCAACGGAAAAGGGCATGGGAGTGCCACGGCATTGCGGGGTCGGCGGGGCGAGCCCCGTCGTTAGCTAAGGCATACCTTACGTATGGATGTCCCAGCGTCTACACCCACCCCCTGAACCGTTACCTTCCCGGTGTCCGGCGGGCGGCGGCCCGCGCGCTCCAGCGGCCCTCGTGGCGGCCGATCCGGATCGGGTGGCCGAAGGTCTCGCTGATCAGACCGGTGGTCATCACCTCGTCCACCGGCCCGGCCGCGACGCACTCGCCGCAGCGCAGCAGCAGGGCGTGGGTGGTGCTCTCCGGCAGTTCCTCCAGGTGGTGGGTCACCAGCACGCTCGCCAGGTCCGGGTGCTGGTGGCGCAGCAGGTCCAGGCTGTCCAGCAGCAGCTCTCGGGCGGTGAGGTCCAGCCCGGTGGCGGGTTCGTCGAGCAGCAGCAGGCGGGGGCTGGGCATCAGGGCGCGGGCGATCAGGGCCCGGCCGCGCTCGCCCTGGGAGAGGGTGGTCCACGGCGCCCCGGCCATCGCGCTCATGCCGAGCGTCTCGATCAGCCGGTCGGCCCGCTCCAGCACCTCGGGGGCCGGCTTGCGGTGCAGCTCCGGCTCGATGGTGTTGGTGTGCCCGGTGAGCACCACCTCCCGGACGGTCAGCGGCGAGCGCAGCGGGTGGCGCGGGTTGACGTGCCCGAGGTGGGCGCGCAGCTCGCGGACGTCGACCCGGCCGAGCCGGCGGCCGAGCACGTCGACCTCGCCGTGGGTGGGGTGGGAGACGGCGCCGAGCAGGGCGAGCAGGGTGGACTTGCCCGCCCCGTTTGGGCCGAGCAGCGCCCAGTGCTCGCCCGGCTGGATCTCCAGGCTGATCCCGCGCAGCAGGTACCGGCCGTCGCGCACGACGTCCACGTCCCGGGTGCGCAGCAGCGGGCCGTCGAAGGGCTGGCTCATGGGGTGGGTGTCTCCGATCACGGCACCGGACGGGCCCGGTGCCGTCCGTCCGCGTGCAGAGTACAACCGTCGGCCCGGGGCGGGCGTGGCCGTCCGCAGGGTGGACCCGCCATAACCCTGTTGCCCGAAGGGAGTTGGGAGGAGGATCGTGCCTCCGAGGGGACGAGGGGGAGGCGGGATGAGCGTGGACACGCAACGGGCCGGGACCCTGCACGGGCTGGTCGAGCAGCAGGCGCGCCGGGCGCCGGCGGCGGTGGCCGTGCGCTGCGGTGAGCGCGAGCTGACGTACGGCGAGCTGGACGGGCGGGCGCAGCGCCTGGCCGCCGTCCTGGCGGAGCACGGCCTGGCCCCGGGCGGCCGGGCTGCGGTGGCGCTCGGCCGGGGCACCGAGGTGTACGTGGCGCTGCTGGCGGTGCTGAAGACGGGCGCGGCGTACGTGCCGCTGGAGCCGAGCGCGCCGGACGCGCTGCTGCGGCACGTGCTGGCCGACGCGTCGCCGGACGTGGTGGTGACCGAGGAGGTGCACCGGGTGCGGCTCGCGGACGCGAGCGGGGCGGCGCCGGTCTGCGTGGACACGGCCGCGCCCGCGGTGGCGCCGTTCGAGCCGCCCGAGGTCGCGCCGCAGGACCCGGCCTGCGTCTTCTACACCTCCGGCTCCACCGGCCTGCCCGTCGGCGCGCTGGTCGAGCACCGCAACCTGCTGGCGGCGTACGAGGGCTGGCGCGAGGTGTACGGGCTGACCGCCGAGGACCGGATCCTGCAGACGGCGAGCCTGGAGTTCGACGTCTTCACCGCCGACTGGGTCCGGGCCCTGGGCACCGGCGCCACCCTGGTGGTCACGCCGTTCAACCTCACCCTGGACCGCACCGTCGACCTCGGCGCGCTGCCCGCCCTGGTGGCCGCCGAGCGGATCACCGTCCTGGAGCTGAACGTCCGCACCGCGCGCCGGCTGACCGCCCGGCTGGCGGAGACCGGCGAGGGCCTGCCCGGGGTGCGGCTGCTCACCGTGGGCGCCGAGAAGTGGTACCTGGACGAGCAGTTGGGCCTGCAGCGGCTGCTCGGCGAGCGGGCCCGGGTGCTGAACGTGTACGGCCTGGCCGAGGCCACCGTGGACAGCACCTACTTCGACGTGCGGGGCACGGCCGCCGCCGACGGCGCCGAGCGGGTCTCACTGGTGGGCCGCCCCTTCCCCGGCACCCGGGTGTACGTGCTCGGCCCGGACGGCACCCCCGCCGAGCCCGGGACGGCCGGGGAGATCGCGATCAGCGGCAGCGGCCTGACCCGCGGCTACCTCGACCGGCCCGAGGAGACCGGGCGCCGCTTCGTCCGGGCGGACTTCGACCCGGACGGGCGGGTGCTGCTGACCGGGGACGTCGGTCGGCTGCGGCCGGACGGCGTGCTGGAGTTCGTCGGCCGGGCCGCCAACGCGCTCGGTCCGGTCCCGCAGGCCCGGAAGAGCTCGGTGGTCTCCCGCGTGGTGGCGGCGGCCCGGGCCGAGGGAGTGCTGCGCTCGCACCCCGCGGTGCGGGAGGCCGCCGTGGTGGAGGTGGACCTGCGGCCGGGGCAGCGCCGGCTGGTCGGCTACGCCGTGGCGGAGCCGGGAGGCGAGGGCGCGGACGGCTGGTCGCTCTCGCAGCACCTGGCGGCGGAGCTGCCGGCCGGGGAGGCTCCCGCGGCGGTCGTCCCGGTGTCCGAGCTGCCGCGCACCCGGGCGGGCAAGCTGGACCGCGCGGCGCTGCCGCTGCCCGCCCCGCCGGAGCACACCGCCCCGCGCCCGGCGGCGCGTTCGGGGAAGGCCGGATCCCGGAAGGGCGGCGGCAAGGCCGGGGGCGGCTCCGGCGGTGACGCGGCCTTCACGAACGGCTGCGCGGCGGTCCTCTGCGTGCTGGTGTTCGCGGGGGGCGCGTGGGTGACGACCGACATCCTCTTCCCCGGCTCGACCGACCTCACCGGAGTCCCCGCCCCCTACAGCAACTTCTTCCGGCTGCTCTACCTCTGCGAGAACCTGGCCTTCGGCGCCGGGTTCGTCTACTTCTGCGTCGGCCTGGACGCCGTCCGGCGGCTGGGCAGGCCGCAGCGGCTGTCGGTGCTGACCCACCTGGCTCTCACCTGGCTGCTCGTCAACTGGTGGCCGCAGGACAACCTGTACCGGATCACCAGGGCCACCGACTGGCCGCGGGAGACGGCGCTGGTGTTCGCGTTCAACATCCCGCTGATGCTCGCGGCGCTGGTGCTGGTGCGGTTCGTGGTCTGGCGTCCGCCGGTCGGGAAGGGGTGACGGCGGGAACGGGGGTGTCCGCCGGCCGCGGGTGACGTGCGGAAGAGGTGGTGCCGGCGGGCCGCGGGTGACGTGCGGGAGAGGTGGTGTCCGCCGGCCGCGGGTGACGTGCGGAAGAGGTGGTGTCCGCCGGCCGCGGGTGACGTGCGGAAGAGGTGGTGGCGGCGCGCCGCGGGTGACGGAGGTTCACCTGAGCGCCTCGAACATGCCGGCCAGCCCGTGGTTGGCGGCGGCGACCAGTGCCTCGGCCGCGTCCAGCGCCTCGACGTCCGGCCCGGCGAGGGCGAGACCGACGACGGGCTCCGGCTCGTGGCAGGCCGTCGGGATCAGCGGCAGCAGGGTGACGCCGAGCCGGGCGCAGCGCGGCCGCAGCCGCTGCAGGTGGTCGTGCAGCGCCGCCGGGGCGAGCCGGGCGCCGAGCGGCATGCCGTCCAGGGTGCGCACCAGGTGGCCCGGTCCGCGGACCGCGTCGAGCCGGGCGGCCAGCACGAAGGCGACGGCCGGCCCGGTGAGCCGCAGGTTGATCTCGGTGGGGGCGAGCCGGCGCTCGCGGTCGGTGACGAAGTCGACGTCGTACCAGCCGCGGTAGCCGTCGGCGGCCAGCCGCTCGCCCACGGCCAGGGTGAAGCGGCGGGCGGTCGCGGCTGCGCCCTGCGGCACCGCGCCGGGGCCGACGGTGACGCCCTGGTAGCGGGTGCCGGCCACGTCCATGGCGCCCGCGCCGACGGGGTGGACGGTGCCGTCCGGGCCGACGACGGCGTCGTGGGTGAGGTCGCGCAGCCGGGCGGCCGGGCCCGGGGAGACGTACTCCTCCAGCAGTAGCGCGCCGTCGGACGGCAGGACCTCGGTGCGGACCAGGCGGCGCAGCAGGGCCCGGCCGCCGCCCGCGGCGAACAACTCGGCGGGCTCGACCACGACGGTGCCGTAGCCGCCCACACCGTGCGGGCTCTTCAGGACGGTGGTCAGCCCCCGGGCGGCGCGGGCGGTCAGCCGGCGGGCGGCCCGGCGCCGGCCGTCGGGGCGCTCCTGGCGCGGCAGGCGGATGTCCGGGTACCCGGGGGCGAGGGCGGCGAACAGGTCGTGCGCGGCGGCCTTGGACTCGTAGCGGCGGACGGCCGTCAGCTCGGGCCCCTCCCCCTGGGCGGGCGTCCGTCCCCACCGCACCACCGGGTGGCCGGAGTCGGCGATCCGCGCGGTCAGTGCGGGGCGGGCGGCGAGCGCCTCGGCCACCGTGTCGTCCGGTGCCACGCCGCTGTACACCTCGACCGGCCCCCAGGCCAACTCCCGGGCCAGCCAGTCGGTCCACTCCGGGGCGACCTCGGCGGGCAGCACCAGCACGGCCGGCTCGGGGCTGTAGCCGACGGCCAGGCAGGCGTAGTGGTGCGCCTGCCGCAGCCGGCGCAGGCGCTGCGCCGCGTCCATGCCGGGGGCGAAGAACTGCGCGTTGAAGTCCGCGACGTCGCCCAGGTGCACCGCGGCCCGGCCGCCGGTCCAGGCCCCCACCCATCCGTCCATGGACCGAGAGCGTAGGGCCTGCCCGGGCCGGGCGCGCGGGTTTCACAGCGCCAACAGCCCGGCGTCGGTGGGCCGCAGGCCGCAGGCGTCGAGGTGGAAGGGCGCAGGTGCGGCGCGAAGTCCACGTGCAGCCGGCCGCGCCGGGTGTAGTCGATCGTCACGACGGCGCTGTGGAGCGCTTGTTAACTTCTGATCATTTTTGACTATCCAAGGACACAACTTGGCAAAGTTATGACCTTTCCTCTAGCTGCATCTGACTGATCGCCGTCAATCTCTGACCAGCTCCTATCCCTGCAGCTAACCCCCACTGGAGTTCCGAGTGACCCCCACGTCCTCCTTCCGCCGTGCCCGCGTGGCCGGAGCCGTCGCGGTCGTCGCCGCCCTCGCCGGCGCGACCGTCCCCGCCGCCACGGCCTCCGCCGCGCCCAACCCGCGCGAGGCCGCGATATCCCAGGCCCGCGCCAACGTCGCCCACAACGCAGCGGTGTTCGGCTTCGGCGCCGGCCAGGACCTCGTGCTCAAGGACGTCGTGCTCGACGCCGACGGCACCTCGCACGTGCGCTTCGACCGCACCTTCCAGGGCCTGCCGGTGGTCGGCGGCGACCTGGTCGTCCACCAGGACGCCAAGGGCAAGTTGAAGGACACCACCCGCGCGGCCGCCCACGACGCCGCCGTGAAGACGACCACCCCCAAGGTGCCCGCGCAGTCCGGCGCCGCCGATGCGCTCTCCGCCGCCCCGGGCGTCCGGGACGCCGTCAGCACCCCCGAGCTGGTCGTCTGGGCCGCCGACGGCACGCCCCGCCTCGCCTGGCGCACCACCGTCGAGGGCAGCGGCGAGCACGGCGAGCCGGCCGGCAAGGTCGTCGTCACCGACGCCACCACCGGTGAGCAGATCGAGTCCTACGACGCCGAGCACCAGGCCTCCGGAACCGGAAACTCCGAGTACACCGGCACGATCACCATCGACACCACCCCGGTCAGCGGGGGCTACACCCTGACCGACCCGGTCCGCGGCCACGTCACCAAGGACGCGCACAACCTCTCGTCCGGCTCGGTCAAGGCCTCCTCGGGCACCGCCTTCACCAGCGCCACCAACGTCTGGGGCGACGGGAAGAAGTTCTCCACCGACCGCTCCACCGCGGCCGTCGACGCCCACGCCAACACCGCCTGGACGTACGACTACTACAAGAACACCTTCGGCCGGAACGGCATCAAGAACGACGGCAAGGGCGCCACCGTCTTCGTCCACGTCGGCACCAACTGGGACAACGCCCAGTGGTCCGACGCCTGCTTCTGCATGATGACCGGCGACGGCGACGGCTCCCACGACCCGGAGCAGGTCGACCTCGACACCATGGGCCACGAGATGACCCACGGCGTCACCAGCGCCACCGCCAACCTGCGCTACAGCGGCGAGTCCGGCGGCCTCAACGAGTCCACCAGCGACATCTTCGGCACGATGGTGGAGTGGTACGCCAACAACAAGGTCGACACCCCCGACTACCTGTTCAGCGACCAGTCCACCCCGCCGTGGCTGCGCCGCTTCGACAAGCCCTCGCTGGACGGCTCCTCGGCCGACTGCTGGAGCAGCTCGGTCGGCAAGCTGAACGTGCACTACTCCTCGGGCGTCGGCAACCACTTCTTCTACCTGGCCAGCGAGGGCAGCGGCAGCAAGACCATCAACGGCTTCGCCTACAACAGCCCCACCTGCAACAACTCCACGGTGACCGGCATCGGCAACCAGAAGGTCGCCAAGATCTGGTACCGCGCGCTGACCGTCTACATGACCTCCACCACCAACTACAAGGGTGCCCGCGCCGCCTCGCTGAACGCGGCCAAGGACCTCTACGGCGCCGGCAGCACCGAGTACAACGCGGTGGCGGCGGCCTGGAGCGGCGTCAACGTCAACTGACGTACGAGGTCAGTACGTCTAGTGGTCGAACCCGATGTGGCAGTGGTCGTGGTGGGTGTCGTCGGTGAAGAACCGGTTCCCGGCCCCCGCGATCGCCACCGGGCCGCCCACGTTGTACGAACCGGCAGCGGCCGCGTCCCGCATGAAGGACTCGATCAGCTGCCGGGGCGTCGCCGGATCCACCACGGCCATGCCGTCGATCCGCCAGACGTCGAAGGCCCGGCCCGGCGGATGGTCGCTGGGCCGGGTCGTCCCGAAGACGTCCAGCGGGTGGCCGGTCCGCACCACGCTCACCGACAGCGTGTACGGGCCGGCCAGCCGCAGCATCGCCTCCGGCACGCTGTCGTGGACGGTGCCGCTGCGCAGATCGGCGGCCGCCTCGGGCGGCAGCTCGATCCTCGGCTCGGCCAGCACCCGGGCGACCGCCGGGGGCGGTGCGGCGGCGGCCGGGCCCGCGACGCCCGGGTGCAGCCCGGTGACGGTCCAGCGCGGCTCGGCCCGGCTCAGCCGGACGTCCACGGTGGTGCCGCCCTCGGCCACCGAGCCGTCCGCGCCCCGGGTCCACTGCCGGCACACCACCAGCACGCTCGCCGAGTCGGCCAGGATCCCGCCGTACTGGGCGACGATCACCTCCAGGCTCGCCTCGACCGCCGGTGGCGCCAGCGGGCCCGCCTGGTCGGCCAGCGCGGGCGGCAGGCCGAGCGCCGCCACCCGGGCCCGGGCCGCCTCCACGCCCTGCCCGCCGGGCGGCCAGGCGCCCAGCGCGGCGACGAGTTCGACGGCGCGGCGCTTCACGTCGGGCTGGATCTCGGACGGTCCGGGCTGCCACAGCGGCGGCTGCGGCAGCGGGGTGGCGACGGCGGTCGGCGCCGGGGTGGCCGTGGGCGTTCCCGCACCGGGCGGTGTCCCCGTCGCTGTCCCGGCCGTCGGCGTGCCCGGGCCCGTCCCCCTCGCCGGCGGCCTGCTCCCGCTCGTACAGCCCGCCACCGCGCCCAGGATCAGCGCCGCCGCGCCCGCCCGCAGCGCCCCGCGCCGGCCCGTGGCCCGGACACCGCCGCCAACCGTCGTGCCGTCGCCCGTCGTGCCGTCGCCCGTGCGGTCCGCCGTGCCGTCACCCATGCGGCCAGTATGCGGCCCGGGGCGTTGCGGGCGGCGGAGGCGTCAGAGGCGTCAGCCCAGCCGGCGGATCGGTTCACCCGCCAGGAAGGCCGCGATGTCCTCCACCGCCTCGCGGTAGTAGCGCCGGTAGTTGTCCTGCGAGACGTACCCCAGGTGCGGGGTGGCCAGCAGCCGGGGCGCGCTGCGCATCGGGTGGTCGGCGGGCAGCGGCTCGGTGTCGAAGACGTCCACGGCGGCGCCCGCGATCGTGCCCCCAGTGAGTGCGGCGAGCAGCGCGTCCTGGTCGACGACGGCCGCCCGGGAGGTGTTGACCAGGTAGGCCCCGGGCTTCATCAGGGCGAGTTCGGCCGCGCCGACGAGCCCCCGGGTGCCCTCGTTCGACGCGAGGTGGACCGTGACGAAGTCGCTGCCGCTCAGCAGTTCCTCCTTGGTCGCCGCCCGGCGCACGCCCGCCTCGGCGGCCCGCTCGCCGGTCAGGTTCCGGCTCCAGGCGACGACGTCCATGCCGAAGGCGAGCCCGACCCTGGCGACCGCGCTGCCGATCCGGCCGAGGCCGAGCACGCCGAGCACCCGTCCGTGCAGGTCGGCGCCGACGGTGCTCTGCCAGGGGCCGCACTCGCGCAGCGCGGTGTTCTCCGCCACGATGCCGCGCGCGAGTCCGAGCAGCAGCGCCCAGGTCAGCTCGACCGGCGGGGTGCCGGAGCTGGCCGTGCCGCAGACCGTCACGCCGTGCGCCTCGGCGGCCGCGAGGTCGATCACCGAGTTCCGCATGCCGGTGGCGACCAGCAGCCTGAGCTTCGGCAGCCGGGCGAACAGCGAGGCCGGGAAGGGCACCCGCTCGCGCAGGGTGACCACGATGTCGAAGTCCGCCAGTGCGTCGGCCAGTTCCTTCTCCGTGCGGAAGTGCATCTTGAAGGCCGTCACCGCCACCCGGTCGGTGACCGGGGACCAGTCGGCGAAGCTGGTGGCGACGCCCTGGAAGTCGTCCAGGACGGCGCAGCGAAGGGTCGCAATCGTCATACCCGCACTCTGGCAGAGCGCCCCGCCCACCCGGCGTGCCGGGTCCGGCTGCGGCCCGCCGGTCTGTCAGATTGGCCCGCGGAGGGGGATGCACCGGCACCGGAACCGAGGAGACCCGCGATGGCCAGACTCACCCTCACCACCTTCGTCACCCTCGACGGCGTGATGCAGGCCCCCGGCAGCCCCGAGGAGGACCGCGCCGGGGGCTTCCCGCACGGCGGGTGGCTGGCGCCCTTCCTGGACGCCGACACGGACCGGTTCGTCGACGAGGTGTTCGAACGCCCGCAGGCCTTCCTGCTCGGGCGGCGGACGTACGAGATCTACGCCTCCTACTGGCCCGGGGTGACCGATCCGGCCGACGGGGTGGCCGCCAAGCTGAACGGCCTGCCCAAGTACGTCGCCACCCACACCCTCACCGATCCCCGCTGGGCGAACACCACGCTGCTCGGCGGGGACGTCCCGGCCGAGGTCGCCCGGCTCAAGGAGCGCCTCGACGGTGACGGTGAACTGCAGATCCACGGCAGCGGCGCCCTGGCGCGCACGCTGATGGGCCACGGCCTGATCGACGAGTACCACCTGGTGGTCGCCCCGGTGGCGCTCGGCGCGGGTATCCGGCTGTTCCCGGAGGGCGGGCCGCCGACCGCCTTCGCGCTCACCGCCTCCCGGATCACCGCGTCGGGCGCGGCGCTGCTCAGCTACCGCCCGGCCGAGCCGGCCGCGTTCGGGGACTTCAGCCGGTCGTAGGCGGCCTCAGGAGCCGGTGGCCTCACGGACGGAACCGGTGCCCACTCCCTCGCCTGCTTCGGTGCCTGCTCCGGTGCCTGCTTCCGTGTCGCTCTCCGTCACGCCGGGTGGCCTAACCGGCGGCCGTGCCGGACCTCCAACCGGCCAGCTCCGCCGGGCGGTTGGTGATGAAGCCGTCCACCCCGGCGGCCGTGAGCGCCTTCCAGCGGTCGGGCCGGTCGACCGTCCAGACGTTGACGGCGACCCCGGCGGCGTGCAGCTCCCGGACCACGCCGGGGCGCGCGGAGAGCGCGTCGTCCGAGGGGTTGTAGGCGGCCAGCCGGAGGTCGCGGGCGGTGGCGACCGGGTCGGCGTCCAGGGTGGAGCGGAGCAGGGCGAGCGGCAGCTCGGGGGCCAGTTCGCGGGTGAGGCGCAGCGCGTCCACCTCGAAGCTCTGGACGAGGACCCGGTCGGTCATGCCGTGGTCGCGCACCTCCCGCACGATCCGGGCGACCTCCTCCCGGGTGTGCGGCCCCTTGATCTCCAGCAGCAGCCTGCCGCCGCGGGTGTGCAGGTCCTCCAGTTGGGCGGCCAGCGTCGGCAGCCGGGTGCCGGCGTACGACGGGGCGAACCAGGAGCCGGCGTCCAGGGCGTCCAGCTGTGCGGCGGTCAGGTCGCGGATGCGGCCGGTGCCGTCGGTGGTGCGGTCCACGGTGTCGTCGTGCAGCACGTACGGGACTCCGTCCCGGCTGGGCTGGACGTCGTCCTCGATCCACTCGGCGCCGGCCCGGCGGGCGACCTCGTCGGAGACCAGGGTGTTCTCGGGGGCGGCGGAGGAGGCACCGCGGTGCGCGTACACGGTCGGCGGCGCGCCGCCCGGGCGCAGCGGGGTGTCGGCCACCGGGGCGGACGGCGGCAGGGGTGCCCCGGTGAGCGCCACGGCGCCGAGGGCGGCCCCGAGCAGCGCGACCACGGGGCCGGTCCGGCGACGGCGGGGGTGCTGGTGCTGCCGAATGGGTGTCATGCCCGCACGCTACGGGCGTCGGGGCGGATCCGGCCGCCGACATCCGGGAAGTGGGATGACATTACGGTAGGCGGAGGAACCGATCATCAGCCCTCGGCCAGCGGCGCCAGCAAGGCCTCCGCCGACGCGGTCCGCGCGTACAGCACCGACCGCCCGGCCCGGTGGGCGCTGACCAGCCGGGCGTCCCGCAGGGCCGTCAGGTACTGCGACACCGCCGACGGCGAGAGCCCGGTGCGCCGCGCGAGCTCGGTCGTGGACGCCGGGGCCGCCAGCTCCGTCAGCAGCCGGGTGCGGGAGCGGCCGAGGACGGCGGCCAGCGCCCCGGTGCCGGCCGCCGGGGCGGTCGCCCACAGCGTGCCGGTGCCGCGCGCCGGGTAGGCGAGCTGCAGCGGGTCCGGCGGGGCGAGGCGGGTGTAGAGGGACGGGCCGGCGAAAGCGGACGGGATCAGCAGCAGGCCCGCCCCGGCCGTCCGGCCCGGCAGCGGGCGGGTGCGGTGGCGCAGCCGCAGGGTGTCCTCCGTCCACCGGAGTTCGGCGTGCAGGTCGTTCAGCACCCGCGCCGCGCCGTGCTCGGCGGCCTGCCGGGCGCGGTGCAGCACGTCCGCGTCCAGGACGGCGCGGATCCGCACCCAGTACGGGGCGAGCGCCAGCTCCCAGTACGCCTCGACCGCCTCGGTGAGCCGGCCCAGCCCGCCCGCCGGGTCGCCGTGCAGGGCGCGCAGCCGGGGGCCGAGCCGACCGCCCCGGTCGTCCCGCAGCCGGTCGAGGTCGCGGCGGACCTGCTCGGCCGGGGTGGACCGGATCGCCGCCAGCTCCTGCGCCAGCGTCGGGGCGGGGCCGGCGGGCACCGGGTTGATGAAGTCCGGCACGTACCCGGCGGGCGGGACCAGCTCGGCGAGCAGCGCGTACGCCGGGCCGAGCGCCGCCAGCCGGGCCCGCACCTGCTCCACCCACGGGCGGTGGACGGCGTGGGCGAGCCCCGAGCCGAGCAGCCGCAGGCTCGGGCCGACCTCCCACATCGGCGAGACCGCGAAGCGCATCCGCGCCAGGTCTCCCGCCGTGAACAGCAGCTCGGCCGCCAAGCCCCCACCCCCGTGGATTCAGGCATGTTCGAATCGTTGGCGGTCAGGATAGCGCCGTGGCGATCATGACGGACATGACTACGGAGACCCTCCCGACCACCCCCACCGCACCCGTGACCACCGCCGCCTCCGGCACCTGGACCCTCGGCGACCTCGTCGTCCACCGCATCGGCTTCGGCGCCATGCGCCTGCCGCAGACCGGTCCCGCGCTCGTCCCGCACGCCGTGCCGCGCGACCGCGACCAGGCCCTGCAGGTGCTGCGCCGCGCGGTCGAGCTCGGGGTCGACCACATCGACACCGCCGACTTCTACTTCTCCCCGCTGCGCTCCGCGAACGAGCTGATCAACCGGGCGCTCGCCCCGTACCGGGAGGGCCTGGTGATCGCCACCAAGGTCGGCTCGGGCCGCAACCCCGACGGCTCGTGGGCGGAGCACGCCCGCACCCCCGGGCGGCTGCGCGCCCAGGTCGAGCAGAACCTGCGCCAGCTCGGCCGCGACCACCTCGACGTGGTCAACCTGCGGATCGTCGGCACCGACTCGGTGGCCGAACGCTTCGGTGCGCTGGCCGAGTTGCGGCAGGCCGGGCTGATCCGCCACCTCGGCCTGTCGAACGTCCACCCGCACCAGCTCGCCGAGGCGCAGACCATCGCGCCCGTGGTCTGCGTGCAGAACCCGTACGGCATCGGCGGGTGGTCCCGGCAGGACGAGATGCTGCGGCTCTGCGGCGAGCAGGGCGTCGCCTTCGTCCCCTTCTACGCGATCGCGGGCGCCGGACGGCAGCACGGCGCCGGCGGGACCGAGCCGGCCCAGGTGCGGGCGGTGGCCGAGGCGCGCGGGGTGAGCACCGCGCAGGTCCGCCTGGCCTGGACCCTGCACCGCGGCCCGCACGTCCTGGCCATCCCGGGCACGGGCGACGTGGCGCACCTGGAGGACAACATCGCGGCCGGCGCGCTGCGGTTGTCGGACGAGGAGCTGGCCCTGCTGGACGGGGCCCACACCGCGGAGGCCGCCACCGGCTGAGCACCGACCCGCTGCGCCCGCGGCGGCCGGGCACCCGGGATCGGCGGAACCGGTGGGGCGCGTCGCGCGTCGCTTCGGGACGACACGATCCGCCGACCGTCGAGGAGTTCCGAAGCATGACCGACCTCGCCACCCGCTACCTCTACCTGGCCCGTCACGGCGAAGCCTCGCACGCGGACGACAGCGGCCTCACCGACGCCGGGCGCCGGCAGGCCGAGCTGCTGGGCCGCCGGCTCGCGGGCCGGCCGATCACGGCGCTGCACCACGGGCCACTGCCCCGGGCCGCCCAGACCGCGCGGCTGGTCGCCGAGCGGCTGCAACGGGACGGCGTGGCGCCGGTGGTGTGCGAGGAGGCCGGGGACTTCGTCCCCCACGTGCCGGAGCGGTCCGAACTGCCCGAGGACAGCGCGGAGTTCCTCCTGGACTTCCTCGCGGGCACCACGGCGGAGGAGGCCAGGAGCGGGGCGGTGCTGGCGCAGCGGGCGGTCGAGCGGTTCACCGGGCCGGTGGCGGGCGGCGAGGAGCGGCACGAGCTGGTCGTCACGCACGCCTTCCTGGTCGGCTGGCTGGTCCGGCACGCCCTGGACGCGCCGGACTGGCGCTGGCTCGGCGTCAACGCCGCCAACGCGGGCCTGACCGTGCTGCGTTACGCGCCCGGCCGGCCGCCCGCCGTCCTGCTGCTTAACGACCAGAGCCACCTGCCCGAGGAGCTGCGCTGGACCGGGTACCCGCCTGCGGTTCGCTGCTGACGTGCCCGGGAGACGTCGCTGACGTCCCGTCAACCCGGCGTCGACAGAATATGCAGACCGGTCTACTATCGCCGCATGGGAGTCAAGGGCGAGGAGACCCGGGCCCGGCTGATCGCCGGCACCAGGGAACTGATCGAAGCGCAGGGCTACTTCGGGACGGGTCTGAACCGGATCGTGGCCGCCACCGGCGCGCCGCGCGGCTCGCTCTACTTCCACTTCCCCGGCGGCAAGGACCAGTTGGTGGCGGCCGCGCTCACCGAGGCCGGCCAGGAGGTCGAGGCGCTGCTCGCCGCGCTCGCCGCCGAGGGCGCCGACACCGCCGACCTCGCGGAACGGCTGGTCGAGGCCTTCGCCGGACGCCTGGCGGAGTCCGACTACACCAGCGGCTGCCCGATCGCGACCGTCGCCCTGGAGACGGCGGGCACCAACGAGCCGCTGCGGACCGTCTGCGCCGAGGTGTACGGGAGCTGGCAGCAGGTGCTCGCCGGCCGGCTGGAGGCCGAGGGCTTCGGCGCGGCCGAGGCCGAGACCGCCGCGGGCCAGGTGCTCGCCCTGCTGGAGGGCGCCGTCCTGCTCGCCTCCGTCCGGCGCAGCCGCGAACCGCTGGACCACGCCCGGTACGCCGTCCGACAGCTGCTCGGCAAGCCCGCCGGGAACAGCGGGCGCGGCGGGGCCGGCCACCGCGACGCGTAAGCCGGAGGTGCGCCGCCGTTCGCGCGGCGCACCTCCGCAGGCCCAAAAAATATGCAGACCGGTCTACTGAATTCCTGACTCCTGGAGCGCAGCATGACGTCCGCCCCGCCGCCCCGCACGCTCGTCCTCGGCGCCACCGGCTTCCTCGGCCGCTGGCTGGCCCTCGAACTCCTCACCCGCGGCGAACCCGTGGCCGTCGCCGTCCGCGACACCGACCGCGCACTCGCCCTCCGCCACTGGCTGCGCGAGCACGACGCCGACGACGCGGCCCTGACCACCGTCACCGCCGACCTCACCCGCCCCGGCCTCGGCCTCTCCCCCGAGGACGACGCCCGGCTCACCGAGGTCCGCGACGTCCACAACCTCGCCGCCCGCTACGACTTCGGCCTCACCCGCGCCCAGGCCGAACCCCCGAACGTGCACGGCGCCCTGCACGCACTGCGGTGGTCCGCCACCCGCCCCGGGCTGCGCCGCCTGGTCCACCTCTCCGGCTACCGCGTCGGCCGCGACCCGAACCCGCAGTACCCGCTCGCGGAGCACACCACGGCCGGGCTCTACCGCCGCCTCGGCGCGTACGAGGCCTCCAAGCAACTCGGCGACGCCGCCGTCCGGGTCACCGCGCCCCGCCTCGGCGTGCAGCTCACCACCGTCAACCCGAGCAGCGTCATCGGCCACTCGCGGACCGGCGAGGCCGGCCAGTACCTCGGCCCGGCCCAGCTGGTCCGCCTGCTCCACCTCGGCCGCCTCCCCCTGCTGCCCGGCACCCGCCGCACCTTCCTGCCCGTCGTCACCGTCGACCACCTGGCCCGCTTCCTGGCCGCCGTACCCGATCACGACCACGGGCCCGTCCGGGCCCACACCGTGCTCGACCCCGAAACCCCCCACCTGCCCGACCTGATCGCCCTGCTCGCCACCCACCTCGGCGTCCGCCCGCCCCGCGCCCTGATCCCCGTCCCCCTCGTCCGCCGCCTCCCCCGCGCCCTCACCGGCTCCGACCCGGAGACCCTCACCTTCCTCTCCGAGGACCGCTACGACACCGCCTCCGCCGACCGCCTCGCCACCGCCGCGGGCCTCGCCCACCCGCCCCTCGTCCCCGCCCTGACCCGGTGGGCCACCCGGCTGGTCGAGGAGGACTTCGGCACGCGGTAGGGCCCCGCCTCCCCGTCCCCGCCCGGCTCGCAGGACTCGTACGTGCACGCCGCCGGCGCGTGCACCGCCGCCGGCGTGGGAAGTCGACCCGGCCGACTTCCCACGCGCGCCCGGTCGCCGCGGCATTCACCAGGGGCGGAGCACCGGCCGCCCCGTCACCGCTCGCGCTCCGGTCCGCCCTCACCCGCGCCCAGTCGGGCCGCGGCGGCGGCGATCTCGGCGTAGCGCTGCAGCTCCTCGGTGCCGAACTCCACGCCGAGGCGCGCGAGGTCCATCAGGCTGGCGGCAAGGGCCTTGCGAGGACGGGCCGCGCCGTGGACCGGCCACTGACAGCGCGAGAAGTCGACGACCCCGACTTCTCGCGCACCCACCACCGCCCCCCGGCCGACTACCGCCCGAACACCAACAACGACCAGTGCACCCCGGCCCGCCCGTGCAGGTCGGGGCGGGCGGTGCGGTGGAGCAGACGCAGGCCGCGCTCGGCGGCGAGGGCGACGGTGGGCTCGGGCGGCAGGTCGAACATCCGGCGGTCGGGCGGGACGGGGCCGTGGCGGAGGGTGAGGGCCAGGCGGCCGCCGGGAGCGAGGAGAGCGGTGAGGGCATCCATGGCGGGTGGGCGCTCCTCGGGGGCGAGGTGCATCCAGACGGCGGTGAGCAGAACGAGGTCGTAGCGCTCGTCCTCGGCGGCGAGCCCGGGAAGTCCGGGCAGCGCGTCCGCGACCCACCGGATACCGGCGCCCGCGTGCAGGCGTTCGCCGACGGCGCGGAGTTCGGGGGTCGGCTCGGCGGCCACCACCCGGTGCCCGAGGGCGGCGAGGGCCGCGGCGTCGCGGCCGGTGCTGGCGCCGATGTCGAGGACGGCGGCGGGTGGCGGCGGGTAGAGGTGCAGCAGTTCGCGGTGGACCTCCGCGAAGCTCACGCTCTCGTACTGGACCGCGAGTTGCTCGGCCGCTTCCCCGTACCCGGCCGTGCCCGCCGCACCCGGCGCGCCTCCGGTACCCACCGCACCCACCGTGCCTTCCGCACCCATCGCGCCTCCCGCGCCCGCCGCCCTGGCCACGCCGACCGGTCCGTCGTTCATTCCGCCTCCCGGACGATCACCGCGTCGCCGGCGGCCGCCGCACCGGCGAAGAAGTCCCGCAGTTCGCGCAGGTCGTTGACGACCCGGGCGGCCACCGACTCGGACCACGGCGCCGGGTAGCCGAGGTGCGCGGCCGTCCGGGCGAGCACGCTGTCCTGCTGGCGGACGAGCTCGCCGAGCGCGGAGTCCCGCAGAAACGCGGAGGCGGCCGCGACCTGGTCGGGACGCAGCACGGGCATCCCGGTGCCGGGCTCGCGCGGCCCGCCGCCGTAGACGGGGAGCCGGGCGGCGGGGTCGGGGTGCAGGCCGTTCTCGGTGAGTGCGAGTTCCATCAGGACGGCGGTGCGCCGGACCCCGAGGGCGAGCCCGGCGGCGGCCAGCCGGTCGTACCGGACGTCGGGGTCCCGGGGGACGAGGTCGCCGAGTTCCTCGGGCGAACAGCTGTCCACGGCCTGCCCCGGCAAGCGGCACCAGAAGTGATCCACACTCACCCGCTCAGCGTAACGAAGTCCCGGCCACCACGCGGAGCGTGACCGCCGTACGGAGACCGCTCAGGCCTCGCCGGGGTGCCAGGCGGGCCACTCCCAGGGGCGGTCGGCCCAGTGGACGCGCTGCGGGTCGCGCGGGTCGAGGTCCGGAAAGAGCTGGTGGACGCGCGGCTCGAACTCCTCCGGCGCGAGCGGCTCCCAGCCGTGGCCCTCGAAGTGGACGAGGCGGTAGCGGCTGTCGGTCCGGAACTCGGCCACCTCGACCAGGGGTGCGGTCGTGCTGTTGGTCTCCATGACCCCAAGCATGTGCCGCGGCGGCAATCAACGCCCGTTCAGACCCCTCTTCCGGGTCATGTCCCGGCGTCGGCGCGCTCGTTGAGCACGGAAAGGTACGGCGGGGGGCCGCTGGAAGGACGAGCACATGACTGGGCAGCCCACCGGAGGGCAGTGGCAGTGGCCGCAGGACGCGTGGCAGCCTCCGCCGGTCCCGACGAGTCCCCTGCCGCCGGTGCCCGTTCCCGCTCCGCCGAGGCACCGCTCGCGCAAGGCGTGGGCGGCCGCGGCGGTCGGGACGGGTGCCGTGCTGGCCTCGGTCCTGGTGATGTGCGGGCCGGGGTCGGGCGACGAGGTGCGGACGGTGGCGCTGCCGGGGGCCTCGCCGTCCGCCTCGGGTGCGGGCTCGCACGTGCCGGTGTCCCCGCCGCCCGCCACGCCGGCGCCCTCCCCGCTCCCGGCCCCGGTCCCGGCCCCGGTCCCGGGGGTCGGCGCGATGGGTGCGGTGACCGGGGCCGCCGGGGCGGCGACACCCGCGACGGCGACCGATCCCGGGGCCGCGGACGCCCAGCGCGCGTCGGGGAGCCCGCGCCCGAAGCCCGGCCACAGCCCGCGGGCCACCGCCCCGGCCCGGGCCACGCCGGGCGCGCAGGCGGGGCCGGGCGGGTCGGTGCCGAGCGCCGGCCCGGGCAGCATCTGTGACCAGGCCGAACGCGTCGGCCGCTGGCCGGCCGGCTCGGAGCAGGCCCGCCTCTGCCGCAGCGTCTACGGCTGAGCCGCCCGGGCGCAGCGCTTAAGGCCGAGCCGCCGGGCTGCCGGTACCGGCCGGCGCCCCCGGCGCCCCGGGTGATGCCCCCGGCACCGCCCCCGGCGCCCCAGCCGACGCCCCGGCCGTCCCGAGCAGGCCCCTGTCCAGCCGCGGCGCCAGCACCCGCGCCAGCGTGTCGGTGATGTGCCCGGTGTCCCGGTACAGCACCACGCCCTCCAGCACCGCCGGGCAGGAGGGCCCGGCGCCGGGGCAGAGCAGCGGGCCGAGGTCCAGGGTCCGGACGCCGTACCGGGCGGCGAGCCCGCCGTCGAGCAGCGGGTCCGGCTCGAAGGCGGTGTCGCGGGGGAAGAAGCAGGCGTCCGAGCGCCCGTCGGAGGCGGCCAGGCAGGTCGGGATGTCCTTGCCCGGCATCGGGGTGTCGCCGAGGTAGGCGAGCGGGGCGCCGAGCGCGGTGAGGCGGTCGAGGGTGCGGGTCCAGCCCTCGGTGCGCTCCTCCTGGCTTCCGTAGCGGTTGAGTCCGGCCATCAGGACCAGGCGCGGCTTGGGCCCGGAGGTGAGCCGGGTGAGGGTGTTCTCGCGCCAGCGGTCGCATTCGTCGAAGGTGCGGCCGAGCACGTTGTTGCGCACGGTGAGGGTGGCCAGCGGGCAGCCGGGCTTCACCAGCACCTCCAGCGCCCAGTGCCGCTGTTCGGCGACGGCGAGGGCGGCGGAGATCCACTGGCCGGCGTGCGAGTCGCCGAGCAGCACGATGCGGTCGGGGCTGTCCTCGGTGCCGAAGAGGCAGCGCGGGCTGCTGTCGGCGTTGAGCGGGATCTCGCAGCCCTTGCCGGGCGGGAAGTCCTCCCGCGCGCGGGCCAGCGAGGGGGTGAGGGTGAGCACCCGGGTGCCGGGGGCGAGCAGGCCCGGGCCGTCGGCGGCTCCGGCGGGGGCGGCGGCCGGGGCGGCGGCGGTCCCGCCGAGGGCGCGGACGGTGCCGCCGCCGAGGGTGAGCGCGGCGATCAGCGGGATGACGAGGGCGCTGGCGCCGACCGCGAGCCCGCGCCGGGGCGCCGGGCTGCTGCCGTACCGCAGCGGCTGTTCGACCAGGCGCAGGGTGAGCCAGGCGGGCAGCGCGCTGGCGGCGGTGAGCGCGGCCAGGGTCGTCCACGGCAGCGCGCCGTACCGGGCCTGGGCGATGGTCAGCACCGGCCAGTGCCAGAGGTACCAGGCGTAGGAGAGGCGACCGGCGGCGCGCAGCGGGCGGGCGGCGAGCAGTCGGCCGGCGTCGGGGGCGCGCAGCGGGCCGTGGCCGGCGAGCAGCACGGCGGCGGTGCCGAGGACGGGCAGCAGCGCGGCCGAGCCGGGGAACGGCGTGCTGCGGTCGTACAGGAGGACCGTTGCCGCGACGGCCGCCAGGCCGGTCCAGCCGAGCAGCCGCAGCGACCACCGCACCGATCGCCGTTCGCCGCGGGTGGCGAGCGCGCCGCCGAGCAGCGCCGCGCCGGCGCCGGCCGCGAACTCCCAGAGCCGGCTGCCGGTGGAGAAGTAGGCGAGCGGCGCCGAGGTGTGGGTCCAGCGCAGGCACAGCACCAGCGAGACGCCGCCGGTGCCGGCCGTCGCGAGGGCGATCGCGAGGGTGCGGCGGCGGCCGTGCAGGTAGCGGGCGAGGCCGAGCAGCAGGACGCCCCAGAGCAGGTAGAACTGGTTCTCCACGCCGAGCGACCAGAAGTGCTGCAGCGGGCTGGGGTCGCGTTCGGCGGCCAGGTAGTCGGTCTGTTGACCGACGAAGCGCCAGTTGGCGAACTGTCCGGCGGCGGCGATCAGGTCGCGGGCGAGGTCGGTGCCGCGCAGCGGGTCGAGCAGGGCGCCGCCGGCCACGGCGGTGGCGACCAGCACGGTGGCGGCGGCGGGCAGGATGCGCCGGGCGCGGCGGGCGGCGAAGTCCCACAGGCCGAGCGGTCGGCCGACCAGCAGGCCGGTGATCAGGAAGCCGGAGATGACGAAGAAGACGTCGACGCCGACGTAGCCGCCGGTCAGGCCGGGTACGGCGGCGTGGAAGGCGAGGACGGACAGCACGGCTGTGCCGCGCAGGCCCTCGATGTCGGGGCGGAAGGCGGCGCGCCCGCGGGGTTGCCCGCGGTCGGCGACGGAGGCACTCCTCGGGGCGGCGGGCTCCCGGCCCACTCGGACGACCTCGGGAAGCAGGTCGGCGGGCCCGGGAACGGGAACAGGGGCAGGTGCGGACGACGGTGGTACGGCCGTGGGCACGGCGGCGCTCCTTGGCAGGGTGGCAGCGGTGGTCGGGCCCGCCGGGCCGATGGGGCGGCCGGGCGGAGTCCGCGCCGGTGGGGCGACGCGCAAAGAAGTTCGTTACTGCGGAATGGAATTGACGAAGCGTCAGAACTCGTACGTCGGAACAGGGGCCGTCAGAACAGCAGCGGGTCCGCCCAGCCGGACGCCAGCAGCCCGCAGAGCAGCAGCACGGCGGTGACGGCGACGGCATCGGCACGCCCGAACCCGAGGTCGGAGCGGCTCCGCACGGGCGCGGCGACCTCGCCGACGGCGGCGTCCTTGCCGCCCTTCGCCCCGTTCAGCAGCGGCCACAGGGCCCTGATCAGCGGAATCATGGTGTACGCGGTGAGTGCGAGCAGCGCGGCGAGCGCCCAGTACGGCCGCCAGCCGTGCAGCAGCGCGGCCCGGACGAGTCCGGCGGCGCCGGCGAGGACGACGAACCCGAGCCAGCCGACCCCGATCCGGGCGACCGTACGGGCGAGTGAACTGCCGCCCGACACGGCGCCGGTGGGCACCCAGTCGGCGGAGCGGCGGCGCAGCGCGTGCGCGATGGCGACCACGTGGCAGAGTCCGCCGAGGAGTTGGACCCTGGTGACCTCGAAGCGCCACCGGGTGCGGGACATCGCGGGCAGCAGCACGAGGGCGACCCAGATCGGCGGCAGGAACGGCAGCACCTGCCAGGGTGCGATCTCCTCGGGCCGGAAGAACAGCATGATCAGGGCGGGCAGCGGTACGGCGAAGACGTTCACCGCGCTGGTGAGGTAGCCGAGGATGCCGTTCCAGAAGCAGAGCCGGGCGGACTTCGACAGCGGTCCGCGGCGGAAGTCCGGGTCGCGGACGAGGGCCAGGGAGCCGAGGCACCAGCGGTACTGCTGGCTGATGAAGGCGGGCAGGCCGGTGGGCGACATGCCCTTGGCGACCAGCGCGGGCACGTAGCGGGTGGACCAGCCGGCGCGGGCGAGGGCGAGGCCGGTGTAGAGGTCCTCGCTGTGGTCGATCTCGGCGAAGCCGCCGATCCGCTGCAGCGCGGCGCGGCGGTAGAGCGCGTTGGTGCCGCAGCAGACGGTGCCGTCCTGCGCGTCCCGGGAGGGCTGGATCCAGCGGTAGAAGATCTCCTGGGTGGCTCCGGCGGCGCGTTCGAGCCAGGACATGTCCGCGTCGGTGTCGAAGCACTGCGGGCTCTGCACGATGCCGACCCCGGGGTTGTCGAGGTAGGGCACCAGGTGGTGCAGGAAGTCGGGGCGCGGGCAGAAGTCGGCGTCCAGGACGGCGACGATCTCGCCGGTGCCCTCGGCCAGGCCGTGGTTGAGGTTGCCGGCCTTCTTGAAGCGGCCCCGGTCGGGGCGGGCCCGGTACTCGAAGCCGTACGACTCGGCGAGTCGGCGGACCTCGGGGCGGTCGGCGTCGTCGAGGACGAGGACGGTCAGTTCGCCGGGCCAGCGGACGGCGGCGGTGTACCGGTAGGCGTTGTCGAGGACGGCCAGCGGTTCGCCGGCGGTGGGCAGCAGCAGGTCCACGCTCGGGTGGCGGGCGGGCTGCCAGGCGCGCATCAGCAGGTCGTGCGAGTCGCGGGTGAAGCGGCGGGCGCGCTGGCCGTCGGTGAGCGAGAGCAGCCAGGTGGCCGCGTTGAGCACGGTGAGCACGAGGAACGGCCAGAGCAGCGGCTTGCTGAGGGCGAACAGGCCGAGTGTGGCGGTGGCTCCCGCGTAGGAGAGGGTGGCGCAGAGCAGCACCCAGCGGCGCTGCGGGCCGAAGTACCAGTAGAGCTCCTCGTCGTCGGGCGGGGCGGGCAGGCGCAGGTCGGGGTCCGCGGGTTTCCGGCGCGGACCGGCGTCGGGTGCGGGCATGGCGGTGCCGTGGAGTACGGGCATGCGGAAGTGGCCCCCCTGGGCATCGGACGGTGCGTGGCCGTTCGCGCCCAGCCTCTCACATTGGCCTAGACCAATCATGAACGAGGTATGACATCTCCGCATCGCCCCAGGTCGGCGACTTGACGTCGCATCACCTGCCGCGATCGGGTCCGGCGAGCCTGGACCGAACCGCGAGCGGGCCCGTCGACCGGGCCCACCCGCGAGCGCCCGCCCGCGTGCGCCTCAGGAGGCCTTCAGCTCCTTGACCAGGTGCTCGAAGCGCAGGTCCGGCCGCAGCGGGATGCCGAAGCGCTCGTCGCCGTACGGGAACGGACTGAACTCACCGGTGCGGCGGAAACCGCGCCGCTCGTACCAGGCGATCAGCTCCGCGCGCTGCTCGATCACCGTCATCTCCATCGCGGCGACGCCCCACTCCTCGCCGGCCAGCCGCTCGGCCTCGGCCAGCACGGCCCGGCCGACCCCGCCGCCCTGCAGGCCGGGGCGCACCGAGAACATCCCGAAGTACGCCCGCTCGCCACGCCGCTCCAGCTGGCAGCAGGCGACCAGCCGGCCGTCGCACTCGGCGAGCAGCACCAGCCCCGCGGGGTGGCCGACCGCCTCCGCGACGGCCTCGGGATTGGTCCGCCGGCCGGCCAGCAGGTCGGCCTCGGTGGTCCACCCGGCCCGGCTGGAGTCGCCGCGGTAGGCGGACTCGACCAGCTCGACCAGGGCCGGGACGTCGGCGGGCGTGGCGCGCCGGAAGGCGGGCTCCGCGACGGGCCGGGCGGTGTCGGGTGCGGTGTCGGTCATGACCGGATCCTTTCCTCCGTGCTGGTGCCGCCCGTGACGGCCGGCACGCGGGCATCGTGTCACAGCGCCTCGGGCGGCCCCGGGGCCGGGACCGGCAAGACCGGCAACGCGCGTTGCCGGTGGTGGCGATCCGGCACGTGTGACGCCGGGTCAGGAAGGGGCCCCGGATGCCTGGCGGCACTGGCGCGGACATGGCTACCCTGCCGTACGGCCGCGCCAGTCCCGGCCGTTCCGGGCCGCTCGGGCCCACCCGCACCGGACCAGAGGAGTGTTCATGCCCCGCTCTTCCCGCTCCGCCCGCACCACCGGTACCGACGGCCCCGCCCGCCGCAGGCTGCCCGCCCTGGCCGCGCTCGCCGCCGCGACCGCCCTGGCTGCCGGCGCGGCCGCTCCGGCGTACGCGGCCGAGCCCGCCCCGGTCACCCCGGTCTCCCCCGTCGTCGAGGGCACCGCCGCCTTCCACCCCGACCGGGACTTCGCCGGCTCCACCGTCGCCGCCCACGAGGGGCGCGGCACCGCGGCGCCGACCACCTCCCTCGCCGCCACCCAGACCCCCGGCCTGGACGTCGCCAGCTACCAGGGCAACGTCGGCTGGTCCTCGGTGGCGGCCAACGGCGCCAAGTTCGCCTACGTCAAGGCCACCGAGGGCACCGGCTACACCAACCCGTACTTCGCCCAGCAGTACAACGGCTCCTACAACGCCGGCCTGATCCGCGGTGCCTACCACTTCGCACTGCCGAACTCCTCCTCCGGCGCCACCCAGGCCAACTACTTCGTGAACCACGGCGGCGGCTGGTCCGCCGACGGCAAGACCCTGCCACCCGCCCTCGACATCGAGTACAACCCCTACGGCGCCACCTGCTACGGCCTGAGCCAGAGCGCCATGGTCAACTGGATCCGCGACTTCAACACCACCGTCCACACCCGCACCGGCCGCTACCCCACCATCTACACCACCACCAACTGGTGGACCCAGTGCACCGGCAACTACGCCGGCTTCGCCGCCACCAACCCCCTCTGGATAGCCCGCTACGCCTCCACCATCGGCGCCCTCCCGAACGGCTGGGGCTACCAGACCTTCTGGCAGTACGCCGACTCCGGCACCTTCCCCGGCGACCAGGACTACTTCAACGGCGCCCCCGACCGCCTCCGCGCCCTCGCCCTCGGCTGACCCACCACACACCCACCGGTGCGGGGCACCCCCACCCGCCCCGCACCGGCAGCAGCCCCGCCGCCACGCTCGGTCCCTGGAAGACCACCTCGCCGATGTGCACTCCGGAGCGGATTCCCCTCGTCGTCCACGATGAGGATCCGGTGACCCGCGACGGGGCGTCCGCCGGGCACGAACACCACGTGCGGCCCGGGAGCCTCCGCCTCCGCGACGGGCCGCGCGAGGCCGCTCGCGTGGTGGGGCTCCTGCTGGATGCCCGCTCTGCACGATCAGCCGGGGCAATGACCTTCAGGTCCAGGCCGACGGCCGTCCGGCGCGCCCGGACTGCCGGATCCTTGACGGGTCTGCCGTCTGCCGGCAACCGGACCGCGCCACTGCCGTCCCGCTGACCGGGACAGGCTGTTCACGGTGGCGTGGACGGCACCGGCCCGCTCCCCGGGCGGGCGCGGGCGGCGTTCGACCGACCGGTGGCCCGCGTCGGTGACGGGGCGGGCGTCCGCTACTCGAAGGCCCTCAGGGGGTCCTCGCCGTCGGTCCACCGGACGTCGAGCCGCTGGCGGACCAGGAGCCAGCCCTCGGGGCCCCGGCGGAACTCCCAGTCGTAGGGCCCTCCCACGGAGTACGGGGCACCGGCACGCCCGGGTGTGACGACCGCGACGAAGCACATGTAGCCGATGCCGGTGGCCCGGTCGCCCTCGACGTCGACGTGCAGGTTGAGGATGTGGTGCTGCATGGCCGCGTACGGCGCTTCCGCCTCCTCCACCTTCGCCCGGATCGCCTCCCTGCCGCGGATCGTCTCCCACGGTCCGAACTCCAGGACCGCGTCCTCGGCCCAGCACTCGATCCAGGTCTGCCAGTCCTTGCGGTCCAGCGCCCGCCATCCGCGCATCAGGAGGGTGCGCAGCGCCTCCTTGTCCTCCAGGATCCGCAGTCTGCGGGCCAGGTCGTCGTCGGTGGTGTGGTGCGGCACGGCGGGTTCCGTGCCGGAGGGGGTCACTGGGCGCTCGCGGTGGGACGGACGACGATCTCGTTGACGTCGACCCCGGACGGCTGGGAGACGGCGTAGGCGATGGCCCGCGCGATCGCGCCGGCCGGCAGTGCCACGGCGCGGTAGGCCTCCATGGCCTTCCTGGCGGCGGGGTCGCCGATGCCGTCGGCGAGTTCGGACTCGGTCACCCCCGGGGAGACGAGGGTGACCCGGATGTCCCCGGTCGACTCCTGACGCAGTCCTTCGGAGATCGCGCGCACGGCGAACTTGGTGGCGCAGTAGACGGCCGCGGTCGGGGAGACCTCGTACGCCCCGACGGAGGCGATGTTCACGAAGTGCCCGCCGCCCTGGGCGCGCATCAGCGGCAGCGCGGCGGCGATGCCGTGGAGGACTCCCCGCACGTTCACGTCGATCATCCGGTCCCACTCGTCGGTCCTCAGGGCGGTGAGCAGTGAGAGCGGCATCACCCCGGCGTTGTTGACCATCACGTCGAGGCGCCCGAAGCGCTCGCGGGCCGCGGCCACGAAGGCCTCGACGTCGGCCGCGTCCGTGACGTCCAGCCGCCGGGACGCGGCGGTGCCG
This sequence comes from Kitasatospora sp. NPDC038210, assembly GCF_055600605.1. Taxonomy (NCBI): domain Bacteria; kingdom Bacillati; phylum Actinomycetota; class Actinomycetes; order Kitasatosporales; family Streptomycetaceae; genus Kitasatospora; species Kitasatospora sp. NPDC038210. The sequence continues at coordinate 853,310 of NZ_JBVJYK010000001.1, read as the reverse complement.
CCGCCCTCGGCGATCTCCCGGACCACCGCGCCGAGGCGGTCGGTACGCCGCGCTCCGAGGAGCACGCGGTGGCCGTCGGCGGCGAGGAGACGGGCCGTCGCCTCTCCGATCCCGCTGCTCGCGCCGGTGATCGCCACGACCTTGCCTGTGTCTGTCATGCCTGCTGTTTCCTCTCGCTGTGCAGATCGGTCCTGCCCGACCGAGTCTGGGCAGGACGGCGGCCGCCGACCAGGACGGCCCGTGCCTGGGTGCACCGCACCCGGGCACCGCACCGGCGTCGCGGCCTAACCTGACGGCATGACCGACGACAACCGCCTCGGGGAGTACCTGCGCGCACGCAGGGCGGCCCTGCGACCGCAGGACATCGGCATCGCGAGCCACGGCGTGCGCAGGGTCGCCGGGCTGCGCCGCGAGGAGGTCGCCGTCCTGGCCGGAGTGAACGCCGACTACTACACCCGGCTGGAACAGGGGCGTGAACGCCACCCGTCGGCCCAGGTGCTCGACGCGCTCGGCCGCGCGCTGCACCTGTGCCCCGATGCCCGCGCGCACCTGCACCGCCTGGCGGGAACCACCCCGGGCACCAGGCCCGCCGGTACCACGGACCGGGTCCATCCCGCCCTCCGGCAGCTGCTGGACGGCTACCCGGCGGCTCCGGCCTTCGTCGTCAACCGGACCCTGGACGTCCTGGCGGCCAACGCCCTGGCCGAGGCCCTGCACTCACCCTTCGAACGGATGGACAACCTGGCCCGCATGACGTTCCTCGATCCGGCGGGCCGCCGGTTCCACACCCGCTGGCGCCGAGCCGCGGAGGCCGTCGTGGCGCACCTGCGAGAGGCGGCCGGTGTCGACCCCGACAACCCCCGGCTGCGGGACCTCACCCGCGGCCTCACCGAGCGGAGCGCCGACTTCGCCGTCCTGTGGAGCAGCCACGTGGTGCGCGGCAAGACCCGGGAGGCCAAGCACCTGCTCCACCCGGACGTCGGGCCCCTGGAACTCGCGTACGAGACCTTCGACGTGCGCGCCGAACCGGGCCAGCAGCTCGTCATCTACCAGGCGGAGCCCGGCAGTTCCAGCGCCCGCTCCCTCAGCCTGCTCGGCTCCCTCCACGCCGCCCCGGTCCCGCCCGCCAGGTGACCGCGGCATCCGGCGCCCATCGAGTGCTTCCGCCGCGACGAGTCCGCCTCCCCCCTCCCCCCGGCCGCCCCCCCGGCCCGAGCCCGGCCTGAGCCCGGCACCCGGGCCGCCCGCTCCGCGGACGGACGCCCGTCGCACTGCGAAGCAGCCACCAGCCGCCGATCCCCAAGGCTCGGTACGGAATCCGCCGAAGAAGGCACCACGAAGGCGAGTTTCGCCCATTCCGTCGCACCGCAGGGCCTGCCGAGGGAGCCCGGGCCGAGCATGGATGTCATCCGCTCCACCCCGGTTCCGACGTACACCGGCGGATCCGGGCCGTGGAAGGACCACCCGGTGATCCTCGACCCGCGCATCCGGTCCACCCGGCGCGATCGGTCGGCCGCCGGCACCTCCGGGGCTGCCACCGGCGGCACCGCGCAGGAGGCCTGCGGTACGGCATCGCCGCAGGCCCGCGGATTCACAGCACCCGAGAACGACGCATCCACCCTGGAGGTCCACGTGCCCGCGTCCGCACAACGGGAGAACGTACGCTTCGCCAGCGGCGGCACCTCATGCGCCGCCTGGTACTACCCGGGATCCAACGGCGGCTGTGTGATCATGGCCGGCGGGACCTCGGTGACCAAGGAGCCGGCCACGGACCTGTTCGCCGCACGCTTCAACGACGCCGGCTTCGCCGTCCTCGCCTTCGATCACCGACGGTTCGGGGAGAGCGGGGGCGCACCACGTCAGGTCGTCCGCTTCGACGAGCAGATCGCCGACTGGCACGCCGCGATCGAGTACGCGGCCACCCTGCCCGACGTCGACCCGGAGAGGATCTCGGTCTGGGGTTTCTCGCTCGCGGGCGGCCACGTCTTCCGCGTCGCGGCCGATCACCCCCGACTGGCCTGCGCCATCGCACAGACGCCGCTGGTCGACGGGCGCGCCCTCGCCCCCCATGCGCTGCGTGCCATGACGCCCATCGCGGCGTTGCGGCTCTTCGGCCGGGGTGTCGCGGACACGCTCGGGAGCCTCGTCGGCCGTCCGCCGATGCTGGTCCCCACCGCCGGCCCGCGCGGCACCGTCGCCTCGCTCACCACACGCGACGCCATGGACGGTGACCGGGCCCTCGATCCCGACCGCCGCCACACCACCTGGGAGCAGACGGTCGCCGCCCGGATCGCGCTCCAGCTCCCCGGGTACCGGCCCGGTCGCCACGCGTCCCGGATCCGGTGCCCCCTGCTGGTTGTCGTCTGCGACCAGGACCAGAGCACGCTCCCCGGCCCCGCCGTCGGGGCGGCCCGGCACACCCCGGACGCCGAAGTGGTCCACCTGCCGGGCCGCCACTACGCCCCCTTCCTCGAAGCGCACGAACAGGCCGCCCGGACGCAGATCGCTTTCCTGCGCAGGCACTTGGCCCCGCACGCGGCCCGCACGCCGTGACCGACCGGGACGAGGCGAGGGGTTGCCGCCGGACGGCTCGTCCCCGCCCCGTTCCCATCCGTTCCCCGTCTGTCCCGGCTCGCACCGGCTCGCACCGGCTCGGCACCGGCTTGCACCGGCTCGGCACCGGCTCGGCACCGGCTCGCACCGTATGCTCCCGGATCCGGTCCTGCACGCCCACGGACGGACCCGAACCCGAACAGTCGTTTCACCGACGGCTGTCCACGCGCCCACGCGCCCTCGACCGACATTCCACGAAGGAGATTCCCGTGATCCTGGTGACCGGAGCGACCGGCCTGGTCGGCCGTCCACTCGTGACCGCCCTCGCCGCCGACGGCCGGGCCGTCCGCGCGGTGACCCGCACCCCCGCGACCGCCGCGCTGCCCGACGGCATCGAGATCGTCCACGGCGACCCGTCCCGTCCGAGCACGCTCGCCGATGCCCTGAAGGGCGTCACCGCACTGTTCCTGCACCCCAGGGCGGCCGGAGAGGCCGCCGCCGAACTCGTCGCGCTCGCCCGCGACCGGGGCGTACGCCGCGTGGTCGCGCTGAGCGCGCTCAACATCGACGAGGACCCGGACGACCAGCCCTCCCGGCACCGTGGCGACCGCAACAAGGAGGCGGAACAGGCCGTGACCGCCAGCGGACTGGAGTGGGCCAGCCTGCGCTCCGGCACGTTCGCCGCCAGCAGCCTGCACGCCTGGGGTGCCCAGATCCGAGCCGGTGACGTCGTCCATGGCCCCTACCCGGAGTTCTCCGAGGCGCAGATCCACGAACAGGACCTCGCCGATGTCGCGGCCCGGGCCCTGATCACGGACCGGCCGCTCGGCCGACTGGAACTCACCGGCCCGCACGCCCTGACCCACGCCCGGATGATCGAGGTGATCGGCGGCGTCCTCGGCCGTCCCCTGACCTACCGGGGCGTACCGCCCGAGGCAGCCGCCGAAGCCCTCCTGCGCCAGGGCGTCGCCGCGCCGTTCGTCGCCGCCCTGCTGGCTCGCTACCGCCGGGAGCTCGGTCGCCCCGCCGTCGTGACCGACACCGTCCGACGGGTGCTCGGCCGCCCGGCCCACGACTACGCGACCTGGGTCGCCGACCATGCGGACGCGTTCGCGGCCCCGCCCACGACCGCCGGCTTCACCCCGCCATCGAGGTGAGTCCCGTGACACGGGCAGTCCCGACCGGACACCGGCAGCCCACGCGACCGGCGCGCCAGTAGCCGCCGATCACAAGCGCCGCGCCGGCCCGGCACCGCGGATGCCGTCACCTCGTCGTCGCCGACACCGGCGCGCCGACACCTACGGCGACGCGGGATACGACGGTGCGGGGGTGCGTTTGACGGCTCGGCTGACGATGGCCGTCTCGATGTGGGTGATGCCCAGGCCGACCAGGTCGCGGGAGAGGAAACCGTAGAGGGCCGTCAGGTCGGGGAAGTACGCGGCGGCGTGCAGGTTCGAGGGACCCGAGGTCGCGAAGGCGCCGTGGACCGCGGAATGGTCGGCCAGGGCCTGTCCGGCGGCAGCGAGGTGGTCCGGGGGCACGTGCAGCAGGAGTTTGGCCTCGATGGGCAGCCCGAGCCGGCGGGGCTCGACCAGAACCTGGGTGATCAGGCGGCCCTGGGCGGTGAGTCGGGCCAGGCGTCGGCGCACGGTGCTCTCCGGGTGGCCGGTGCGCGCGGCCAGGGCCGCTGCGGGCAGACGGGCGTCGGGGTCGAGGGCGTCGAGGAGGGTCTGCTCCAGGGGGTCGGTGTCGATGCCGTAGGGGCCGGGGGAGCCGGTGCCCGGGCCGGCGGCGGTCGCTCCGGGGGCCGGCGCGGCCCGGCTCAGTGCCGCGCGTTCGGCTGCGGTCAGCACCTGATGGCGCCACTCGGAGGTGAGCCGGAAGACGTGCAGGATCGTGGCGCTCTCCAGGGAGGTGACCGCCTGGGTGGAGGGCAGTTGCCGGAAGACCAGCGGGTCGCGTGAGCCCGGTTCGGTGCGGGCGACCGCGAAGATCTCGTCACCCGAGGTGGTGACGTCGATGAACGGGATGTCCTCGCGCGCGGCGAGCGCGGCGACGATCGTGTCGAGCTTGCCCCGTAGGACCCGGATCCGCAGGAACAGCGCCCCGGCCGAGCCGCCGTTGCGCGGTCGCGCCACCGGTGAGACCACCACCCGCAGTGTGCCGTCGGCGCCGAGCGCCTGCAGACGGCGCCGCACGGTGGCGGGGCTGAGCCCCAGCACCTGGGCCGCCCGCTCCGCAGACAGACGCCCGTCGCACTGCAAAGCGGCCACCAGCCGCTGATCCACGAGGCTCAGTACGGGATCCGCCGACGAATGCACCATGAAGGCAAGTTTCGCCCATAGAGCCGCACCGCAGGGCCCGTTCCTGAAATCACGACCCCGACAGAAAGACCGTCAGCCCGGCACTCGCGGAAGAAAGACCCGAACCGGAAGTCGAGTTGACGGAACCTCATGCCCGCGTGTGCGGCGGTGACTCCTGCGGGGCCGCCGTTCCGTACAGCACCAGCGGCCCGAACAGAACAGCCCGTACAGCTGGTGGTCCGACTCCGCCACCGGCGGACGCCACCGCCGGACGCCACCGCCGGACGCCACCGCCGGGCGGGCGCCGTCAGCGGCGCCGGTCCAGCCGTAGCGCCAGCGCAGGGCACTGGCTCACCGCCTGGCGCGCGGCGTGCCGCTGCCACGGCGCGACGGGCATCGACGTCGACGCGGGATAGCCGTGCGGGCCCAGCCGGACGAGCCCGGGCGCCACGACGGCGCACAGTCCGTGCCCCGCGCACCGGGACCAGTCCACCTCCAGACGGGGCCCGCTCTCCGCGGGCAGCGGCAGTACGCCGAGCACCGGCCGTCCGCAGCCCGGGCCGGCGACGTGGGCGGCCACGTCCTGCGCGAACACGTCGAGCGCGGTCAGGACGAAGCGGGCCGTGCCGTCCGGGTGCGAGCAGGCGCCGCCGCCCTGCGCCGCCCCGAGGGCGCTGCGGACCTGCGCCAATGTGGCGGGCCCGGCGCCGCCGGCCAGGGCCGCCAGTGCGTCGGCGGCGTCGGGCAGTCCCCGTCGGCAGGGTCCGCACTGTCCGGCGGACTCGCCCGCCAGCCAGGCCGCGACCCGGGCGATCTCGCCGATCGGGCAGGTGTCCCCGGGCAGTGCGACGACCGCCCCGGCCCCGAAGGTTCCGCCGAGTCCCGCCAGACCGGCCCGGGACAGCGGGGCACCGACGGCGTCCCGCCCGGGCAGCCACGCCCCGTGGTAGCCGCCGACGAGCACGCCCTCGCCCGCGGGGGTGCCGCAGGCTTCCAGCACCGGCCCCATCGGCGTCCCGGCCGGGACCTCCACCACCAACGGACCGGCCGCCGGTCGGTTGACGGTCAGCAGCACGGTGCCGGGTTCCGCGGCAGTGCCGACCGTCCCGTACGCATCGACGCCGAGGCGGACGACCAGTGCGAGCTGGGCCCACGTCTCGGCGTTGGACAGCAGCGTGGGGCGCCGTCGGACACCGCCCGGCCCGCCGTCGGCAGCGCGTGACTTCACCGTGCCGGGGAGGACCGCGAGGCCGTTCACCCCGCGGATCAGCGCGCTGGACTCGCCGGAGACGAACCGCTCGGGCAGGCACACCAGGCGGGCCGGGCACGGCAGGTCGTTCTCGCGCTCGGCGAGCGCGGCGGTGACGGAGTCCTCGCCGGGGCCGCCCGCGGCGACGCCGATCACGATCTCCTCCGCCCCGAAGGCGGCCGCCGCCGCGCACGCCCCGTCCAGGACGAGGTGCGGCACACGGGCGAGCAGCATGGTGTCCTTGGCGCTGGGCGGCTCGCCCTCGGCACCGTTGACCACGATCACGGGGCGCGCGCCGGAGCGGTCGGACGCCGCGAGGGTGGCGCGGGCCTTGCGGGCGAACGGGAACCCGGCGCCACCGCGGCCCCGCAGGTCCACGCCCTCGGCCAGCGCGAGCAGGTCGTCCCGGGACGGGTGCGGCGGCAACGGGTGGACGGACCTGTGTGCCGCGAGGTCCAGTCGCGTCCTGCGGTCCAGGCCGGCCGTGAGCCGGGCAGGCGCCAGCCAGCGCACCTCGGGCAGCGCGGGTGCCGGGCTCATCGGCCACCGCCCGGCCGGGCCAGGTGCAGCGGGACGGCTGCGGGCGGTCCGGCGTGCCGGGGCCGGCGCGCCGGCCGGTCCGCGGCGGCGGAACCGGCCACGGACAGGCCCGGCCGGGCCAGCGGACGGGTACCGGTGTCCGCGAGGGAGGAACGCGCGGCGGCCGCGGCGAGGCTGGTCGCGTGCGCGGGGGCGGGACGGCGGGCGCGCGTGCCACGCCGGTGCAGTCCGGCGGCCCGTCGCCGGCCTGCCCCGGCGAGGGTGCGCACCAGCAGCGCGAGGGCCACCGCAGCCGCGCACAGCCCGTAGCCCCACCACACCCAGGCGTGGGCCGGTCGTCCCGCGGTCAGCCCGTGGGCCAGGGCGACCGGCCAGCACGCGTACGCGGTGGAGTGCAGGACCCGCCACAGCCAGGCGTGGCGGCTGCCCGCGAACCGTCCGCGCAGCACGCCGGTGGCCGCCACCAGCACCATCAGGTCGGCGGCCACGGTGCCCAGGGCGATCTCGACGCCCGTACCGCCGGCACCTCCGGTGAAGGGCACCACCGCGGCCCACGGGCCGGCGTGCCGCTCGGCGACCTTGACCGCGATGTGGACGCCCAGGAATCCGAGGGCCGCGACGGCCGTCGCCCGGTGTGCCGACTGCAGGGCCACCCGCAGCCGCGGTGTCAGCATCAGCCGGTCGGTGGCGGTCAGACCGCACACCACCACGGCGGTCAGCGACAGCAGGGTGAACACGCCCGCGAAGTAGTCCAGGAAGGCCTGGACGCGCCCGGCCGCCAGGAGCAACGGGTGAAGCGCCGACGCGGTGGGCAGGGCTGGACCGGACATCGGGACACCTTCTTCCGCTGGCCCGGATCGCACGGCTCGTGCCGGAGCCGGGATCTCGGCAGGGCGAACCCTGGGGCCCGCACGGGGGATGCCGCCCACCGGTGACACGGCGGGAGAGGCAGGACTGGCCCATTCTTAGCGGGGCCCGGGCCGGGACCCAAGGCCGCTCAGTACGACCACGAACCGTAGGCGGGCGCCGCTCGGGCTCCCCGGCAACGCTCCGACCAGGGAGGACGCGACTACGACCGGCCGTAGGAGACGCTCCGGCCGGTGTTACCGGCCTCACGTGCCGACGGCGTCCGGCCATCGGAGCTACCAGCCGGTAGGTCCGGATCCGCGGGCAACACGGACGCGCCGCCGAGCCTCGGCCTTCCTGCCCGACCGTGCTCTCCCCCGCCCGGCCGCCCCGGTCGCCGCGCCCAGGGGGCGGACGGCGACAGGCGCAGCCCCTCGGTCGCTCTGCTCGGACAGCAGAGAGCCGGTGGGGCCGCGCCCGCGGTCAGTGTGCTTCCCGGCGGGGCCGGGGCGACGGCTCTGTCAGGAGTGCCGCCAGGTGACGGGGAACGCGTCGCTCTTGAGCGTGCCGGTGGTGGCCAGCGTCGTCGTCCTCCGGGTGACGGTGGACGAGTGGGTGGCGTAGTCGCCGATCGGCCGGCCGTCGACGGTGACGCCGGTGAACTGCAGCGGGCCGAACTTCGCCAGGGTCGGCACGGAGCCCGGGCCGATGGGTTCGATGACGGCCTCGGCATTGACGGAGGTCGCGGTGGCGAGGTACTTCCGGAAGGACTTCGTCCAGCCCCGGGTGGTGTCGCTCAGGGTCAGCGCGTACCAGTGCCCGCCTTCGTCGGTGACGGTGCCGGTCATGGAGTCGCCGGCCTGGACGGGTTCGGCGAAGTAGATGCTGTCCTGCGGGTACATCTCGACCCAGGTGTTGTACTGTGCCCGGCCGGTCGTGCAGTCGAGGTCGACGCCGATCTGCTCGACGGTGTCGCTGTCCCACCCGTCCAACCCGACCCAGGGGGAGGCGATTCCGCGGTTGTCGGTGCAGTCGAGCGCCGGGATGTTCCAGGTGCCCGATATCGTCGTGAACGTGGAGCCGTAGGTGATGTAGCCACCCCAGATGTCGTCCGCGTGCCGGCGGGTGTGGTCGCTGCGGTGGCTCGCTGTGGCGGCGGCCGGGGTTGCCGCGCCCAGGGCGGTTGCGAGGCCGACGGCCGTGGTGGCGAGCAGTGCGAGTGTGCGGGTGTGGGGGCGGGCGGTCATGGGGTCCTCTCCGGAGTGGCGGACGGGTGCCGGACGCGGGTCGGGCGCCGCCCCGGGCGGGGCCAGGGGCGGCGTGGACGGTCGGCGGTCAGCCGTCGATGCGGTGCTGGCTCCAGAAGGAGGTCAGGTCGACGGTGGTGGCGGCCTGGGCCGCGGCCTTGAACTCCGCGGTGGTGGACACGCCGTACCAGTGCGCCTGCGCGTAGTTCCGCAGCAGGGTGGTCATCGCGGTGTCGCCGATCGTCCGGCGCAGGTCGTGCAGGGCGCACTTGCCGTAGCCGTAGACGACCGTCGAGTAGCGGGAGGAGTTGGCGTCCCAGTACGCCATCGAGTTGGTGATCTTCTCGGCCGCCGAGGCCCAGGAGACGCTGTTCCAGCAGCCGTTGCCGGTCTTGCCGAGGGCGAGGTCGGTGGAGTAGTCGGTGAAGGCCTCGTCCAGCCAGGGGCTGGTGTACTCGTCGTCGCCGACGATGCCGTACCACCACTGGTGGCCGATCTCGTGGGTCAGTGCCGTGGTGCTGACGAGGTCGAGGACGAAGCCCGGGTACTCCATGCCGCCGAACCAGAAGTTGTTGTCGATCACCGCGTCCAGCTCGCCGTACGGGTAGGCGCCGAAGCGCTGGGCGTGGGCGTCGACCGCCGTGGTCGCGGTGGAGAGCATCGACTTGGCGTCGGCCGCGCTGATCCCCGCCACCGAGTAGACGTTGACCTTCACCCCGGCCGCCGAGGTGCCGGAGATCTTGGTGAACGGCCCGGCGCCCCAGGCGAAGTCGCGCACCTTGCTCGCGGTCGCCTTGGTGACGGTCCGACCGGCCGTGCCCGGGGTGTCCACCGAGGTGCCGGTCGCGGGCACCAGCAGGCCGGAGGGGTGGTCCAGGGTGACGGTGAAGTCCGAGGCCACCGAGTAGAAGGACTCGCCGCTGTTGGTGTACGGGTCGAGGTGCCAGCCGGCTCCGTCCCGTATCGCCAGGACGGGAAGGGCGTTGCCGATGAAGTTGAACGCTCCGTCCCGGCCGAAGCGGTCCGCACCGCTCGGCACGGTGATGCCGAGGTCGAAGCCGACCGTGCCGCTCTGGCCCTGCGCGAGCGGCGCCGGCAGGGTGACCTTGAGCGCGGTGCAGTTCACCGAGAGCGGGGCGGGCGTGCCGCCGGTCACGTTGGTCACCGTGATCGGGGTGCTGGGGCAGCTGCCGTGCCAGTTGTCCCACAGCCGCAGGTACACCTCGTTCAGCGGGCTGGGCGAGGCGTTGGTGAAGGTCACGCTCTCGTGGCCGCTCCAACTGCCGCCGGAGGCGTCGCTGGTGAGGTTGACGGTGTATCCGGGCGAGGCCGGGGTGCGGGTCGGGTCGCCGGGCTGGGGCGGGGTGGTGCCGCCGGAGGCGTCCAGGGTGACGTCGTCCAGCACGAAGCTGGTCTGCAGACTGGAGTCCTCGACGCCGGCGAAGGAGAGCGTCGCGGTCTGGCCGGCGAAGGCGGAGACGTCGACGGTCCGGTGCACGTACCCGTCCCGGGCGTCCAGGTTGGAGTAGGTGGCCAGGGTGGTGGAGCCGAGCTTGACGGTGAGCTTGTCGTAGGCGGTGCTGCCGGTGGTTTCGGCGGTGTCGACGTGCAGCCAGAATCCGAGCGTCGCGGTGCCGCACCCGGTGGGGAGGGTGACGGACTGCGAGAGGGTGTCGGTGTGGGTGGATCCGTAACCGTCGAGCCAGGCGTAGGAGCTGCCGGAGTGCGCGCTCTGGCCGGTGTCGCCGGTGATCGCGCCGCTCGGCGCCGTCCAGGGTGAACTGCCGGACTCGAAACCGCTGTTGGCCACCACCTGGGCGGGTGCGCAGTCCGCGGCGCTCGCCACATTGGGGGTGGCGAGCGCCGCGAGGCCGGCGGCTGCGAACAGGGCGGCACCGGTCAGGGCATGCAGGAGTCTTCTCATCGGAACCTCTCGTGGGGAGCGGGCCGGAAGCAGCAGCGTGACAGCAAACCCGCACCTTTGAAAGGCTCATGACACCAAGTGGACCGGCCGGACCCCGCCAGACCCCGCCGCGGGACGGGACCGCCGCGGGACGGGACCGCGCGGTCAGCGCGGGTCGACCAGCTCCGGGGCGAAGACCGTGCCGAGCGGCTCCGGACCGATGTACTGCTGGCAGTTGCACGGCCGCGCCTCGTACTGCAGCGGGCGGCGGTCGGCGTCCCAGGCGGTCGGGGCCTCGACGTCCTCGTGGCAGCGGCCCTGCTTGTCGTGCTTGGCCAGGTGGTGGGTGCAGCCGCAGACCGGCTCCGGCGGGCGGTTCGACGCCTCCAGCGCGGCCTGCTGACGCTCACTGGCGGCGAGCAGCTCCATCTTGCGCTCGTGCCGCACCTTCAGTGCCTGCCGGGCGTCCTTGACGATCCATCCGCTGCCGTACAGGACGACGGGCAGCACCCACCACATGTTGAGCACCTGGTCCACTGACTCTCCCCCGATCGGGTCCGACTCCGGCCGTTGATCATACTGCTGACCAGGGGATCCCGACCCCGGCAGGAACGAGCGCGAACGACCGCGAAACGACGGCGAAGGACGGCGAAAAGGCCGTGAAACAGCGGCGGACGGCCGCGGAACGGCGGTGCACGGCGCCGGACGGCCGACGTCAGCGGATGACCGGGAGCACCGCCTCGGCGCTGCGCCCGCTCGCCGCCTCGATGAAGGCCACCGGGTCGGCGACCTCCGCCAGCAGGGCCCGGGTCGCCCGCAGCGCCGCGCCGGCGGGCGGCGGCCCGCCGACGGCCGCGATCAGGTCGAGCAGGTGGACGGTCGCCTCCATCAGCGCCACCTCGCCGAGAGCGCCGACCGTGACGCTGCCGAGCAGCGGGTGCGCGACCGTCGTACCGGGCGGCAGGTCGTCGAGCGCGGCCAGGGCCGCCGGGCCCTCGACCCCGAACCGGGCGATCAGCAGCGCAGGGTCGGCCGCCACGGCGGCCTGCCTCGCCGTCTCGGCGACCTGCCCGGCGGCGGTGTCCGCGAGACCGCCCGGCCGGTTGTAGGCACGCAGGATCCCGGCACCCGTGGTGATCTCGGCCGGCCCGTCGAGGACGGCCGTGCGCAGCCCGGTGAACATCTCCGGCACCGGTGCCACGTGCGCGTAGAGCTCCCGGACGGTCCACGCGGGCAGCCGGGTCGGCCGGCCCCAGTCCGCGGCGCCGAGGGCCGCACCGCGTTCCGCCCAGGAGCCCCAGGCCTCCGCCAACATGACGCGCACCGGGTCGTTCTGACTGTCCATCGGTTCTCCTCGGAACGGGTGTCACGGGACGCCCCCACGTTACCCACCCGCCGCCACCCGTGACCCGGCGCCCACCTCCGGCCACAAGCCACCCACTACCCGGGCACCCACCACCCACCGCCACCCACACCCCGCCACCCGCCACCCACCGGAAAACCGCTTGCCGCCCCCGCCGCCCGGCCGTCACCATCACCGCATGACCGTCCTCCCCGCCCCCGCGCTGCCCGAGACCTCCGCCCGCCCGGCCGCGGTCCGACAGCAGCCCGGCCGTCCCCGGAGGCCCGACGCCGCACGCGGATGAGGGCCGCCCTGGTCGCGGGGCTGCTCGCCGGGTACGGCGTCGCCGTCCCGGTGGGGGCCGTCGGGGCCCATGTCGTCGCGCTCACCGCGCGGACCTCGCTGCGCACCGGTGCCTGCGCCGCCCTCGGCGTGGCCGCCGCGGACGGACTGTACGCACTGGTCGCGGCGGCCGGCGGCGGCGGGCTCGCACCCCTGCTCGAACCGGTCGCCGGGCCGCTGCGGATCGGCTCCGCCCTGGTGCTGCTGGCCCTGTCGGCCCGTACGGCCCACAGCGCGCTGCGCCACCGCCCCGGGGCCGCCGCGCCGTCCGGTGCCGTCGCGCCGTCCGGTGCCGTCGCGCCGTCCGGTGCCGTCGCGCCGTCCGCCGCCGCCCTAACCCCGGAGCAGGCGCCGCCCTCCCCCGCCCGGGCCTTCCTGACCCTGCTCGGGATCACCCTGCTGAACCCGCTCACCGTGCTCTACTTCGCCGCCCTGGTCCTCGGCGGCAGCGGCCGGGACGCCGCGACCGCCGACGCCCTCGCCCGGGCGGTGTTCGTCGCCGCCGCGTTCGCCGCCTCCGCCAGCTGGCAGCTGCTGCTCGCCTCGGGCGGGGCGCTGCTGGGCCGCGCTCTCACCGGGCCGCGCGGGCGACTACTCACCGCAATCGGATCCGCCGCCCTGGTCGCCGTACTGGCCGTTCGACTGCTGGTCGGCTGACCAGCACAATCACCGGAGCGCCGGGACCGGCCGGGCCACATGCGCCGTGCCCGTCTACGACTGATTCATCCCTTGTATCCTGGTTCTGTATCCGCTGGGTGACTTCCGCCGATCCGGAGGAGTGCGGACATGGGTGAGCGGGACGGCACCGAGAAGCGGGGGCGGCTGAGCCGCCCGCAGGTGCTCGACGCTGCGGTGGCGCTGGTCGACCGCGAGGGCCTGCCCGCACTGACCATGCGCCGACTGGCGTCCGAGCTGGGTGTCGAGTCGATGGCCCTGTACCGCTACACCCCGGGCAAGGAAGCCCTGCTCGACGGCCTGACCGAGGCCTACTTCACCGAGGTCAACGACCGGCTGCGGACCGCTGCCGCGAGCGGCCCTCGCCCGCCCGAGCGGCACCGGCCCGAGCGGCGCCGGCCCGAGCCGCACCAGCCCGAGTGGCGGCAGGAACTGCGCCGGATCGCCCGGGCGTTCGCCGCCGTCGCGCACGCCCACCCCGAGATCCTGCCGCTGGTCGCGACCCGCCCGCTGACCGTCCCGGTGACGCGGCGGCCGGCGCCGGTGCTCGAACTGACCGAGCACATCCTCGCCGTGCTCGGGCGGGCCGGCTTCGACGACGCGACCGCCCTGACCGTCTACCGCTCCTTCGTCGCCTGGAACCTCGGCTGCCTGCTGGTCGACAAGCGCCAGGTGGTCGACAACCCGGAGGAGCCGGACCCGGCCCTGCGGCTCGGCCTGCACCGGCTGCCCGCCGCCGACTACCCGCGGCTGCGCGCCCTGGTGCCACGCTTCGCCGACTTCGACGACGACGCCGAGATGCTCCGCGGCCTGGACAGCCTGCTGGACGGGATGCCGCAGCCTCCCCTTGACGCCTTCTACGGCGGCGACGCATCCTGAGGATACGAGGTACACGTCGGACATATCCTCTGATGACGGCGCTGCGGAGCGAGCCGCCCGAGACCGCTCCGGCCACGTTCCGCAGGCGCCAGGGAAGAAGTCCCCATGTCCGCCGTTCCGAACGAACCCCACCACGACGACATCCTGCGCCTGCGCGTCACCGCCAGGGACCCGGACGCCCTGCGCGCGCTGCTGCGCGACACCCGCTCCGACACCGGCGGACGCCCGTACGTCGAGGCGGACGGCCGCGTCGGCATCGACGTCTACGCCACGGCCGCCCAGGTCCCGGCCCTCGAACGCGAGGGCGTCACGGTGACCCGGATCGGCAACGCCAGCGAGGCCGGGCGCGCCGCCCAGGCCGAGGTCGGCACCGGCGACCGGTTCGCCCCCGCCGACGCCGTCCCGCGCGGCCTGGCCGCCAAGCTCGCCGGCTGACCCGGGAGGCCCGCCATGCCGTACCTGAACATCACCGAGGTCGAGTCCGCCGTGACCAGCCTGGCCACCGCCTACCCCGGCCTCGCCGAGCTCGTCACCCTGCCCGAGCCCTCGTTCGAGGGCCGCACCGCGCACGCCCTGGCGATCGGCGCACCCGCGCCCATCCCCAAGAAGTGCGTGATGTTGATCGGCGGCGTGCACGCCCGCGAATGGGGCAGCTGCGAGGTCCTCGTCCACTTCGCCGCCGACCTGCTGGAGGCCTACCGGAACGGCACCGGCCTCGGCTACGGCGGCTCCGTCTTCACCGCCGACCAGGTGCAGCACCTGCTCCGGCGCCTCGACCTGGTCGTCTACCCGCTGGTCAACCCCGACGGGCGGCACTACAGCCAGACCGTGAGGTCGATGTGGCGCAAGAACCGCAACCCGGCCAACGCCGGCGGCAGCCCGAACCCCGCCTGCATCGGCGTCGACCTCAACCGCAACTACGACTTCCTGTTCGACTTCGCCACCGCCTTCGACCCGCACGCAAACCCCCAGGTCTCGGCCGACCCGTGCGACGAGATGGTCTACTGCGGGCCGACCGCGTTCTCCGAGCCGGAGACCCGCAACGTCCGCTGGCTGCTGGACCAGCACCCGCGGACCGGGTGGTTCGTCGACGTCCACAGCTACGCGCAGGACATGCTCTACAACTGGGGCGACGACGACAACCAGTCGGTCGACCCGGACATGAACTTCCGCAACCACCAGTTCGACGGCAAGCGCGGCCTGCCCGGCGACCTCGCGTACTCCGAGTACATCCCCAAGGGGGACGAGGACACCGCCCGGCTGCTCGCCGAGGCGTTCTGCCGGGGCGTCTACGGCGTCCGCGGCGTGCCGTACAAGCCGATGACCGGCTTCCACCTGTACCCGACCAGCGGCACCAGCGACGACTACGTCTACGCCCGCCACTACACCGACCCCGACCGGGGCAAGGTGCTCGGCTTCACGGTCGAGTGGGGCAACGACGCGGCCCACTCGCCCAACCCCTTCCACCCGCCGTGGGCGGAGATGGAGAGGATCGTCCTCGACGTGGACGCCGGGCTGGTGCAGTTCTGCCTGGCCGTCACCTGAACACCCGAACACCTCGGGAACACCGGAAACACCGAGCCACAGTGCCCGACAGCAGGGCGCCCGCCACGACCGGTCGTGGCGGGCGCCCTGGCGAGTGCGCCGAGTGCGCTCAGTCGGCTCGCTGGAAGCTCAGGCGGCCCGGTGGAAGAAGAACGGGTCGATGGACGGCGGAACGCGGGTCACGCCGTCCGTGCTGAGCAGTTGGCGGGTGGTGAAGTTGGCGTTGCGCAGGTACGTCACGCCGACCGGGAAGTTGGCCCGGTCCGGTGTGTTGTTGCCGGAGAAGATGCCGTAGAAGTCCCGGCCGATCGCCAGCATCCGGATGTAGTCGCCCAGGTACGGGACGTGCTTCGCCTTCGGGACGTCGCCCGGGGCCTGGTGCAGGACGGTGCGCTCGACGGTCCCGAAGCGGTCCGCGGACAGCTCCAGCACCGTCGACCACTGGCCGTTGGCGAGCTGCTGGTAGAGCAGTCCGACCAGACCGTCGGAGTTGATCGCGAGCGAGGGGTTCTTGGCGTCGATCAGGTCCGCGTGCGCGTCGGCCCAGGTCTGCCCCCGGTCGGCCGAGTGCCGCACGTGCAGCACGTAGTCGGTGGGGAGGCCGCCGGTCGCGTCGCACCAGGCGACCCACACACTGTTGGAGTTCGTGGGGTCGACCGCGATCGACAGGTCGGCGCCGGTGCGCTCCTGGCCCAGCGTCGCCTCGTGCACCTTGAACTCCAGGGCCCGCCCGCTGACCACCCGCTGGCCGACGACGCCGTCGACCGAGTCCCGGAGGTCCTCGAAGGCGTTCTGGCCGAGGCCGCCCTTGTCGTCCCGGGTCACCACCACGTCGAGGGTGATGAAGAAGGCCGGGAACGGATCCGCCGTGTCCCGGACCTCACGGCTGTAGCTCTCGAAGGCGCCGTAGACCGTCCCGTCGGAGTGCACGGCGAGCCGGATCGGCGGCCCGTTGCTCTTCGCGCCGGGGCGCTGGTCGAGCCGGACGTCGGTGAAGCCGCCCGAGCCCGTGCCGGCGTCGGCGGAGACCGTCGCCGTCGCGGAGCCGGCCCCCCGGTCGAGGACGTTGTTGCCGACGTACACGACGTCCCGGCCGCCGCCGTCCGCCCCCGCGGGCGCCGTGACCACCCAGGGCTGGTCCGGGTTCAGGTCCGTGGACACGTCCGCCAGGACCTCCATCGCCCCGGGCGAGGTGATGTCCTCCGTCCGCAGGATCTCCAGGTCGCCGGTGGTGGCGTTGAGGATGCCCGCGTAGAGCCTGCCGCCCTGCGCGGCGAAGCCGACACTGATGTCGAAGGTGCCGAAGTCGCCCTTCTCCCCGGGGACGACGGACGTCAGCACCCAGGTGTCGCCGCCGTCGGCCGAGACGAAGACCGGGGCGAACGGCCCGCCGAGCGGGTCGAGGGTGAAGGCGGTCGCGACCATCTCCCGCGGGTTCTCCGGGTTCACCGCGAGGTTGGGCTCGGCGTCCTGGTTGGTGTCACCGCTCTGTGCCCGGGGCACGATGTCGACGACCTTGATGGTGGGCATGTCGGCTCACCTCCCTTCGCGCAGCACGGCGAGCTTCTGCACCGGCTGGTAGTCGTCGGGGTGGAGCAGTCGGTACGGCGCCTGCGCCGCGAGGTCGCCCGAGGTGTCGTGCAGCAGCCAGACGCCCAGCTGCCCGGGCGCCGGCTTGGGCACGCGGTACCAGCGGACGTCCTGGCTACGCGGGTAGAGCACGCCGGTCCGTCCGGGGGTGACCGGGCCGGCTTCGACACGGGAGACGTCGATCGTGGCGCGCCACCAGAGCGGGGCGTGCTCGGAGTGCGCCGGCAGGCCGAGGTCCTCCAGGCCCACCACGGCGCCGATCACCACCGCGTCCGCCTCGGCGGCGTGGGCGGCGATGTCCTGGTTGCGGATCGTGCGTTGCACCGAGGAGAACGGCAGCTCGTCGGCGGTGGTGGCGGCGAGCGACACGTGCCCCTGGACGGCCTCGACGGGCAGCCGGGCCACCTCGGCCAGGCCGAGGCCCTCACCGTAGACCAGGCCCCGGGTGAAGAGGGCCCTTGTGTCGCCGACCGCCAACGGGGCCTCGTCGGGGGCCAGTTGAACGGTGACCTCACTGCCCGCGAGTTGCCGGAAGGCCTGGGGCGCGTGCAGCACCTCGGTCACCTTGACCACGGCGGTCCGTTCGTTGCGGGCGTCGGCCGGGAAGGCCGCGAGCGAGGTGCCGCCGACCCGGGTGACCGTGCCCACGAAGCTCAGCGGAGCCCGGCGGACGAGGTCGATCAGCTGCTCGGGGGCGACCCCGGGCGATACGTCAGTCATGACGGTCCTCCTCCCCGCTCACCGCGCGGCGCGGGCCGAGGAGGGGTGCGCCCGGCGCCACTCGATCCGCGCGCCGAGCAGACAGGCGCCGGTGACGGCGGCCGCCAGCGCGACCACCAGCCACTCCGCCGCGCCGCTGCCGGCGTCCGGGTCGAGGCCGAGGAGCGTCTCGATCCACTCCGGCCACGCCAGGGTGAGCAGGAACAGCAGTCCGGACAGTCCGCCCAGGGCCGTCTCCAGCCAGAAGCGGGGCCGGACCGGACTCGATTGCGGGAAGGGCATCGCTGCACCTCCCTTTCTCCGACCACCCGGGCCGCGCCGCGCCGCAGCGTGCGCGCCTCCGTGCCGCCGCGCCGTGGCGACGGCACGACCCGGCCGGGCCGGCCCGGGTCGGGGTCGCTCCCGTCGGCGCCGCCGGTCGGGGGGCGTGGTCGCCGCGGGAGGTGATCTGCTTCGATCCGCAGCGTCGGGGCTGCGGTGGGAGTGCGCCGGAGGGGGCTCGCGGGGTCACCCCGCGTGCCCCCGGCGCTGTACGCCTACGAGGCACACGTACTTCGTATACGAGTCTGCGCGCACCCCCGGGGCAGGTCAAGGCGCCAGAGCGACGCCGGGCCGGTCAGATCCGGGCGCCGAGCATCCGCAGCACCAACTCGCCGTAGCGGCGGCCGAGTTCCTCCGGCGTCTCGGTCGAGCGGTCGGTGTACCAGCGGGAGACGTCGATGCCCAGCGAGGTGACCGCGCGGGCCGCCGTGCGCACCTCCGAGACCTGGAAGTCGCCGGCCGACGCCCCCTGCCCGATCAGCGCGCTGACCTCGCGCTCGATGTCCAGCCGCAGCGCGGCGACCACCGCGTAGGCGTCCTCGGGCAGCGCGTGCAGCTCGTAGTTGACCACCCGGCCGACCGTCCGGGCCCGGGCGTGCCAGGCGGTGAACTGCTCGACGAGCCGCCGCATCCGCTCCGCCGGACCGCCCTCGCCGGACACCGCCTCCCGGACCAGGGCCAGCGTGGCGGCGTGCCCCGCCTGGCTGATCTCGGCCAGCAGCGCGGCCTTCGACTGGTAGTGGATGTACAGCGCGGCCGGGCTCATCCCGGCGGCGGTGGCGATGTCCCGGGTGGTGGTGGCGTGGAAGCCGCGCTCCGCGAAGGACTCGACGGCCGCCTGGAGCAGCCGGTACGCCGCTTCGGGGCGGGTGTCGGCGCCGGGCAGGGTCGGCCAGAGGTCGGCCATCGGGGTGCTGGTCATGGCGTCATCCTCCCAGAGAACGCGTACCGGAATTCGTACGGGCTTTCGCGTCGGGCCCCGCCGGACGGCCCCGGCGAGCGGTCCCACCGGGCCGTCCCACCGGCTCCTCCTGCCGGCTCCGCCCACCGGGCCGTCCCGCCGACCACTCGGCGGCCCCGCGGGCTGTTGACAGGTTCTCGCACCGACACCATGCTGAGCAAGCGCTTAGTCAGCGATGGTAGTCGGATCCTCGCACGAAAGGCAGGACGCTCCGTGGTGCACTCCTTCAAGGGCCGGGTGGCGGTCGTCACCGGATCGAGCCGGGGCATCGGCCTCGGCATCGCGCGCGAGCTGGTCGACCGCGGCGCCAAGGTCTGCCTCACCGCCCGCAACCCCGAGCCGCTGGCCGAGGCCGTCCAGGACCTGGGCGGACCGGAGAACGCCATCGCCGTCGCGGGCAAGGCCGACGACCCGGCACACCAGGAGGAGGCGATCGCCCGCACCCTGGAGGCCTTCGGGCGCCTCGATCACCTGGTCAACAACACCGGCATCAACCCGGTCTACGGGCCGGTCCTGGAGACCGACGAGGCGGCCGCCGCCAAGATCATCGCCGTCAACGTGCTCGGCCCGCTGGCCTGGACCCGCCGCGCGCACGCCGCGTGGATGGGCGAGCACGGCGGCTCGGTCGTCAACGTCGCCTCGATCGCGGGCATCCGCGCCTCCGCCGGCATCGGCATGTACGGCGTCAGCAAGGCCGCACTGATCCGGCTCACCACCGAACTCGGCGCCGAGCTGGGCCCGCAGGGCATCCGGGTCAACGCCGTCGCGCCCGCCGTCGTCAAGACCAAGTTCGCCGAGGCGCTGTACGAGGGCCGCGAGGAGCAGGTCGCCGCCGCCTACCCGCTCGGCCGCCTCGGCGTGCCGGAGGACGTCGCGGGCGCGGTCGCCTTCCTGCTCTCCCCGGACGCCGGCTGGATCACCGGCCAGACCCTGGTGGTCGACGGCGGGGTCACGCTCGGCGGTGGGATGTGACGGCCGGGGCGCTCGCCGACCCGTCGGCCGGGGCGTTCGCCGGCCAGGGCGTCGTGGTCACCGGCGCCGGGCGGGGCATCGGGGCCGCACTGGCCCGGGCGTTCGCGGCGTCCGGGGCCCGGGTGGTGGTCAACGACCTGGACGCCGCGGCCGCCCACGCCGTCGCGCAGGAGTGCGGCGGCACCGCCCTGCCCGGGGACGCCGCCTCCGCCGAGGGCCTGGCCGCCCTGGTCGGGGGCTCCCGGGAGGCCCTCGGCGAGATCGACCTCTGGTGCGCGAACGCGGGCGTCGCCCCGTCCGGCGGCGCCGACGCCCCCGCCTCCGCCTGGACGCTCGCCTGGGAGGTCAACGTGCTGGCGCACGTGCGCGCCGCCGAACTGCTGCTCCCCCGCTGGCTGGAGCGCGGTGCGGGCCGCTTTCTCGCCACCGTCTCCGCCGCCGGGCTGCTCACCAGCCTGGGCTCCGCGCCGTACGCGGTCAGCAAGCACGGCGCGCTCGCCTTCGCCGAATGGCTCTCCGCGACCTACCGCCACCGGGGCGTCCGGGCGCACGCGCTGTGCCCGCAGGGCGTGCGCACCGACATGCTCGCCTCGACCGGCGCCCTCGGCGAGCTGATGCTCGCCCCGAACGCCCTGGAGCCCGAGGACGTCGCGGCCACGACGCTCGCCGCGCTGCGGGAGGAACGCTTCCTGATCCTCCCGCACCCCGAAGTGGCCGAGTACTACCGCGTCCGGGCCACCGAGCCGGAGCGGTGGATCGGCGGGATGAACCGGCTGCAGCGGGAGCTCGAAGCGGGCGGCGCACTGTGAGGGCCTGGCAGGTCGGAGAGCTCGGCGAGCCGGCCGCGGTGATGCGGCTCGCCGAGGAGGTGCCGCAGCCGGTGCCCGGGCCGGGGCAGCTGCTGGTCCGGGTGCGGGCCGCCGCCGTCAACTTCCCCGACGCGCTGATGGTGCGCGGGCAGTACCAGGTCCGCCCGCCGCTGCCGTTCACGCCCGGGGTGGAGCTGTGCGGCGAGGTCGCGGACGGGCCCGGGCGGGGCGAGCGGCTGATCGGCAACCCGGTGCTGCCGCACGGCGCCTTCGCCGAGTACGCGCTGCTGGACGCCGCCGCCGCGTTCCCGGCGCCCGGGGCGCTGGACGACGCCGAGGCCGCCGCCCTGCACATCGGCTACCAGACCGCCTGGTTCGCGCTGCACCGCCGGGCCCGGCTGCGGGCCGGCGAGACCCTGCTGGTGCACGCCGCGGCCGGCGGGGTCGGAAGCGCGGCGGTCCAGCTCGGCCGGACCGCCGGGGCCAGGGTGATCGCGGTGGTCGGCGGCGCGGCCAAGGCGGAGGCGGCCCGGGCCCTCGGCGCCGACCTGGTGGTGGACCGGACGGCCGAGGACTTCGTCGCCGCGGTCAAGGAGGCCACCGGCGGGCGCGGCGCGGACGTGGTCTTCGACCCGGTCGGCGGCGACGCCTACACCGGCTCCACCCGGTGCGTCGCCTTCGAGGGCCGGATCGTGGTCGTCGGCTTCGCCGCCGGGCGGATCCCGGCGCCGGCCCTCAACCACGCCCTGGTGAAGAACTACGCCATCCTCGGCCTGCACTGGGGCCTCTACAACACCCACGACCCGCGTGCCGTCCGCGCCGCGCACGACGAGCTGACCAAGCTCGCCGAGCAGGGCGCGGTGCGGCCGCTGGTGAGCGCCCGGGTGCCGCTCGCCGGTGCGGCGGACGCCGTCCAGCGGGTCGCCGACGGGCTGAGCACCGGCCGGATCGCCGTCCTCGGCGACTGAGGCCCCGTCGCCACCGCCCGCGCGGCCGGGAATCCGGCTGCGCGGGCACCACGGCCCCTGCCAGGATGCCGGGATGACATCGTTTTCCGCCGCTCGCGACTCGTTGAAGGGCCTGGCCCTCGGGGACGGATTCGGGGAGCGCTGGTTCCCGCTCTTCCGCTCGCCCCAGGAGGCGTTCGCGCAGATCCGGGCCCGGCGCACGCCGGAGGAGGGGCCCTGGCACTGGACCGACGACACCGCGATGGCGCTGTCGGTCTACGGGATCCTGACCGCCTTCGACGCGGTGCACCAGGAACGGCTCGCCCAGGCCTTCGCGGCCACCTACCGGGCGGACCCGGGCCGCGGCTACGGGCACGGCATGCACCTGCTGCTGCCCGAGCTCGGTGCGGACCCCGCGCGCTGGCGCACCGCCGCCCGGGGGCTGTTCGACGGCCAGGGCAGCCTCGGCAACGGCGCGGCGATGCGGGTGGCCCCGCTGGGCGCCTGGTTCCACGCGGACCTGGACGAGGCGGCGGAGCAGGCGGCGCTGTCCGCCGAGGTCACCCACGCACACCCCGAGGGCGTGGCCGGCGCGGTGGCCGTCGCCCTGGCGGCGGCCCTCGCCGCCCGCGGCCGCACCGGCCCCGCGCCCGCCGGCTCCGAGCTGCTGGCCGAGGTCGCCGACCGCACCCCGGCCGGCGCCGTCCGCGACGGGCTGCGGCACGCTGCCGAGCTGTCCCCGGCCACCGAGCCCTGGCGGGCGGCGGACCTGCTCGGCAACGGGCAGCGGATCCGGGCGAGCGACACCGTCCCCTTCGCCCTGTGGTCCGCCGCGCACCACGTGCACGATCTGGCCGACGCGCTGTGGACCACCGCGGAAGGCCTCGGCGACGTGGACACCACCTGCGCCGTCACCGGCGGCGTGGTCGCCGCCCGCACCGGCCTCGCCGGCGTGCCGCAGGCGTGGCTGGCCTGCCGTGAGCCGCTGCCCGGGTGGGTCGCGGCAGCCACGGCGGAGGCAGTGGCCGACAGCGCCTGACACCAAGGGTTCGCACCCGAAGGAGTGGCTCGGGTGACGGTGGTGACCCCAGTGGCGCCCCGAGCGGAACCATGCCTCCCAGATGTGGCGAACGAATGACGGTTCGTACCGCGCACGGTCAGACTGGCCGGGCCGGAGCGCTCCGCACGGCTGCGGCGCACCGTCACGACGTTTCCCCGACGTGCCACGTTGAGAAGCGACTCCAGGAGAGTGACCCGTCATGCGAAACCCGCGTTCTCTCGCGCTCCGGGCCGGTGTGGTCCTCAGCACCGCGCTGATCGCAGCCGGACTGCTGGGCGGACCGGCCCACGCCGCCCACGCCGTCCCGGTCGCCGACACCGCCGTGACCGCGCCCGCCGCCCCCGCCGTGTCGGACGCCGACCAGACCGTCGTCCAGGCCACCGCCGGCCTGACCCGCGGCCAGAGCTGGTCCTCGCCGGACGGCAGCACCGTGCTGTGGCAGCAGACCGACGGCCACGTGGTGCTGTACCACAACGGCGTCGCGATCTGGACGGCCGTCGGCACCTACGGCGTCGGCACCTACTTCTACGTCCAGGCCGACGGCAACCTCACCGCGTACGACGCCGCCTGGCGCCCGCTGTGGGAGAGCCGGACCGGCCGCCACCCGGGCGCCTACCTGGCCATCCAGAACGGCGGCAACCTGGTCGTGTACTACGGCAACACCCCGCTGTGGTGGTCCAACTACCGCCCCGGCAGCGGCCCGGTCGACCCCGACCCCGAGTGCACCCCGACCCCGCACCGCCTCTGCCCGTGACCGACCGCGTTCGGGGGGCCGTAGCCGAACGGCCGTTCACCGAGCGGCTGCTCACCGACCGGCGGCGATGACCTCCAGGGCCGGGCGGGGCTCGCGGCCGAGCAGTGCCGCGAGGTCGCCCGGCCCGCCCGGGCCGGCGAGGAAGCCGTGGGCGATCGCCGAGTACGTGCCCAGCACCATCGGCACCTGGAAGTCCCGGGCGTCCGAGGCCGCCAGCGCCGTCCGGGCGTCGGCCAGCAGGCCGGGCCGGTACTCGGCGCCGAGCGCCGCGGCCACCTCGGCGCCGCCCAGCGCCCGCTCCCCCACCAGCTCGTACGTCCGGCCGCGGTGCGCCTCCGGTTCGAGCGCGACCCTGACCGCCGCCTCGGCGAGGTCCGCCCTCGCCACCGCCGCCAGCTTCCCGTCGCCGAGCGGCGCGGTGATCACCCCGTCGGGGCCGGGCGCCGCGATGGCGCCCAGGAGTTCGGCGTACAGCCCGTTGCGCAGCACCGTCCAGTGCAGGGTCGCCGAGGAGAGCAGCCGCCGCTCGGTCCAGCGGTGGGCGAGGGCGTAGGGCAGGTGGTCGCCGTCGCCGGAGAGGCTGGTGTAGACGACGTGCTCGACGCCCGCCCGCTCCGCCGCCCCGATCGCCGCGCCGTGCCGGGCGATCACCACGTCGTCCTCGGCGGCTCCGGCCGAGATCAGCAGCAGGGTCCGGACGCCGTCGAAGGCCTCCGCCAGTGTGTCCGGCCGGTCGAAGTCCACCAGCCGGGCGGGTGTGCCGGCCGGCACCTTCGCGGGGGTGCGCGAGCCGGCGACGACGCCCTCCCGCCCGGCGAGGCCCTCCAGGGCGAGGGCACCGAGGCCTCCGTTGACACCGGTGACGAGCAACATGATGGGTTCCTCCTGGGGATGATCGACCGTCGGCGACGTCCCCATCCTCGATAGCCTGGCCGTTCGGCGTAAGGAGGCACTTTCATGTCAGCAGGGCACACCGCGGTAACCACCCCCCGCCCGGTGGTCTGGTGCGAGGACGGCGTGGACTGCGGGATCCGGGACCTGCTGGACCGCCTGGGCGACAAGTGGTCGGTCCTCACCGTCGTCGAACTCGCCCAGGGTGTAAGGCGGTTCCGCGAGCTGCAGCGTGCCCTGCCGGGGATCTCGCAGCGGATGCTGACGCTGACGGTGCGCCGCCTGGAGCGCGACGGCCTGGTCTCGCGGACCGTCCACCCGACCGTCCCGCCGCAGGTGGAGTACGAGTTGACCCCGCTCGGCCACAGCCTGACCCACCTGGTGCGGGCGATGGCGGACTGGTCCTACGGCCACCACGACGCGATCGTCAGGTCCCGTCGGGCCTGGGACGAGGCCAACCCGGGCTCGGAGGTCCGGTAGGAAGCTCCGGTGGGGAGGCGGCCTCGGTGGGGAGGCTCCGGCCCCCGGGCCCCTCAGCCGGTGACCTCCACGGTGACCTCGTAGGTGGCCTCGTCGGGCGGGCATGCGCGGGCCTCGCCGCAGCTGGTGCGGGTCGCGGTGAGGTGGGCCGTGCCGGGGGCCTGGGCGGTGAAGGTGGTGGTGACGGTGCCGCAGCCGCCACCGGGGCGGCAGGACGGGGCCGGCGCGGTGGTCGGCGTGCCGGTCGGGGCGACGACGTCGGGGGCGGAGCTGGTCGCGGCGGACCAGTAGGTGCTGTGGAGCGCGAGTGTCAGCGTCGTGCCGACCGCGGCCTTCAGGGTGGAACCGCCGGCGTGTTCGTCCACCGCGAGCACCGCCGGGCTCGGCGCGGCCGGGCTGCTCGGGGCAGCCGGGGAGGTGGCGGACGGGCTGCTCGGGGCAGCCGGGGAGGTGGCGGACGGGCTGCTCGGTGCGGCCGGGCTGCTGACAGCGGCCGGGCTGCTCGGCGCGGCCGGGGAGGTGGCGGACGGGCTGCCGACGGTCGCCGACGGGCTCGTCCCGGTGGCGGCGCACCCGGTCAGGGCGAGCAGGGCGGCGGCGAGCGCCAGGGCGGCGGGTCTTCTCGGGTTCACGGTGGTTCCTTCTGCCGGTGTGCAAGCGGTGCCGTTTTGACGCAGCAGCCGCCGATTCGGATCCCCCCCGATGAAATTCGGCTGCGGAATGCGACACCGGGGCGGGCGCTGGGCCCACCCCGGTGCGTTCGGCGCTGCGATCGTCAGGAGACGGTCACGTCGTCGTAGTAGGTGTAGGTCGGGTCACCCGGGTAGTTGTCGTCGTGGTTGCTCAGGGTGAGGGTGTAGGAGTGGCCAGGGGTGACGGTCGCCGTCTTGTTGGTCCAGGTGCCGGTGGTGGTGCAGGTCTTGGCGAGGACCGTGGCGGTGGTGCCGGTGGTGTTGTCCTTCAGGGTGGCGGTGGCCCAGTCGTAGGTGACGGTGTCGTCACAGGTGTTGCTGTACCAGAAGGACAGCTTGCTGGAGCCGGTCGGCGCGGTGAAGGTCTGGGCGATCGAGGAGTCCCCGGTCGGGCTGGTGGAGCCGACCATGGCGCCGAAGCTGCCGCTGTGGGCGGCGGAGGCCGGGGCGGAGGTGGAGCCGGCGGCCGTCCAGCCGGTCAGGTTGCCGGTCTCGAAGGTGCCGTTGGTGACGGCGTTGCCGCCGCCGCCCGTGGTGGACTCGGTCCAGGAGAAGGTGGTGCTGCCGGTGGCTCCGGTGGTGTCGGTCGCGGTGACCGTGACGCTGGAGGTGCCGGCGGCGGTCGGGGTGCCGGAGATCAGGCCGGTCGAGGAGTTGATCGACAGGCCGGCCGGCAGGCCGGTGGCCGAGTAGCTCAGGGTCTGGCCGGTGGCCGAGTCGGTGGCGCTGATCTGCAGGCTCGCCGCGGTGCCGACGGTGCCGGACTGGCTGCCCGGGTTGGTGACGGTGACCGTGTTGCCGTGGGTCAGGATGGCGTGCGAGATCGCGCAGGAGTTGGTGTCGTTCGACCAGCTGGCCTGCTCGGCGTAGCTGCCGAAGGAGCCGAAGGAGATGTTGGCGGCGCCGCCGGTGCTGCCGGGCCGGATCCAGGCGCACTCGTCGGAGTTCTCCTGGCCGTTGTAGCTGCTGCCCGAGACGTGGTTGGTCCAGCCGCCGGCCGGGTTCTGGTCGGACATCATCTCGTGCCACTCGTGGCCGAGGGTCATCGTCCAACCGTCCAGCGTGCCGGGCGAGTTGACGAAGCCGACGCCGCAGTTGGCGCCCGCGTCGATGTTGTACGGCTGGTTGGAGAAGGCGATGTCGCCGTAGGGCGAGCTCGCCGCACCGCCGGTGAGGGTGGTGTCGCCGTTCCAGTCGTGCCAGGCGCAGTACCCGGTGGAGGGGTTCTGGTAGTCGTCCGGGTTGGTGCCGTGCGGCGACAGGACGATGTAGTACGCGTCCCGGTTGGCGGCGGCGGTGGTGTTGCCGAAGTGGCCGGCGGCCTTGACCGCCTCCTGGGCGAGCTGGTTGCCGGTGGCCTGGCTCGGCGAGGCGGCCGCGTTGTCGTACCAGACGCCGGACAGCACGCCGCCGCTCTGGTACGGGATGAAGTTGGCGTTGGACGGGCAGCTCACGGCGCCGGTGGCGACGTTGGGGCCGTCGCACCACTGCGTGAGGTCGGCCGACCAGGTCTCGCCGTTGGTGCCGATGCCCTTGAACATCTGCTGGGTGGCACCGGCCGCACCGGCCGAGTCGCCGGAGAACTTGGCGTTGCCGTTGGCGTCGGTGCTCTGGGTGCCCCACTGGTTGCCGTAGAACACCAGGTAGACCTTGGAGTGCCCGCTCTGCACGCCGATGCCGTCGACGCCGCCGCCGTAGGACAGGGTCTGCTGACCGGTCGCCGCGGCCTGGTTGTGGGCGTCGAGCCACTTCTTGTAGTTCTCGTGCTGGGACATGCCGGGCACCGCGCCGTGCCGGTACGGGTGGCCGTTCTGCGGGCTCCAGGGGTTGAACTCGTTGGTGGTGCTGCCGGTGCCGCCCTGCGAGCTGGAGATGTCCTGCGCGGAGGCCGGACCGGCGCCGGCCAGGCCGGCGACGGCGAGCGCGAGCGACGCGATGCCGGTGAGCGCCGCGTACTTCGCGCGTCCGGTCCTTGGGGAGTGACCCATGGGTGAGGGTGCCTCTCTTCTGCCGATCGCCCCACGGCCGCGGGGGGCCGGGAACGATCCCTTTGTGGGGGAAGCCGACGGGTCGCTCCGCCGGGGAGTCAGGTCCGGTCGAAATTTATTCGCACACTCGGAATTGACTGTCCGTCGGACGACTGCCGCCTGCTGGGCAAGAAGGAAAGCAGGATTGATGAACACGGTCAACGGAGAAAGGTAAGGGGCGATTAAGAAGGAAGTCGAAGCAGGTCAAGCGCAATTGATGACATGGAATCAACGCGTGTAGTCATTCACTGAATACGGCCCGAAACGGCGTTCCGAATTCAGTGAAATGCCCGGCGGCCCTCGGAGGGCGGGACCGCGCCGGCCTCGGAGCTCCTCGTCCGGGCGTCGCCGTCGAAGCCTTTCTGAGGCCCTGTTAGGGTTCGCGGACGTGACGGACAAGGCGACGAAGCAGTACGAGGCGATGCTGGCTCACTTCCGGCGGACCGCCGGGGAACGGGGCTTCGCCGTGGATCCGGCCCAGCAGCCCGCCGTCGAGCGGTTGTCGAGGCTGGCCGGGGAGTTGGCCCGCACCGGGCTGCTCGTTCGCCACCCGCCGCGCCACGTCTACCTGTGGGGCCCGGTGGGCCGGGGCAAGAGCTGGCTGGTGAACACCTTCCTCGACGGCCTGGCCACTCCGCGGAAGCGACGGCTGCACTTCCACGACTTCTTCCGCCGCCTGCACGAGGGCGTCGCCCAGCACGCCGCCGACGGGCACCGGGACCCGGCCGGCGAGCGGATCGCGGCGGTCGACCGCGCCGTGGACGAGCTGCTCGGCGACTGCCGGGTCCTGGTCTTCGACGAGTTCCACGCCCACGACGCCGGGGACGCGATGCTGGTGGCCCGGCTCTTCCGGACACTGCTGGACCGGCGGATCACCCTGGTCACCACGTCCAACTACCCGCCCGCCGGCCTGATGCCGAACCCGCTGTACCACCACCTGTTCGAGCCGACGATCCGGCTGATCGAGGAGCGGATGGACGTCGTGGAGATCGCGGGCCCGGTGGACTTCCGCCGGGAGCGGCAGCCGGCGGACGGTACGCCGCAACGCTTCGCCCAGGGCGCGCGGCTGCGGACCGGCGACGAGGAGGGCCTGCGCGCACTCGGCCTCACCCGGCCGACCGTGAGCGAGGCGGACGAGGTGCCGGTGCACGGCCGCCCGCTGCGGGCAGCCGCGGTCCGCGATACCGAAGTGTGGTTCGGCTTCGCCGAGTTGTGTGAGGGGCTGACCTCTGCGGCCGACCAGCTGGCGCTCACCGAACGCTTCCCCACCCTGGTGCTCACCGACGTACCGCCGCTGGCCGACGCGACCCCGGACGGGCGTCGGCGCTTCGCCGACCTGGTGGACGTCTGCTGCGACCGGGACGTCCGGCTGGTGCTGATCGGGGCCGACCCGATCGACGAACGGGCCCCCGAGGACCTGCTCAGCGACCTGGACCGGACCGCCAGCCGGCTCGCCCTGCTCGGATCGGCCTGACCCGGGCAGCGGCTCCGCTACCGCTCGTACGCCATCTCCGGGAACCGCGGCGAGGGCCCGTCCAGCAGGTGGTCGTCGTGGCCGCGCAGCCAGCGGTCGAAGAAGGAGGCGACGTACGAGCGGGTGGCGAGCTCGGCGCGCCCGGGGCGGACGTCACCGACGTCGTTGCGCAGCTGATCCGCACTGAGCGCGCCCTGGCGGGCGAGCTGCGGAAGGAGGCTCTGGGCGTCGGTGTACGAGCCGTGGCGGGAGCCGGTGAGGGTGACGTCGGCGTGCCAGCCGGTGCTGTGCTGCCACAGTGCGTTCCAGCCGGGCTGCTGCCGGTAGCTGCCGGAGTCGTCGCTGCCGCTGCCCATCAGCAGGAACGGCCGGTCGAGGCCGTCCTCGGCGACGCTGGGCAGGAACACGCCGGTGCGGCCGTCCGGGCCGGGGAAGTGCAGCTGGCCGTCCAGGTTGATCCCGGCGGCGATCCGCGGGTCGTCGTGCATGGTCTGCAGCGCGGTGAAGCCGCCGGCCGAATGGCCGACCATGCCGATCCGGTCGAGGTCGAGCGCCCCGGCCAGCCCGCTCGGCAGGTCCTTGCGTCCGCCGAGGCAGGTCAGTTCGTCCAGGACGAAGCGGGTGTCGGCCACCCGGGCGGCCATGGACTTCCGCAGCACGGCGCCGATGTCCAGATCCGGCTGCCCGAGCATGCCGGGAAGTACCGAGGTGGCCAACTCGCCTCCGGGGAAAGCGACTTCCGAGGCCTCGTAGGTGTGGTCGACGGTGACGACGACGTAGCCGCGGGAGGCGAGGTCCTCGACGAGGGCCGTCCCCCAGGTGCGCGGGTCGCCGAGGCCGGGCGAGTACAGCACCACCGGGCGCCGGCCGGGCAGCGCCGGGGCGTCCTTGCGGGCGTGGGTGCGGATGCCGGACCAGTCGGTACTGCCGGGCGTGGCACCGTAGTTGATCAGCCCGACGCCGTCAGGCCCGCCGAAGTGCTCCCCGGCGGCGGGCTCCATGTACGACGCCCGGTCGGCGGGGTCGGCCGGTCGGGAGGTCGGGTACCAGAGGCTGATCATCAGCTCGCGCCGGTTCCCGGGCTTCCACGGGTCCTCGCGGCCCGCGTCGGTCAGGTGCAGGGCCGTCGTCCCGATCGGGTACGGCCCGGTGGGCTCCGGCAGCCACGCCCGCGCCCGCTGCCCGGCGTTCCCGCCCTCCGCACCCGCCGCCACCGCCGCGGGGGCGCCGACGGTGCCCAGCACCGCCGTCGCCGCCAGCAGTACCGCCGCCAAGGCCCGTCCCCCACTGCCCATGATCTGTCCCTCCGCGCTCTCGATCGATCGAACACGCAGGACACTACGGGCGGAACGGGCCCCAGCCGTCATACCGGAGAGCCAACCGGCCCCCGAATACCCGGGTATGACACCCCTAAGGGGCTCATTCCCGCCCTCCGGCAACCGGTCTGCCCGCGACCCCCGTACGCGGGCGGACCGGCGGCACCGGGGACGTCAGCCCGCCCGGCCCGGCGCCGGCGCGGCGACAACGGTCAGGGTGAAGCCACCGGCCGCGGCGACGAGCAGGAGATTCCTCATGTGGTTTCCCCCGGGAGGCGCCGAAAGGGGTGATGATCACCCGCCCAGCCAGGTTAGGAGCGAGCCGTCCGCCCGGGTTTGCGCTGAGCGCAGGTTTTCTTGAGGGTTCGCGCAGGCGGCTCCGTGCGCGCTCTGCCGGCGGTGCTCGCGGGGCGTCAGCCCGTAGGCCTCGCGGAAGGCCCGGCTGAAGACGGCCGCGCTGGTGAACCCCCAGCGGGCGGCGATGCTGCTGATGGAGTGCTCGGCGAGCTCCGGCCGGGCGAGGTCGGTGCGGCAGCGTTCGAGGCGGCGCCGACGGATCAGTCTGCTGACGCTCTCCTCCTCGCCCTGGAACAGCAGGTGCAGCGAACGCACGGAGACGTGGTGGCGCCCGGCGATCATCTCGGGCCCCAGGTCGGGATGGTCGAGGTTGTGCTCGATGAACACCTTGACCTGCTCCAGCAGGGCTCGTGAGCGGGTCGTGGCGTCGACCTCGCGGGCGGCGTCGGCGGACTCGGCCAGGCAGACGGCGGCCAGGTCGCGGGCGATCCCTCCCAGCCGCTCCAGCTCCTCGGGCCCGCACTCGGTGGCGTGGTCGCCCAGGGAGGTGAGGAAGCGCGCCAGGATGGCGCCCGTCCCGCGGCGGGCGGAGATCTGCCGGGCGAGCAGGCGGTCGGTCTTGTCGGCGTTGACCGGCAGCGCGGTGCGGGGGATGTGCAGGATGAAGGCTCGGCTGGTGCCGTCCTCGTACCGCGTCCCGGCCTCGAACGGCCGTGAGGTGTCCCAGAGCACCAACTCCCCCCTGACCGGCCCGGAGTCGTTCCCGTGCTGGGAGATCCACATCGGGTTCCTCCCCCCGACCAGGGCCAGCTGGTACTGCTCGGGGTCGCTGCGCCGGGTCAGCGCCGGCGGCCGGCGCGAACGCACCGGGGGGTGACAGTGGGCCGACACCCGGACCGGACCGAGGTCCAGTACGGCGGCCTCCGCACGGAAGTCGGCGGCCTCCGGGCTGGAGACCGTCACCGGGACCAGGTCCCGCGCGACCATGTCGGTGAACCATGCGAACCGGTCCTGCGCCGGTACACCGGCATTGGACATCGTCGACCACATCGCCATGACCCCCCGTCACTCCGGCCGCCTGCCTTTCCGGACGGCCGAGCCGACAGTCTAGTTTTCCCCGCAGCACGGCTTCCGGGCAGGTCAGCGGCCGGAGCGGCACTGCCGACCCGGTGTTCGACCAGGTCGGCAGGCGGGGCTTTCGACGGTGGGGCGGCTACCGCCGGTACGGCTTCAGTTCCCGGCGGGCCAGTGAGCGCTTGTGGACCTCGTCCGGGCCGTCGGCGAGCCGCAGGGTGCGGTTGCCGGCCCAGAGCTGGGCGAGCGGGGTGTCCTGGCTGACGCCGGCGGCGCCGTGGGCCTGGACGGCCTTGTCCAGGATCCACTCGACGGTGCGCGGGGTGGCGATCTTGATCGCCTGGATCTCGGTGTGCGCACCGCGGTTGCCGACGGTGTCCATCAGCCAGGCGGTCTTGAGGACGAGGAGCCGCAACTGCTCGATCCGCACGCGCGATTCGGCGATCCAGTCCTGCACCACGCCCTGCTCGGCGAGCGGCCTGCCGAACGCGACCCGCTCGCTGGCACGGCGGCACATCAGCTCCAGCGCCCGCTCGGCGATGCCGATGGCCCGCATGCAGTGGTGGATCCGTCCCGGCCCCAGCCGGGCCTGGGCGATGGCGAAGCCCGTCCCCTCCTCGCCGATCAGGTTGGCCGCCGGGACGCGGACGTCCTCGAACAGCACCTCGGCGTGGCCGCCGTGGTCGGCGTCGTCGTAGCCGAAGACCGTCATGCCGCGCTTCACGGTCACACCGGGGGTGTCGCGCGGGACGAGCACCATGCTCTGCTGGCGGTGCGGCTCGGCGTCGGGGTCCGTCTTGCCCATCACGATGAGCAGCCTGCACTCCGGGTTCATCGCCCCGGTGATGTACCACTTGCGGCCGTTGATCACGTACTCGTCGCCGTCCCGCTCGATCCGGGTGGCGATGTTGGTGGCGTCCGAGGACGCCACCTCGGGCTCGGTCATCGCGAAGGCGGAGCGGATCTCGGCGTCGAGGAGGGGGCGCAGCCACTGCTCGCGCTGCTCGGCGCTGCCGAACTGGGCGAGCAGCTCCATGTTGCCGGTGTCCGGGGCCGCACAGTTGAGCGCGGGCGGGGCCAGCTGCGGGCTGCGGCCGGTGATCTCGGCGAGCGGGGCGTACTGCAGGTTGGTCAGGCCGGCGCCGTGCTCACCCGGCATGAAGAGGTTCCACAGCCCCTGCTTGCGGGCCTCGGCCTGCAGGTCCGCGACGACCGGCGGGACGGCCCACGGCGCGCGGGCCGGGTCGGCGAGCTGCGCGGCGAGGACGGCCTCGGCGGGGTGGACGTGCTCGTCCATGAAGGCGAGCAGCTGCTCGCGGAGCTCGGTCGTCCGGGCGTCGTACGCGAAGTCCATCGGTCAGTTCTCCTTGAGGGTGTTCAGGCCGTGGCGGGCGAGGATCGGGGCCATCTCGCCCGCCCGCTCGAAGCCCGCGCCGAGGGTGCGGCCCTGCTGGAAGCGGAAGAAGATGCCCTCGGCGACGGCGGCGAGCTTGAACGAGGCGAAGGCCACGTACCAGTCCAGGTCGGCGGCCTGACGACCGGTCGCCTCGGCGTACCGGGAGACGATCTCGTCGGGCTTCGGGAAGCCGGGGGCGGTCATGGCGGAGGGGATGATGCCGCCGCCGACGCCGGCGAGTTCGGTGTACATCACCAGCAGGCCGACGTCGGTGAGCGGGTCGCCGAGGGTGGACATCTCCCAGTCGAGCACGGCGGCGATGGCGTCGTGGTCGTCGACGAGGACGTTGTCGAGGCGGTAGTCCCCGTGCACCAGCGCGGGCGCGGGGGACGTCGGCAGCCGCTCGGCGAGCGCGGCGTGCAGCCGGTCCAGGGCGGGCAGGTCACGGCTGCGGGAGGCGGCGAGCTGCTTGGACCAGCGGCGCAGCTGGCGTTCCAGGTAGCCGTCGGGGTGGCCGAAGTCGGCGAGGCCGACGGCGGCGGGGTCGATCCGGTGGAGGGTGGCGAGGGTGTCCACCAGGCGGCGGCCGAGGGCCTGGACGCGCTGCTCGCCGAGGGAGGCGAGGTCGACGGCGTCGCGGTGGGCGGTGCCGGTGACGTACTCCATGAGGTACCAGGGCGCGCCGAGGACGTCCGTTCCCGGATCGAGCAGGAGGGTGCGGGGAACGGGGACGCCGGTGTCGCGCAGCGCGGTCATGACGCGGTACTCGCGGCCCATGTCGTGGGCGGTGGCGAGGACGTGCCCGAGTGGCGGGCGGCGCAGCACCCAGCGGGAGGCGCCGTCGGAGAGGACGTAGGTGAGGTTGGAGCGGCCGCCCTCGATGAGGTCCGCCCGCAGCGGCCCCCGGACGGCCCCGGGCAGCTCCCGGTCGAGGTGGACGCGGAGGAGGGCCAGGTCCAGGCCGGGCGGGTCGGCGGGCGTCTCGGGCATCGGGCGGGCTCCTCGGTCTCGATTGACTAAGCGCTTGCTTAGCATTCAGCTGCAGGAGGCCCCTGTCAATGCCACGACCCCCCGAGCCGCACGGCTCAGGGGGTCGTTCGGACGGTCGGCACCGGTCAAGGGGGACAACTGCCCCGGGTTCCACTCACGTGCCCTCCACTGCATCTCCATCCGCACGGCCGAGGACCCGGGGTGAACATTGCTCTCCTCCTCGCCGGCATACGCGACCTGCGGATTCTGCGGCGCCTGCGGGAGCAGCTCGTCGTGGCGGGCATCACGGGCTCGATCTTGCGCTACCCGCCGTAGAAGAAACCCTGCGCGGCCCAACCGCCACAGCTCTGCCAGATGGTGACGTCATCCGTGTCGAGCATCGGGCGGCCGGTGCCCTCAGCAGAACTCCGGACAGTCGCACAACGTACTGCTTCAGACCGTGGCGGGACGGGCATGCGATTGCTTCATCAGATGTCGTCGGCGTCCAGGGCATCCAAGGAAGCCGAGTCGAGGGCGATGACAGGCTCTGCGGAGAGGTGCTCACGCCAGGGCTTGATCTGCACTCGCACAGCCGCGAAGGTGAACGCCCAGCTCTCGTCGGCGATGACCTCCCCACCCCGCTCGTACAGAATGATCAAGGGCTCGAACGGATCAGGCAGGTCCGGGAGCCGTACCCCCGGCGTGTCCTGCAGAGTTGCCCACCGTACGGCCGCACGGCAGGCGTTCTCGGTCGAAATGCCACCGACGTGCGCCACGAGGAACTCCTCAAGTCGCTCGGCCACCTCGGGGTCCACCTGGATCTCCGGGGCGAGCGCTCCGGCGATGTCGAAGATGGGCCACTTCGGCGGACCGCCCAGCACCTCAGCCCAGAGCGAGGCCCGGCGAAGGTACTCGACCATCAGCCAGGAGCGGGAACCGGCATGCGCGTTGTAACCAGCTTGATTGGTCCACTTGATGCCCATCAAGCGTTCCATCATTGCGTCAGTGAGGCTTTTCGACATTTGCATGCCACCATTCCAGAACTGATTGGGCCAGTAGATCGATATTTGAGAGATCGTCCGCGATCGGGACGTCGGGCGGCTTGATTCCGAGTTTCCGCCAGTGCTCCAGCGTACCGTCGAGCGTATGAGCAAAGCTGCTTGCAGATTTCGGGGACAAGTCGTGCGCTCCGACATTGTCCGGGCTGAGCACGTACCGCCCCTCCCACGCGCTTGGATTCTCTGAACGGTACGGAAGGCCAGCCTTCATGAGGAGACTCTCTACGTACTCGTGGGCAATGATGCCACGGACGATTCCAGCGGTCGACTCCGAGACATTCCAATTCCTGGCCCGAAGCCAGTAGGTAGCCAGCTCGTTGTGGGCGTTGAAATACTCCCCGTCCACGACCTTCCCGGGGCCGAACTGTACCTTGTGTTTGGTCAGGAAGAGGTGTTCCTTGGCCTTGGCGACAATGCTCTCGTCGATCTCCAGGTTTTCCGCGATCCGAGGAACGTCGTCCGCCATCGCCCGAATCTGCTCGTATTTCGGCAGGGCCTCCGGATCGCTTCGTGCGGCGTATTCCGCCTTGAGGTCACCGGACGGAAGGCCCTCCGAGGTCGGCGGAACGCGGTCCGGCGTCAGGTTCGCGCCTGAGGTGCCAGGATGAACTCCAGAACCGGCCGGTTCCTCCGGCGCCGGTACACCGGGACGGCTACGAGGTCCGGCAGCGCCGCCGACGGCGCCGAGGACGAGGTCCAGCGGCATGACGGGCCCCGTCTTGAAGGCCGCATCGTAGCCGTAGGTGAGGCCGGCACCGGTGACCATGCGGCCGGGGAGGGTGTCCGCGGCGTTGGCCACCCTGGCGAGACCGTTGAGGACCACCGAGGCGCTCTCGGCACTCTCAGCGGCGGCAGCCACGGCACGTCCGCCAGCGCCGAGGCCGCCGCCGGCCGCACCCATGATCTCGCCGGTCTTGGCGGACTCGACGGCCTCGGTGAGGCTGTAGCCGCCGTCTCCGAAGAACTCGACCCGGATCGGCTGGGCGACGGCGAGGTCGACGGTGATGGCCTCGACGGCTCCGAAGGCGGCGCCGACCAGAATCGTGGCCGCGATCGTGGCGACGACCTCGGAGACGGCGACACCGACCGACGCGGCGGTGGCGACGATGCCCGCGGCCGTGGCGGCGGCGATGTCCGCCGAGATGCTGAAGGTGACGAAGGCCAGGGCGCCGCCGACGAGCAGGGTGCCGCCGACGATCGCGGCCTCCTCCTCCAGCTTCTTGATCGCCTTGTCGACCTCGTGGGCGAACTCGCGCAGCGCCTTGGCCAGGCTGCGGCACGCCTCCGCGGTGTCGGGCAGCCAGCCCTTGCCCTTGCCCGCGCTGTCCTTGCCGCCGTAGTACCGGCCCCAGAACGTGCCGAACGCGTCGATCGCCGGGCCGTGGTTGTTGGCCACGATCCCGGCCGCGGCCTGGTTGGTCGGGACGGTGACGTTGTCGATCGCGGTGGCCATCGCCTCCCACGCGTCGGCGACCTTGCGCAGCTTGCCGGGGTCGGCATCCGGCCACCACATGCCGGTGACCTTCTGGACGGCCTTCGCGACCGTGGACTCACCCACGGGCCTTCACCCCCTCATCCCCCATGGCGTTTCCCCCTACGCGTTCGTCGATCTCCGCACTCGTGTGATGAGGTCGACGAACGACGTGACATGGTTTCAGGACGGGTAGGTAACACCGGTCACGTCCGCGATACCACGGTACGGTACGGCCGGATGTCGCTGAACTCACCGACAGGACCGCCAGCCGCCGATCGAGAACCTGTGGTGGTGGCGGCCGTTAGGGCTGGTGCGGCCGCCGCGGGGTCACGAGCGCCGCCGCTCCCAGTCGGCGCGGACGAGGTCGTACTCGACCTCGCCGTGCTCGGATCCCGGGATCGCGTCCGGCCAGTCCCCGGTGAAGTTGCGGAGGAAGGACAGGCCCGACTTCTCCATCACCCGGCGGGAGCCGGTGTTCACGGCCATCGTGTTCGCGGTGACCCGCTCCACGTGGAGGTCCGTGAAGCCCTTGTCGATCAGGGCTCGGGAGCCCTCGGTGGCATAGCCCCTGCCCCAGGCGGCCTTGTTCAGCCTGTACCCGAGTTCCACGACGAACGGACGCTGGTCGTCGAGGGGGCGCAGCTCGAACCAGCCGAGGAAGGTACCGGTGGCCCGCTCGTCGGCGGCCCAGAAGCCCCGGGTGCCGAAGGCCGGGTAGTCGTGGAGGAGCTGCGGGAGCGTGCGCGTCTGGATCGCTTGCCGGGTCGTCGGCTTGCCACCGTTGATGAAGCGCATCACCTCGGGGTCCCTGTCCAGGGCGAACAGGCCGTCGACGTCGGCCTCGGTGTCGGCGAACGGGCGCAGCACGAGCCGCTCGGTTTCCAGGAAGACATGCATCCCGCGATCATCAGTCCGGAAGGGCGAGGCCGCCACCGATTTTACGGCCCCCGGGCGCAGCCGCCCGGGGGCCGATGGTCAGAACTCGCCCGCGGTGACGGCGGAGACGAAGGATCGCCAGGCGTCGGAGGTGAAGACGAGAGCGGGCCCCTCGGGATCCTTGGAGTCACGAACGGGCATCATGCTGGGGAAGCCCACGGCTACCTCGACGCAGTTCCCACCGTTCTGGCTGTAGCTGGACTTGACCCAGGTAGCGCCGATCAGAGTCACGTCGTCAGTGTGGGTCATGTTCAAAGATCCTTCCGAGCTGCGCGGATCATGGCGAGGGACACCACGTCCGAACTGGCGCCCACTTGAAGCCAATCGTAGTCCCTGGCCCATGCCGTGACCGTCTCGGCTTCCCTGGTGAGATATCCGCGCGCCTGGGACTCCGTGTATCCGAGCATGCTGCGGTCGGGCATCGTCAGCAACACCACCGGCAGGGCGAGCGATCTGTGCTCACCCATCGAGAACGGCGCCACCTGGATGATGGTCCTCGGACGCTCGAACAGCTCCATCAAGCGGCTGAACTGCTCCCGCATGACAGATGCACCACCCACCAACCTTCGAATGCAGCTCTCATCCAAGACCGCATGGACGAGCGGCATGTCCTGACTTTCGAGGCGTTGCTGACGAGTAAGAAGGTAGGAGACCCGGGCGTCGGCCTCCTCGTTGGTGATGACTCCCCGCCGCACGTCGGCCGCCGCCAACGCCTCCGCGTAGGCCCTGGTCTGGAACAGCCCAGGGACGACGCCCAATTCGAACTGCCGCAGCTCAACAGCCTTCGCCTCATGCACGGCAAACTCCGCGAAGCCTTCCAGCAGTGATCCCCCACCGCTGAGGCTCCAGTAGGTCAGCTCCAGAGTCCCACCGGTGTTCAGAACCCGGTCAGCCACGATGACCCAGTCGAGTGTGGGACTGCGCATACCTCTTTCGAGGTTCGAGATCTGAC
Source organism: Kitasatospora sp. NPDC038210 (assembly GCF_055600605.1). Lineage (NCBI taxonomy): Bacteria > Bacillati > Actinomycetota > Actinomycetes > Kitasatosporales > Streptomycetaceae > Kitasatospora > Kitasatospora sp. NPDC038210. Next base: position 814,716 of record NZ_JBVJYK010000001.1, on the reverse strand, counting down.
TGTCACTCAACGAGGTCAGTCGCCCAAGCTCCGCCTGGGTCAGACCGGCAGCCTTGCGCGCCTTGCGAAGTTGGGCCCCGAACGCCTCCAGGGGAGACGCCGAAGGATTGAGTTCCGTCTCACGCATAATCAGACCTCCACGGCCGCCTGAATCCCACGCCAGAGACTGTCAAGTGGGAGAGCCTTCCGATCGTAGGGGCCCTCACGCCACCATGGCTACATCCGGTGAGATACCGAACGCGAAGTGCAACCATGGAGACACCCATGCCCTGTTCCAACCCCACCCCTCCCTTCCAGGTCGTCCTGTACCTGGCCAAGGGCGACTCCCACTTCCCCGAGCGGGAGTTGCGCCTGTGCGAGGACTACGCCAAGGCGTTCAACTGGCGCATCGACCTGATCGTCGTGGACGACGAGGCCGCCACGAAGGGACCCGAGCACCGTCCGATGCTCCGCGCCGCTCTGCAGCGGGTCCTCAGCCAGGACGCCGGCGCGATCCTCGTCCCGAGCAAGGCCGCGATCTCCCCCATCGACGGGGAGTTCGCCGACTTCTCCAAGCGCGTGGAGAAGGCCTCCGGCTTCATCCAGGTGGCGACCCGGCGATGACCGACCACCACCCCGCCACCCCACCCCTCGACCCTTCCCGGTTCGAGATCCGCCTGATCGACTCGTCCAGCCCGCACTTCGTCTCGCTGGAGTGCTGGGGACTCTGGGACCGCCACTGCAGCGAGTTCCTCCGGGTGCCGGGTTCCTCGGACCGGGTCAGGCGTTTCTACACCGTCGCGGCCGCGGTGGCCTTTCGCACGAGCAATCCGTTGAACCGTCAGCTCCCTTGATACGTACGCCAGTTGGCACATCGACCCCGCCTCGACAGACGCCGATCAAAAGTGTTCTGATGATCGCTCCATATCGATCAATGTCCGAACATCTTCTGACTTGCGTCAGTGAAGTGGGGGTCCGGTGCGGATGGCACGCGGCATGAACGGTCTGCTCGCGGTGGGGGTCGTCTCGGCCCTCGCCCTGACCACGGGATGCTCCGGCACCCAGAGCAGACCCACCGCCGCCGACACCACCCCCGCGAGCCCCGCAGCCACCACCCCTCCCGCCGTCGCCACCGATACTCCGACCGCCACACCCGTGCCCACCTGGGACGGCCAGGTCAAGGTGCTCGGCGACGGCTCCACCTCCGACACCGGACCGCAGCCCAAGCAGCCCAAGCCCGAGAAGCTGAAGCCCGGCGAGCGACCGCCGCAGTTCGTCGTCTTCTCCTGGGACGGCGCCCTGGAGGGCGACGAGCGCCTGTTCTCCCGCTTCCGCAAGCTGGGGGTGGAGAACAACGCCCAGATGACCTTCTTCCTGAGCGGCATCTACACCCTCCCCAAGTCCAAGCGCTCCCTGTACCACCCCCCGCAGCACGACGTCGGCTCCGCGTCCATCGACTTCGCCACCGACCCCCACATCAAGGACACCCTGGAACAACTTCGCCTGGCCTGGCTGGACGGCAACGAGATCGGCACCCACTTCAACGGGCACTTCTGCGGCCCCCAGCCCGGCGGCGGCGGTGACTGGTCCACCGACGAGTGGAAGAGCGAGCTCGACCAGGCGATCTCCTTTGTCACCAACTGGAAGACCAACACCGGCTTCAAGGACCTCCCGCCCCTCCCCTTCGACTACACCAAGGACCTGGTCGGCGGCCGCGCCCCCTGTCTGGAGGGCCAGAAGAACCTGCTCGCCGCCGAGAAGGCGAAGGGCTTCCGCTACGACGCCAGCTCCCCGGGCGAGTTCCAGGTCTGGCCGGTCAAGAAGGAGGGCATCTGGAACTTCCCGCTGCAGCTGCTGCCCTACCCCGCCTTGTCGTCCCAGCGCCTCTCGATGGACTTCAACTTCCTCTCCGTCCAGTCCGGGGAGAGCAGCACCAAGGGCGACCCGAAGAAGTACGACACCTGGGAGAAGCAGACCAAGGAGAGCTACCTCGCCGGCTTCGAACGCGTCTACAACGGCAGCCGCGCCCCGCTCTTCATCGGCAATCACTTCGAGGACTGGAACGGCGGCATCTACATGCAGGCCATCGAGGACGTCATGAAGAGCGTCTGCAAGCGCGAGGAGGTCCGCTGCGTCTCCTTCCGCCAGGTCGCCGACTGGATGGACGCCCAGGACCCCAAGGTGCTCGACAAGCTGCGCGGGCTGGACCCCGGGCAACCGGCCGACTGGCCGCGCCTGGTCAAGTAGGCCGGCCCGTGGGGCCCGTGACGCCACGGGCCCCACGGCACCACACACCACGCCTACCGCCCTCCCGCCGTCTTCATGTACGTCGTCCAGATCCGGCTCGGCAGCGCCGAGTCCGGGGTGTCCGGCGCCGCCCCGCCCAGGCCCTCCAGCGGGAGCAGCTTCAGGTCCCGCAGGTCCGCCCGGAAGACGGTGACCGCCGTGGCCAGCTGCCCGCTGTAGCCGACGGACCACCCCGCCGTACGGTCCGCGGTGGTGCCCGGCTTCGCGGCCAGGTCCGGGCCGGCCTCCGCCGCCCACGTGGCGCTGCCGCTGCGGACGGCACCCTTGAGCGCCGCGTCCACCTCTCCCGCCACCGCCGCCGGCAGCGCCTGCACGGGCGTCGGCAGGCGCAGGTCGAGCGGGCTGCCGTTGCGGGTGATCCTGGACACCGAGTACGGCTCGGTGCGCTTGCCGCCGCCTGCGAAGGCGGTGTAGGCGTCCGCCGTCCTGATCGCGCTGGGCGTGGAGTTGCCGACCCCGAAGGCCGGTACCAGTTCGCCCATGCTGCCGGGGAGCAGCCCGAGGTCGGCGGCTGTCTTCTGCACCCGGTCCAGGCCGACGTCCATGCCGAGCTGCATCATCGGCCCGTTGACGGACTGCTCGACGGCGCTGCGCAGGCTGACCTGCCCCCAGTTGCGCTTGCCGTCGTTGGCGGTCTTCACGATCTTGCCGTCGCGCCCCCAGTACGGGCCCTCGGGCGTCAGCACGTTCACCCCGTTGTCCCCGTTGTAGGGGGTGGTGGGCGTCACCGGGGTGCGCTTTCCGCCGCGTTCGCGCTGGACGCCCTGGCTCAGCCCGGCGGCGTACACCACCGGGGTGAAGGCCGAACCGACGGGCACCGTGGTGGTGTTGGCGTTGTTGAAGCCCTGCTTGAGGTAGTCGGGCCCGCCGTAGAGCGCGACGATCCTGCCGTCGGGGGCCACCGAGGCGGCGCCGACCTTCAGGAGCCTGTCGGCCTCGCGGTTGTCGGGGTCGATCCCCTTGGTGGCCTCCTGGACGGCCGCGGCGAGGGCGGTGACCTTCGGCTTGTCGAAGGTGGTGTAGATCTGGTGGCCGCCGAGGTCGAACTGGGCGGGCGTGATGTCGCTGTGGCTCTCCACGAAGGCCCTGGCCATGTCCACCAGGTAGCCGACCTGGCCGCTCAGCCCGGGGTTCTTCGGCTGCGGCTTCGGCTCGGGGAAGACGGTGTACCGGGCGCGTTCGGCGCGGGAGAGCTTCCCGACGTCCACCATGCGGTCCAGGATCCAGGACCACCTCTCCTCGGCCCGCTCGCGGTTCTCCGGCCCGAGCGCCGGGTCGTACTGCCCGGCCCCCTTCAACAGGGCGGCGAGGAGGGCCCCTTCGCTCGGGTCGAGCTGCGAGACGTCCTTGCCGTAGTACGCCGCCGCGGCCCGTTGGATGCCGTAGCTGCCGCGCCCGAACCAGCTGCTGTTGAGGTAGCCGGCCAGGATGTCGTCCTTGCTCATCCGGTCGTCCAGCTTGATCGCGATCACGGCCTCGCTGAGCTTGCGGTCCATGGACTGGCGCTGGTTCAGGTAGATGTTCTTGACGTACTGCTGGGTGATGGTCGAGCCGCCCTGGGTGTCGCCGCCGGAGACCATCTGCCACAGCGCGCGGCCGATGCCCTTGGCCGAGATGCCCGGATCCGAGTAGAAGGTCTCGTTCTCGGCGGCCAGCACGGCCCACTTCAGCGACTCCGGGACCCGGTCGAGCGGCACCTCCTGCCGGTTGGTCTCGCCGATCCGCGCCATCTCGGTGCCGTCGGCCCAGTAGTAGACGTTGTTCTGCTGGGTGGCGAAGGAGTTCAGGTCGTCGGGCACCTCGGTGGTCACGAATAACCAGGCCAGCCAGCCCGTCAGCGCCACCGTCCCCACCCCGGCCACCAGGAGCAGCTGCCGCCAGGACGGCAGCCAGCGGCGCACCCCGCGCCGCCCGCGGCGCGGGTAGTCGATCCGGCGCACCGGGCGCCACCGCCGTCGTCCGGGCTCGTCCGCCCCGGTCGCGTCACCTCGCCGTGCACGCACAGTCCGCTCCCCGCTCCGTTCGTGGGCACAAGACCCCTTCGAACGGATACACGACTCCGAGGGCGGGCCCGGGTGGCACCGAGGCGGTGTGATCGTCGTCATACCGCATGTGACGGCTGGTCGGCGGCTGTCCGTCGTGGTCCGCCGGGCTCCTCCCGACGGTCCGCCGGCGGTCGGCCGACGGTCCCCCGACGGTCTCCGGGCGTCCCCCTCCGGTCCGCCGACGGCCCCCGCCGAACCGGACCTCCGCCGCAGCCGCTCCGAGCGCCCGTCAGAATGTCGTCATGAGGTTGATCCACACCGTGGTCGGTGCGCTGCTGCTCCTGCTGGTCGTCGGCAGCATCCTGCGCACCCTGGTCGTCCCCCGCGGGCTCTACTCGTCCCTGGTGAACCGGCTCTGGACGGTGCTGCGCGGCGTGCTGCGGCTCTCCGCCGCGCCGATCGGCGGCTACCGCGCGCAGGACCGGGCGCTCACCTGGCTGGCGCCGCTGGTCCTGCTGGGCATGCTCACGGTGTGGCTCAGCGGGATGCTGATCGCCTACACGCTGCTGCTGCACGGCACGTCCGACCTCGACTGGACGGTGTCCATCCGCGAGGCCGGGTCCAGCCTGTTCACCCTGGGCTTCGCGAGCGGCGACCGCCTGCACCTGTCCGCGATCGACTTCATGGCCGCCGCCAGCGGCCCGCTGGTGATCGCCCTGCAGATCTCCTACCTGCCGACCCTCTACGCCGCCTACCAGCGCCGCGAGACCGAGGTGACGCTGCTGCAGTCCCGGGCCGGCGAACCGGCCTGGGGACCCGAGCTGCTGGCCCGCCAGTCCCTGGTGGACACCGAGACCGCCCTCCCCCAGCTCTACCGCGACTGGGAGCGCCTGGCCGCCGACATCGGCGAGAGCCACTCCAACTACCCCGTGCTGCTCTCCTTCCGCTCCCCGCAGCCGAACCGCAGCTGGGTGGTCGGCCTGATCGCGGTGATGGACGCCGCCGCCCTGCACCTCGCCCTGTGCCCGCGCACCTCCCCGCCGGAGGCCCGGCTGGTCCTGCGCGCCGGGTTCACCGCGCTGCGCGACATCGCCCGCTCGCTGCGCATCGACTTCGACCCCGACCCGGACCCGGACGTGCCGATCCGGCTGAGCTACGCCGAGTACCTGGGCGCCGTCGCGATGATCACCGCGGCCGGCTTCCCCCGCGAACGGCCGGTCGAGGACGCCTGGGCGCACTTCCACGGCTGGCGCGTCAACTACGAGGCCGTGGCGTACGAACTGGCCCGCCGCAGCGACGCCGTCCCCGCGCTCTGGACCGGCCCGCGCGACTTCCACGCAGCGGTCATCCCCCCGGCCCGCCCCACCGACCGCCGCCCGGGAACGGACCGGCCGCCCCTGCCGCCGGCCTGACCGGACCGCCGGGCCGCCGGGCCGCCGAGGCCCCGGGCACCACCGGCCCGGTCGGCCTGCCCCGTTGCGGCGCGTCCCGTCCCGTTGCGGCCGGGGTCGGCCTCAGACCGCGACCGGTCCGCCCTCCGCCAGCGAGCGCTCGGCCGCGGCGAGGATCTCCACCACGCGCAGCCCGAAGTCCGCGTCGCAGGGGTGCGGCTCGCCGGAGGCCGCGGCGGACTGCAGGGCGTCCAGCGCCCGGTGCAGGGCGGCGTGCGGGCCCTCGCCGCGCTCCGGCAGCTGCACCACACCGTGCTCGCCGCGCAGCTCCATGCCCGTGCCGCCCGCCGCGAGCGGCGCGGTCAGGCTCAGCGCGAGCGTGCTGGACGCGCCGCCGGCGTGCCGCAGCACCAGGTGCACGGCGTCCATCGGGCCCGCCACCGCCGTCACCTGCGTCGCGTCGCCGAGCACCGGCAGCAGCACGGACAGCGCGTGCGGGCCGACGTCCCACAGCGAACCCTTCTCCCGGCGCCACGGCGAGGCCGCGTACGGGCTGGTGCTGCCGGGCACGAACACCGAGCCGTACCAGTCCGAGCGGCCGGTGTACCAGCCGCCCAGCGCCGCCTGCTCCTCGATCCACGGGATCTGCGGGCCGCCGAAGCGCACCGTGAAGAACACCACCGAGGCGACCTTCTGCGCGCGGACCGCCTCGGCGACGGCCTCGGCGGCCCGCACGGTCAGCGCGACCGGCTTGTCCAGCAGCAGGTGGCAGCCGGCCTCGGCGGCCCGCACCGCGAGGTCCGCCTGCACCGTCGGGGGCAGCGCGACGGAGACCGCGTCCACGTCGGCCAGCAGCCGGTCGAGGTCCGCGTACCCGGGCACGCCGTGCGCCGCGCCCAGGGCCTCGGCCGCCTCCGGGCGGCGGCCCCAGACGCCGGTGAACTCCAGCCCGGGGTGTTCCGCCAGCGCGGGCGCGTGCACCCGCTCCGCCCAGGTGCCGGTGCCCAGCAGTCCGATCCGCACGATGTCTCCGTCTCCGTTCCGTTCCGTGCCGGTGCCGGCTGCTTCCGGCCGTTGCCGACCGTTCCTTGCCGTCCCCGGGCCGTTCCTTGCCGTCGCCGGCCGTTCCTCGCCCTTGCGCGCTTCCGTGCGCGCCGGCTCAGTGCTGCACGCGGGCGAGCGTGAAGCCGTCGTAGCCCTTGCTGCCGACCGTCTGCACCGAGGTCGCGGTGACCCTCGGCTCGGCCGCGATCAGCTCGTGCAGCGCCCGGGTGCCGACCACCGCCGGGTCGGTGCTGGCCGCGTCGGCGACCGCGCCGCCGCGCACCACGTTGTCGACGATGATCAGCGAGCCCGGCCGGGTCAGCTGGAGCGCCCGGCGGAAGTACTCGGGGTTGCTCGGCTTGTCCGCGTCGATGAAGACCAGGTCGAACGGCTCCGCGCCCTGCTCCACCAGTGCCGCCAGCGAGTCGGCGGCCCGGCCCAGCCGTACCTCGGCGACGTCCTCCAGCCCTGCGGCGGCCAGGTTGCCGCGCGCCACCTCGGCGTGCCGCGGGTCGATCTCCAGGGTGAGCAGGGTGCCGTCCGCGGGCAGCGCCCGGGCCAGCCAGATCGCGCTGTAGCCGCCGAGCGTGCCGACCTCCAGGATCCGCTTCGCTCCCTGGGTCAGCGCCAGCAGGTGCAGCAGCTTGCCCTGGTTGGGGGCCACCGCGATCTTCGGCAGCCCGGCCGCGTCGGCGGCGGCCGCCGCCGACTCCAGCACCGGGTCGTGCCCGACCAGCTGCTCGGAGAAGTAGGCGTCCACGGCGTCCCAGGTCGGCTGCAACGTCATCGGGCCCTCCAGAGTGCAAAGACCGGCAGGTACTCCGGTGATGCTACTCCGAGGGCCCGACGGCTCCGGGGCGGCCGTTCGTCACGGTCCGCAGCCGGGTGGTCAGCGTGTCGTCAGCACGTCGTCAGCGCACGGTCACTCCGCGACCGGGGCCGTCGCCGCCCCGGCGGTGGCGGCGGCCGCCGACTGCTCCGCCTCGATCTTCGCGTGGGTCTTCGCCGCCCGGCGCTTCATGATCCAGGCCGACAGGCCGCCGATCACGACCGCGGCGGCCAGACCGGCCCAGGAGAAGCGGGCCAGCCACGGCTCGATGCTCTTGCCGACCTTGTAGACCAGCATCGCCGTGCCGCCGGCCCAGATCACGCCGCCCAGCACGTTGGCGATCAGGAACTTCCAGTACGGCATCTTCAGCGCGCCCGCCAGCGGACCGGCGAAGATGCGCAGCAGGGCGATGAACCGGCCGAAGAAGACCGCCCACATGCCCCACTTCTGGAACGAACGCTCTGCGGTGGCCAGGTGCGAGGGACCGAAGTGCTTGGGGAACTTGCGTCCCAGCTTCTCGAAGAGCGGCTTGCCCCCCTTGCGCCCGATCGAGTAGCCGATCGAGTCGCCGATGATCGCGCCCGCGATCGCGACGCCCGCCACGCCCCACGGGCTCACCACGCCCTTGACCGCCATCAGCGACGCCGTGACCAGGGCGATCTCGCCGGGCAACGGGATGCCCAGCGACTCGATGAGGATGATCAGACCGACGACGGCGTACACCGCCGTCGGTGGAATGCCCTCGATCCAGGCGTCGATGTGCAAGGCCAGTACCTCCGTGGCAGGACGGGACCGACCAGGCTCCCCCTGGAGCCGCGGGCCGGTCCCGGCAGTTGTCCGATGGCGGCACGGCGCCGCTTTACCCCTCAAAGCAGCGTAACGTGCCGGGCGGCCTGTCCCCCCGGCCGATCACCTGTGGGTACGACGTGCGGCCGCTGGCCATGGTTCCAGGCCTGGCACCATTTCTTCAAGACTCGGCAAAGTGCCTCTGACCTCGGACGACCGACACCGCCGAGGGGTCGGCGCCTCGCCGGGGAACGCGGTGCCGGTCAGTGTTGACAGGAACCCCGGCCCGGTGCCTCACTGTAGCGGCGCGAGCGCGATCATCACGGTGGGGAGTCGAGTTGTTACGGTGCGAAGGCGTCGGCAAGCGGTACGGCACGGGGCGGTGGGTCCTCCGCGATGTCGACCTGGCGGTCTCCGCCGGGGACGTCGTCGCCGTGGTGGGCGCCAACGGCTCCGGGAAGTCGACCCTGCTGAGGATCCTCGCCGGGCTGTCCCGGCCCACGTCCGGCACGGTGGCGGGCCGACCGGCGGGCGTCGGCTACGTACCGGACCGCTTCACGGCGCACGAACGCGTCACGTCGCTCTCCTACCTCACCCACATGGGGCGGATCCGGGGCCTGTCGACCTCCGCCGCCCGCGCCCGCGGCGGCGAGCTGCTGACCAGGCTGGCCCTGGTCGGCGGCCCGGACGCGCCGCTGCGCACGCTCTCCAAGGGCAACGCGCAGAAGGTCGCGCTGGCCCAGGCCCTGCTCGTCCGGCCCGGCCTGCTGGTCCTCGACGAACCGTGGTCGGGCCTGGACGCCTCGGCCCACGGCGTCCTGGGCGAGTTCATCGACGACGTGGCCGCCCACGCCGGGGCCGTGGTCTTCACCGACCACCGCGAGGCGATCACCGAGACGCACGCCCGCAGCGGCTACGCCATCACCGACGGCCGGCTCACCCGGCGGGACGGCCCGCGTTCCGGGGCCACCGCCCCGACGGTCGAGCTGGTCCTGACCGTGCCGGCCGACGGCGCCGTACCCGCCGAGGTGGACTGGTACGCCCTGCCGGGCGTGGCGGACGCCGCCCGGCGCGGCCGGTACCTCGTCCTGCGGGTGGCCCGGGAACACTCGGACGCCGCCCTGCTGACCGCGCTCCGGCACCGCTGGTCGGTGGACGCGGTGACCGGGACCGGGACCGGGACCGGAACTGCTTCCGGGAACGCCGGCGGGGTCGACACCCCCCGGACCGATGCGGGGAGTGCCGCCCGGTGATCGCCCTGGTCCGCTACCTGTCCACGATCCTGCTGCTCTCCCAGCGCTACCTCGCCCCGCTGCTCCTGTTCGTCGGCCTGGCCGCCGTACTGACCAGCAGCGACAGCGGGCCGCTCCCCGCCACCTACTCCGCGGTGGCCGGGGCCATGCTGCCGAGCTCCGCCTGGCTCACCATGGCGCTGATCGGCCTGGAGGACCCGCCGCACCGCGCCGTCGTGGTCGTCGGCGCGGGCAGCCACCTGCGGGTCCTGCTCGGCTCGGTCGCGACCGCCGCCACGTGGTGCCTGCTGCTGACGGGCGCCGGCCTCGGGCTGCCACTGGTGTTCGGGACCCACACCGTCCGCCCGGCCGACCTGCTGCTCGGGACGGAGTCCCAGCTGGTCTGCGCCTTCACCGGCATGGCCGTCGGACTGCTCTGCTCCCGCCTGGTGTTCCGGCGCCAGGGCTACGCACTCGTCGCGGCCCTCGCGCTGCTGCTCGCCGCCCTGCTCGGCAAGGGCGTGTCCCCGGTCAACCTCCTGCTGACCGACCTCCAGCACGCGCCGGCCTCCGCGGACGTCCTGGGCCCCACCGCCGTCCTGGCCGCCGCCGCCGCGGCCCTGCTCGCCGCGGGAACGGCAGCCACCCACGCGATCACCGTCCGGAAGAGCTGACCGCCGACCGGTCCTCCAGCGGCTCCGACCGGACCGCGGCCACCCCGGAACGCCGCCGCGGTCCCTAGCCCCGCCCGGCGAAGTCCAGGACGGTGACGGAGGGGCGGCGGGCGGACAGGCCCGGGGTCGTCAGGGCGAGCGGCAGCAGGGCGCCGACGAGCCCGCGCCCGCCGGTCGGCCGGACGTCCCGCACCGCCGACACCGCCGGACTGGCAGTGCGGAGCTTGTCCCGCTCGCCCGCGTCCATCGCCCACGGCATGGGCGGCGGCCCGTAACCGTGGGACCGCATCCTCCCGTTCACGGTGAGCCGGCCGAACCAGCGCGGTACGGCGTCCAGCACGAGCGAGCCGCCCGGGAACCGCTCGGCGCAGCCCGCGATCAGGGACTTCACCCGGGCCGGCGGGAGGTACATCAGCAGGCCCTGGGCGGTGATCAGGACCTCACGGCTGCGGTCGACCTCGTCGGCCCACCCCAGTTCGGTGGCCTCGGCGGCCAGGTAGCGCTGGCGCGGGCCCGGCGGCAGCAGCTTCGCCCGCAGAGCCACCAGGTCGGGCAGGTCCACGCTCAGCCAGCGGGCCCGTCCGTTGTCGACCCGCCAGTACTGGGTCTCCAGGCCGTCCCCCAGGCAGACCACGGTGCCGCGCGGCTCCCGCGCCAGGAAGTCGGCCACCTCGCGGTCGAAGCAGGCCGCGCGCAGGGCCTGGAGCTGGGCCTGGGTGCCGTTGGTGCCGAACCGTTCCGCGAACGGGTAGTCGATCCGGTCGACCAGGTCGACGGCCTCGGGGTCGTGGAGCACGGTGTCCGGCCGGCGCGCCTCCAGCGCCCGGTGCCACAGCGTCCACAGCGCCGTCTCCGGCACCGCCTCCAAGTCGGGCCGCTCCACCGGGTCGGGCCGGTCCGCGCCGACAGTCATCGCTCGCTCCTTCGACGTGCTCCGCGCGTGCCCCGCGCGAGTCCCCCGTGGGCTCCGTGGACGCTGTGGGCCCCGTGGGCTCCGCGCTCGGGCAGGCTTGAACCCGCCGATTCTGACACCGGCCGGCCCGGCCCGCCCGGCCCGACGCGCGGCTCAGCCCACGCTGAACGCGCCGTCCGGCGGGGGCGGGGAGTCGGTGGCGTCGGCGTCCGTCACCGGCGGGGTGCGGCCCACCAGGGCCGCGAGGTCGTCCCCCTCCACCAGCCGGGCCGGGAAGATGTCGCCCGCGAACAGCCGGGCCAGCTCGGCCACCGGCAGCGGCGCCGTCGACCCGACCAGCAGCACGTTGCCGTACCGCCGCCCGCGCAGCACCGACGCCTCCGCCACCAGGCACACGTACGGGAACACCGCCCGCACCGTCGCCGCCTGCGCCCGCGCGAAGGCCAGCGGCGGGCCGTCCGCCAGGTTCGCCGCGTAGCAGCCGCCCTCGCGCAGCGCGGCTGCGGCAAGGCCCAGGAACTCCACCGAGGTGAGGTGCGCGGGGGTGCGGGAGCCGTGGAAGACGTCGGCGACCACCAGGTCCTGCGAGCCCGCCGGGACGTCGGCGAGCGCCGCGCGGGCGTCGCCGACGCTCGCGGTGATGTCCGCGCCGGGGCCCTGCCAGGGCAGGTGCTCGGCGACGAGGTCCAGCAGCGGCCCGTCCACCTCCACGACCCGCTGCCGCGACCCCGGCCGGGTGGCGGCCAGGTAGCGGGGCAGGGTCAGCGCGCCGCCGCCGAGGTGCAGCGCGGCCACCGGCTGCCCGGCGGGGGCCAGCGCGTCGGCGAGGTGGCCGAGTCGCCGGGTGTACTCGAACTCCAGGTGCGTCGGGTCGGCGAGGTCGACGTACGACTGCGGGGTGCCGTCCAGCGTCAGCAGCCAGCCGCCGTCGCGGTCGATGTCCGGCATGAGCTTGGCGAACCCGAGGTCGGTCCGCCGACCGACCGGCACCGGCTCGTCGTGCCCGTCCGGCTCGTCGTGATCCCCGTGCTGGTCGTGCTCGTCCGGCTCGTCGTGCTCGGAGGTCACGCGTGCTCCCCGACCGGCTGCACGTCCAGGTAGGCGGCCAGCCAGTGGTCCAGCTCGGCGAAGGTCTGCGTGCGGGCCTTCTCGCCGGACAGCACCAGGTCGTGCATGCCGCCCTCGATCCGCACGATCGTGACGTGCCGGCCCAGCTTGGGGCCCTGCGCGGCGATGTCGTCGGCGCGCAGCACGGCGTCGGCGTGGTGCAGGGCGTTGTGCCACTTGGTGGTGGCGATGGACCTGGTGGAGGCCATCAGCAGCACCGGCACGTCGATCCCGAGCCCGTGGCGCAGCCGCCGGTGGCCCTGGTGGATCGCCGACAGCCAGCCCGCGAACAGCGGGAAGCCCTCGGCGGGCTTCAGCGCGAGGTCGAAGTCCCACTCGCCGCGGTGGTCCTTGTGCAGGCTGTGCGTGTAGTGCGGGTTCATCGTCGACGGCAGGACGCGGGTCGGCGCCAGCCGGCCGATCGCCGTCACCGCGGGCCCGCCGAAGGTGCGCGCGGCCTGTGAGGCCGGCATCGACAGGAACGGCGAGTTGAGGAACAGCCCGTCCACCAGGCCGCGCCCGGCCCGCCGCCCCGCCCACAGCGCCGCCACCAGCCCACCGGTGGAGTGCCCGTTCAGCAGCAGCTGCCGGTGCCCGTCCACCTCCCGGATGACGCGGACGGCCTCGTCGATCTCCTCGTCGTACTCGGCGAGGCTCCGGACGAAGTTCGGCGACTGGTGCGGGCGCAGCGAGCGGCCGTACTTGCGCAGGTCGAGCGCGTAGAAGGAGAACCCGAGCGCGGTGTAGTGGTCGGCCAGGTTGGTCTGGAAGAAGTAGTCGTTGTACCCGTGGATGTACAGCACGGCCCGCTCCGCCCCGGGCACGACCCGTCGCACCAGCGTCGCGCAGACCGTGCCCTCGTCGTCGGGACGCAGCTCCAGCTCCGCCGCCTCGTAGGGGGCACCCAGGACGTCTTCCCGAAACTCCATCGCCGCCGCACCGATCCTTCGCTCCGCCTGCCGCCGTGCGGCAGGTGACCACCCGTTCCGAGCCACGACGATACCGGCCGGTAGCCACCGGCCGCGCGGCGGAGTCCCCGACCACGCCGGGCCGCCGTCCCCTCGGAGCCTGCCGGGAGGCGGGCGGGGCAGCCCCCGGTGGATGCCGTCGCGCACCGGCTCGGGGCACTCTCCGCACCTCCCCGCCCCTCCTCGTGCGCCTGCTGTGCGCCGGTGCGGATGTGGAACGCTTCCCGCACAGGGAAGGCGAGTTGGGGAGGTTGCATGCAGCAGGGGCACAGCGATCCGTCGCTCTACCGGTCGGCTTCCGAGGCCATCGCGGCGCCGCCGGAGAAGCTCGCGTACGTGGCCGGGTTCGACCGGGCGGGGCGGCGGCCGGACGCGCTGCTCACGGTGGACACCGATCCCGCGTCGGGGACCTACGGCAAGGTCCTGAACTTCGCCGAACTCCCCACACTGGGCGACGAGTTGCACCACTTCGGGTGGAACGCGTGCTCCAGTGCGCTGGCGCACGCCTGTCACGAGAACCCGGAGCGGCGCTTCCTGCTCCTGCCCGGCCTCCGCTCGTCCCGGCTGCACGTGATGGACACCCGGCCGGATCCGGTGCGCCCGCGGCTGGTGAAGACCGTCGAGGCCGCGGAGCTCGCGGCCAGGGCGGGCTACTCGCGCCCGCACACCCTGCACTGCGGCCCGGACGGGGTGTTCCTGTCCTGCCTGGGCGCCGGCGGGGGCGCGGACGGGCCGGGCGGGGTGGCGATCCTCGACCACACCACCTTCGACGTGCTGCGGGCCTGGGAGACCGAGCGCGGGCCGCAGCACTTCGCGTACGACGTCTGGTGGCACCTGGGCACCAACGTGGGGGTGACCAGTGAGTGGGGCACCCCGTGGATGGTCGAGGACGGCATGGTGCCGGAGCTGCTGCTGGGCCGCAAGTACGGGCACGCGCTGCACTTCTGGGAGCTGGACTCGGGCCGGCACCTGCAGCGGATCGACCTCGGCGACCAGTACCAGATGGTGCTGGAGCTGCGTCCGGCGCACGATCCGCAGGCGGAGTGGGGGTTCGCCGGGGTGGTGGCGAACGTCGAGGACCTGTCCTCCTCGATCTGGCTCTGGTACCGCGACGGGCCGGCGTTCACCGCGCGCAAGGTGATCGAGATCCCGGCCGAGCCCGCCAAGGCCGAGGACCTGCCGCCCGCGCTGCAGCCGTTCGGCGCGGTGCCGCCGCTGGTCACGGACATCAACCTGTCGGTGGACGACCGCTGGCTGTACGTGTCGGCCTGGGGCACCGGCGAGCTGTTCCAGTTCGACGTCTCGGACCCGTTCCACCCGCGGCTCGCCTCCTCGGTGCGCCTCGGCGGGGCCGTCGCCCGCACGCCGCACCCGGCCGAGCCGGGGCGGCCGTTGAGCGGGGCGCCGCAGATGGTGGAGATCAGCCGGGACGGCCGGCGGCTGTACCTCACCAACTCCCTCTACGGCGCCTGGGACGACCAGGTCTACCCGGCCGGCATCGAGCCCTGGATCGTCAAGCTGGACGCCGACACCGGGGCGGGCGGGCTGAGCGTCGACGAGCGGTTCTTCCCGCACGGCGCCGACTTCCGGGGCCTGCGCGTCCACCAGACCCACCTCGCGGGCGGCGACGCGTCGTCGGACTCGTACTGCTTCCGGTGAGCGCTCAACGCTGTAGCGCCTGGTCGTAGCGGACCCGGCCCAGCGGCAGTCCGGCGGCCACCAGCCGGCGGCGGACGGAGTCGACCATGCCGACCGGTCCGCTGACGCAGGCCAGGTGGTCGCGCCAGTCGCCCGCCGCCGCGACGGCGTCGGCGAGGCGGCCGGCGGTCACCGGGGTGAGGGTCAACCACGGCTTGCGCAGGCCGAGTTCGGCGAGCGCCTGCCAGTCGTAGAGGTCGGCGCGGTTACGGGCGCCGACGAACAGGTGGACCCGGCGGCCGGGGGGCCGGTGGGCGGCCTGCTGCTCGACGATCGCCTTCATCGGCGCGAGGCCGGTGCCTCCCGCGACGAGCAGCAGGTCGCGGGCGTCGCCGTCGGGCAGCAGGCTGCCGCGCGGCGGGCCGAGGCGCAGCCGGTCGCCGACGGCGGTGTGCTCGACCAGGGCGGCGCTGACCCCGTCGGGGCCGGTGCGGCGGACGTGGAACTCCAACTCGTTGTCGGCGCGCGGGGCGCAGCCCATCGAGTACTGCCGCCAGGTGTGCGCCAGCGCCGGGTGTTCGACGGTGCCGTACTGTCCGGCGCGGTACGGGTACGGTTCGCCGGTGCGCACCCGCAGCACGGCGAGGTCGGGGCGGCGGCGCTCGTGGCCGGTCACCACGGCGTGCCAGTACGGGGGTTCGGTGAGCGCGGAGTCGGCGCCGGCGACCATCGCGCCGACGGCGAAGCGGAGCATCCGTACCCAGGCGGCTTCCAGCTCCTCCGTCCGGTAGTCGCCGGCGCGGTGGCGGATCGCCGCGCACAGGGCTTCCTCGAAGGCCTCGTAGTGGACCGGCCGGACACCCAACTTCCGGTGGTCGCGTCCGAGTTGGCGGAGCGTGTGGCCGAGTTCGGCGGGCTGGTGGAGGTGCTCGATCAGGTGGTGGAAGATCCGTTCCAGGTGGGTCTGCTGGAACTCCATCGAGTCGGGGAAGAGCGGGCGCAGGTAGGGGCGGCGGCGGAACATGACCGCGTAGAGGTGGTCGATCAGCTCGGAGAGCGGGGCGACCAGGTGGAGGTCACGCCGGATCAGGTGCTGGTCGGCGGCGCCGTCGTACCCGCCGCTCCCGCCGTCAACGCCGTACCCGTCGTCACCGGACCCGTGGTCGGCGTAGCCGAAGTCGCCGCCGGAGGAGGCGGACGGCGCGAGGAGTCGGCGGCGTAGGCGCATCGCGTGGTGACGGGCGATCAGCCGGTCGTACTCGGCGGTGGCGGTGCCGCTGGCAAGGTGCGTGCTGCTGCTGTTGTCCATGTCCTGTCCAGTCAACTGCGCGGCCGCCGAACGCGAGAAGGGCCGATCGCCCCGGACGGACCCGGGACCATCGACCCCTTGCCAAGCGCCTCCCGGGTGGCCACGCAGTAGCCGATCCCCCCACCTCCCGATCCCCCACCTCCCGGCGCCCCCGCCGGGCCGGTGCCGCTACCGGGACGCCTCGGTGGCGGAGTCGGCCGTGTCCGACGCCGTCCCGGCCTGGAACTCGGTCGCCGCCCAACTCGCCAGCAGCCGCAGCGACTCGGCCGAGGCCGAGCCGGGTTCGGCGTGGTAGGCGACCAGCACCTGGTCGGCGTCACCGGTCGGGCGCAGGGTCTCGTACTGCAGGCTGAGGGCGCCGACCACCGCGTGGTGCAGCCGCTTGGTGCCGTGGCCCTTGTCCCGGATGTCGTAGGTGGCCCACAGGCGCCGGAAGTCCTCGCTCTTGACGGAGAGTTCGCCGATCAGCGAGGCGAGGTGGGGGTCGTCCGGGTCGCGCCCGGCGTCCAGCCGCAGCATGCCCACGATGTCGCTGGCCTTGCCCTCCCAGTCCACGTACAGGCGGCGGGCGTCCGGGTCGAGGAAGACCTGCCAGGCCATGTTGCGCTGCTCCGGCGGCAGCACGGCGAAGTCGCCCAGCAGGGCGCTGCCGAGCCGGTTCCAGGCGATGACGTCCAGGCGGCGGCCCAGCACGTACGCGGGCACGCCCTCCATCGCGTCCAGCAGTTGCTGCAACGCGGGACGCACCCGCTGCACCCGGGCGGCGGCCCGGCCGGAGCGGCGCCGGGCGGGCTTGGTGAGCCGGCCGAGGTGGTCGCGTTCGGCCGGGCTGAGCCGCAGCACCCGGGCGATGGCGTCCAGCACGGCGACCGAGACGTTCTCACCGTGGCCCTGTTCGAGCCGGGTGTAGTAGGCGGTGCTCACTCCGGCGAGCTGGGCCAGCTCCTCGCGGCGCAGCCCGGGCACCCGGCGACGGGTGGTGGTGTGCGGCAGCCCCACGTCCTCGGGCCGCAGCCGGGCGCGGCGGGATCGGAGGAACTCGCTGAGTTCGGTGCGCTGGTCCATGTCTGCAGTATGCGGGCGATCCGGCGCCCCGGGGCGGGCGAGGGTGACACTGCCGTGCGTACCCTCCGCAGACGTAGGCCCGGCCGACCTAGGCACGGCCCGCGTAGGTCCGGCCCGCCTACGTTCGGCCCGCCTACGTCCCGGCTTCGTACGAAGACCTCGGGTCTGGTTGGCCCGATCGCGGCGCCGCAGTCTGTGGGCATGACGAACGAGACGACGAAGACCACCACGAACACCCCCGGCACCACCCGCACCGTCGCCGCCTACGCGGCGCAGCAGCCCGACGCCCCGCTGGCGAAGACCACCGTCACCCGCCGGGCCGTCGGCGAGCACGACATCGTGATCGACATCCGGTTCTCCGGCATCTGCCACTCCGACATCCACCAGGTCGGCGAGGACTGGGGCACCGGCATCTTCCCGATGGTCCCGGGCCACGAGATCGCCGGCGTGGTCGCCGAGGTCGGCCCCGGCGTGACCCGCTGGAAGGTCGGCGACCGGGTCGGCGTCGGCTGCTTCGTCGACTCCTGCCGCGAGTGCGACAACTGCCGGGCCGGTCTCCAGCAGTACTGCACCGGGGAGGGCGGCGCCGTCTTCACCTACAACGGCACGGGCAAGGACGGCCTGCCGACCTACGGCGGCTACTCCGCGGAGCTGGTGGTGGACGAGGCGTACGCGCTGAGCATCCCCGACAACCTGCCGCTGGACGCCGCGGCGCCGCTGCTGTGCGCGGGCATCACGCTGTACTCGCCGCTCGCCCACTGGGGTGCGGGCCCGGGCAAGAAGGTCGCGATCGTCGGCCTCGGCGGCCTCGGCCACATGGGCGTGAAGCTCGCCCACGCGATGGGCGCGGAGGTCACCGTGCTCAGCCAGTCGCTGCGCAAGCGCGAGGACGGTCTCAAGCTCGGCGCCGACCACTACCGGGCCACCTCCGACCCGGCGACCTTCGGCGAGCTGGCGGGCAGCTTCGACCTGATCGTCAACACCGTCTCCGCCGACCTCGACCTCAGCGCCTACCTGGGCCTGCTGCGCACCGGCGGCACGATGGTGCAGGTCGGCGCGCCGGAGAAGCCGGTGTCGGTCAACGCCCACGCGCTGCTCGGCGGGCGCCGCTCGCTGGCCGGGTCGATGATCGGCGGCCTGCCGGAGACCCAGGAGATGCTGGACTTCTGCGGTGAGCACGGCATCACCGCCGAGATCGAGCTGATCCGGGCCGAGCAGATCAACGAGGCCTACCGGCGGGTGCTGGCCGGCGACGTCCGGTTCCGCTTCGTGATCGACGCCTCGACCATCTGATCCGGGGTCCGGGGGCCGGGGTCCGGGGCCGTCCGGTCCGCGGCCACCTCCCCACGCGAAGGCGCCTGCGCGAAGGCGGCCTGCGCGAAGGTGCCCCGCGCCCCCGGTGCTCTCCCGTCACCGGGGCGCGGGGCCCCCGCGTCAGACCGAGGCGGTCTTGGCCGCGTGCCGTTCCTCGCGGCGGTCCAGCCGCCGCTGCCGGCCCCGGCGCAGCGGTTGGTCGGGCAGCCAGCCGAAGGTGAGGCAGGCGCCGACCACCCCGAGCAGCATCCCGATCAGGAAGCCGCCCAGGTTGGACGTGACCCAGCTGCCCAGCGAGGCCAGCACGGCGAGGATGGAGTAGAACAGCCGCTGCGCCGGGTTGAAGAGGATCAGCAAGCCGCACAGCACCATCACCGCCGGCACCAGGTACCCGGCCAGTCCCTGCATCCCGATGTGCAGGACGACGGGCAGCGGGGCCCGCAGGGTGAACAGGATCTCGGCACCGCCGAGCAGCACCAGCAGCCCGCCCCAGAACGGCCGCCTGCCCCGCCAGTCGCGCTTGGCCGGGCGGGCGGGGGGCCCGGCGGCGGGAGCGGCGGCGGCGGTGCCGGGCGCGGCGGCCGTCCCCTCGGCCACCGCCTCCTCGGCCCGCGCCGCGGTGCCCTCGCCGGTCCCGGCCGGCTCCGGTACGGACTCCGTCATGCTCAGCAGCCCTGGGAGCCGAAGCTCAGCCGCAGGTTCGGCAGTTTGAACCCGACGGCGGTGCTCGCGTAGTTGTGCTGCTTGAGGTTGGTCAGCTGGACGGTGTCGGCCTGCTGGCCGAAGACGCCCGGGTTGCCCTTGCCGACCGGGCCGGCCTTGGTGAAGGTGCTGGCGTCGCCGCCGATCTCGATGTTGGTGAACTCCGCGTCGCCGGACAGCAGATCGGAGTCGGTGGTGAGGTTGGTGGCGGAGACGGGGGTGCCGCCGTCGCCCGCGTGGATCACCAGGTTGACGCCGCCGAGGTCGACGCTCTGGCACAGGTTGGTGATCTGCGCGGTCTTGATCGCCGACACCGCGACCAGGACCTGGCCGCCGGTGGAGCCCGCGTTGGGGCTGTCGGGGATCATCGAGTCCAGCGAGCCGAACTGGGCGAAGCCCTGTCCGTCGAGCTTGTCGGCGGTGATGGTGAACGGCATTCCGGAGATGGAGAATTGGGCGGCGAGCACGCCCTGGGCGGTGAGCGCCATCAGGACGCCCCCGGCCGCGATGGCCGGCACGGCCATCAGAGCGGTGCGCTTGAGCCGGACCCGGCCTCTTCTCGGGCCGGCCGGCTGGGGGGTCTCGGCCGCGGCGGCGGCGTCCTCGGACATGGCCATGTGTGCTCCCTCTGGGTGGATTGGGTGTGCAGGCACTGGCACGTTGCCCTGGCGCGGACAGCGTTGCGCGGCCCGACCGGGCCACCCGCCCCTCGGCAGCGGGGCGGGTCCGGTTCGGAGCGCGGTAAGTAACTGGGAAGCTACTGCCCGGTATTGGCCGGGTCAATACGGGTGCACGAAGGATCTTCACCAATCCCGGCCCCGAGCCGTTCGGCCGTCTCCGCCGGGACCGTTCGTACCGGCGCCTCCGCCGCCCCGGGCCGTGCGGCCGCCTCCGCCGGGCCCAGCCGTACGGCCGCCTCCGCCGGGCCGAGGAACGGCGCCAGGCAGAACATGCTCAACACCGGCAACAGCTCCGGCAGTCGATCGGTCCGGCCGGAGGCGATCCCGCGGTAGAGCGCGCTGTAGACACCGCCCACCACGGCGTCCACCATCTCGTCCACCCCTACACCGCCCGGCAGTTGGGGCACCTCGGCGAAGAACGCTCGGAACCTGGTGAGGAGTTGTTCGCGCTCACGCCGCCCCTCCGCGCCGACCGCCTCGATCTCGATCACCGCGATCGTCGCGAACGCCGGTGTCCCGGCGAGCAGTTGGAGCATCGCGCCGAGCGCCTGCCGGATCCCGTGGCACCAGTCGGATTCGGCCGCGAAGGCTCCCGCCATCCGCCGCAGCACCACCCCGGTGCCGTACCGGTGCGCCGCCAGGAAGGCGTCCTCCTTGCCGCTGAACAGCTCGTAGAAGACCGGCCTGGTCACACCCGCCGCGCGGCAGATGTCGCTCACCGTCGCGTGCTGGTAGCCGCGTTCGGCGACGGTCTGGACCAGCCCGTCCAGCAGCCGCTCGCGCTGCGTCGCGGCGACCACGCCGGCGGGCTGCCGGCGCGGGCCCGGCTTGATCGACCGGGCGGGATCGCGGCCGGTCCGCGCACCGGGCAGCAGGACCACGTCGGCACTCCGGAGGTAGTTCCGATCCATCACCAACTCCTGTGTCCTGTATTGACATTGACGCAACAGCGGGTTTACAACACTGACAGGTTTCCAACCGGTGGGCGAGCAGGCCCCCACCGGCCGACCTCCAGGGGCTCCCACGATCCGGGCGAACCTCCCGGACCACGGGACCACGGCGGGCGCAGGCCCGCGGCGGTGGCAGCCGCCGACGTGCACCCCCACAGCACCGCACGTCCGCAACGAATCGACGCAGTACCACTGCGCAGCGCCTCTGCCCAGTGCCGCTCCGACATGACGCTCCGCCGTGGCGCTTCGCGGAGCGGATGCGCAGAGCCACTTCGCAGGGCCACCTCGCAGGACCACTTCGCCGAGCCGCGTCGCAGGGCTGCTCCTCAGCACCGCTGTGTCGTGCACCGCCGTCCGGACACACCTCCGCACCGCACGAGCGGGCCCGTGGCGCCGGGCCCGCCCGCACCGCGGCCCCGCCGGAGCCCCCGGTACGCCATGCACCTCCCCCGTCGTGCACACCACCACACCCGCACGCCGGGAATCCCCCCACCCGTCCCCGGGACGGAGAGAGGTACCCTCATGCGCATCCGCCGCACCCTCGCCACCGCCGCCCTCGCCGCACTCGCCCTCACCGGCGCGGCCGTGGCACCCGCCGAGGCCGCCACCGCCGTACTCACCACCGGAAGCCCGGCCGGCCCGGCCGTCGCCGTCGGCGACGTCCTGAGCGCCAACCTGGTCTCCGGCAGCTTCGCCACCTTCTACAACAGCGCCACCGGGACGAGCGGCATCAAGTGCGCCGCCTCCTCCTTCTCGGCGACCGTCACCTCCAACCCGGCCGCCCCGGGCAGTGCCGTCGAGCAGCTCAACACCCAGACCTTCGGCTCCTGCACCTCCAACGTCCTCGGCGTCACGGGCGTCAAGAGCATCACCGTCACCAACCTGCCGTTCACCAACACGGTCAGCGACGCCCCCGGCAACCCGGTCAAGCTCACCCCCGGCGCAGCCGGCCCGATGGGCACCACCGTGGTGCTCAGCACCATCCTGGGCAGCATCAGCTGCAACTACCAGAACGCCACCGGGATCAACGGCACCACCTCGAACACCGGCAACACCATCGGCTTCTCCGCCCAGCCGTTCACCCTGGTCTCCGGCCCCGGCCTGTGCTTCTCGACGGGCTACTTCAGCGCCACCTACGGCCCGGTCACCGACACCTCCGTCGCCGGCAGCCCGGTCATCTTCGTCAACTGACGCAGCGGGCCCACCGGTTCGACCCGCGGCGTACGGCCCCGGCAGGCCGTACGCCGCTCCGCCACGCGTTCGCTCACGCACGTCCCCCTCCTCCGCACCCCGGACCTGCGCCCACCACGCGGGCCCCCGGCCCCGCGACAAGGAAGTGACCGGCCGGTAGGGTGGCGCCGCACGGAGACGGCGAACCGGAACGGGGCAGGCGGATGACCAGCGGCAGCAGCGGGAACGGCGACGGCACGGGCTTCTTCACCTCGGTCGCGGACGCCGCCGAACAGCTCGCCGCCACCGGCTACCTCGCCTCCACCCCCGTCGCCACCACCGTCTTCCTCGCCGACCGGCTCGGCAAGCCACTGCTCGTCGAGGGCCCCGCCGGGGTCGGCAAGACCGAACTCGCCAAGGCCGTCGCCGCGATCGGCCGGGCCAGGCTGGTCCGGCTCCAGTGCTACGAGGGCATCGACGAGGCCCGCGCGCTCTACGAGTGGAACCACGCCAAGCAGCTGCTGCGGATCACCGCCGGCCGCGACGAGGGCTGGGACGAGGCCCGCGGCGACATCTTCGGCGAGGAGTTCCTGCTCACCCGCCCGCTGCTCACCGCCATCCGCGGCGAGGAGCCGACGGTGCTGCTGATCGACGAGATGGACAAGGCCGACGTGGAGGTCGAGGCGCTGCTGCTGGAGGTGCTCAGCGACTTCCAGGTCACCGTCCCCGAGCTCGGCACCATCACCGCGAGCCGCCGCCCCTTCGTCCTGCTCACCTCCAACGCCACCCGCGAGCTCTCCGAGGCCCTGCGCCGCCGCTGCCTCTTCCTCCACCTCGACTACCCGGACGCCGAGCTGGAGCGCCGGATCGTCCGCCTCAAGGTGCCCGGACTGGACGACACGCTGGCCGAATCGCTGGTCCGGATCGTCGGCGCGCTGCGGGCGATGGAGCTGCGCAAGGCGCCGTCCGTCGCCGAGACCATCGACTGGGCCCGCACCCTGCTCGCACTCGGCGCGGACACCCTCGACGAGGCGGCCGTCCGCGACACCCTCGGGGTGATCCTCAAGCACCAGGACGACATCCGGAAGGCCACCCGGAAGCTCACCCCGGCATGACCGGCGCACCGCAGCCCGCCGAAGCAGGCACCACGGCAGCAGGTGCGACGGCGCCAGGCACGGCGGCCGCGACCGGAGCAGCCGGCCCCGCCGACACCGCCGCCCGCCTGACCGGCCTGGTCCGCGCCCTGCGCGGCCACGGACTGCGGACCGGCCCCGCCGAGACCGTCGACGCCGCCGCCGTCCTCGACGTCCTCGGCTTCGCCGACCGTGAGCAGATGCGGGCCGGTCTGGCCGCCGCCCTGCTGCGCTCCGACGGCCAGCGGACCGTCTTCGACGCCACCTTCGACCTCTTCTTCCCCCTCGGCGTCGGCACCCCCGAAGCCTTCCGCGCCGACCCGCCGCCGGTGCCCGAGGACCCCGAGCCGCCGCGCTACGGCCGCCCCGACCCGCTCCGCGACGACCTGCGCGAACGCCTCGCCGCCGCCCTGGCCGCCGACGACCGAGCCGCCCAGGCCCGGCTCGCCGGCGAGGTCGTGGAGGCCTTCGGCCGGTACGGAGCCGGCGGCGTGCCCGGCTCCGACGGCTGGTCCGCCCAGCAGGCGCTCGGCCGGATCAACCCGGACACCCTGCTCGCCCGGATCCTCGCCGCCCTGCGCAGCGGGCCCGGCTCGCCGGACCTCTCCGACCTCGTCCTCACCGACGAGGTCCGCCGCCGGATCCGCGACTTCCGCGCCCTGGTCGCCGGCGAGGCCCGCCGGCGGGTCGCCGAGCTGCGCGGCCCCGAGCGGATCGCCGAGCGCGCCGTCGCCCCCACCGCCGACCGGATCGACTTCCTCTACGCCGGCCGCGACCAGCTCGCCGAACTACGCCGCACCGTCCACCCGTTGGCCCGCAAGCTCGCCACCCGCCTGGCCGCCCGGCGCCGCCGCGCCGCCCGCGGCCACATCGACCTGCGCCGCACCCTGCGCCGCTCCCTCGGCACCGGCGGCGTGCCGCTGCGCCTCGCCCACCGGCTGCGCCGCCCGGCCCGGCCGGAGCTGGTGCTGCTGTGCGACGTCTCCGGCTCGGTGGCGGGCTTCGCCGACTTCACCATGCTGCTGGTGCAGGCGATGAGCGAACAGTTCAGCAAGGTCCGGGTGTTCGCCTTCGTCAACCGCACCGCCGAGGTCACCGACCTGCTCCGGGACGGCGACGACCCGGCCCGTCTGGCCGCCCGGATCCTCGGCCAGGCCCAGGTCACCGGCTACCACGGCAACAGCGACTACGGCTCCGCCCTCGGCGGCTTCGCGGACCACCACCTCGACGCCGTCGGCCCGCGCACCTGCGTCCTGGTCCTCGGCGACGCCCGCACCAACCACCGCGACCCCAACCTCGACGCCCTGCGCCGGATCGCCGGCCGGGCGCGGCGGGTCATCTGGCTCAACCCCGAGCAGGCCTCCCTGTGGTCCACCGGCGACTCCGCCGCCCACGCCTACGCGGACGTCGTCGACATGCACCCGTGCCGCAACGCCCGCCGCCTCGGCGAACTCATCGCCCGCCTCCTGCCGGTCTGAGCCGCGCCCCGGCTCCCGGCCCTCCGGACGTCCGTGCCCGGGGGCCATCTCCTCGCTGGGGGAACCGACCGGGCCCGGGGAACCGACCGGGCCCGGGCGACCGCGCTCCGGCCGCCCGGGAGCGGGCCGTCAGTCCAGCGAGCCGAGGAAGTCCAGCAGCGCCTCGTTGACCTCGGCCGGGCGCTCCTGCTGCGTCCAGTGCCCGGTGTCCGGGAGCCGGAGGTGCCGGTGCAGCCGCGGCGTCACCTGCTGCAGCAGGTACGCCATCACCTCGCGCGGGACCATCGCGTTGACCAGGTCCTGCTCACCGGTCACGTACAGCGCGGGCGCCTCGATCCGGCGGCCGGTGAACGCCGCCATCAGCTCGTTGTTCCGGTCGATGTTGCGGTACCAGTTGAGCCCCCCGGTGAAGGCGCGCTCGCCGTGCCGGGCGTAGTCGGCCGCGAAGGCGTCGATGTCCGCCTCGGTGAGCCAGCCCGGCAGCCGCGCCGGCTCCGGGACGGTGTCCAGCAGCTTCATGCCCTCGGGGACGACCCACGCCCTCGGTACCCCGTCGGGGGAGATCCCGCCGAGGATGCGGCGGAAGGAGGACTTGGGGTCGGCCGCCAGCTCGGCGTCGGCGCGGCCAGGCTCCTGGAAGTAGATCTGGTAGAAGCCCTCGCCGAAGCGCTCCCGGGACAGCGCCAGCGGCGTCGGCCCGGACGGCAGGGGCGGCACGCTGAGCCCGGCGACGCCGCGCACCAGGTCGGGCCGCAGGGCCGCGGTGGCCCAGGCGACGGGGGCGCCCCAGTCGTGCCCGACCACCACCGCCCGTTCCTCCCCGAGCGCGCCGATCAGCGCCGTCACGTCGCCGACCAGGTGCAGCAGGGTGTACGCGTCGACACTCGCGGGCTGCTCGCTGCGGGCGTAGCCGCGCTGGTCGGGCGCCACCACCCGGTAGCCGGCCTCGGCGAGCGGCGCGAACTGGTGACGCCAGGAGTACCAGCTCTCCGGGAAGCCGTGCAGCAGCAGGACCAGCGGCCCCTCCCCCTGCTCGGCCAGGTGCAGCCGCACCCCGTTCACCTCGACGTCGCTGTGCTTGACGGCCTCGTACGACACGTGGTTCCCCATTCCTCAAGAACGTCCGTCCGTTCCCGAACCTGCCCAGCCGCCCGGCCCCGGAACCCCGCGTCCGTCCTCCGGCCGGAAGCAGCCGAGGCCGCCCCGGGAATCCGGGACGGCCTCGGCCTTCGGTTTCGTGACGGAGCGTCAGTTCACCGTGTAGCTGTACGGAATCGCCGCGAGCACCGCACCGGTGGTGTTCAGGACGTTGTTGGTGGTGGCCACCCCGGTCGGGCCGGACACCAGGTACAGCACACCCTTGACCGTGCTGCCCTTCGGGCCGGCCGGGGTCAGCGTCACCTGCAGCGAGCCGGTGGCGCCGGGGGCGACGGTCACCGGGTTGGCGGCCTGGGCCGAGGCGTTCACCGAGGCGGCGTACGGGTCACCGGTGCTGGAGGCCAGCGCCGGGTCGAAGGCCTGGGTGTGCGCGGTGGCCGTGATGGTGGACGTGCCGGTCGGCGCGCCGCCGGTGCCGAACGGGCCGATCTGCTGGACGAAGGTGCTCCAGTTGCCCGGGACGACCGGCTGCTCGGCGGTGCCGTTGTCGGTCACGACCGAGATGGTGGAGCCGTTCTGGGCCTTCTTCAGGTCGCCGAACAGGTCCGGCGAGCCGGTGGTGGCGCTCAGCTCGATCTGCGCCGGCGTCGAGGACGCCGCCACGGCCTTGAGCTGGTCGGTGCCCGGCGGCACCAGGAAGGACGGCACCGTGGAGCTGAGGCTCAGCGGCAGGTTGACGTTCGCCGAGGCGCCCTGCGGCACCAGCGGCACGTCCACCCGGCGGTCCAGGCGACCGTCGGCCGCGATCTTCTGGGTGGCGACGGTGTTGTTGGTGTAGTTCACCTGGACGGTGACCGGCTTGCCGGCCGCCAGCTTGGTGTGCGCGTCGTTCGGCAGACCGGCCGCGGTGGCCTGGTCCTGGTCGAACGCGACGGTGCCGGTGAAGTCCTGGGCGAGCTGCTGGCCGCTGACCGGGCCGAGCACGTTCAGGACGAACCGCCAGCGGCCGGCGGCCGGGTTGACGGTGGTGGCCGAGACGCCGGCCGCGGTGCCGGTCAGGTTGCCCTGGGCGTCGAACAGGCCGTTGCCCTCGATGTCGATCGGGGTGCCGTTCGGGCTGATCAGCGCACCCTGCATGAGCAGGTTGGAGTCCTTGCCGACGGTGACGCCGACCCGCAGGTCCTTCTGGCCCTTCGGGACGTCGAAGCCGTAGGTGAAGCCCTGCGTCGGCGAGGCGCTGCGGCCGTTGCCACCGGTGATGGTGCCGGTGAAGGTGCCCTTGCCCTGGTTGACCGGGACGAGGCTGCGCAGCGTGACCGGCACGCTGGTGGTGTTGCCGTTGGAGCTGGAGACGGTGATCGCCTCGCTGGAGTCACCGCTGGTCGCCGGGGTGGTCAGCTGGACCTTGAGGGTCTTGGTCTGACCGGGCTTCAGCTCGGCGGTGCTCGGGCTCACCGCGCCGGCCGGGACGGCCCGCTGGGTGGCGGTGCCGAACTGGACCGGACCGGTGAAGCCGGCCTTGCCCGCCGGGGTGTAGAGGATCGCGGTCCACTCGCCGGCGACCGGGTGCGGGACGTCCACCAGGCCGAAGTTCGCCGGGGTGGCGCCGCCCTGCGGACGGGTGTTGGTCTCGAAGCGGCCCGACGGGTCGAGCAGCGTCATGCGGACCACCGGGCCGTTGGTGACCGGGTTGGGCGCGCCGTGCCAGGCGATCGACGCCGCGAGGCGGTCGGCACCGGCCGGGACGGTGAACTTGACCTGCTTCTGCACCCAGTCCGCACCGTTGGTGGCGTACTTGAAGGTGTCCGTCGAGGCCGAGTCCAGCTGGACGGTCTGCTGGTTGCTCGCCTGCGGGGCGAAGCTGCGGGTCGCGGCGCTCACCGTCTGGGGCTCGTCACTGGTGTTGGTGACGGACACGTCGGCGGTGTGGGCCGAGCCGGGGGTGCCGGCGATGTCGACCTGGCCGGTGTTGACCACGACGGTGTTGGCGCCGTCGGTGCCGTCCCCGTCGTCGTAGCCGCGGGCGGCCTCGACGGCGGCGCGGACGTTCAGCAGGCCGGCGCCCTGCTCCTCGGCCGGGACGCCGAGGTCGGTGGCGGTGCCGGTGAGGAACTTCTTCACCAGCGCCGGGGCCGGCGAGTCGCCGCCGTGGGTGTCGCGGTAGGCCTGGATGACCAGGGCCGCGGCGCCGGTGACGAACGGAGCGGCCTGGCTGGTGCCGCCGAAGGGCTGGATCGGCGAGGGCTTGCCGTTGAAGCCCGTGCAGTCCTCGTACTTGGCGGTGTCCGGGGTGCACAGCGCCCAGTCCGACTCGCCCGGGGCGACCAGGTCGACGGTGCGGCCGGCCTGGGTGAAGCCGCCCGAGGAGAGCGCGGAGATGCGGCTGTTGCTCCAGGTCTTGTTGGAGAACTGGGCGGCCGCGTAGCCGGTCTGCTGGTAGTTCTGGTTGTCGGTGGAGGCGCCGACCGAGATCACGGACGGGTCGGTCGACGGCGTGCCGACGGTGCCGCTGATGCCGGCGTCACCGGAGGAGACGGCGACGGTGACACCGGCCTTGACGGCCTGCTCGTTGAAGAGCGAGATGGTGTCGTGCGCGCCGCTGTCCGGGGTGACGTTGCCGCCGAAGGACTCGTTCAGCACGTCGACGTGGGCGACCCGCACCGCGTAGTCGATCGACTGCAGGATCGACGAGTTGGACATCAGCTCGCCGCCGGCCTTCAGGGCGACCAGGTCGGCGTCCGGGGCGAGGCCGCGGATGCGGATGTTGCAGCCCGCCGGGAGCGGGTGCGAGGGGTTGACGAACTGCGAGACGTCGTAGACCTGGCGGCCCTGGGCGATGACCGCCGAGGCGTCGCCGAAGGCCTCGGCGGCACCGGTCGGCGCGTCCCAGCCGTCGCCCGCGAAGTCCTTGTAGTCGACGACGGCGTGCGAGCCGTCGGCCCGGATGAAGTCCGGGTTGTTCGGGTCGAGGCCGTCCGCGATGTAGGCGACCTTGACGCCCTTGCCGGTGGCCAGGTTCTCCACGCCGGGCTTGCCGTTGCCGGTGTAGGCCCGGACCGAGTACAGGCCCTCGGGCTCCAGCAGGGGCTTGCTCGGGTCGGAGGGGCACGCCGTGTTGGTCGCGTTCTCCTCCGCGCCCTGGCCGTTGCTGCCCGAGACGGCCTGCGGAGCGGCGGCGGCCTTGGGCGCCTTCGCGCCGGCGGCGTTCGCGGGGTCGGCGGCGTCCTTGGCCTGCTTCGCCTTGCCGGCGGACGCCGGGGCGACCTGGACCTGGGCGTCGGCCACCACGGCGGCGACGGCCGGGTCGGCCTGCAGTTGGGCGCGCAGAGCGGGGCTGACGGTCGCCGAGAAGGCGTTGCCGACCACGAAGGTCTTGATGTCGGTGCCGCCGCCCGCCTTGACCTTGTTCAGCAGCGGCGCCTGCGCGGAGGCGGTCTTCTGCTGACGGGCGCCGATGTGGCCGTGGTCGGCCGGGGCGTCCGCGATCTGGTCCTTCAGGATCACGATCACCGGTGCCGGGGCCCCGTCCGCGGACGCCGCCCGGGCGTTCTGCGGATCCGGGTTCGGCGCTGCGTCGGCGATGGTCCCGAGGCTCAGGACCATGGACGCGGCGGTGACCGTGACGGCAGCTGTTAGCTGGGCTTTCCGCCAGCCGATCATGGACATCCTTTCGTCTGATGAATGGCTGACGCAATCCAACTCAGCTGAGCGCGATCACGACAAGGGGGTAAATACCCATCAGAAAGTAAAGTTGACCATCACTCAGTAAAATTCGCGGCGGAAATCGGGCCGAATCCGCATCTTTCAGCCGATCGGCCCTGCGCGGAACGGGATGCCGCGGCGCCGGGGATTCCCGTGGCGAACTCCGGACACTGGCGAAACCCCGCCACCGGGTTGACCATTTGTCGACACCACGACGTTCCCTTCCCGCTACGCCCCGGCCGAAACCCGGGCCGACCGCGGCGGCCTCCGGGGACGGCCCGGGGAGCCGCCGCGCCGCCCGGGCCCGCCCGCTCCGGATCAGTACCCGGCCAGCCGCTCCTGAGCGTCCGCCAGGTCCTCGGCGGTGGGCGCGTCGTCCTGGGTCAGCCGGTGGCGCCAGTACCCGGTGAAGTCGACCGAGGCCTTGGGCACGCCGCGCTCCTCGACCAGGTGCCGGCGCAGCGCCCGCACCGCCCCGGCCTCCCCCGCCAGCCAGGCGAACGGCGTGCCGGCCGGCAGTTCGGCGGCCCGGACCGCCGCGGCCAGCACCGCGCCCGGGGCGGCGGCGCCCCGGTGCAGCCAGTGCACGGCGAGGTCGGCGCGGCTCTCCAGCGGCTGCTGCTCGGCCGCGTCCGCGACCTCGACGTACGCGAGCGCCCGCACCCCGGCCGGCAGCGCCTCGACCAGCGTCGCGAGCGCCGGCAGCGCCGTTTCGTCCCCGGCCAGCAGCACCCAGTCGGCCGCCGCGGCGGCCTCGGCGTACGGGACCGGCGGGGCGTACTCCGCCGAGGGGCCGACCATCCCGAGTCGCGCCCCCGGCTCGGCCCGCAGCGCCCAGGCGGCGGCCGGGCCGGTGTCGCCGTGCAGCACGAAGTCGATCTCGACCAGCCGGGTGCCGGGCCGGCGGCGACGCAGGGTGAAGCTGCGCATCAGGGGGCGCTCGGCCTCGGGGATCGCCAGGTAGGCCCGGTACCAGCCCATCGGGTCGTCCTGCCGCGCGGGCAGCACGGGCTCGGTCTGCCCCGGGCGCGGGAAGCAGAGCTTGAGCTGCTGGTCCGGGGCGGTGCCGACGGTGTCGGCGAGTTCCTCGGCGGCGAAGGTGATCCGGGCGGTGCGCGGCGTGGTCCGGCGGACCTCGACGACCTCGACGAACGTGACGGGCAGTGTCATCGGGAAACCCCTTCGATTGGTAACCTTACGGCATAAAGAGTTGCCACGGGAGCGATACTTTACGCCATAAGGAGATGTCGGGATGACCGTCTACGCCGGGCAGGGCGACGCCCACCGGTCGCTCGCCCTGCTGTGGGGAGCGCCCGCGGAAACGCGCACCGGGCGCAGCGGCCCCAAACCGGGCCTCAGTGTGGACGCGATCGTGTCCGCCGGAATCGCGGTGGCCGACGCCGAGGGCATGGCCGCGCTGTCGATGCGCGCCGTGGGCGAACGACTCGGCCGCACCGCGATGGCGCTCTACACGTACGTCCCGGGAAAGGCCGAACTGCTCGACCTGATGCACGACCGGGCGCTCGCCGAACTCCCGGCCGGTCCGCCGCCCACGGACGATTGGCGGGAGGCCGTCACCGCCTGGGCCGGGGACCTGTACGACTGCTACCTGCGCCACCCCTGGGTGCTCCAGGTCTCGCAGGCCCGACCGGTGCTCGGCCCGGCCGAACTCGCCGCGATGGAGAGCCTGTTGCGCGCCCTGCGACCGGCCGACCTGCCCCCGCGGACGCTGCGCGGAGCCGTCGCCGCCCTCTGGCAGTTCGTCCGCGGCCTCGCCGCCGCCACCGCCGACGCCCGCGCCGCCGCGGCCGCCACCGGTGTCGCCGACGAGGACTGGTGGACCGAGCGTTCCACCCAACTGGCCGTACTGGCACCGGACTTCGCTGAGCGTTTCCCGCTGCTCACCGGCCTGCAGAGCACTGCCGGCGGCCCGCCGGAGGAGAGCCACCGGGAGGCCTTCCACAGCGGGCTCACCGTCCTGCTCGTCGGCATCGCCTCCTCGGGGCCGCCCGCCGACGCGACGGCCGCCGCGGGCTAGGGCCCTAGACGGCCCGCTCGTCGGACGAGCGCCCCGGCGCCGCGCGTCGCGCGCGGATGCGGTGCGCGGTGCGCAGCCCCTGTTTGGCGGCGGTGGCCACCAGGCCGCCGAGGCTGGTTCTGGCGAGGTCGTGGGCGACGAGGCGTTCCAGCACCGGCAGGGCACGGTCGTCGGCCGTGGCGCCGAGGGCGCGGGCGACCAGCGCCCGCAGGTCCGGGTCGGGGTCGGCGGTGAGGGTGATCAGGTCGTCCACCACCGCCGGGCCGAAGGCGGCCACCGCCGAGGCGAGATGACCGGCCTTCGGGTTCCGGCGCTCCGTCATGACGCGCCAGAGCGCGGCGAGTGCCCGGTCCCCGCCGAGCTCGCCGAGGGCCCGGGCGGCGCTGCTTCGCACCCAGTGGATCTCGTCGTCCAGCCGGGCCGCCAGGGAGGGTACGGCGGCTCGGTCCCCGAGGAGGCCGAGTGCCTCGCAGGCGCCCTCGCGGACCATCGGGTCCGGGTGCTCCAGCAGGGCCGTCACCAGGGGAACGGCCCGGTGGAAGCCGAGTTCGGCACAGGCGAGCGCCGACCACCGCACCCCGGCGTGCCCGGTGTCGGCGAGCGCGCGCAGCAGGCCGGGTTCCAGGCTCTCGTCACCGAACAGGTCGATCCGGTTGAGTGCCTTGGTCCAGACCGTGACGTCCTGGGTCCGGTGGTCGGCGGCGACCTCGGACAGAGCCGTCAGCGCCCGCGGATGGCCCAGTTGGGCCCACTCCAGCAGCGCGTCGATCGCCCGCAGCCTCGTCGCGCGGGCCCCGCGCAGCTCGGCGGCGAGGACCGTGACCAGGGACGCCGGCCCGTCCGGCGGGTGGCCCAGCGCCCTCCCGAGCGGTCCGGCGAGGCCGGGCTCGGACGCGGCCAGCCGCAGGGCCAGCGGGCCGATCCGGGTGCCGACGTCCGCGTCGTAGCGGCCGTCGCCGCGCAGGTTGGCGGCCAGCTTGGCGACCGTGCGGAACAGGAGCCGCGCATCGCCTGACGGGTCGTCGGCGATGGCGTCGAGGCGGCCGGACATCGCCGCCGCGACGGCGGCCGGTGGACGGCCGGTGGCCCCCAGCACCGCCTCCGCCCACGCCGGCGGAGTGTCCTGGCGCTCGTACAGTTGGCGGCCCCAGAGGCGGAGGACGGCGTCACGGTGGTCAGTCATCCCGGGATCGTCCCAGCAGGGATGCCGACGGCCAACGAGTTTTCCGTCCGGCCCGGGTTCCGCACCCCACGACATCAAAACGTAACGTTTCCGTGAAAAGTCGTCAGGCGTAAAGTCTTCCCCAAGTCCTTCCCCATCTGGCATGTTTCCTTCAAATCCCGTGCGATCCCCTCACACCCACGGGTCGAATCGGAGGACACGTGTCACCCCTGATATCCCGGCGGCTCGGCCGCCCGGCCGCCGCCCTCGCCGTTCTCTCGGCCATGGCGCTCGCCACCCCCACGGCACTCGCGACCGCCGCCCCCGCGAACACCGCGCCCGTCGCCCCGGTGGCGGCGCAGGCCCAGGCCGCAGCCCCCGCCGCAGCCACGGCCAGCGCCGCCGGCTGGGCCGCCGGCACCCGGGCCTACCTGGTGATCAGCGCGCCCGCCGACATCGCCGCCGCCAAGGCCGCCGTCGCCGCGAAGGGCGGTACGGTCTTCGCGAGTTACGACGCGATCGGCGTCATCGTCGCGCACTCCACCTCCACCGGCTTCGCCGCCGCGCTGCGGACCGTCAGCGGCATCCAGCAGGTCGGCGCGACCCGCACCTCCGACGTGCCGGCCGACGCCTACAACCCGGCCCTGCCCGCCAACCCCGCCCAGTCGGCCACCACGCTCACCGAGTCCAACCGCTGGGACATGACCCAGATCAAGGCCGACCAGGCCTGGAACGTCACCACCGGCTCCCCGTCCGTCAAGGTGGGCGTGCTCGACACCGGTGTGGACGACCAGCACCAGGACCTCGCGCCGAACTTCGACGCCGCCGACTCGGCCTCGTGCGCGTACGGCAAGGCCGACACCCGCACCGGCGCCTGGCGCGACGTCGACACCCACGGCACCCACGTCGCCGGCACCATCGCCGCCGCGAAGAACGGCAAGGGCGTCGTCGGCGTCGCACCGGGCGTGAAGATCGCCTCCGTCCGGATCGCCGAGCCCACCAGCACCCTGTTCTACGCCGAGAACACGGTCTGCGGCTTCGTCTGGGCCGGCGACCACGGCTTCAAGGTGACCAACAACAGCTACTACACCGACCCGTGGCAGTTCAACTGCCCGGACGACCTCGACCAGGCGGCCATCATCGAGGGCGTCAAGCGCGCCCAGGAGTACGCCGAGGGCAAGGGATCGCTGCAGGTCGCGGCCGCCGGCAACGCGAACTACGACCTGGCGAACAAGACCACCGACACCGAGAGCCCGAACGACTCCACGAAGGTCACCCGGACCATCAGCAACGCCTGCCTCGACATCCCCACCGAACTCCCCGGTGTGGTGACCGTCGCTGCCACGGGCAGCGGCAGCGGCAAGGCCTCCTACTCCAACTTCGGCCGGGGCGTCATCGACGTCGCGGCGCCCGGCGGCGACGGCGCGACCGGCGTCTACTCGACTCTGCCCGGCGGCAAGTACGGCACCAAGAGCGGCACTTCGATGGCCTCCCCGCACGTCACCGGGGTGGCCGCGCTGATCGCGAGCACCGACCCGACGCTCACCCCGGCCGACATCCGGGCGCGGCTGGCGAGCCAGGCCAACGACCTGGCCTGCCCCGCGTCGGACAGCCGCTGCACCGGCACCACCGCCGTCAACTCCTTCTTCGGCGAGGGCCAGGTCGACGCGCTGAAGGCGGTCAGCGGCACCACCCCGCCCACCGGCACGTACTTCGAGAACACCACCGACGTGGCGATCCCGGACAACACCACGGTGGAGAGCCCGGTCACCGTCACCGGCGTCACCGGCAACGCCCCCGCGACGCTCAAGGTCGGCGTGGACATCAAGCACACCTACCGCGGTGACCTCGTCCTCTCCCTCGTCGCCCCCAACGGCACGGTCTACCTGCTGGAGGACTTCCCGAACAACGACAGCACCGACGACGTCGCCAAGACCTACACCGTCAACGCCGCCGCGAGCGCGGCGAACGGCACCTGGAAGCTCCGGGTGAAGGACGGCGCGGCCGGCGACACCGGCACGATCGACGCCTGGAACCTCACCTTCTGATCCGGCGCACGGGGGCGGTCCGCTGCGGGACCGCCCCCTCGATCGTGTGCGGCCGACGCCGATGGCTGCGGCGGTGGACGACGGAACGTCAACCCCCGTGGCGGGAGGGTCGGCGCGTGGCCCTAACCTGTGGTGCTTTCCGGGAACCATGGAAGGCGGACGCGGTGCGGAGCGGCACGATCGTGGCGGGGCGGTACCTGATGGACCGCCCGATGGGCGCGGGCGGCATGGGCGAGGTCTGGGCGGCCCAGGACCAGCTGCTCGACCGACGGGTCGCGGTGAAGCTGCTGCACGAGACCCACCGGGACTCCCGGGACCGCTTCCTGCGGGAGGCACGGGCCGCGGCCGGACTGCAGCACCCGGGGATCGTCGTGGTCCACGACTTCGGCGAGTTCGAGAACGCGCCCTTCCTGGTCATGGAGCTGCTGGAGGGCCGCTCGCTGGAGGCCCACCAGGACGACGGCCCGGTCGCGGTGGGCTGGGTGGCCGAGGTGGGCGCCCGGGTGGCCGAGGCGCTGGCGACGGCCCACGCGTCCGGGCTCGTCCACCGGGACGTCAAGCCGAGCAACCTCTTCCTCACCGCGGACGGCGGCGTCAAGCTGCTGGACTTCGGCCTTGTCCACGAGCGCCCGCAGGCCGCCCCGGACGGTCCGCAGCAGGGCGACCGCACCATCGCCGCCGGCACCCTCGGCTACATGGCCCCCGAACAGTTCCTCGGCCGGAGCGTCGACGCCCGGGCCGACCTGTACGCACTCGGCGGCACCCTGTACGCCCTGCTGGTCGGGCACCCGCCGGTCCGCGGCCGGGCGGACCGGGAGCAACCCGTCCCCCTCCCGCAGCTCCGGGACGAGCGACCGGACGTGCCCAAGGACCTCGAACGGCTGATCCACTCCCTGCTGGAGCGGGAGCCGGCGCGCCGCCCCGCAGGAGCCGCACCGGTCGCCGCGCAGTTGTGGAAGCTGGCCGAGCGCCACGGCCGCCGCAAGCCCCCGCAGACCACGGGGCCGCTCCCCCGGCAGAAGAAGCGGGCCAGGAACGCCGTGCTGATCAGCGCGGGCGTACTGGTGGTCGCGATGCTCGCCATGCGGCTGATCTCCGACCCGCCCTTCGGCTGGTCCGACGACTCCGCGGCCCCGGCATGGACCCCGAACCACCCGACGGCCTCGGCGCGCCCGGCGCAGCTGCAACCCGGCGACTGCGTCGACTACACCGCGCCGGTCGGCCCGGCGGAGGTGAGCCTGGACACCCCGGTCGGCTGGCAGGCGGTCGACTGCGGGAAGCCGCACCAGGCGCAGGTCGGCAAGGTCCTCACGATGACGGCGCCGACCAGCGGGTCGCAGTGGAACACCGCCCTGGCCGTGCTCGGCGCCGCCTGCACCAGCGTCTCCCTGGACGCCGAGTCCGCCCACCCCGGGCAGCCCCTCGCACGGGCGGTGCTCGGCCCGTCCAAGGGCGACTGGCTCTCGGGGGCTGAACGCTTCGCCTACTGCACGCTGCACCCTCGGGACGGCGGCCCGCTCACCGTGGACGTCCGGCCCAAGGCGGGGAGCTGACAGCCCGGGGGCTTCAGCCGCGGCGCGCCGCGGGGATCGCCAGCAGGACGCCGAGCGCCAGCAGGACGGCGTACCCGGCGGTCTCGTGGCCGTGCGGCACCAGGAGGCGGACGAAGCCGAACAGCCGGAAACCCCCGAGCCAACCGGACAGCAGGCCGGAGGCGCCGCCGAGGATCAGCACGAAACCGAGGTAGCCGAGCAGGGTCTTCATACCCCCGAGCCTAGGAATCCGCCACCGCCCGGTCATCCGACTTTCGGCGCGGACCGGCCCCACCAAAGTCGCACACGGCGGGCACCGGGTGAGGGCACCGGGTGAAGGCACCGGACGGAGCAGCGGGCACGGCGGCCGGACGGCGGCCCGGGTACGTTCGCGGTGTGCAGCCCAAGTGTGTGCAGCAGAAGCCCCCGTACGTCACCCGGGCCGCGGCCGGCGCCGCCGCCACGGTGCTGGTGCTCGCCGTCGGCACGCCGATGGCCCTCGCGGCCCTCATACGCGGCGGCGGCGGCACCGGCGTCGTCGGCGTCGTCGGCGGGGAGCGGCTCGGCAGCCCGGACGTCCAGGTCGCACCGCTCGCCGGAGCGCCCGCGCTGCCGTCCGAGCTGAGCGGCCGGTCCTGGCTGGTCGCCGACGCCGGGACGGGCGAGGTGCTCGCCGCCCGCAACGCCCATCTGCAACTGCCCCCGGCCAGCACGCTCAAGATGCTGTTCGCGGACACCGTGATGCCCAAGCTCGACCGCGCGCTGGAGCACCGGGTCACCCCGGCCGAACTGGCCGACGTCGGCGCCGGCAGCAGCCTGGTCGGCGTCAAGGAGAACCTGTCGTACCGGGTCGAGGACCTCTGGCGAGGCGTCTTCCTCGCCTCCGGCAACGACGCCGTGCACGTCCTCGCCCACATGAACGGCGGCGTCAAGCAGACCGTCGCCGAGATGCAGGCCCGCGCCGGGACACTGCAGGCCGGGGACACCAAGGTGGTCTCCCCCGACGGCTACGACATGGACGGCCAGGTCTCCTCCGCCTACGACCTCACCCTCTTCGCCCGCGCCGGGCTGCGCAACGCCGACTTCCGCTCCTACTGCGCCACCCGCACCGCGCGCTTCCCCGGCGGGCTGGACACGCTCACCGGCCAGCGCACCAGCTTCGACATCGCCAACACCGACAAGCTGCTCGGCAAGTACCCGGGCCTGATCGGCGTCAAGAACGGCTACACCACCAACGCGGGCGCCACCTTCACCGGCGCCGCCGAACGGGGCGGCCGCACCCTGCTGGTGACGGTGATGCACCCCGAGGCGAACGGCAAGGTCTACGACGAGGCCGCCGCCCTGCTCGACTGGGGGTTCGGGGCGCTCGGGAAGGTCCAGCCGGTCGGGCAGCTCGTCGAGGACACCGGCGCACCGGCCGCGGCGGCGGGCCCGTCGGCAGGAGCCTCGGCGGGTCCGTCGGAGGCCCCCGGGGCCCCGGAGGCCGCAGCCGCCTCCCAGCTGCCGCCCTGGGCCCAGCCGCCCGTCATCGGCGGCGACGGTCCCGGTGCCGCGCCCGCCGTCTGGACGGCCGCCGTCCTCGGCACCGCCCTCGCCGTCTGGACCGGCGTCCGCACCGCCGCGCTCCGCCGCACCGCACCCGGCCACGCCCCGGCCGGCGCCGGCGCGGCGTACCGCGGCGGCGGCGCGACCGCCGTGGGCGGCGCCACCGGCGTCGGCGGCCGCGGCCACCGGCGGCTGACCCGCCGCGCCCGGACACTGCTGCACACCGGCCGCACCCGCCGGACACACAGGACGCGCTGAGGACGCTGACCTGCGGCCCGATCGACGTCCGGCCCCCTCTAGACTTCCGGCCATGACCACGCCCGACCCCTCCGCCCCGGACCGGCTCGCCCGGATCGTCCAGCTCTCCTCCGGGAGCTACCTGCTCGTCACCACGTACAAGAAGGACGGCACGACCGTGCCGACCCCGGTGTGGGTGGTCCGTGACGGGGAGGCGCTCGGCATCTGGACCGTCGCGGACTCCTGGAAGGTCAAGCGGATCCGCAACCGCGCCGACGTGCTGGTCGGCCCGTGCGACGTCAAGGGCCGGCCGACCGGTGACCAGTACCCGGCGACCGCCGAGATCCTCGGCCCCGAGCGCACCGCCGCCTACCGCACCCTGCTGCGTCAGAAGTACGGCCTGCTCGGCGTGCTCACCCTGCTCGGCAGCCGGCTGCGCCGCGGCGAGCGCGGCACCGTGGGCATCCGGATCACCCTGGCCTGACGACACCGGCCTCGTCACCGCGGCCCGACCGCTCCCCCGTCGCACCGATCCGACCGACCCGGCGGATCGGTGCTCTGCCATGCCCGCGGGCGGATCGTCGCCGACAGGGTCTCCTGCGGCGTGGATCGCCGCCACGGTGCGGGTTCGGCCGGGGGCGGTGCGGGGTGGCAGGCTTGGCGGCCATGGGACACGAGAGCAGGCCGACGCTGCTGGTGGTGGACGGCGCGAACGTGGTCGGGTCGGTGCCCGACGGCTGGTGGCGGGACCGGCGGGGCGCCGCCGAACGGCTGCGGGACGCGCTGGTCGCCGTCGCCGAGCGGGGCCTGCCGGACCGGCCGGGCCCGTTGGAGGTGGTGCTGGTCGTGGAGGGCGCGGCCCGGGGTGTCGCCGGGCTGCCCGCGGTGCGGGTGGTCGAGGCGAGCGGCAGCGGGGACGACCGGATCGTGGAGCTGGTCCGGACGGCCCGCGCCGAGCACCCCGAGCGGGACTGCCTGGTGGCCACCGCCGACCGCGAGCTGCGCGCCCGCGTCGGCGCGCTGGGCGCCGCGGTGACCGGGCCGCGCAGCGTACGGCCCTGATCCGCCCCGGGGCCGGACGATCCGCCCCGGGGCCGGGCGGTCAGTCCCAGGGCCAGGCGGCGCTGTCGCCGCGCTCCAGCAGGGGGATCAGCGCGAAGGACGCGTCGCTGAGGCCGCCGAAGGTGTAGCGATGCGGGCCCGGGGCGCTGTGGCCGGCGGCGTAGCCCGCCAGGTTCCAGGTGTAGACCGGGACGTCCTCGGGGACCGGGGCGAAGACGTTCTGCGACGGCCAGTGGGTCTGCTCGTCGGTCACCACGACCACCCGGTCGTGGTCCCGGTAGTGGGC
This sequence comes from Kitasatospora sp. NPDC038210, assembly GCF_055600605.1. Lineage (NCBI taxonomy): Bacteria > Bacillati > Actinomycetota > Actinomycetes > Kitasatosporales > Streptomycetaceae > Kitasatospora > Kitasatospora sp. NPDC038210. Next base: position 775,352 of record NZ_JBVJYK010000001.1, on the reverse strand, counting down.
CCGGACCGCGGCGGCCGTGGAGGTGCCGCCCAGGTTGCGGAAGCGCCGCAGGGTCTCCAGCACCGACGCCTCCGGCTGGACGACCCCGCTGCCGGTGCCGAACTGCACCAGGTCGGCCCGCTCGGCCCGCACGGCCAGCGCGGTGCCGAAGACGGCGGCGGTGTCGGCCCGGTTGAGTCGGCTCCGGGCCGACGGCTGGTCGAACATCGAGCCCGAGCGGTCCACCAGCACCAGGGTGCGGCCCGGCAGCGCGGGCACTCCGGCCAGCGAGTGGCCGAGGGCGGTCTCCAGCGCTTCCGACCAACGCGAGGCGTTCGAGGGGCGCGTGGCCCGGTGGGCGGCCAGGAAGCGGAACGGGAACTGCCGGGAGCGCCGCACCTCCTCCGGGTCGGCGATCCGGCGGGCCACCGCCGCGGCCACCTCGTCGGCCACACCCGCCTGGTCGAAGTTGCGCAGGTTGCGGACCAGCGCCATCGGCCTCATCGAGGGGATGACGGCCTCCCAGGCGGCGGCGTCCAGCGGGCCCTGCAGCCAGCCGGCCAGCGCCTCCCAGGTCATCCCGGCCTCCGCCAGGCGCTCCACCCCACCGGGTTCGGTGACCAGCGCCCGGCGGTCGGCCGGCGGGACGGCGAGCAGGGCGTGGTGGGCGGTCAGCAGGCGCTCGTCGGCGGGGGGCAGGGCGTGCTCCGGGCGGTGGCGGCGGTCCAGCGCGTACCGGAAGAGTGCGCCCTGCCAGGGCTTCGCCGGGTCGGGCGCGGGGTGGGTGAGCTCCAGGACGTCGCCGAAGCGGAAGGCGTGCGAGGGGGTGTCGTACTTCAGCAGCGCGCGACCGGTGTAGAGCCGGCGGACGGCGTCGCCGATGCCTCGGCGCAGCGGCTGGGGCAGCCGGCGGCCGTACCGACCGGTCCAGTACGCGAGCAGTTCGCCGGGTTCGTCGGGCCGTTGGAGCACGGCGTCGACGGCCTGCCGGGAGTGTCCGGCGGCGCCGGCCGCGGCCCGGGCGTGGACGAACTCGGCCGCCCCGACCACCGCGGCGGTCCGGATCCGGGCCTCGGCGCGCAGCCAGCGCAGCAGGCCGAGGGTCCACTGCGGGTCGCTCACGGCGTGCTCGCGGATCAGCCGGACGTAGCGTTCGTCGCGCTCGGCGGCCGCCTCGTAGAAGCTCCCCTGGCCGAACAGGTGGGCGACGGCGAGGAGGAACAGCTCGGACTTCGGCTCGCGGACGTACCCGGTTCCGCCCTGGTGGTTGGTGACCGCCGTGCCCGGAGCCCTGCTCGGGGCGGCCGGCTTGCGGGAGAGGAAGGGCGGCGGCGCCGACCGCAGGTGCGCGACCTCGGGGACCGGCCACAGGCCGTCGGTGGCGAGCGGGGAGGAGACCCCGCGCCTGGTGAGTCCCGGTAGTTCTCGCCGGATCTCGGCCCTGGTGTCGGCCTTGGTCCGTTCGCGGCTGAACCGGGTCATGCAGATGTCCCCCTGGTGGGTGGTCAGGCTGGGGAAGGGAGGGTGCGGGCGCACGCCGAGGCGGGCGCCTCCCGGGATCGAAGTGGCACCGGGGGCACTTGTTTTTGTCAGATGAAGTAACCGGGGCCGAGCGCATCGGGAGGCGCCGTCCCGGACGCTACTCCGTCGGGCCCGGCCCGTCATCCGATTATTTCCGACGCCTGCGCGCGGGATTCTCGGAGCGTACGGGAACCGATCGCGGGGTGCGTCCGACTGCTGTGGGGTGAGTGCGAAATCGCCGGGTGTCCGGCCGTCGAGTGTGCTGGCGGGGTTCGCCCTGCTGCTGGTGGTGGTGTTCGTGGTGGCCTACGGGGTGGGCCGGCAGGTGGGGCCGGTGGCGCCCGGGCTGCGGCCGGGCAGCGGCGGTGCGTCGCCGGGGACGGGCGGGCACGGCATGGACGGGCACGGCATGGGCGGGACGCGGTGAGCGCGGTCGCGGGCGCCGACGCCCTGGTGTCCACCGACCTCGCGGTGGGCGGGATGACCTGCGCGGCGTGCGTGGGCCGGGTGGAGAAGCGGCTGGGCCGGATCGACGGGGTGACGGCCGGTGTGAACCTGGCGACCGGGCGGGCCCGGGTGCTGCACCCGGCCGGGGTGCCGGTCGAGGATCTCGTGGCGGCGGTCGAACGGGCCGGCTACACCGCCGAGTTGGCGCCGATGGGAGCGCCGGCCGGGGGGCCGGCGGAGGAGCCGGACGAGCGGTGGCGGCTGCTGGTCACCGCCCTGGCGGCCGTCCCGGTCCTGGTGCTGTCGATGGTGCCCCTGCTGCAGTTCACCGCCTGGCAGTGGGTGTGCTTCGCACTCGCCGTCCCGGTGGTGACCTGGGGCTCGGCCCCGTTCCACCGGCGGGCGTGGCAGGGGCTGCGGCACGCGGCGGCGACCATGGACACCCTGGTCAGCCTCGGCGTGGTGGCCTCCTTCGGCTGGTCGGCGTACGCGCTGGTGTTCGGCGGGGCAGGGGATCCGGGCATGCGGATGCCGTTCTCGCTGACCGCCGACGGCGGCGGCGCGGCGCACGTGTACCTGGAGGCGGCGGTCGGGGTGCCGCTGTTCGTCCTCGCCGGGCGGCTGCTGGAGGGCCGGGTGCGCCGGCGCAGCGGTTCCGCGCTGCGGGCGCTGGCCGAACTGGGCACCAAGCAGGTGTGCCTGCGCGGCGCGGACGGCGAGGAGCGCGCGGTACCGATCGAACTGCTGCTGCCCGGGCAGGAGTTCGTGGTGCGTCCGGGTGAGCGGGTGGCCACCGACGGGGTGGTGGTCGAGGGCGGTTCGGCCCTCGACCTGAGCCTGCTGACCGGGGAGAGCGTGCCGGTGGAGGTCGGCCCCGGTGACCGGGTGGCGGGCGCGACGGTGAACGTCGGCGGCGCGCTGGTGGTCCGGGCCACCGCCGTCGGCGCGGACACCCAACTGGCCCGGATCACCACCCTGGTGGCGGACGCCCAGGCCGGCAAGGCGCGGGCGCAGCGGCTGGCCGACGCGGTGGCCGGGGTGTTCGTGCCCTGCGTGCTGACGATCGCGGCCGCCGTACCGGGCTTCTGGCTGGGCGCGGGCGCCGCCCCGCAGGCGGCGGTGACGGCGGCCGTCGCGGTGCTGGTGGTGGCCTGCCCGTGCGCGCTCGGGCTGGCGACGCCGACGGCGCTGCTGGCGGCGACCGGGCGGGGCGCGGAGCTGGGTGTGCTGGTGCGCGGCCCGGAGGTGCTGGAGAGCCTGCGCCGGGTGGACACCGTGGTGCTGGACAAGACCGGGACGCTGACCACCGGCCGGATGGAGCTGGCCGCCGTGACCGCCGCCGACGGCGTCGCACCGCAGGAGGCGCTGCGGCTCGCGGGCGCGGTCGAGCACCGCTCCGAGCACCCGATCGGCCGGGCCGTCGCGGCCGCCGCCCGGGAGCGGTGCGGCGAGCTGCCCGCCGTGGACGGCTTCGCGGCCGCCGCCGGGCTCGGGGTGTCCGGCACGGTCGAGGGCCGGGCCGTCCGGGTGGTGCGCCCGGACGACACCGCGCTGCCCCCGGAGCTGGCCGGGGCGGTGGCGCAGGCCGGGGAGGCCGGCCGGACGGCCGTCGCGGTCGAGCTGGACGGGCGGCCCGCGGCCGTCCTGGCGGTCGGCGACACGCTGCGCTCGGGCAGCTGGCGGGCGCTGCACCGGCTGCGCGGGATGGGCCTGGAGGCCGTCCTGCTCACCGGGGACGGCGCCGGAGCCGCCCGCGCGGTGGCGCAGGAACTGGGCATCGAGCGGGTGGCGGCCTCGGCCTCGCCCGAGCGCAAGGCCGAGGTGGTGGCCGAACTGCGCGCCGCCGGACGGACGGTGGCGGTGGTCGGCGACGGCGTCAACGACGCGGTCGCGCTGGCCTCGGCCGACCTGGGGGTGGCGCTGGCCTCGGGCAGCGACGCCGCGATCGGCGCGGCCGGACTGACCCTGGTGCGCGGCGACATCGAGGCGGTGGTGGACGCCGTACGGCTGGCGCGACGGACCCTCGCCACGATCCGGGCCAACCTGCTGTGGGCCTTCGGCTACAACCTGGTGCTGATCCCGCTGGCCTCGGTCGGGCTGCTCAACCCGATGCTGGCGGCGGTGGCGATGTCGCTCAGCTCGCTGCTCGTGGTGGGCAACAGCCTGCGGCTGCGGACCTGGGAGCCGGGGCGGGGCGGACCGGCGCGCGGAGGGCGCCAGCGCGGCCGGACGGGGGGCCTCCGGTGAGCGCGCGGGAGACGGCCGGGCGGCGCGGCGGAGGTCTGTCGGTGCGCACGCGGAAGGCCGCCGGGCGGCGCGGCGGAAGTCTGTCGGTGCGCACGCGGCAGCGGCTGGCGGCCGTGGGACCGCCGGTCGGCGCGGCCGCGCTGGCGCTGGTGCTGCTCACCGGGTGGACCGCGGTCGGCGGGGCGGGCCGCACCCGTCCGCTGGAGGCCGGGCCGGGCTGGGTGCTGCTCCCGGCGGCGGGCGCGGCCTCGGCCGCGACGGCAGCCTTCTTCACGGTCCGCAACCCGGGTGACGTTCCGGACGAACTGACCGGCGCCCGCTGGGAGTTCGGCGGTAGGATCACGCCGAAGCGGCACCTCCACCAGGGCGCGGCGGGCCGCTGGGAGCCCGCGCCGTCCCTGGCCGTCCCGGGCGGCGGCGAGCTGGCGATGTCCCCGGAGGACGCCGACCTGATGATCGCCGACCCGCCACCGCTGCGGGCCGGCCAGTGGGTGGAGTTCACCCTGACCTTCCGCCGCAGCCCCGAACTGCGGCTCAGGGCACAGGTGCTGGCGCCGTCCGACCGGCCGCGCGCCGACCGGCAGCGTTCCGAGCAGCCGCATTCCGAGCAGCCGGGTACCGAGTAGCCGCGCACCGAGCGGCCCGCCGGACCGCTCAGGTCCCCGCCGGCCCGTCCAGCGTCTCCGTGACCGGGCGGCGGGGCGTGGCCGCACCCGGCGGGCCGTAGCCGACCCGCAGCACCAACTGGACGTGCCCCGGCCCCTCCGCCGGATCGCGCAACGCCCAGCGGGTGTCCGGCCACTCGACGGCCTGGTGCCAGACCGTCAGCCGGACGCCGTGCACGGTGGCCAGCAGCCAGACCCGTTCCAGGGCCTGGCCGGTGCGCAGCCAGTCCGGCGGGCCGTCGCCGGGGGTGGTGAGGGTGCACAGCTGCGGCAGCGCCTCGAAGCGGTGGGACGGCGGCGCGGGTGCGAGCGGCGGGCGGCCGGCGAACTCGCGCATCGGCACCCTGGCGTCGTGGTCCTGCGAGCCGAGCGCGGACCACGGGATGCCGTCCCCGGCCGCGGCACCGTCCGTCCGCAGCCAGGCGCGGGACTCGGCGGTGCGGGCCGGGTCGGCGGCGTTGCGGTCCTCGGCCTCAGCGGTCAGGGCCAGCACCCGTCGCACGCCGTCCTCCTCCAGGACGGCCAGCGCCACGCCTTCCTCGCGGGCGGCGGTGATCAGCTCGCCGAGCACCGCCTCGGGGACGTCGCGCTGGGTGAACGGCTCGCGGCTGGAGTGCCGGGCGGCGATGGCGGGGTGGAGGTCGCGGCCGAAGGGCGTCCGCTCCCGGGCCGGACCGGAGAGGTCGAGCACGGCGAGCAGACCGGGGTCGGCGGCGTCCGGGAGGAGCCGGACCACCGGCTCGCGGCCGAGCCGCCCGGCGGCCACCCGCAGGTTGAACACGGCCGCGCCGACCGCGATGTGCACCGCGGCGCCGACCGGATCGGCCAGCGGCACCGAGCGGCCGGGGTCGGCGTGCACGGCGAGGCCGTGGCCGTCGGGGGTCGGTGCGAAGCGCCAGGGCTGGCTGTTGTGCAGCGACGGCGCCGCTCCGCCGGCGGCGGCGAGCAGCCGCAGGTCGGCCGGGCCGAGCGCCGCGAGCGGGGCCGGGGTCCGGGCCGGGGTCGGCGCCGCGGGCGGGTTCGGGTTCGGGTTCGGGTTCGGCACCGGGGTCGGTGCTTGGGCGCGCGTCATGACGATCCACTCCTTCGGCCGGAGAGCGGTCCACTGGCGCGACCGCGTGGTCCTCACTGCTACCGAGCCTGCACTCCCGGCCCGGCCGACGACAGAGCCGTACGGCCCCCCGTCCGCCGGGCCCAAGGGCCCGTCCTCGGCGACGCGGCCGGGCCCACCGACGCGGCGGGGCCCGGCGGACGCCACCCGCCAGCCGTCAGGCGTCAGGCGTGCGGGACGACCGCCACCGGGGCCTCGGCGTGGTGCAGGACCGCGTGCGCGACCCGGCCGAGCCGGGGGCCGAAGTCGACCGGGCGGTTGCGCCGGCCGACGACGACCAGCGAGGCCCCGGCCGAGGCCTCGACCAGCGCGCGGGCGTCGCCCAGCCGGACGTCCTCGACCACCTCGACGCCCGGGTACTGCTCGCGCGGGCCGGCCAGGGCGAGCGAGAGCAGCTTCGCCTCCAGCGCCTCCAGCTGCTCGATCTCGCCCGCCGGGACGGCCCCGCCCGCGTAGCCGAACACCGGCGGCAGGTCCCAGCCGTGCACCGCCCTCAGCCTGGCGCCGCGCAGCACGGCCGCACGGAAGGCGAAGTCGAGCACCTCCTCCTCCGTGCCGTGCGCGTCGACGCCGACCACCACCTCGCCCGTGTCCTGCGCCCCCTCGTGGGCGTCGCGCACCACGACCACCGGCACGCCGCTGCGGCCGGCCACCGCCATGCTGACCGAGCCGAGCAGCAGCCCGGTGAAGCCGCCGCGGCCGCGCGAACCGAGCACCAGCAGGTCGGCGTCCGCAGCGGCGGCCACCAGGCCGTCGACCGGCGCGTCCAGCACCGCGTCGGTCTGCACGGCCAGCTCCGGGTGGCGCCCGCGGACGTCCTCGGCCGCCTCGGCCAGGGTCCGCTGGACGACGTCGGGCAGGTCGTCGGGCTCGGCGAACGAGGACACGCCGTCGGTCAGCCACGGCCACGCGTGCACCAACCGCAGCGACGCGCCCCGGCGCACCGCCTCCTCGGCGGCCCAGTGCACGGCGGCGGTGCTCTGCGGCGAGCCGTCGACCCCGGCCAGTACGGTTGACGTCAACTCGTTCCGCTCGTTCATGAGCGTCCTCCACGGTGTCGCGTTCGGCGGTTCCGGCGCAGGATACGGCGCGTGCTGACGCCCCGTCCGCTCCGTCCCCACCCTGTCAGCCGCGCCGTACCGGCGGCAGGGGCCGCAGGGCCCCCGGGCTCGGGACCAAAGACCCGCTCCGGCGGAGCCCGGATCCGACCCCGCCGTACCGCTCACCGCCCCGCGGGCACTACCGTGAACGGGGAGATCCCGCTGGTCGGACGGCACCCGAGCCGGGCCGGGGGCGGACTCGGCCGGTCAGGGCGGAACACGAGGAGGACAGCGGTGGGCGGAGCGGACGGCAGCGCGGCGGGTGGCGGCGCGCGGATGCCCCGGCTGCGCCTGGACGAGCTGCTGGAAGAGCTCCAGTGGCGGATCGACGCGGCGCGCGGGACGCAGAACCGGGTGCACAGCCTGCTGGAGGCGGTGCTCGCGGTCGGCCGTGAGCTGGATCTGGCGCAGGCGCTGCACCGGATCGTCGAGGCGGCGGCGGACCTGGTGGACGCCCGCTACGGCGCACTGGGGGTGATCGGTCCGGACGGGCACTCGCTGTCGCAGTTCCTGACGGTCGGTCTGACCGACGAGGAGATGGCCGCGATCGGCCCGCCGCCGTCCGGTCGGGGCATCCTCGGCGAGCTGATCCGCGAGCCGCAGCCGCTGCGCTGCCCGGTGCTGTCCGACCACCCGGCCTCGGTCGGCTTCCCCGCCGACCACCCGCCGATGCACACCTTCCTGGGGGTGCCGGTCCGGGTGCACGGCGAGGTGTTCGGCAACCTCTACCTGACCGACAAGCGCGGCGGGCTGGACTTCGACGAGGACGACGAGGCGGTGATCTCCACCCTGGCGGTCGCGGCCGGGGTGGCGATCGACAACGCCCGGCTGTACGAGGAGGCGCAGCTGCGCCAGCGCTGGCTGCGGGCCAGCACCGAGATCACCCGCAGCCTGCTGTCGGGCGCGCCGCGCCTGGAGGTGGTCGAGCTGATCGCCCGGCGGGCCCGGGAGATATCCGGCGCCGACCTGGCGGACGTGTCGGTGGCGCTGGCCGGTCCGGAGGAGCGGGCCGAGGAACTGGCCGTGGAGGTGGCCCTGGGCGGCGTGCCGTCGGGGCGGCTGGGGGTGACGGTGCCGGTGGACGGCACGCTGTCCGGCGCCGCGTACGCCTCCGGTTCGCCGGTGACCAGTGACGACCTGGCCTGCGACGCCCGGTTCCCGGCCGGCCCGGCGGGCCGGTTCGACGGGCTGGGCGCGGCGGTGGCGGTGCCGCTGGGCACCGGCTCCGGGTACGGGCGGGGCGTGCTGCTGCTGGCCCGGGCGCAGGGGCAGCCGGCGTTCGGGCCGGAGGAGACCGGCCCGCTGCTGGGCTTCGCCGACCAGGCCGCGCTCGCCCTGGAGCTGGCCGAACGGCGGCGTGACGCCGAGCAGTTGAACCTGCTGGAGGACCGTGACCGGATCGCCCGGGACCTGCACGACCTGGCGATCCAGCGGCTGTTCGCGACCGGGATGACGCTGCAGAGCGCGGGCCGGCTGATCGAGAGCCCGGCCGCCGCGGACCGGGTGGCCCGGGCGGTGGCGGACCTGGACGAGACCATCAAGATCATCCGCTCGACCATCTTCGGCCTGCGCGCCCACAGCGAACCCGACCGGGGCCTGCGCGCCCGGGCGACCCGGGTGGTCACCGACGCGCAGGGGCCGCTCGGCCTTGCGCCCCGGCTGAGCATGGAGGGCCTGCTGGACACCGACGTGCCGCAGGAGCTGGCCGAGCACGTGGTGGCCGTCCTCGGCGAGGCGCTCAGCAACGCCGCCCGGCACGCGCAGGCCTCCCGGGTCGAGGTGACGCTGCGCGCCCTCGCCGGGCGGGTGGTGCTGACCGTCACGGACGACGGTGTCGGCGTCCCCGAGGGCGGGCGGCGCAGTGGGCTGCGCAACCTCGCCGAGCGTGCGGAGCGGGTCGGCGGGTCCTTCACCGTCGGACCGGCGGAGGGCGGCGGCACCCGGCTGGCCTGGGAGGCCCCGATCGGGTCCTGAGGCCCGCACCGCCGGGGCCGGTCGCCCTCCGCCGACCGCCGGGCCGCCCGGCCACCCGAGGGTGACCGGGCTGCTACGGGCGGCGGGCTTCCGCCCCTCCGGGCCGGTCCCGGTCGGGCCGGTCCCGGTCGGCGACAGACCCGATCGGCTTCGGTCCCGGTCGGCGTCAGACCCGGTCGGCTTCGGTCCCGGTGGCGTCGGGGCCGTGGTCGGGGATCCAGGAGCCGTGGATGCCGGCCGTGACCCGGCGCGGCAGGTGCACGGTGGCCACCCGGTCGAGGCCGGAGGCGTCCAGCACGAGCAGCTGGGAGGCGTCCTGCTTGAGGTCGGAGACGACGGTGAGCAGGTAGCCGTCGTCCTCGGCGGTCGCACCCGCGGCGGGCACGAAGACGGCCTCGCTGGGCAGCCGGGCGTCACCGATCCGGCGGATCCGGCGAGCGCCGGTGACCCGGTCGTACTTGACGATGCCGTACTCCCCGTAGCCCTCGTCGTCGGGGAAGGACACGGCGTACTGGTAGCGGTGCTCGGCGCCGAGGTACTCCTCGTTGAGGGTGGGGAACTCCACCGGCAGGTCGTCGATGATCTGCTCGTCGACCGTGCCGGCGGCCGGGTCGACCACCCAGCGGCGGTTGAACGAGCGCGAGAGCGGCTCGCTGCCGCGCCCGGGCGCGCCGACCCACCAGTTCCAGGAGCGGCGGAAGCCCTCCGCGTCCACGGTGGGGCCCTCCAGGACGACGCGGCCCAGGCCGTCCTCGTAGGCGTTGCCGACGTGCAGCAGGTTGCCCGGCTCGATGGAGAACCAGCGGATCCGCCCGGCGCCGTCCCCGGCGCGCGGCATGAGGCCGATCCGGGCGGGCTGCTCGTCCCGCCAGCCGTACGGGATGCCGGAGTGCTCGGCGGGGTCGAAGGTCACGTTGCCCTCGATGAAGACCACGTGGTGGCGGGTCAGGCCGAAGTCGTGCTTCAGGGCGGCGCTCGCCCCGGGGACTTCGACGCTGCGGATGATCTCGCCCTCGGCGTCGGCGACGTGGTACGTCAGGAACGGCGGGACGGGCGAGGACCCGAAGAAGTGCAGCTCGCCGGTGACCGGGTCGACCTTGGGGTGCGCGGTCATCGCCGTGCGCAGCCTGCCGCCGAAGTCGTGGGCGCCGACGGTCTCCAGTTCGGGGGTCAGCTCGAAGGGCAGGTTGGCCTCGCACAGCGCCAGCAGCCGCCCGGCGTGCTCGATGACGTGGGTGCCGGCGACGCTGGCCGTCAGGTCCGGGCCGTGCTCGGTCAGGTACGGCGCGCCGTCCAGGGCGGGGGTGTGCACCCAGCGGTTGCGGTACCACTCGGCACGCCCGTCGCGCAGCCGGATGCCGTGGACCATGCCGCTGCCCTTGAACCAGTGGGTGGGGGTGACGCCGGGCTTGGGGTTGTGGCCGTTGCGGATCAGCCGGCCGCTGAGCTCCGGGGGCAGGGTGCCCTCGACGGTCAGGCCGGTGGCGGTGATCTCGTCGGCGACGGGGGTGTAGTGGCCGGTCAGGTACGGCTTGGCGGTCATGCCGAGAGCCCTTTCGATGGGTGTGACGGTCGGTCGGGTGGTTGGTCGGTAAGTCGGTAAGTCGGTCGGTAAGTCGGTCGGTAAGTCGGTCGGTGGCCCGGTGTCAGCCGGGCAGTTCGGCACGGGCCCGGCCGTGCTCGGGCTCGGGCCCGGGTGCCGGGGGCTCGGGCGCCGTGGGCCCGGCCGTCACGGCCCCCCGCCGGTGCGGCGCACGAGGAGCACGGCCAGCAGCGCAGTGACGGCCGGCACGCCGGCGGAGAGCGCGAAGGCGGCGCGGAAGCCGGCGGCCAGGGCCTCCCGGTGGGGCTGGTGGGCGGCCGCGTGGGCGGTGACGGACCCGGCGAGGGTGGTCAGGACCGCGAGACCGATCGCACCGCCGACCTGGCGGGTGGTGTTGACCAGTCCCCCGGCCAGCCCGGAGTCCCGGGGCGGCACCCCGTCCACCGCGAGCGCGGTGAGCCCGACGAAGGCGGTGCCGAGGCCCAGTCCGACCAGCAGGCTCGGGCCGAGGACGTCGGTGGCGTAGCTGCCGTCGGCGCTGATCCGCGCCAGCCACAGCAGGCCGGCGGCCTCGGTGAGCAGCGCGGCGACCAGCGTCGTGGTCGCCCCGACGCGCCGGGCCAGCCGCGGAGCCAGCGCGGCGCCGAGCATGTTGGCGGCGGCGAGCGGGAGTTGGGCCGCCCCGGTGGCGAGCGGCCCCGATCCCAGGACCTGCTGCAGGTGGAGCGGCAGGAAGAAGAACAGCGCGATCCACACCGAACCCAGCAGCGCCATCAGGAGGTTGCCCACGGCCACCCGTCCGGTGGTGAGCAGCCGCGGCGGGATCAGCGGGTTCGGCCGGCGGCGCTCGATCACGGTGAAGGCCGCGAGCAGGACGACGGCGGCGCCCAGGGATCCGACCACCCGCCGGTCGCCCCAGCCGGCTCCGCGTGCGGTGGTCAGGCCCCAGACCAGGCCGGTCAGGGCGAGGGTGACGACGACGGTGCCGGCCAGGTCGAACCGCCCGGCCCCGCGCCCGGCCGCCCGGGGCGGCTCCGCCGGTACGAGCGCCACCACGGCGGCCAGCACCGGGACCGACCCGAGCGCGACCGCGTGGAAGACCCAGGGCCAGCCCCACGCCTCGGTGAGGACACCGCCCAGCAGGACGCCGCCCGCCCCGCCCGCGCCCGAGACCGCGCCCCAGACCCCCAGAGCCCGGCCGCGCCCGGGGCCGGAGGGGAACTGTTCCACCGCGAGGGCGAGCGCGGCCGGGGCGATCGCCGCCGCGGCCAGGCCCTGGACGGCCCGGGCGGCGATCAGCGGGCCTGCGGAGTCGGCCAGTCCCGCGGCGAGCGATCCGGCCGCGAACAGCGCGAGCCCGGCGGTCAGCAGCCGGCGGCGGCCGAGCAGATCGGCCGCCCGCCCACCGGCCGGCAGCAGCGCGCCGAACGCCAGGCCGTACGCGTTGACCACCCAGGTGACGCCGCCGTCCGAGAGGCCGGTGCCGGCGCGGATCTGCGGCAGCGCGACGTTCACGATCGAGGTGGCGACCATGACCGTGAACTGGGCCGCGGCGAGCGCCCCGAGCGCCGCCCCCGGTCGGGCGGACCGGCGCGGTCCGTCGTGTCCGTACGCAACGTTCATGCCGCACAGACTCGGACCGGGCGCTGTCCACCTGCCAGGCCCGGGCCGGGCGAGGACTGTCCACCGCTGTCCGCACCTGTCCACCCGCTCCCGCCGGCCGTGCCCGCGGGCTCAGCAGGAACAGGGACGGCGGCCTCGCGTGGCCCGGGGCCGCCGGCTCAGCGCGGCCCGAACAGCTCCTGCTGCCACAGCGCCTCGCAGAGCAGGTCCAGGCCCTGGCGCAGGTGGCGCCGGTAGGTGCCGTACGGCAGGCCCAGGCGGCGGGCCGCGGCCTCCTGGGTGGGCGCTCCGGAGAAGTAGCCCGCCGTCAGGGCCTCCCGGGCCCGCGCACCGCGCGGATCGCGGGCGAGCTCGTCCACCTCCCTGCGCAGCAGGGCGCGCAGCTGCTCGACCGGATCGTCGAGGTCCGCCGCCAGCCGGGCCCGCAGCAGCGCGCAGGCAGCGAAGGCACCGGCGTCGCGCCAGTGCGCCAGGGCCTCCCGCACGGCCTGGTCGAACGCGTTGCGCGAGACCCCGGACGGGCCCGCCTGGGCGGGCACGGCCGTGGCCGCTATGAAGTGGCGCAGCCAGGCCTCCACGGGCACCTGGCGCCAGTCGACCCCGAACACGCCGTAGGTGTGCTCGCCGACCCGGGGCCGTGCACCGGTGTCGGTGAGGCTGCCCTGGACGCGCGCGGACCACGCCTCGGCGTCCCGCCAGACGGCGAAGCCGTAGGCGCGGGCGCGGGCCCGGGCGGACTCCGCCTGGGCGCGGGAGCTGCTCAGGTCGATGACGCGCGAGGGCACCTGGTACCGCTCGGGGTAGACGGTGAAGCGGCTGATGCCGATGTGCTCGCCCGGGCGCACCGGTGCGGTGGCCTCGGTGTACGCCCACGCCGCGGCCACGACGGGGTCGGTGGCCACGTCCTGCGGGTCGGCCGGGGCGGGCAGCGCGAGGCGGGCCGTGAACGCCACGACGCGGCCGGTGCTCACCAGGCGGTAGACGCTGAAGGCCTGCGGCTGGCGCTGCGCCCAGTAGCGGACCAGCTCCGCCGAGGCCGGGCCCTCGGTCTGCTCGGCCATCCGCAGCACGACGTCGAGGTCGTCCGGGTGCAGCGGCCGGTCGTGCACCTCCTCCTCCCGGGACCAGGTGCGCGTCCGGGCCACGATCTCGCCGTCCCGGAAGAGGTAGAACAGCTCGTCGGTGACGGTCCAGACCCGCTCCTCCGGGGCCTCGCGCAGCAGGCGCAGGTACTCCTCGGCGAGGCGTCCGCGCATCGTCACGAAGGCGTTGGGGGCGCGCCAGCGCAGGTCGGCGGCGAGCGTCTCGCGGGCGGCGTCGTGCGGGTGGAGACCGCGGTGGGTGGACTCCATGAAGGGCAGGCCCCGGAGCCAGGCGAACAGCACGTGGGCGTCCTCGCCGGGCAGCACCGAGGCGAGGAGTTCCTCGGAGGTGGAGTGGGCCTGCGCGGCGACTTCCAGGGCGCGGCGGTGCGCCGCGCTCGGCACCTCGCCGATCAGGCCCGAGAGCAGGGTGCGCAGCACGTCGGCCGAGGGCGCCCAGACGTCCTCGCGGCTCCAGTCCGACACCCGGGCGGCGGCGGCCAGCGACAGCGCCAGCGGGTTGCCCCCGGCGAACCGCAGGACGCGCTCGCGCAGTTCGGGCAGCACCTGCGCCGTGGTCAGCAGGCTCCGGGCCTGCTCCTCGGAGAACGGCCGCAGTTCACGGACGTGCAGGAGGCCGGCCCAGGCGGGATCGGCGGTCCACTGCGGCTGGGGCGTCTGCCGGCCCGCCAGGACCACCAGGGTGTCGTCGGCGGCGCGGGGCAGGAAGCGCTGCCACAGCCAGCTCTCCAGCCACTGGCAGTGCTCGAAGGAGTCGACGAACAGGACCGTGCCGGGGACGTCCAGGAACGGCGCGGCGACCCGCTCGAAGTCCGCCGGGTCCCGGCTGACGAAGCGGCCGTCCAGTTCCAGGAGCAGCCGTCCGGTCGCCCGGGCGCGGTCCGCCAGGCGGCGCAGCAGCGTGGACTTGCCGATGCCGCCCGGACCGACCACGGAGAACACGAACGGGGACTGCGGATCCCCGGCCAGGGCCCGCGCGAAGCACGCGACCTCCTCCTCCCGGCCGATGAACGCCCGGCCCCGTGCGGTGCTCAGTCTCTCCTTGACGGACGCCATGAGGCTCCTCTCCCTCGTGTCGGTGACGGACCTGCGGTCCCCGCCGGTTACACGCGACGGGACCCGCGTGCGGTTGTCGCGACCCGGACACCGGTGGGCGGTGACGGACTCCGGTGGGCGGTGACGGACAACAAGGGCGGGCAGGTACTGCCCCGCCGGTGCTGATGTGACGTCAGAGTCGTTCGCCGGCACCGTCCTTACCCGAACGGCCGTACCGCCCGGGGGTGGTTCACAGTTCTGCCACGACCCCTTGGAAGAACACCCTCAACATCCATTGTCGCCACGCATGTTCGAAGGTAGAGTCGCCGTTCGCCGAGCACGGATGAGCACTTCTCAGCGCCATTTGGGGCGGGCATGTCAATTAATCGTGGTTCCCTCCGGGTCGTCCCCGACCTGCTCGACGTGTTCAGCGAAATCGCACGTCGAAATCCCCGTCGTCCGGCGATCGTCCACAACGGACACGCCCTGAGTTACGGCCGGCTCCTGGAGTCGGCGAACGCCCTGGCCACCCGCCTGGGCCCGGATCCCGGCACGGTCGCCGTGCCGGCGCTCCACACGCCGGAAGCGGTGGTCGCACTTCTCGGCGTGCTGACCGCCGGGGGCACCTATTGCCCCGTCGATCCGGCATTCCCGACGGCCCGCCGGCACGCCATGGCGGCGGCCGCCCGGTGCCGTACGGCGGTGTCCGGCAGCACCGGCGACATCCTCCGACTCGACCTCCCACCAAGGGGGTTACCCGAACCGACGGAAATCCCCGGGGACCCCCCGGAAACCCTCCCGGCGAACCCCGCCGGGAGCGGTCCGGAACACGACCCGGACCGACCGGCCTACATTCTCTTCACGTCGGGTTCGACCGGGCAGCCGAAACCCGTCGTGACACCGCGCCGCGCGGTCGCGGCGACCGCCCTCGCGCTGGGCGGACTGTTCGACCTCACCCCCGAGGACCGGGTGCTCCAGTTCGCCTCGCTCAACTGGGACACCTGCTTCGAGGAGATCCTCCCGACGCTCACCGCGGGCGCGACCCTGGTCATGGACCGGGACGCGCACAGCGGCTCGTTCCCCCGGTTCCTGCGGGCGGTCGAGCGCGAGCGGATCACCGTGCTGGACCTGCCGACCGCCTTCTGGCACGAACTGGTCCACCACCTGGTCGAGTCGGGCGAGCGACTGCCCTCCTGCCTGCGCCTGCTGGTGATCGGCGGGGAGGCGGCCGGTCCGGCCCGGCTGGCCGACTGGGCCCGGCTGCCCACCGCGGCGATCCGGCTGCTGAACACCTACGGCTGCACCGAGACCACCCAGATCACCCACGCCGTGGACCTCGCCGGCCCGCGCGCACCCGGGCGGACCTGGGCCGGCACCACCCGCGCGCCGATCGGCCACGCCCTGCCGCACGTCGTCGAACGGCTCGACGAGCAGGGCGAGTTGCTGATCGGCGGCCCCGCCGTCGCGCTCGGCTACCTCGGCCTGCCGGAGGCGACCGCGGCACGGTTCACCACCCTGGACGGCGAGCGGTTCTTCCGCACCGGCGACCGGATGAGCCGCGATCCGGACGGACTGCTCACCCACCAGGGCCGCCTGGACGGCGAGTTCAAGGTCCGCGGCATCCGGGTGGACCCGGCCGAGGTCGAGGCGCACCTCACCGGGCATCCCGACGTCACCGCCGCCGCCGTCACCGGCGCCACCGCGGCCGGCCGCACCACCCTGGTCGCGTACGTGGTGGCGCGCCCGCAACCCCCGGCCCGACGGCTGGACCGCGACCTGCTGTCCTACCTGCGGGACCGGGTGCCCGGCCACCTCGTGCCGGGCCGGATCACCGTCGTGCCCCACCTGGTGCACACCCCGAGCGGAAAGATCGACCGGGCCGGCTGCCACCTGCGCTACGCGGCTGCCCCCGACAGGTCGAAGGAGACCTCCCTTGAGCACTGACCTCAGCACGCCCGCCACCGCGGAGGCCCTGGTGGCCGTCTTCCGGCGCGTCCTGGAACGCGAGGACGTCACCGCCGACTCCGACTTCTTCGACCTCGGCGGCGACTCGCTGGTCGCCACCCGGGTGTTGAGCGCCGTCGCCCGCGCCCACGGCGTCGAGCTGGGCTTCGACGACTTCCTGCTCGCCCCCACCCCGACCCGCCTCGCGCGGCGCATCACGGCCGCCGCATGAGCGAGGACCGCAGACGCGACGGCCACGGAGCCGACGGCCGGCGAAGATCGGCGGTCGTGGTCGGTGCCGGACTGGCGGGCCTCACCGCCGCCGACGGGCTGGCGGCCCACGGGCTCGACGTCACCGTCCTGGAGGCCCGGGACCGGGTCGGCGGACGCACCCACGGCATCGAGGCCTCCCCCGGCACCCGGGTGGACGCCGGCGCAGCCTACCTCGGCGACAAGCACACCGAACTGCACGCCTTGATAACGGAGTTGGGGCTGAAGACCGTCCCCACCACGATGCTCGGCGCCAGCCGCTTCGCGCTCGGCCCCGCCGGCGACGACGCCCCGGCCGCCGCTGCGTCGAAGGGCACCACGGCGGCCACCCGGGACGGCCGCTTCCCCCCGCTCGACGCCGTCGCCCTCGGCGACCTGTTCGAGCGGCTGGCCGAACTCACCTCCGCCGTACGGCCGGAAGCCCCCTGGCTCACCCCGGACGCCGAACGGCTGGACGCCCTGACCGCCGCCGACTGGGCCGAGCAGCACCTCACCCATCCGGACGCCAGACTGTTCTTCCCGCTCTTCCTGGGCGAGATGTGCGCCGCCGATCCGGCCGACATCTCCGTCCTGCACCTCGCCTTCTACCTGCGCTCCGGCGGCGGCCTGCGCTACCTCAACGCCTTCGCCGGCGGCGCCCAGCAGGACCGGATCGACGGTGGCGCCCACCAGTTGTGCGAGCGGCTGGCCGAGCGCCTCGGTGACCGGGTCCGGCTGGGCGAGGCCGTCCGGGCGGTCCACCAGGACGACCACGCGGTGACGGTGCACACCGGGCACGGCGCGTACCGGGCGGACGTCGCGGTGCTGGCGCTGCCGCCACTGCTCGCCGACGCGATCGCCCACGAGCCGGCCCCGCCGGCGCCCCGGGCCGGGGAGCGGACCGCCCGCGGCTGCGCCGTCAAGGTCCACCTGGTCTACCCGGCGCCGCTCTGGCGCGACCACGGCCTCTCCGGCTGGTCGGTCAACGCCCGGGGGCCGCTGCTCTCCACCGTGGACGACTCCCCCGGCAGCGGGATCGGCGTCCTGACCGGCTTCGTCACCGGCACCGAGGCCCACCGCTTCGGCGCGCTCACCCCGGATCAGCAGCGCGCCGAAGCCCTCGCCCAGGCGGCGCGGCTGTTCCCGATGCTCCCCGAGCCGATCGGCTTCCACGTCACCGACTGGCTCAACGATCCGTACAGCCAGGGGTGTTACGCCGCCCTGCTGGGGCCGGGCGACTGGGTGCGGCTCGGCCCGACGCTGACCGCGCCGCACCGGCGGGTGCACTGGGCCGGCACCGAGACCAGCACCGCGTTCTTCGGGCTGATGGAGGGCGCGATCCGCTCCGGCCGGCGGGTGGTCGCCGAGATCCTCGACCGCGCCTGACCCCGCCACCGGCCCGGTCCGCGCCACCCGCCACCTGTCACCCGTCCCGCCCCTGCCCCTGCCCCGCGTCACCACCGTGCCGCCGTCCCCGCTCTTCCCCACTGCCCGCACGCCCCGACGGGCCCGCCGGCCACCCCCTCACCCCCTCCCAGGCGCCGTTCCACGAGAACCCGCGCCCGGCACCCCACGCCCGGAGACCGCCATGAGCGACCAGAGTCCCATCGCGCCCCTCGCCGCCCGCGAGCGACTGATGACCGAACCCGACCTCGGGGCGGGCAACTTCCTCGACCACGCGGTCGCGGCGAACCCCCACCGGTCCGTCCCGTTCGTCTTCACCCACCGCACCGACCACCGCGGGGAGGTCGTGCTGCGCGGCCACAGCCTGCTCGACCTGGTCGCCCTGCGCGACCGCTACGCCGCCTGGTACCACGCCAACGGGGTGCGCCCCGGCGAGCCGGTCGCCGTCGTCATCGGCGAGGGCCTGGAGCCGCTGCTGCACTTCCTCGCGCTCACCTCGCTGGGCGCCGTCCCCGCGCTCGTCAACGACGCGATGCGGCACGACGTGATGGTCCGCTACCTGGACCACGTCGGGGTGGTCGGCGTCGTCGCCGACGACACCACCCGGCTGGCCGCCGCCTACCGCGAGGACCCGCAGCGCCGCCCGCGCTTCCTGGCCCTCGCCGCGGAGGTGCGGGCCTTCGACGCCTCCGCCGTCGCCCTGCCCGCCGCCCACCCGTACCGGCACGCCGCCGAGGACGTGGTGGCGCTGATCCACTCCTCCGGCACCACCGGCACGCCCAAGTCCACCATGCTGGCGCACCGCGCCTTCTGGGACGGCAAGCAGCCGCGCATGGTGCGCTTCCCCGCCGAGCCGTACGACCGGCTGATGTCGCTGATGCCGCACACCCACGCCGGCGGCCTCAGCTACTTCCTCACCGCCGTCCTGCTCGGCCTGCCGACCGTGGTGATGTCCGACTGGCGGCGCGCCCTCGTCGAGCCGGTGATGGAGGCCTTCCGGCCGACCATGGTGGCCTCCTTCCCGCGCACCTTCGTCGAACTCGCCACCGGTGAGCTGCCGGTGCGCGGCGCGGCCCGGGTGCACTCCTGGTTCAACACCGGCGACAGCGCGCACCACGGGCACATCCGCCGCCTGGTCACCCTCGGGGAGCGGCCCGCCGGGCTGATCCGCCCCTGGCTGCTGCCGCACGAGAAGGCCGAGCAACCCGCCCTGCCCGGTTCGCAGTTCATCGACGGCCTGGGCTCCTCCGAGATGGGCATGGCACTGTTCGGCCAGGTCACCACCCCGGAGAGCGACCGCGACGACCGCTGCGTCGGCAAGCCGCTGGAGGTCGTCCGCAAGGCCGCCGTCCTGGACCACGACGGCACCGAAGTCCCGGACGGCACCGTCGGGTTGCTCGCCGTGGACGCCCCCTCCCTGACACCGGGGTACTGGAACGACGAGCGGCTGACCGCGAGCTTCGAACTGTCCGGCTACTGGCTCACCGGCGACGTCGCCCGCCGCGACGCCGACGGCCGCTACTACCACCTCGACCGCACGGTGGACGTCATCGACACCGCCACCGGCCCCGTCTACAGCCTGCCGATCGAGGAGGTGCTGCTGGCCGACTGCGCGAACCTGGTCCAGGACTGCTCGGTGGTCGGCGTCCCCGCGGGCTCCGCACCCGGGCAACAGCCCGTCGCCGTGGTCCGGATGCAGGCCGACGCGGCCGGGGCCACGGCCGAGGAGGTCCGCGCCGCGGCCAACGCGGCGCTGGCCGACGCCGGGCTGGCCGCCCTCGCCGCCGTCCGGATCGCCCGCACGGCCGAGGACTTCCCGCTCGGGCCGACCGGCAAGGTGCTCAAACGCGAACTGCGCACCCGTCACGCCGCCCTCCTCACCGACCAGTAGCACGCCGTGGACCACCCCGTGGACCACCCCGTGATCCGCCAGCCGTACCGGTACGTGCGGACGGCGCTGGTCGAACCGGACTGGCGCCGGCTGCCCGGCTGGCGGCAGGTCACCGCGGCGCAGTGGCGCGACGCCCAGTGGCAGCGCGCCCACTCCGTCCGCAACGCCCGCCAGCTGCGGGCCGTCGCCGGCGACCTGCTCACCGACCGCTTCTACGACGAACTCGCCTCCGACCAGGCCGACGTCGCCACCATGCCGATCCTGCTGCCGCCGCAGGTGCTGAACACCATGGCGCCCGGCGCGCCCACCACCCCGGAGGCCTTCACCGAGGCTTTCCTGGCCGACCCGGTGCGCCGCTACATGCTGCCGGTGCGCAGCGACCGCCACCCGCGCTGGCCCAGCCACCCGCTGGCCGAGCGGGACTCCCTGCACGAGACGGACATGTGGGCGGTGGAGGGCCTGACCCACCGCTACCCGACGAAGGTGCTGGCCGAACTGACCGCCACCTGCCCGCAGTACTGCGGGCAGTGCACCCGGATGGACCTGGTCGGGACCTCCACGCCGCAGGTGACCAAGGCCCGACTGCGGCTGCGGCCCGCCGACCGGCAGGAGCAGATGCTCGACTACCTCAAGCGCACGCCCGCGGTGCGCGACGTGGTGGTCTCCGGCGGCGACCTCGCCAACGTGCCCTGGCCGCGCCTGGAGACCTTCCTGCTGCGGCTGCTGGACCTCGGCTCGGTGCGCGACATCCGGCTGGCCAGCAAGGCCGTGGTCGGCCTGCCGCAGCACTGGCTGCAGCCCGGGGTGCTGGAGGGCGTGGCGAGGGTCGCCGCCGTCGCCGCCCGCCGCGCCGTCAACCTCGCGGTGCACACCCACGCCAACCACGTCCGCTCGGTCACCCCGCTGGTCGCCGAGGCGGCCCGGGCGTTGCTGGACGCGGGCGTGCGGGACGTCCGCAACCAGGGCGTGCTGATGCGCGGCGTCAACGACACCCCGGAGGACCTGCTGGACCTCTGCTTCGCACTGCAGGGCGAGGCGAACGTCCTGCCGTACTACTTCTACCTCTGCGACCTCGTCCCGGGCGCGGAGCACTGGCGGACCCCGCTCCACCGGGCGCAGCACCTGCAGGAGGCGATCATGGGCTACCTGCCCGGGTACGCCACCCCGCGGCTGGTCTGCGACGTCCCGCACGTCGGCAAGCGCTGGGTGCACCAGGCGGTGGAGTACGACCGCGAGCGCGGCATCTCGTACTGGACCAAGAACTACCGCACCAGCCTTGAGGCCGGCGGCGGCCCGCAGGCCGCGCTCGACCGGCGCCACCCCTACTACGACCCGGTGGACACCCTCCCCGAGGCCGGCCGCCGCTGGTGGGCCGGGCCCTCCGCCCCGCCCGGAGCGGCACGGACACCCCGCGCCGTACCGGCGCCGCGCGCAGCACACACACCCCCCGCGGCACCGACACCCCCCGCAGCGCTGGAACTCCCCGCGGCACAGGAACCCGCCGCGGCGCAGGCGCCCCGAGCAGCCCGAGGAGCACGATGAGCAGCAGTCCCCCGGCCGACGGCCTGCGCCGGATGTGCTGGATCTTCCCCGACCGGGAGTCCTCCCGGATGGCGGAGATGTGGCACGGCTTCTTCTGGGACCTCTACGCCGAGAGCGCCGCCGCCCTCGGGCTGCGCTGGAGCCGGCACGCCCCGGACGCGGTCACCGTGGACGCCACCGCGCCCGGCCGGCCCCGGGTGTACGTGGACGACGAGCCCGTCACCCCCGAGGACACCCTGTTCATCACCGCGCTCTACTCGCTGCCGTACCAGTCGATGGACGTCTTCAACCAGTACGCGCTGTACGCGGTGCTCGAACAGGCCGGCTTCTACCTGCCGTTCCCGCCGCAGGTGTCGCTGATCGGCAACGACAAGCTGGCCACCCTGCTGTTCCTGGCCGGCTCCCCGGTGCCGGCCATCCCGACCGTGCGGATCGGGACGGGCCGGGACACCGCCAAGCACGGCTACGAGGTCGCGCTCGGGAACATGACCTACCCGGCCATCGTCAAGCCCGCCGGCTGGTGCGGCGGCGGGGGGATCAACCTGGCCCGCAGCCCGGAGGACGTCCGGGGCCTGGCCAGCCTCGCCCAGGGCGGCGACACCACCCTGGTGATCCAGCCGTACCTGGGCGACGGCACCGTCGACTACCGGGTCTACGTGGTCGACGGCCGGCCGTACGCGGTGATGAAGCGCACCCCCGAACCCGGCTCCCCGGTCGCCAACGCCAGCCGCGGCGGTGCCATGGAGTTCCCGCCGGTTCCGCCCGAACTCGCCGCCGCCACGGCCTGGTTCGCCGAACGGCTGCCGATCCCGTTCTTCTGCGTCGACTTCCTGCACGACGGCGAGCGGTACTGGTTCTCCGAGCTGGAGCCGGACGGCGTGATCGCCCCGGACCTCACCGACCCGGACCGCACCCTCCAGCGGGACGTCACCCGGGCCCGGTTCGCCGCCTACCGGGACGGCCACGCCAAGTGGCTGGCCGACGGCGCCCGCCCGCTCACCCTCGACCTCTCCGGCGCCACCGGCGTCCACGCACCCGCCCCCGCCTCGCCCGTCACCTCCACCGACCACCGGACGGACCCCCGATGACCGCCTTCTCGCTCTCCCCCGAGGCCGCCGGGCCCCGGCTGCACGTGGCCCGGCACACCCTGGAGCGGCTGCGGAGCGTCCCCGACCTGGCCGCGCGCTACCCGGACCGCCTCGGTGCCGACACCCTGGACCGGCTCGCCGAACTCCCGCCGCTGGCCAAGGACGACCTCAACACCGCCCTCGCCCACCTGGAGCCGGCCGCCGAGCAGTCCGCCACCTGGCTGTTCCAGAGCGGCGGCAGCACCGGCGCCCCCAAGGTCGGCTACGCCCCCACCGGCTTCTACATGGCCGGCGTGCACGCCCACTGGCAGCCCCTCGACCGCACCGACGTCTTCGTCAACGCCTGGGGCGCCGGGCGGATGTGGGGCGCGCACTTCCTCGCCGCCGCACTCGCCGACCTCTCCGGCTGCCGGATCATCGCGCTCGGCTCGGTCGCCGCGGAGGAGTACGGCGACTGGCTGGACTTCCTGGCCTCCCGCCGGGTGACGGCCATCGGCGGCACGCCCAGCGTGCTGCGGCTCTGGTTCGCCCACGCCCGCGCCGCCGGCCTCGAACTGCCGTCGCTGCGCAAGGTGCTGTGGCTCGGCGAGGCCTGGCAGGACCAGCTGGCGGAGGACCTGTCCGTGGTGGCCCCGCAGGCGCGGCGCTGGGGCATGTTCGGCAGCACCGAGACCTGGGTGGTGGGCACCAACACCCCGGACTGCCCGGCGGACGTCTTCCACCCGCTGCCGACCCAGCTGGTGCACGCCGACGCCGACGGCCTGCTGGACTTCACCTCCCTCGACCCGGCGGTCCTCAACCCGGTCCTGCGCTACCGCACCGGCGACGCAGGCGAGTTGACCGCCTGCCCGTGCGGCCGTCCGGAGCCGGCGATGCGCGTCCTGGGCCGGCGCGACAGCGTCGTCCAGGTCCGCGGCCTCGGGCTGGACGTGGACGAGCTGATCGCCCGGGCGGAGCGCGAACCGGGCGTGGCCCGGGCCCAGGTGGTGCTCACCGAGCGGGGCGGCCGGGCGACGGCCGTGGAGTTGCTGCTACTGGCCACCGACCCGACGGCTGCCCCGGACGTCGAGCGGCTGCGCAAGGAGCTGTTCGCCGCCACCTTCACCCTCAGCACGGCCTTCCAGCACGACCCGGGGTGCTTCCGGGTGCGCCCGGTGGCGGAGCTGGTCAGCAACGGCCGCACCGGCAAGACCGCCGCCCTGGTCGTCCGGGAGGAGTCGTGACGGCGGACGCCGCCCGTGCCGCCACCGCGGACCCGGCCCGCCCGGCGCCGCTCGGCCGGAGCTTCTCGCTCTTCTGGGCCGGGCAGACCGTCAGCCTGGTCGGCGACAAGGTCACGGTCTTCGTCGTCCCCACCCTGATGATCTTCGTGCTGCACGCCTCCGCCCTCCAGGTCGGCGTGGTGGCGATGGCCCAGTACCTCGGCATCCCGCTGCTCGGGCCGATCGCCGGAGTGCTGGTCGACCGCTGGGACAAGCGCCGCACGATGCTCGCCTGCGACCTGGTCCGGCTGGTCGCGGTGGCGGCGATCCCGCTCGCGTACGCCCTGGACGCGCTCTCCACCCCGCTGCTGTTCGGCTGCGTGGCGGTGATCAGCGGCGCGACGATCTTCTTCAACGTCGGTTACCTCGTCGCCGTCCCCGCCGTGGTGCCGGAGGACGGCATGGTCCGCGCCTACTCCCGGCTGGAGGGCAGCGGCTCGGTCTCCGAGGTCGCCGGGCCATCCGTCGCCGCCGCGCTCTACAGCGCGCTCGGCGTGGCCGCCCTGCTGGTCGACGCGGCCAGCTACCTGGTCTCGGCGGTCTGCTTCCGCGCCATGCGCCCGTGGGGCGAACGGACGGTGGAGCAGGGCTCGATCCGGGAGCGGCTGGCCCGCGGCTTCCGGCTCAACCGGGCCGACCCGGTGCTGCGCCGGGTGGTCCTGGCCGCCGTCACCCTCAACTGCGGCGGGCCGGTCTTCGTCACCGTGCTGCCCGTCCTCGCCTACCGCGGCCTGGGCGTGCAGGTCGGCGTCTTCGGTGCGGCCATGTCGGTCGCCGCGATCGGCGCGCTGGCCGGGGCCGTGGTCGCGCCCCGGCTCTCCCGGCGGTTCGGCCTGGGGCGGACGATGGCCTGGTCGCTGCTGCTGCACTGCCTGGTCGGCCTCGGCGTGCTCGCCGCGCCCGCCCTGCCCGCCGGACCGGTGATCGCGGTGACCATGGGCTGTTACGGCTTCTTCATGTCCTGCATCAACGTGTGCAGCGCCCCGTGCCGGCAGTCCCGGATGTCCGCCCACAACCAGGGCGTCATGCACGCCGCCTTCCGGACCGTCACCTGGGGGGTGATCCCGCTCGCCGCACTGGTCGGCGGCCTGGCCGTCTCGCTGCTCACCGGCCCGCTCGGAATCCTGGACGCCGCCCGGGTGGTGATGGCCGGCGGCACCCTGCTCGCCGCCTGCTCCTTCCTCCCGGCCCTCGGCCTCCAGCCGCTGCTGGACGCCGCCGAACCGCGGACGGAGGGCGGCACCGCATGAACGAGCCCGAGGAGAACACGAGCGAGCCCGTGGAGAGCATGGACGTGCCCGAGGGGGAGGACCTCGCCGACCCGGCCGGAAGGGTCCTGCTGATCACCGGCACCTCCTCCGGCATCGGCCTGGCCACCGCCGTCGCCGCGGCCCGCGCGGGGTACACCACGGTCGCGACGATGCGCGAGCCCGACCGGGCAGCGGCGCTGCGCAGCGCGGCCGCGGCCGCCGGGGTCACCGTGGACGTCCGCCGACTGGACGTCACCGACCCCGGCTCGGTCACCGCCTGCCTGGACGCCGTGCACCGCTCGTACGGGCGGCTCGACGCCGTCGTCAACAACGCGGGCGTGTCCAACTCCGACCCCACCCTGGAGATGTCCACCGACGCGGCGCTGCGCGCCAACCTGGAGGTCAACTTCTTCGGCGTCGCCGCGGTCAGCCGGGCCGCGATGCCGCTGCTGCGCGCCGCCGGCGGGCGGCTGGTCACCGTCGGCAGCGTGCACGGAGTGGTCGGCCAGCCGTTCAACGAGGCCTACTGCGCGGCCAAGTTCGCCGTGGAGGGGTTCATGGAGGCGCTCGCCCCGGTCGCGGCGGCGCACGGCGTCCGGGTCTCGGTGGTGGTGCCCGGCTTCGTCCCGGACACCGCGTTCGGCGTCTTCCCCGACATCGACCGGACCACCATCCACGCCGCCTCCGGCCCGTACGCGCCCACCTTCGCCGGCTACCTGGACTGGGTCGGCGGCCAGGGCTGGGAGTCGGCCGGCCGGCCCGCCCGGGAGGTCGCCGACGTCGTGGTCCGCACCCTGCGTGAGCGGCGGCCGCCGTTCCGGGTGCCCACCGACCCGTGGGCCGCCGGGTACCTGGCCGCCAAGCTCGCCGACCCCGACGGCTCCGCCGTCCAGGCCCTCGCCCGGACCTGGCTCGGGCGGCCCGCACCCGCCACCTCCTGACCCGCCTGCTGCCCCGCGACCTGCCTGCGTCTGCCCGCCCGTCCGCCTGCCTGCCTGCCCGCCTGCCTGCCCGCCTGCCTGCCCGCCTGCCTGCCTGCCTGCCTGCCCATCGTCGACCCGCCTTCCGCCCCACGGAGCCCCCATGCCCGCGAAGCCCCTGGCCGAGCTGATCCGGTTCGCCCGCGCCGACTCCCCGTTCTACGCCGAGCTCTACCGCGACCTGCCCGCGGACGCCGACCGGATCGAGCTGCTCCCGGTGATCGACCAGGCCGCGTTCTGGGCCGCCAACACCTGGCCCGACAACCGGGTGCTGACCGGCCCGCTCACCGACGCCGGCGTCTACAAGACCGGCGGCACCACCGGCGTCCCCAAGTTCTCGCCGTGGACCCGCGCCGAACACGCCGACTCGGTGACCGCCTTCGGCGCCGGGCTCGTCCGGGCCGGCCTGCGGCCCGGACACCGGGTGGCCAACCTCTTCACCGCCGGCGAGCTCTACGGCGGCTTCCTCTACATCGAGAACGCCCTGCACCACGCGCCGGTGGACAACGTCCGGCTCGGCGTGGGCGGCGCCGCCCCGAACCCGTACATCGCCGACCTGATCGCCGGCTTCGACGTGCAGGTGCTGGCCGGCGAACCGATGAAGCTCAGCGCCGTCGCCGAGTGCCTGATCGAGCGCGGGCAGCGCGCCGACGGGGTGGAACTCCTGCTGTTCGGCGGCGACCTGCTCTTCGCCGACCTCCGCCCGCTGCTGTCCCGGGCCTTCCCCAAGGCGGCCGTCGCCTCGGTCGGCTACGCCTCCAACGACGCCGGGCTGGTGGGCGCCCCCGTCCCCGGGGACGACGTCCGGGTCCACGAGGCCTTCGCCGACCGCACGGTGGTGGAACTGCTCGACGAGGCCACCGGCGAGGCGATCACCGCCCCCGGCAGGCCCGGCCGGGTCGTCGTCACCAACCTGTTCCGCACCCTGATGCCGATCCTGCGCTACCCCACCGGCGACCGCGCCGAGTGGACGGACGGCGGGTGCCGCCGCTTCCGGCTGCTCGGCCGCTCCGCCGAGGGAGCCAGGGTCGGCACCGTCACCCTGCCCACCGAGGAGGTCCGGGCCGTCCTGATCGCCGCCGACCCGGACCGGCACATCGCCGGGATGCAGCTGGTGCAGCGGCGCTGGGACGGCCGGGACGGCCTGATCCTGCGGCTCGGCCACCTCGGCCTGCCGCCCGCCGACCTCGCCGACCGGCTGGTCGAGGCCGTCTACGCGGCCCTGCCGCTCTACCCCTCGGAGGTCGCCCTCGGCAGCCTGCACGACCTCGCGGTGGAGTGGGTGCCGCGCTCGCAGCTGGTCACCAACCCGCGGACCGGCAAGCTCCAGCAGGTCCTGGACGAGCGCCCGAAGGACTGAGGCCCCGACTCAGGCCGCAGGCTGCGGCCGGCCCCCGATCGTCACGCTCTGTCCCCGGAACTCGGCGATCACCTTGCCGTCCACCCGGCGCACCGTCACGTCGTAGATCCCGCTGCGCCCGGCCCGCGACCGCTCCACCGCCTCGGCGACCAGCTCGTCCCCGACGCCCGCCGGGGCCAGGAAGGCCACCTGCGCGGCCTGGGCGACGGTCACCGGGCCGTGGCTGTTGCAGGCGTACGAGAACGCCGCGTCGGCCAGCAGGAACAGGAAGCCGCCGTGCGCCGTACCGTGCCCGTTGACCATCGTCGCGGCCACCGTCATCCGCATCACCGCCCGCCCGGCGGACACCTCCTCCAGGGCGATGCCCAGCGACCGGCTGGTCTCGTCCCGCTCGTACAGTGCGGCGATCACGGGGTCGAACACGGCGTCGCGGTCCCTCCGTCGGCGATGTCCGGCCCAGCCCGGGGCCGGCGCCCTCGGACGCTACGCCAGGCAGCGGCCGATGACCAGCTCCGGGCGGATGCGGATCCGCAGGGCGCCGGGGGCGGTCGTGGTGGCGCGGCGGACGTGGGCGTGGCCGAGGACGGTGACGAACCAGCCGGAGCCGTCCCGGCCGTCCACCTCCTCGGCCTCGAAGGCGACCACGGCGCCGTCGACCGCCCGGGCCGGTTCGGAGTCGGCGGGCGCGGAGACCAGCACGCCGGCGGGCACCAGCCGGAAGGGCACCGGCAGGAAGGGCACCGGCAGGACGGCCGGGAGGGCTCCGACGGTGTGGACCACCCGGCCGACGGCGGCCCGGGCCAGCAGCTCCAGGGCCCGCTCCGGGTCGGGTTCACGGAGCCCGGGCAGGCTGGGCCGGTCGTACGACGAGGGCCGGGGGGCCGGAACGTGGTCGCGGTTCGTACCGGCGGTGCTCGCCCGGCCCGGGGCCCGCTCACGAGGGCCGATGGTCCCGATGACGCCCGCCGGGGCTCCTCCGCCCCCGCCCGTCAGGCCTGACCGTCAGCCCCTGAGCCCCGGCCCCTCCGCCCCGGCCCGTCGGCCCGGGCCCCCTCCGTCAGCCCCGGTCCGTCAGCCCCGGCCGCCGCGCAGCGGGGACGGCTGAGCAGTGGCCGACGCCTGGCGCAGCTCGGTGGCGATCAGCGCGGCCTGCACCCGTCGCTCCACGCCGAGCTTGGCGAGCAGCCGCGAGACGTGGTTCTTCACCGTCTTCTCGGCGAGGTAGAGCCGCTCGCCGATCTGCCGGTTGGTCAGGCCCTCGCCGATCAGCGCCAGCACCTCCTGCTCGCGCACGGTCAGCCCGGGGCCGGTGGTGACCGGCTGGGCGGGTTCGGCGTCGCTGCGCAGCCGGTTGAGCAGGCGGGTCGCCGCACCGGGGTCGAGCATCGAGCGGCCGGAGGCGACGGTGCGGACGGCGGCGACCAGGTCGGTGCCGCTGATCTGCTTCAGCACGTACCCGGCGGCGCCCGCCATCACGGCGTCCAGCAGTGCTTCCTCGTCGTCGAAGGAGGTGAGCATCAGGCAGGCGAGGTCGGGCATCCGGGAGCGCAGTTCGCGGCAGACCGTGACGCCGTCGCCGTCGCCCAGGCGGACGTCCAGCACCGCGACGTCGGGCCGCAGGGCGGGCACCCGGACCAGCGCCTGCTCGGCGGTCGCCGCCTCGCCGACCACCTCAAGGTCGGGCTCGCCGTCCAGCAGGTCGTGCACCCCGCGGCGCACCACCTCGTGGTCGTCCAGCAGGAACACCCGGACCGGTGCCGGGGCCCCGGCGCCCTCCGTCTTGGTCGCCATCACTCGGCTCCACCTTCGTCACCCCCGCACACTCCCAGCGGGGCCCAGGGCATCATCGCCCACCGTGCGGCCGTCCCCCAGGGCCGAACGGCCCCATTCGCGCCGGCGGCGTGGCGCGCGTCCTCCGTCCTCGCGTTCAGCGGCCCTGTCGCCGCACGTTCCCCAGCCCGACCAGCAGGAACCCCAGGGCGACGGCCGCGCCGCCGACCCCCGCCGGCACCACGCGCGGGCCGATCCCGCCGTCGCCCGACAGCAGGATCGCCACCGCGCCCAGCGAGCCGACGGCGGCGCCGACCACCAGCCAGCCCGCGAGGGCGACGGCGAGCGGCCGGCCGGTGCGCGGGGCTGGGCCGGTGTCCAGCGCGGCCCACCGCGCCGCCGTCTCCCGCACCTCCTGCCGACGGTCCCACTGCGCGCGCACCCGCAGCGTCGCACCGCCGACCAGGCCGGCCAGCGCGATCTGCGCGGCGGGTTGCCAGTCCGGTAGGACGAGCAGCAGTCCGCCCGCCAGCGCGAGCGCCGCCCACCACAGCACGCACGCCGCCGCGGCGGTGCGGGTGGAGCGGGGGCGGTCGGCGCCGGCCTGGAGGTCGGCGATGGCGGGCAGGTACCAGACACAGCCGCTCGCGGTGAGGGCAGCGGTGCCGATGGCGAGAACGGTGTGGTTCACGACCCGGCCTTCCTGGTCACGAAGGGGTGAGAGGGGTGAGGGGAGGGAGCTGACGGGCCGTCCCCGCCCGCCCGGGGGCAGCGACGCGGGCGGGGACGGCGTTCCGGGGGCGGCCTCAGCCGCCGGGGGTGGGCGAACCGGTGGGCGAGTCGGCGGCCGAACCTCCGGCAGGGGCCGGGACGGGGGCGGCCGACGCCACCCGGGCGCGGTCCGCCCGGCTCAGCGGCCGGTCGTACTTGGCCGGTTCCACGTCGCCCAGGTGCGTGGCGGGCTTGCCGCTGTTCTCCAGCACGTCCCGGGCGGCGATGTCCGGGTGGTGCAGGTCGAAGGCCGGGGACTCGGAGCGGATCCGCGGCAGCTTGACGAAGTTGTGCCGCGGCGGCGGGCAGGAGGTGGCCCACTCCAGGGAGCGGCCCCAGCCCCACGGGTCGTCCTCGGTGACCTTCTCGCCGTACTTGGCGGTCTTCCAGACGTTGTAGAGGAACGGCAGGATCGACAGGCCGAGCAGGAACGAGCCGATGGTGGAGACGGTGTTGAGGGTGGTGAAGCCGTCGGACGCCAGGTAGTCGGCGTAGCGGCGGGGCATGCCCTCCGCGCCGAGCCAGTGCTGCACCAGGAACGTCGCGTGGAAGCCGACGGTCAGCGTCCAGAAGGTGATCCGGCCGAGGCGCTCGTCGAGCTTCTTGCCGGTCATCTTGGGCCACCAGAAGTGGAAACCGGCGAACATCGCGTACACCACGGTGCCGAACAGCGTGTAGTGGAAGTGGGCGACGACGAAGTACGAGTCCGAGACGTGGAAGTCGATGGGCGGCGCCGCGAGCAGCACGCCGGTCAGACCGCCGAACAGGAAGGTGACCAGGAAGCCGACCGTCCAGAGCATCGGGGTCTCGAAGCTCAGCGAGCCCTTCCACATGGTGCCGACCCAGTTGAAGAACTTCACGCCCGTCGGCACCGCGATGAGGAAGGTCATGAAGGAGAAGAACGGCAGCAGCACCTGCCCGGTGACGTACATGTGGTGCGCCCAGACCGTCACCGACAGGCCCGCGATGGCGACCGTGGCGGCGATCAGGCCGGCGTAGCCGAACATCGGCTTGCGGCTGAACACCGGGATGATCTCGGAGACGATGCCGAAGAACGGCAGGGCCAGGATGTACACCTCGGGATGGCCGAAGAACCAGAACAGGTGTTGCCAGAGCATCGCCCCGCCGTTGGCGGGGTCGAAGACGTGGGCGCCGAACTTGCGGTCGGCCTCCAGGGCGAGCAGCGCGGCGGCCAGCACGGGGAAGACCAGCAGCACCAGCACCGAGGTGAGCAGCACGTTCCAGCAGAAGATGGACATCCGGAACATGGTCAGTCCGGGGGCGCGCATGCAGATGATGGTGGTGATGAAGTTGACGGCGCCGAAGATGCTGCCGAAGCCGGAGAGCGTCACGCCCATGATCCACATGTCGGAGCCGACACCGGGCGAGTGGACCGCGTCGGACAGCGGCGCGTAGAGGAACCAGCCGAAGTCGGCGGCGCCCTGCGGGGTGGCGAAGCCGGCGGCGGCGATCAGCGAGCCGAACATGAACAGCCAGTAGGACAGCATGTTCAGGCGCGGGAAGGCGACGTCCGGCGCGCCGATCTGCAGCGGCATGATCCAGTTCGCGAAGCCGGTGAACAGCGGCATCGCGAACAGCAGCAGCATCACCGAACCGTGCATGGTGAAGGCCTGGTTGAACTGCTCGTTGGAGAGGATCTGCGTCCCCGGCCGGGCGAGTTCGGCGCGCATGACCAGGGCGAGGATGCCGCCGATCAGGAAGAACGCGAACGACGACACCAGGTACATGGTGCCGATCGTCTTGTGGTCGGTGGTGGTCAGCAGCCTGACCAGGGCCGAACCGGGCCGCCTGGCCCGAACCGCCGTGGCCGGTACGGCCGTCGGCGGTCGTACGGGGTCGCCCTGTGCCTGGGTGGCGCTCAAGGACCCGCTCCTTAGGAACGTCGTGCGAATGATTGGCGCTCCATGATCCGAACAGGCCGGCTCCCCGCCCCAGGGCCCTTGGGCCCGCCCGGCCGGGGCCGCTGGGCCCGAGTTCCCGGGCCCCGACCGGGACCTCCCGACCGGCGGACCGGGACCTCCCGGCCACCCCCGTCCCGCTCGGGCCGCGCTCACCCGGCCGCGGAGGCCCGGTCGAGAACCGCCGGAACGGCGCGTTCCCCACGCCCCCGGGCGGGCGGGCGGCGGGCGACGGCGGGCCGCCCCCGCGCCGGGTGCCGGTCCTGCCGCACAGCCCCTCCGACCTGCCGGAACGCCATCCGTACACAGGTGCGAATCCACCCGCCGATCCCACCCCGGGACGCCCGGATTGTGAGGGCGGCGTGCGCGAACCCGCCCGATCCCGTGCCCTTCAGCGCCGATCGACCGTCAAGTAGCCTGCGCCCAGCGACGACCGCGATCGAACGTCCCGCACCGCCGCCGCACCACCCGGCACCACGCCCGCACGCTTCCGCACCGCCGGCACCGCCCCGGAACCGCCGCAGAACCACCGCAGAACCGCTCTCGCCCCGGAGGTACGCCGATGCCCCTGGCCCAGCCCGCCGCCCCCACCCTGCTGCGCTTCTCCGTCCTCGGCCCGCTCGACGGCGCCGCCGACGGCCGCCCGCTGGCCCTCGGCCCGCTGAAGCAGCGGCTGGTGCTGGCCGTCCTCCTGAGCCGCGCCAACACCGCCGTCCCGGTCGACCTGCTCACCGACGCGGTCTGGCCCGAGGAGCCGCCGCGCACCGCCCGCAAGAACCTCCAGGTCTACATCTGCACCCTGCGCACCCTGCTGGGCCGCGAGTACGGGCCCGACCGGCTGGTCCACTCGGCCGGCGGCTACCTGCTCCGGGCGGCCGAACCCGAGCTGGACCTCCTGCAGTTCCGCGCCCTCGCCCGGGCCGGCCGGGCCGCCGCCGACGGCGGCGCGCTCGCCCCGGCCGCCCGGCTGCTGCGCCAGGCCCTCGACCTGTGGCAGGGCCCGCCGCTCGCCGACCTGCGCTCCTCCCCCGCCGTCGCGGCCGAGGCCCAGCGGCTGGAGACCCGCTGCCTGGGCGTCCACGAGGACTGGGCGGAGACGGAGTTGGAGCTGGGCAACGCCGTCGCCGTCGCCGAGGAGCTGGCCGAGCCCGCCGAGCGCCACCCGCTGCGCGAGCGCCTCCAGGCGGCCCGGATGAACGCCCTGCACCTGTGCGGCCGGCAGGCCGAAGCGCTCGCCGTCTACGACACCCACCGCCAGCTGCTCGCCCGCGAGTTGGGCCTGGAGCCGAGCCCCGCCCTGACCGCCCGCTACCGCGAACTGCTCGCCCGCGGCCGCTCCGGGCCCGCCTCGGCCCGCCCCGAGCGCGGCGCGGCCCCGCACGGTGTCCTGCTGCCCGCCGACACCGCCGACTTCACCGGACGCAGCGCCGAACTGCGCGAGCTGGTGGACGAGTCGGGCACGGGCGGCGGTGTCACGGTGCTCTCCGGCCCGGCCGGCAGCGGCAAGACCGCGCTCGCCGTGCACGCCGGCCACCTGCTCGCCGACCGGTTCCCGGACGGCCGGCTGCTCGTCCGGCTGCGCACCGCCGACGGCGCCCCGCGCCCGCTGCCCGAGGTGCTGTCCGAACTCGCCGCCCTCACCGGCCGACCGGGCATCGCCCCGGCCGACCCCGGCCAGGCCGCCGCCCTGTGGCGGGCCTCCCTCGCCGGACGCCGGATGCTGCTGGTCCTGGACGACGCGCCGGACGAGTCGGTGGTCCGCGAGCTGCTGCCGGGCCACGGCCCGAGCGCCGTCCTGGTCACCTCGCGCAGCCAGCTCGCCGGCCTGGCCTCGGTGCACCGGATCACCGTCCCGCCGCTGACGCCCGCCGAGGCCCTGGAACTGCTCGGCCGCATCGTGGGCACCGGCCGGATCGGCACCGACCGCGCGGCCGCCTCCCGGATCGTGGCCGCCTGCGGGCTGCTGCCGCTCGCCGTCCGGGTCGCCGGCACCCGGCTCGCCGTGCTGCGCCACCTCCCGCTCGCCGAGTACGCGGCCCGGCTGGAGGACCCGGCGGGCGCCCTGGACGAGCTGGTCGCCGGGGACGTCACCGTCCGCGCCCGCCTCGACTCCGGCTGGCGGGACCTCACCGCCCAGGGCCGCCTGGCCCTCGCCCGGCTCGCCGCCCTGCCGCTGTCGCTGCTCTTCACCCTCCCCGAGGCCGCCGCCGCCCTCGGCCGCCCCGAACGCCTGGCCCTGCGCACCCTGGAGGCGTTGACCGACACGGGGGCCGTCACCTCGCCCACCGGCGAGGTCACCGCCCACGCCGCGCTCTACGCGCTCCCCCGGCTGACCCACCTGCACGCCCGCGAACGCGCCGCGGATCCGCTCACCGCCGCCTCCTGACGCCGCGCCGGGCCCCTCCGCCGGGGGCCCTGCGGCCGCCGGACGGGGCCTCACCCCAGGGTCAGCAGGTCCAGCACGTCCCCGCGCTCCTCCTCCAGCCCCCACAGCCCCAGCAGCACGCCCGCCGCCCCGGTGTGCAGGTCCGCCGAGAACCGCCGCAGCCGCATCCCGGGGACGAGCAACCCCTCGGGCCGCGCCACCAGGTGCCACTGCAGTCGCGCCACCTGCCCGGCCACGGCCTCCGGTGCCCCGCCCAGCCGGTCCAGCGCCAGCGTCAGGCCGGCCCGCCCGCGGAACAGCCCCGGCTCCCGGATGAACCCGGGCGCGCAGACCTTCCGCACGTCCGCCAGGAACGCCTCCCCGCCGGGCAGTTCGGCCGTCTCCAGGTACTCCCGCAGCACCAGCGCGATCCCGCTGCTCCCGCGGTCCAGGTACGCCAGCCGCCGTCCGGCCTCCAGCACCTGCAGCGAGCCGTCCGGCACCCGGACGCACTGCGCCGTCGCCCGCTCCAGCGCCAGCCGCGCCGAGTCCAGGAGCCACGGCTCGCCGGTCCGGCGGTACAGCCGCAGCTGCAGCAGCGCGATGCCTGCCAGGCCGTACAGCAGCCCGGCCGCCGCGGGCGCGTCGAGGCCGTCCACCGGCTCGCCGCGGACCACCGCCGCCAGCTCGCAGGCGTCGGCCAGCGCGGCCGCCTCCTCCCGCCGGCCGCCCAGCGCCTCCGCCAGCCGCAGCCGGGCGAGCGCGGCGCCGGCCCGCCCGCCGAACAGGCCGGCCTGACGCGCCGGGCGGGCCGCGCGGGCCCCGGCCAGCAGCTCCTCGGCCGCCTCCGGCCGCCCCAGCCGGGCCAGCACCACGGCGACGCCGAGCGGGCCGTCGTACAGCCCGCCCGTGCCCGGCCGGGCTCCGCGCCGGCGGAGCGCCGCGACCAGCCAGTCCGTGTACTCCTGCGGCCGGTCGGCGCCCGCCCGGTGCAGCGCGTACAGCACCCCGGCCGCGCCGTGCGCGACGCCCGTACCGCCGTCGGCGAACCCGGCGACGTCCCCGGGGAAGAGCCGGTCCGACCGGTCGGGGGTGGCACCCGCGTGGATGCCCGCGACCAGCTCGCGCCGCGCCGCAGCCCAGGACGGGCCCGCCAGCAGCTCCCGGCCCCACCGCTCGCTCACCGAGTCCGTCCGCGCCGTCAACACGCCTGGGCGCACCGGCCCCTCCTCCGGCCCGAGTCCGAACCACTCCCGTGCCCGCCGCTCCAGCGCCGCGAGCTTGCCCGGGTCGCGGTCGGCCAGTTCCAGCACCGGCATCAGCAGCATCAGCCAGGTCGCCCACAGCATGAACCGGTCGGTGTCGGCGCCGTCGAGGCCCGGCGGGATCCGCAGCCCGGCCGGGCCGGCCGTCGGCACCCGCCGGTCGTCCAGCTCCGCCGCGTACTCGAAGTCCACCAGCACCACGGAGCCGTCCGGCCGGAGCACCACGTTGGCCGGGTGGAGGTCGCCGAACCGCACGCCCCGCTCGTGCAGCGCGCCGAGCGCCTTCTCCAGCGCCGCGACCACGCCGGCGACCCACTGCGCGTACTCGGCGCGCTGCTCGGCGGTGCAGTCCTGGTGCACCAGCGGGTAGCGCCGGATCGCCTCGGCGAACAACTGGACGCCCTCGATGTGCTCCTGCACCAGGAAGGTGTGCTCCCACACCGTGCGCACCTCGTGCAGCCGGGGCACGCACTCCAGCCCGGCCAGCCGCTCCAGCGCCCACTGCTCGCGCCGCAGCCGGGTGGTCGCGTCCGCCCCGGCGGAGTCCAGCCCGGCGTACGGGCGGGCCTCGCGCAACACCACCCGCTCCCCGGTGTCCGCCCGCTCGGCCCGGTAGATCCCGCCGGCGCCGGAGAACTGCAGCACCTCGGTGATCCGGTACGGCAGGTGGCCGGCGGCCGCCTCCCGCGCGGCCAGGTGCGGGCGCAGCGCCGCGGGCGGCTCGACCCACTCCGGCAGCCGGAACACCGGCTCGCGCGAGTCCGGGACCAGCGTTCCGGAGGGATCGCGCAGCGCGGGCACCGGCCGGCCGGCCCCGTCCTCGCACCACAGCTCGACGAACGCGCCGTAGCGCGCGTACACCGGGGCGTTGCCGATCCGCAGGTCGGTCAGCACGTACGGCCCGGGGCGCCCGTCCAGCGCGGCCGCCAACTCCTCGGCCAGCTCGACGAACTGCTCCGGCGAGACGGGGTACACGGTGACGAACTTGCCGCTGCTCCCGCGGCCGGTGAACTTGCCGTTCGCCACCCGTAGCGCCGCCGCGCTGCGCTGGAACTTGAACGCCACCCGGCGCGCCGTGCAGATCCCTGCGACGACGGCCAGCGTCTCCTCGGCGCCGTCCTCCACCGCCGACACGTGCAGCTTCCAGCCCTGTTCCGGCAGCACGACGCCGTCGGGCCGCAGGACGGTCCACAGGCCCCGCTGCTCGCGCCGCCAGCCGTCGGGCGGCTCGCCGAGCCCCGGCGCGTAGCGGCTCGCCCGGTCGCGCAGCCGCCCGGGGGTGTCGTAGTACAGCGGGTCGGCGAGGCAGTACAGCTGGGTCTCGTGGGCGCCGGCCATGGCGCGCCTCCTCTTCCGGTCACTCCGGGGCGAGCGGTGCGGGGTGGGTCAGCCGGCGGGCACCGGCGCCGGTCCGCGCCGCACCGGCGGCGCCCAGGTGACCACGGCCGCGCAGAGCGCGATGGCGAGCGCCAGCAGGCCGAAGGTCCGGGTGCCGCCGACCGAGCCGAGCAGGGTGCCGCCCACGAGGGGGCCGAACGGCTGGATCAGGGTGGACAGGAAACCGGCGGCGCTCTGCACCCGGCCGATCCGGTCCGGCGGGGCGGCCAGCAGCATGCCGGAGACGAAGCCGATGCTGGCGATGGTGGACAGGCACATGCAGGCGGCGCAGAGCAGCCCGATCACCATTGGCGCCCTGGTCACCGTCAGCACCCCGGCCGTCAGCGCGGAGGCCCAGCAGGCCAGCGCCACCAGGCTGCCGTCTCGTGCCTTGGCGCCCAGTCTCGGCGCCAACAGCGCACCCGCCAGGGCGCCGGCCGCGGTGCAGGAGACCACCGTGCCGCCGCCGATCCCGGAGTGCCCGCCGTCGGAGGCGACGGCCAGGGTGGCGAACATCAGTGCGCTGAAGGCGAAGTTCATCCCGAGCCCGAAGATCAGCAGCAGGGTCCGCAGGTAGGGCTGCTGCCAGATGAAGGCCAGCCCGGCGGTCAACTCCTGTCTGCTGAACACCGATCCGCTCTTCTCGGCGGGCGTCGAGCGGGTCCGCATCAGGGCCACGCAGACCGTCGACAGCAGCAGTCCGACGCCCTCGGCGAGGAACGGCAGCACCGGGTGCCAGGCGAACAGCGCGCCGCCCCCGAGCGGTCCGACCAGCCGGGCCGCGGCGCCGCGCGCCTGCATCCGGGAGGAGGCCTCCCGGGCCTGCTCCCGCGGCACCACCGCACGCAGCAGGGCGCCGGCGGCGGGTCCGTAGACGCTGGAGATCAGCGCACCGGCGGCGGCCACCAGCAGGACCAGCGGCAGCGGGGTGTGCCCGCGCAGCACGGCGACGACCAGGGCGCTGACCGCCAGCAGGCTGCCGACGTCGCAGATCCGCATCAGCCGGCGGCGCTCGATCCGGTCGGCGAGCACGCCGCCGGGCAGCATGGTGAGCAGCAGCGCACCGACCGAGACGGTGCCGATGGCGCCCGCCCGGGCGGCCGATCCGGTCTCCCGCAGGACCAGCAACGGCAGCGCGATCGAGGCGAGTTGGGAGCCGAGCGAGGCCAGCAGGCCGCCGACCCAGAGCAGCCGGAAGTCCCGGTTGCGGGCGAGCGGGGTGGGCTCCATGGCCGTCCTCCGTGGTGGGTGGTGGCATCGGGCCGGGGCGGCCCCGTCTCGACGGGACCGCCCCGGAAGCCTTGCGCTACGGCCGGCGGCCGGGAACGGTGGTGCGCCCGCCCCCGCGCTCGGCCTGATGACCGGTCCGGAGGCCGGCCCGGTGACAGCCGGTGTCAGGCGGAGGTCTCGGCGCCGGCGACGTAGCTGATCAGGCTGAAGCAGTTGCCGTCCGAGGCCTCGGAGAGCACCTTCATCGACTGCAGGTCCAGGACGTTGGCCGCGTGCGCCTCGACCTCCGGGGTCTCCTCGCCGCTCTCGCCGAGGTTCTGGTCCATGTTCTCAGCCATGGTCGAACTCCCTTCCACAGGTGGGTTGTCGCGGTGGTGACGGCGGCGTCGTGACCGACTGCCGGCCGCCGTGCCGACCATGGTGGGCACGGCCGGCTGCACCCGGCTTCGGAGGCGGTTGGCCACCGGTATGGCCGCAGGCCGGGGCGCCGCGGACACCTCCGGCCGGGCCGGCGGGGCGCCGCGCGACGCCCCCGCACCCGGCCCCACCTGCGGCCATACCGGCCGCCAGGCGTTCCCGAACCGGGCCCGAAGCCACCCCCGCGACCCTGACCCGGAACGCCCGAACGCCCACGCACGCGGCACCGGCCTCGCCCGAGCACCCGCAGCGCCCGCGCCCCGTACGCCCCGCACAGCGGAGGACGACCGAAGGACGGCCCCATGCCCTGCCCACTCTGCGCCCAACTCGTCGCCACGAACGACCAGTTCTGCCCTTCCTGCGGCACCCCGCGGGCCGCCGCCCTCGACCTGGCCGCCGAGGAGCGCAAGCTGGTCACGGTGGTGTTCTGCGACCTGGTCGACTCCACCGCCCTGTCCGGCGCGCTCGACCCGGAGACGCTGCGCGAGGTGATCCTGCGCTACTTCGAGCGGATGCACCGACAGATCGAGGCGCACGGCGGCACCCTGGAGAAGTTCATCGGGGACGCCGTGATGGCCGTCTTCGGCGTCCCGGTGATCCGCGAGGACGACGCCCACCGGGCGCTGGCCGCCGCGCTCGCCATGCTGGATGACCTGGAGGACCTCAACACCGAGCTGGACGCCACCCTCGGGGTCCGTCTGGACGTCCGGATCGGCGTCAACACCGGCCAGGTGGTGGCGGGTTCGGACGCCTCAGCACGCCAGGCGCTGATCTCCGGCGAGACCGTGAACATCGCCGCCCGGCTGCAGACCCGGGCCGCCCCCGGCCAGGTGCTGATCGGCCCGCAGACGCTGCGGGCGGCGGGCCCGGCCGCCCAGGTGGACGAGGTCGGCCCGCTGCAGCTCAAGGGCAAGGCCGAACCGGTCACCGCCTACCGGCTGGTCGGCCTGGACGAGGACGACCCGGAGCTGCTGCGCCGCTTCGACGTCCCGCTGGTCGGCCGCGAGCGCGAACTGGCCGAGCTGGACGCCGCGTTGGCCCGGGTGGCGGGCGGCTCGGGCGCCGAGCTGCTGCTGGTGGCCGGCGAGCCCGGGATCGGCAAGACCCGGCTGGTGCGCGAGTGGCGCGAGCGGGTGGGCCGGCGCACCGCGCGCTGCGGCACCGCCCGCTGCCGCAGCTTCGGCGAGCAGGGCGTGCTGGCGCCGCTCGCGGAGGCCGTCCGCACCCTGCTGGACGAGCCCGAGGGCGCCGCCCCGGCCGAGGCGCTGGCCCGGCTGGACGAGGCGACCGCGCCGGGCGTCGGCGCCGGGCAGTCGCTGGAGCTGCTGGCCGCGATCCTGCGCGGGCGCACCGTGGAGCGCCCCGCCGTCCTCGTCCTGGACGACTGCCAGTGGGCCGGCCCTGCCCTACTGGACGCCGCCGAGCGGCTGACCGAAGCGCTCGGCACGGCCCCCGTGCTGCTGCTCTGCCTGGCCCGCCCCGAGCTCCCGGCCGCCCGCCCGGAGCTTCCGGCGCTCCCGGTCGGCGGCCTGTCCTGGGACGAGTCCGCCCTGCTCGCCGCCCAGTTGACCGAGCTGAGCGCCCACCAGGACACG
The DNA here is from genome assembly GCF_055600605.1 of Kitasatospora sp. NPDC038210. Classification (NCBI taxonomy): domain Bacteria; kingdom Bacillati; phylum Actinomycetota; class Actinomycetes; order Kitasatosporales; family Streptomycetaceae; genus Kitasatospora; species Kitasatospora sp. NPDC038210. The sequence continues at coordinate 735,325 of NZ_JBVJYK010000001.1, read as the reverse complement.
GTGCCGTCCCGGCTGCTGGAGCGCGCCGAGGGCAACCCGCTGCACCTGGAGGAGCTGCTGGCCGCCCTCACCGAGGCCGAGGGCCCCGCGCACGACGAACTCCCGCCCACCGGCCGGGCGCTGCTCAGCGCCCAGATCGACGGGCTGGAGCGCGACGAGCGCGCCACGCTGGACCTCGCCGCCGTGCTCGGCCGCGCCTTCACCGCCGCCGAGCTGGCCGAACTCGCCCACGGCGGCAGCGATCAGGACACCTTCGCGGACCCGGAGGACGACGTCTTCACCGGCCCGATCGACGGCCTGCCGGCCGGCCCGGCCGCCGACGGCGAAGACACCCCGCCGCGGCTGCACGCCGCGCTGGCCCGGCTGGCCGAGCGCCGCCTGGTCGAACCCACCGGCCCCGGCTACCGGTTCAGCAGCGGCCTGGTCCAGGAGTCGGTCTACCAGTCCATGTCCAAGCGGGCCCGCGCCGAGCGCCACGAACGCGCCGCCGACCTGCCCGCCGTCCGCTCCGCCGGGGACGGCGCCGTCGGCGGCCACCTGGAGCGCGCCCACCGCTACCGGCTGGAACTCGGCCTGCTGGACGCCCGTACCGACACCCTGCGCACCCGCGCGGCCGCCGCCCTCGGCGCCGCCGGGGCCGGCGCCCTGGCCCGCGCCGACCTGCCCGCCGCCGTCGACCTGCTGGAGCGCGCCGTCCGGCTGCACTACCCCAACGAGCGTGCCGCCGGCCCCGTCCTGCGCCGCCTCGGCGAGGCCCGGCTCGCCGTCGGGCGCGCCGACGAGGCCCTGCCCGTCCTCGCCCAGGTGCGGGACGCGGCCGCCGACCCGCTGGACGCCGCGCACGCCCGGCTCGCCCTGGCCTCCCGCGGCCTGCCGCCCGGCCAGGACCAGCCCGCCGCCACTGCCCGCGCCGTCCTGCCCCTGTTCACCGACACCGGGGACGACCTCGGCCAGGCCCGCGCCCGGCTGCGCCTCGCCGAGGAGCGCCTGCTGGCGGGCCGACACACCGAGGCCGAGCAGCTGCTGGAGCAGGCGCTCGACCACGTCTCCCGCACCGACGCCGAGCTGGACCGGGCCGCCGTGCTGGCCGCGCTGGCCGCCTCGCTGCTGGCCGGCCCCGAGCCCGTGCCGAACGCCACCTTCCGGCTGCGGGCCCTGCTTGCCGAGCACGGTGCCGGCCGCCGGACCGTGCGGGTCGCGCTGAACGGCCCGCTGGCCGTCCTGCTGGCCCTGCGGGACCGTCCCGAGGAGGCCGAGCTGCTGCTCGCCGAGGCCAACGGGCTGGCCGGCGAACTGTCCCTGGCGGAGGCGATGGTCGCGCTGCCCGCTCTGACCGCCCAGGCCGCTGCCGCCACCGGCCAGTCCGGCCAGGCACTGGACCTTCTGGCCGATGCCGCCGAGATCGCGCGCCACCAGGGCACCGCCGCCCCGCTGCCGCGCCTCGCCCTCACCACCGCCCGGGTCCTGCTGGACACCGACCGCCCGGCCCAGGCCGCCCGGCACCTGGACGGCGCGGACGCGGTCGCCTCGCTGCCGCCGGTGCTCGCCGTCGAGCTGGACGCGCTGCGCGGCCGGCTCGCCGCCGCCCGGGGCGAGGCCCTGCCGGCGCTGGACCTCACCGCGGCCGCCCTGGACGCGGCCGAGGCCACCGAGTCGCTGCTGCTCCGGGCGCTCACCGCGCTCGACCGCGCGCACGCCCTGCTGCTGCTCGACCGCCCCGCCGAGGCCGCCGTGGCCGCCGCCCTCGCCCGGGACCACTTCGCCGCCAAGGGCCACCTGCCGGGTGTCCGGCGGGCCGAGCGGCTCGGGGGCACCCGGTGAGCGGCCCGGCCGGCCTCACCTGGAGCCTGCGTGACCGCGGCCCCGCCGACCTCCCGGTCCTGGCCGACCGCCTCGCCGACGGCGGCGACGGCACCGGCAAGGGCGTGCGGGTCTGCGTGGTCGACTCCGGGGTCGAGCCGGACCACCCGCTGGTCGGCCCGCTGCAGGGCTCCTGGGCAGTGGTCAAGGACCCGGTCACCCGGGAACTGACCGTCCGCCCCGACACCGCCGGCGACACCTGCGGCCACGGCACCGCCTGCGCCGGCATCATCCGCCGCACCGCCCCGGACTGCGAGCTCTACAGCGTCCGGGTGCTCGGGGAGCGCTTCACCGGCACCGGCGACATGCTGATCGAAGGCCTGCGCTGGGCCGTCCGGCAGGGCTTCGACGTCGTCAACCTCAGCCTCTCCACCACCCGGACCCGCTTCCTGGAGGAGCTGCACGCGATCGCCGACGACGCCTTCTTCGCCCGCACCGCGATCGTCGCCTCCGCCCACAACACCCCGGTGGAGAGCTTCCCGTGGCGGTTCTCCTCGGTCATCTCGGTGGGCAGCCACCAGGAGGACGACCCGGCGCTGCACCTGTACAACCCGGCCCCGCCGGTCGAGTTCTTCGCCCCCGGCCAGAACGTCCGGGTGCCCTGGCTCGGCGGGGCGACCATCCGCACCACCGGGAACAGCTTCGCCACCCCGTACGTGGCCGGGCTCTGCGCCCGCATCCTGTCCCGGCGGCCGAGGCTGACCACCTTCCAGCTGAAGAGCGCGCTCTACCTCACCGCGGCCAACGTCCAGGTCCCGACCACCCCCACCCCGGAGGCGCCCGATGACCCTCAGCACTGACCCCGCCGTCGATCCGCTGGCCCGCGAGCTGCTGCAGTCCGTGGTGGACGTCGCCCGGGCGATCTTCGGCGCCCAGGCCGGCTCGGTCTGCCTGCTCGACGAGACGGCCGGGGAGCTGGTGTTCCAGGCGGTCTCCGGGCGCGGCGAGGAGTCCCTGGTCGGCCGCCGCTTCCCGGCCGGCCGGGGCATCGCCGGCTGGGTCGCCGCCTCGGGCGAGCCGATGGTGGTCGACGACCTGGGCGCGAACCGCACCTTCGACCGGGACTTCGCCGAGTCCACCGCGTACGTCCCCGACGCCCTGATGGCCGCGCCGCTCACTCACGGCAGCCGGGTCCTCGGCGTCCTGGAGGTCCTGGACCCGGCCCCGCAGGCCCGCGCGAGCCTGCCCGAGCTGGACCTGCTGGCCATGTTCGCCCGCCAGGCCGCCGCCGCCCTGCGGGTGATCGCCGACCGCACCCCGGCCCCGGAGCCCGCCCCGGACCGCGCCGCCGCCCTCGGCCTCCTCGCCGACCTGGAGGAGCTGCTGCGGCGTCAGCCCTGACCCGGTGCCAGGCGGGCGATCTGACCGCGTTCCAGCGCCGCGTACACCGTGCCGTCCGGGGCCACCGCGATGCCGTGCGGTTCGGCGCCCTCACCCGGGACGGGGTGCCCGTCGAGCCGCCCGTCCGGGGTGAGCACCCCGATCCGGCCGGCGCCCCACTCGGTGAACCAGAGCCGGCCGTCCGGCCCCGCCGCGATGGCGTGCGGCTTGGCGGCCGGGTCGGCCAGCACGTGCTCCGTCACCTCGCCGTCCACGGTGACCCGCCCGACCAGCCCGGCGCCGATGCCGACGTACCAGAGCGCGCCGTCGGCCCCGGCGGTGATCCCGACCGGCGCGGTGCCGGCGGTGGGCAGCCGGTGGACGGTCACCTCGCCCGCCACGGTGATCCGGGCGACGGCGTCCGCCTGGTTGAGCGTGCACCACAGGGCGCCGTCCGGCCCGGCGGTGATCAGTGACGGGAACGCCCCGGGGACCGGCAGCGGATGCTCCGTCACGTCTCCGTCCACGGTGATCCGCCCGATCCGGTTCGCGGTCATCTCGGTGAACCACACCGCCCCGTCCGGCCCGGCGGCGATCCCGTACGGCCCGGCGCCCTCGCCCGGCAGCGCGAAGGAGCCCGCCGTGCCGTCCGCGTCGATCCGCCCGATCCGGTGATCGCGCATCCGGCTGAACCACATCGCCCCGTCGGGCCCGGCCGCGATCACGGCGGGCCCGCACTCCGGCGCCCCGAGCCCGTACCGCTCCACGGTGCCGTCCGCCGCCAGCCGCCCGACCTCCCCGGCGTGCACCAGGGTGAACCACACCCCGCCGCCGGGGCCCACGGCCACCCCGTACGGCCCGGCTCCCCCGTCGGCCACGTCGAACAGTTCCATCCGCACCCCTCCTGACACTATCGCGACTTGCGTCGCATTAGCGATGGTGCCACGCACCGCCCGCCCACGACAAGCCGGTTACCCACCCCGCTCGGGGAAGCCGCGCAGCACCGAGACGACGCCGGTGACCGCCGCGCAGACCGGGACGGCGAGCAGGGCGCCGATGATGCCCGCGATGCCCGCGCCGGCCACCACGGCGACCATGATGGTGGCCGGGTGCAGTTCGACCGTCCGGCTCTGGATGACCGGCTGCAGCACGTTGCCCTCGATCATCTGGACGGCGAGGACCACCCCGAGCGCCCAGAGCGCCGTGCCCAGGCCGCCGTCGGCGAGGGCCACCAGCACCGCCACCGTGCCGGACAGGAAGGCGCCGACGAAGGGGATGTACGCGCCCATGAAGACCAGCGCACCGAGGCCGGCCGCACCGGGCACGCCGAGCGCGAGCAGGCCGATGGTGATGAAGGTCGCGTCGATCAGGGCGATCAGGGTGGTGCCGCGCATGAAGCCGGCCATCGCGTCGAAGGCCCGTTCGGCGCAGGCGATGACGGTCTCGGCGCTGCGCCCGGGCAGGTAGGAGCGGATGGCGTCGCCGGTGCGGTGGCCGTCGCGGAGGAAGAAGAAGACCAGGGCGAGCGCCAGCACCGCGCCGGTGATCAGCTGGGTGAGCAGGCCGAGCCCGGACAGGACACTGTTCGTCAGGGTCGAGACCAGCGAGTTGGTCTCGCCCTTGGCGTTGTTCAGGGCGTGCTGGATCTTGTGCCCGAGCGGGCCCAGCCAGTCCTCCAGCCGCCGCCCGGCCGCGGGCAGCGCCTCGGCGATCTGCGGGGCGCTGTGCACCAGGGAGTTCACCAGCAGCGCGATCACCCCGCCGCCCGCCACGACCAGGACCGTGCAGGTCAGCCCGGCGGCCAGGCCCCGCCCGACGCCCCGTCGCACCAGCCAGGGCACCACCGGGTAGAGCAGCGAGGCACCGAGCAGCGCCACCACGAAGGGCACGGTCGCGGCCCGCAGCTCGACCAGCGCGAAGACCGCCAGTGAGGCGACGGCGATCAGCAGGATCACCGCGGCCGACCAGGCCGCCGCGTGCCGCAGTGCGGGCGGCAGCATCAGGTACGGCCTGCGGTGGTCGGGCCGCTGCTGGTCGCCGGGCGCGCGCTCCACGGTCACGGGCCACCTCCGCCGGGGGTCGTCGACGAGTCCGGACCGACCCAGCTCAGCAGAGAATCCGACGCTCCGCCCGTCGTGCGCCCCCGCCCCGGCTAACCCACCGCCTCGATGCGGACCGTGCCGCCCCCTTCGCCGCCGGCCGCGAAGTCCAGCACCCGCTGCGCCTCGGCCTCCGCCGCCTGCCGGTCGGCCCGCCGCAGTGCCACGAACGGTTGCACGACGACCTCCTGCTCGGCCGTCAGCCGCCAGGCCCCGGCGACCAGCCCGTCCACCAGCAGCGTGCCGAGCACGATCCCGTTCTGCGTCATGACCCGCCCCCGGTACTCCTCGGGCAGCACCCGGGTGCGGTCCGCGTGCGAGAGCAGCAGGTTGTCGAACGGCGCGACCAGCCGCACCGGCGCCGGGGTGTCCCCGTCCGGCCGGGGCGCCTCCGGCAGGTCGTACAGCAGCCGGCCCTGCTCGTCCCGGAAGGTCAGCAGCCGCGGCGCGAGCCTGCGCAGCACCGGGGTGAGCCCGCTGAGGCCGCACCACTTCTTCACGTCGGCCGCGGTGGCCGGACCGAAGGCGGCGAGGTAGCGCAGGACCAGGTCGTCGAGGGAGGGCGCCGGGTCGAGCGGGCGGCCGAGCCAGGCCTCGGCGGTGGTGTGCGCGGCCGGGCCGCCGCGCCCCCACAGGCCGCGCGGCGGCACCTGCACCAGCGGCAGCAGGCAACGGGCCGCCTGGGCGAGCGCGGCCGGGTCGCGGTCCGGGCGGGTCCCGGCGAGCAGCGCGCCCAGCTGCTGGAAGGTCCGCGGCCGTTCCTCGACCAGCTCCCGGGCCTCGGCGGCGAGCGCGGCCGGGTCGAGCCCGGCGAGCCGCTTGCCGTAGGTGGTGCGCAGCTGCTGGTCCAGGAGGGGCTGGAGCAGGGGGCGCAGCGTCAGGCAGTCCTGGGCGGTGACGAGGTGGATGGTGCCGCGCTGGAGGGCGATCCGGACCGCCGCCCGTTCCTCCAGCAGGCGGCTGAGCTCTTCGGGCGTGAAGCCGTCGAGCCGGGCGAGCAGCCCGAGGTAGGGCGGCTGGGGTGCCGCCTGGGCCTGGAGGCCGCCGAGGTGGTGGACCATCGCGGCGGGCGTCAGGTCGGTGCGGGCGAGCAGGTGCTGACGGGCCAGCAGGGCCCGGCCGAGCGCCCGGGTGCCGAGCACCGGCTGCGGCTCCGTCACCGGGGGCCGTCCAGCACCGAGCGCAGCACGTCGATCCGGTTGGTGGTGATGGAGGCGACCCCGGTGTCCCGCAGGCGGAGCATGGTGCGGCGCCGGTCGGCGGTCCAGGTGGAGACGGCGAGCCCGGCGTCCGCGGCGGCGGCGGTGAAGGCGGGGGTGACCAGGCCGAACGGCGGGTTGAGGTAGCGCGGACGCAGGTCGTCCAGCAGGGCGCGGACGGGCATCCGCGGCTGCTTCCAGGTGAGCGCGATCTCGGCGTCCGGGGTCTGTTCGCGCACGGCGAGCATGGCGGTGACGGGGCCGCAGAAGGCGACCAGCCGTTCGGCGCCGAGCCCGGTGACCACGGACCAGGTGGCGGCGGCCGGGCCGGGCTCGTCCAGGTCGATGAGCAGCCGGCGGCCGTCGGAGCCGCTCACCGCCTTGATCGCCTCGACGAGCGTGGGGACGGCGAGCGGGCCCTGCCGCAGCTCGTCCAGCTGCTCGGTGGTGACCCGGTCGATCGACCGGGGATCTCCCCAGAGCCGTTCGAGGGTGCGGTCGTGCAGCAGGACGGGCACCCGGTCGCGGGTGAGCTGGACGTCCACCTCGACGGCGTCGGCGCCGGCGGCCAGCGCGGACTCGACGGAGGGCAGGGTGTTCTCGCGGTACCGGTAGGGGTCGCCGCGGTGGGCGACGGCCAGCACCCGGGGGCGGCGGTCGGTGCTCGCGCTCGGGGTGGTCGGCAGGTGTGGCATCCGGGCCTCTCGTTGCGGTTCCGGGACTCGTCGGTGCGGCATCGGCGCCGTTCGGTGCGGCGTCAGGCCGTTCGGTCCGGCGTCAGCGCCGTTCGATCATCACGTTGGTGGACTTGATGACCGCCGTGGCGGGTGCGCCGGGGACCAGGTTCAGCTCTTCCGCCGACTCCCGGCTGATCAGCGACACCACCCGGAACGGCCCGGCCTGGATCTCCACCTGGGCGGCCACGTCACCGAGCAGCACGTCGGTGACGATCCCCGGGAAGCGGTTGCGGGCCGAGGACGGGCGGCCCTCGGCCTCGGCGTTCTCCGGCCGGGCCAGCTCGCGGGCGAAGGCGGCGAGCTCGGCGCCGGGGATGATCCGGTGCCCGTGCTCGTCGCGCGCGGCGGCGAGCCGCCCGGCGTCCACCCAGCGCCGCATGGTGTCGGCGCTGACGCCGAGCAGCGCCGCGGCCTCTCCGATGCGGTACGGGTTCGCCGGCACCTCGGGCTGGCCCATGAGCGACTCCTGACGGTGGTTCGAGGGACTTCGGGGGACGGGGGTCCTCGGCGCTGCGCGCCCCCGCGGCCATCCTGCCGTACCGGGTGCGGCATCGGGAAAGCCAGGGCTGCCGGGTCGGGCGCCGGGGCCCTACGGCTCGCCGAAGAGGTCCCGCCGCACCGCGTCCCCGGCGGTCAGCACCGCCCCGGCGAGCACCGCGCCGCCGCCCGCCGTGCCGGCCCGGACCTCGGTGCTGAGCGGCGAGAGCCGGGCGAGCCGCCGCTCCACCCGGCCGGCTAGTTCGGCGCCGCCGGCCCGGCCGATCTCCCCGCCGAGCACCACGCAGCCGGGGTCGAGCACCACGCAGACGCTCGCCGCGCCGATGGCGATCCGTTCGGCCAGCTCGTCCAGGAAGCGCCCGTCGGCCTCGCCGGCCCCGGGCGCGACCGCCGCCCGGACGACGGCCTCGGCCGCGGCGGCGTCCCCGGCCGGGGCGGCGGGCAGCCCGTGCGCGCGGGCGAGGTCGCAGATCGCCGCGCTGCCGACCAGGTCGTGGAAGCCGCCCTCGCAGCTGTCGGCGCTGGGCAGCCCGACGGTCCCGGGGACGGGCAGGAAGCAGATCTCGCCGGTGCCGCCGGAGAAGCCGCGGCGCAGCCGCCCGTCCAGGATGACGGCGGCGCCGACGCTGTGGCCGAGCCACATCAGCACGAAGGTGTCGCGGTCGCGCGCGGCGCCGACCCGGTACTCGGCCCGCCCGGCCAGGTTGACCTCGTTCTCCAGGATCACGTCGGTGCCGGGCAGTTGCTCCAGTGCGGCGAGGAGTTCGGCGTGCCAGGCGGGGAGGTTGCCGGTGCTCTGCAGCCGCCCGGTGGCGGGGTCGACAAGCCCGGGGGCGCCGACCGCGACGGTGTGCAGCCGCTCGACTCCGGCGCCGCGCGCGGTCTCCAGCAGGGTCGTGGTGATCACCGCGGCGGTGCCGGGCCCGCCCGCGCCCTCGACCGGGATCTCGGCGGTGGCGAGGGCCTGCCCGGCGAGGTCGGCGACGACCAGGCTGACGCCGCCGGCGCGGACGTCGAAGGCGGCGATGTGCGCGCGGGAGGCGACGAGTGCGTAGACCCGGGCGTTGGGGCCGCGCCGCTGTTCGCCGCGTTCGCCGACGACGGCCACCAGGCCGGTGCGTTGGAGGCGGTCGAGCAGGTCGGCGACGGTCGGCCGGGACAGGCCGGTGAGGTCGCGCAGCTCGGTCGCGGTCAGGGGGCCCTGTTCGAGCAGGAGGTTGAGCGCCAGCCGGTCGTTGATCGCCCGGGCGGTGCTCGGCGTGGCCGTACGCGCGGTGGTCATGGCCGCTCATCCTTCCAGAGTGTTTCTATCAGGGTCCCTTCCTGATAGTTTATCGAACCGTCGCCGGCCGGTCGCGCCTCCGCCGCGCGGCCCGTCCTGCGCGCACCTGCGCTTGACTACCGACAAGGCCACCCACAGGGCACCGTCGCGCCCCGCACCGCGCGACCGGGAGGGAACGCCGATGAACCGCACCACCGCGCCACCGCCGCAACCGCTGACCGCCCCGCGCCGGGCCCGGGCGAGCATCGCCCTGGTCTTCGGCGTGCACGGCGCCGTCAGCGGCAGCTTCGTCACCCGCATCCCGTGGCTCCAGGACCGCCTGGACCTGTCCACCGGACAGCTCGGCCTGGCCCTGGTCATGCCCGCCATCGGCTCCTCCCTCGCCATGCCACTGGCCGGCCGCTTCGTCCACCGGTACGGCGGCCGGGCCGCGGTGCGCGGCCTGCTCTCGCTCTGGTGCCTGGCCCTCGCCCTGCCCGCGCTCGCCCCCTCCCTGCCACTGCTGTGCGTGGCGCTGCTGGCGTACGGGGCCACCGCCGGGATGGCGGACGTCGCGATGAACGCGCAGGGCGTGGAGATCGAGGAGCGCCTCGGCCGCTCGATCATGTCCGGCCTGCACGGCATGTGGAGCGCCGGCGGCCTGCTGGCCTCCGGCTTCGGCATCCTCGCCGCCCACCTCGCCCTCGACGCCCGGCTGCAGCTGGCCGTCACCGCACTGGTCCTGCTCGCGCTCGCCCAGCCGGTCTGCCGCGGCCTGCCCGACCTGCGGGCGCACGAGGACGCCCAGGAGCCCCCGCGGTTCGCGCTGCCGCCGCGCAGCTCGCTGGTGATCGGGCTGGTGGGCTTCTGCGCGGTCTTCGCCGAGGGCGCCTCGATGGACTGGAGCGGCGTCTACCTGCGGGACGTCACCGGCGCCTCGGCCACCGTCGCCGCCGCCTCGTACACCGCCTTCTCGCTCACCATGGCCGTCAGCCGCCTCGCCGGGGACGCCGCGATCCGCCGCCTCGGCGCCGTCCGGACCACCCGGATCGGCGGCGCCGTCGCCACCGTCGGCGGCCTGCTGGTGGTCGCCGCCGACCGCCCCGCCCTCGCCATCCCCGGCTTCGCACTGATCGGCATCGGCATCGCCGTCATCGTCCCGCTCGCCTTCGCCGCCGCCGGCCGGATCGGCAGCAACCCCAGCCAGGCCATCGCGGGAGTCGCCACCGTCACCTACACCTCCGGCCTGATCGCCCCCGCGGTCATCGGCACCCTCGCCCAGGCCACCTCGCTGACCGCCTCCTTCGGCCTGGTCACCGCCCTCGCCCTCGCCCTGCTCCTGAGCGCCGGGGCGCTGCGCCGGGCCGAGCGGAATCCCGCCGACGAAAACGTGACCGCACCGGAATCGGAAGGGCCTTCCAGAAAAGATCTCTCCACGATATGATGGCAAATTCCGGAAGGAATTCCCCGCTAGCATCACCGACCGTCGGGCGCAGCCGCGCCCGGCGGTTTTTCGCGATCCGCGAGAGGGATTCCCGTGTGCTACGACCCGGACGCCGCCCCGCCCGCCTTCTCCCCCGTCACCCGGCCCCCGGCCGAAGCCGCACCGCTCACCCTGACCTCCGCGGACGGCACCGAGTTCGGTGCCTTCCTGGCCCGCCCGGAGGTCACCACCGGGGTCGGCGTGCTCGTCCTCCCGGACAACAAGGGCCTTTCCGGCTTCTACCGGAAGACCGCCGAACGGCTCGCCGAACAGGGGCACCCGGCGCTCGTCCTCGACTATTACGGCCGAACCGCCGGGGCCTTTCCGGAAAACCGCCCGACGGAATTCGGCGAACTGCCGAACCTGCTCCCCCACCTGCTCGCGCTCACCCCCGAGGGCCTGGACGCCGACCTCACCGCCGCCCTGGAGCGACTGCGCACGGATGGCCCGGCCGAAGTGGTCGCGCTAGGCTTCTGCTTCGGCGGCCGCCAGGCCTTCCGCGCCGCCGCACCGCGCTTCGGACTGACCGGCGCGGTCGGGTACTACGGCTACCCCGACACGATCAACGGGGCCCCGGGGCCCACCCAGCTCGCCGCCGACCTCACCGCCCCGATCCTGGCCTTCTGGGGCGGCGCCGACGAGCACATCCCGTCCGCCGCGGTCGAGGCCTTCGACGCGGCCCTCACCCGAGCGGGCCACCCGCACGAGTTCGTCACCTATCCGGGTGCCCCGCACAACTTCTTCGAAATGTCGGCAGTCGAACACTTCGGCGCTGCCCGGGACTCCTGGCACCGTCTGCTGGAGTTCCTCGCCCGGTCGCGCTGAACCGCACCACCGGAGGTCGACCGATGTTCCGTCGTACGCGGCTCGTCGCCGCAGCCACCGTCCTCGCCACCACCGCCCTCGCCGCCCCCGCGGTGGCCCACGCCGCCCCGGCGGCCCCCGCAGCCGCGGACGACTTCGGCCCCGCCGAGATCCGGCCCCTGGCCGGGCCGCCGAACCTCTGCCTGGAGGTCGCCGACGGGAGCACCGACGACGGCGCCCCGGTCCGGATCGGGACCTGCACCGGCGGCGACTACCAGAAGTGGACCCAGACCGCCGACGGCTGGATCAACCTGCACAGCGGCAAGTGCCTGGAGATCCCCGACGGCAGCACCGCCTGGGGCACCCAGGCCGACCAGCGGACCTGCAACGGCGGCAGCAACCAGAAGTGGAGCGACCCGCCCGTCGGCCACCCCGGCACCCCGCGCGGCATCGTCAACGCCCACAGCGGCCTCGTCCTCGACGTCTACGGCGGCGCCCTGACCCCCGGCACCCCGGTGATCCAGTGGGGGTACCAGGGCACCCCCAACCAGTTCTGGCACTACAACCCCGAGAAGGACCCGTACAGCTGATCCCGTGATCCCGTGATCCGCTGATCCCGTGGTCCCGTGGTCCCGCGTTCCGTCGGCGGCCGGTCGGCCCGGCCGCCGACGGCCTCGCGGCCCGGCGGCAGCACGGCCCGGTGCCCCGGCAGCCGGTCGGCCCGGTTAGGCTCAGGCGGATGTCCGAGCACGGTTCCACCCCCGAGCCCCCGGCCGCCCCGCGTTCCGCCTGGTGGCGGCTGGCGCTGCTGATCACGCTGCTCGGCGCGGCGGCCGGCTCGCTGCTGCTGTGGAACCCCACGGAGCTGCTCTCCGGCGGGCTGGCGGACCGGATGCCCGGGTACTGGTTCGCGCCGCTGTTCGCCCTGGTGTACGCGGTGGGCACGCTCGCCTTCGTGCCCCGGCCGGCGCTGAACGCGGCGGCCGGGCTGCTGCTCGGCATCCAGCAGGGCCTCGCGATGGCGGTGCTCGGCACCACTCTGGGCGCCGCCATGGCCTTCGGGCTCGGCCGGGGCCTCGGCCGGGAGGCGCTGCGCCCCCACCTGCGCGGCAAGGTGCTCGCCGCCCTGGACCGGCGGTTCACCGAACAGGGCTTCCGCAGCGTGCTGGTGCTGCGGCTGCTGCCCGGCGTACCGTTCCAGGCGATCAACTTCGGCGCCGCCTTCTCCGGGACCGGCGCGCTGCCCTTCGTCCTCGCCACCGCGATCGGCGCGGTGCCGACCACCGCCGTGTACGTGACGGCGGCCGCCAGCGCGGGCGAGCCCGGTTCGGCGGCGTTCCTGGTGTCGGCGGGCCTGATCGCCCTGCTGGGCCTCGGCAGCGTGGCGGGGCTCTGGCGGGCGGCCAGGGCCCGCCGCCGGGCGACGGCCGCCTGAGCAGTCGGCGGGCCGGCGGAACAAATCGTTCGCGCCCCTGCCGCGCCGGGCACCAGGATGGCCCGCATGACCGACATCGATCCGCGGGTGGACCCGCCGATGGCCGCCGGCGAGGCCGCCACCCTCACCGCCTTCCTCGACTACCACCGCCACACCCTCGCGCTCAAGTGCGAGGGGCTGACCGACGACCAGCTGCGCCTGCGCGCCGTCCCGCCGTCCGCCCTCTCGCTGCTCGGGCTGGTCCGGCACATGGCCGAGGTCGAGCGGTACTGGTTCCAGGGCATCCTGCTCGGCGAGGAGATCACCGCCGGCCACTACTGGACCAAGGACGATCCGGACGGCGACTTCGACCACGTCGACACCGCCGACGTCGCGGCCGACTTCGCCACCTGGCGCGCCGAGGTCGACGCCTCCCGCCGCGCGGCGGACGGCCTGCCGCTGGACACGGTGGGCAAGCGGCCGCGCCGCGACCGGGAAGTGACGCTCCGCTGGATCCTCGCCCACATGGTCGAGGAGTACGCGCGGCACAACGGACACGCCGATCTTCTGCGCGAATCCGTGGACGGTTCGACCGGCGAGTGATCCGCCGCGTGAAATCGTTTCCGCATTGTTGACAGAAGGTCAATTAAGCGGTGACCGCGACCGATATGGTCTACGCGCGCAACCGTACGGCGCTGCGCCGCGTCCGCTCTATTTGCCCGGGTCCGCCCGGGTTTCCGGCGCGGCACGACTCGTACGGGGGTCGCGAGCGGGCACGGGACCGGTGAACAGTGCGATACTCGGACAGTTCCGACGAGTGGATGACGTGTCAAGGAACGGCACGCAACCCCGGGGGACCAGACGGGACGGGACAGGGAGGCGCGGCATGGGAGCACTTCGCGACGAGCACCACAACGGGTGGCTGATGCCCTCGGGGAACTACCCGGCCGCGGTGTACGACGACGAGTGGGTGGACCAGGAGACGGTGCCGTCCGTCGCCGCGCCCGCGAAGATCGTCTCCCTGCGGCCGACGGGCTTCGAGGCGGCCCGCACGGTCGGTGAGCACATCCGGGCGAGCACCCCGGTGGTCATGGACCTCACCGAGATGGCGGAGGCCGAGGCCAAGCGCATGGTCGACTTCGCCTCCGGTCTGATCTTCGGCACCCGGGGCGGCATCGAGCGGATCGCCCGCCGGGTCTTCCTGCTCACCCCGGCCGACGTCGAGGTGATGGTGATCGACCGCCCGCTCGACGAGACCGGCTTCTACAACCAGAGCTGAGTCGACCAGAGCTGAGCCGCGGCGCCCCGGCGCGGCGGCACCCCCGACCGGGGACGGCACCAGCCGTCCCCGGTTTTTGCTGCCCGGAGCCCGTGCGCCGGCGGGTCGGTCGAGGGTCATCCGAGGCTCGCTTGAGACGCTCCAAACAATTCTGAGACATCCATGTCTCACATGAACTACACTCGACTCATGGCCACCGACCGCGACACCGTCCTCGAAGCCGCCGTCGGCGTGCTCTCCCGCCGCCCGACCGCCCACCTGGACGAGATCGCGCGCGCCGCCGGCATCAGCCGCGCCACGCTGCACCGGATCTTCCCCGGGCGCGAGGCGCTGATCCGCGAGGTCGGCCTGCTCGGCCTGCGCCGGTTCGCCGCCGCGCTGGACACCGCCGGGGTCGAGGAGGGCGACGCCGGGGCCGCGCTGCGCCGCCTGGTGGACGCCTCCGTCCCGGACGCGATGCTCTGCGCCTTCCTGGCCGGCGAGAACCAGCTCTACGACAACGACGAGATCAACGACCTCTGGGAGCTCCAGATCGCCCGGCTGCACGCGCTCTTCCTGCGCGGCCAGCAGCAGGGCGTGTTCCGCATCGAGCTGAGCGCCGCCTGGCTGAGCGAGGCCTTCTTCGACCTCGTCGCCGGCGTCGGCTGGTCCATCCAGGACGGCCGGCTCGCCCCGCGCGACGCCGCCTTCTCGCTCGCCGAGCTCTTCCTCGGGGGCGCACTGCGCAGACCGGACGCCCCCTCCCCCGCTCACACCACCACCGACGCCCCACCGCGCAGCACCTGAAACCGCAGCCCCCCGCACCACAGCTCCTCACTCCGCAGCACCCCACACCCCAGCACCACGGACCGCAGCACCTCCGACTGCAGACCGGACACCGATACGCCATGAGTTCCCTGACCGCCCGCCAGCGCTGGACCGGCCTCGCCGTCCTCGTCCTGGCCGTGACCGTGGTCGCGCTGGACGCGACCGTCCTGTCCCTCGCCATCCCGTCGATCAGCGAGACGCTGCGCCCCAGCGGCACCCAGCTGCTCTGGATCGGCGACTCCTACTCCTTCGTGCTGGCCGGCCTGCTGGTGAGCATGGGCGCGCTGAGCGACCGGATCGGCCGCAAGAAGCTGCTGCTGGCCGGTGCCGCCGCCTTCGGCGCGGCCTCGCTGCTGGCCGCCTACGCACCCGGCCCGGGCTGGCTGATCCTGGCCCGCGCGCTGCTCGGCGTCGCCGGGGCGACGATCATGCCGTCCACCCTGTCGCTGATCCGCAGCCTCTTCCCGGACGACCGGGAGCGGGCCACCGCGATCGGCATCTGGGGTGCGGCCGCCACCGCCGGAGCCGCGCTCGGGCCGGTGGTCGGCGGGGTGCTGCTGGAGCACTTCTGGTGGGGCTCGGTGTTCCTGATGAACATCCCGGTGCTGCTCCTGCTGCTGGGCCTCGGCGCCTGGCTGCTGCCGGAGTCCAAGGACCCGAAGCCGGGCCGCTGGGACGTGCTGAGCGTCGTGCTGTCGATGGCCGGCGTGGTCGGCGTGGTGTACGCGATCAAGGAGGCCGCCGCACACGGCGTGGCCCGCTGGGACGTGCCGGTCGCCTTCGTGCTGGGCGCCGCCGCGCTGACCGGCTTCGTCCGCCGCCAGCTGCGACTGGAGACCCCGCTGCTCGACGTCCGGCTGTTCCGCGACCGCCGGTTCACCGCGGCGGTCTCGGCCTCGCTGATCTCCCTGGTCGGCCTCTCCGGCGTGATCTTCGTGGTCTCGCAGTACCTGCAGCTGGTCCGCGGCTACCAGCCGCTCCAGGCGGGCCTGGCGGA
The DNA here is from genome assembly GCF_055600605.1 of Kitasatospora sp. NPDC038210. Taxonomy (NCBI): domain Bacteria; kingdom Bacillati; phylum Actinomycetota; class Actinomycetes; order Kitasatosporales; family Streptomycetaceae; genus Kitasatospora; species Kitasatospora sp. NPDC038210. The sequence goes on along the minus strand of NZ_JBVJYK010000001.1, from coordinate 719,567 downwards.
GCTGCCGGCCTTCGCCGGCTCGGTGGTCGGCGGTCTGCTGACCGCCCGGGTGGCCCGCCGCTTCGGCGCCCGCACGGCACTGACGGCCTGTCTGCTGACGATGGGTCTGGGCGTCGGCGCCCTCGGCTGGCTGGAGCAGGACACCACCTACCTGCTGCTGGCCGCCTCCTTCCTGCTGGTCGGGACGGCCGAGGGCGTGGTCTACACGCTCGGCGCCGACCTGGTGCTGCGCGCCGCGCCCGCCGACAAGGCCGGCGCCGCCTCGGCGGTCTCGGAGACGGCGTACGAGCTGGGCACCGCGCTCGGCATCGCCCTGGTCGGCTCGGTGGTCGGCTCGGTCTTCGCGAACGGTCTGGTCGTCCCGGCCGGGACGGACCCGGCGGCCGCCGCCCGGGCGGGCGAGTCGCTCGGCTCGGCGGTCGAGGTCGCGCAGGGCCTGCCGGCGGAGGTGGCGCAGCCGCTGCTGGCGAGTGCGAAGCAGGTCTTCGTCGGCGGCATGAACGGTGCCGGGCTGCTGGCCGCCGCGCTGCTGGTCGGCGCGGCCGTGATGGCCTGGCGCCTGCTGCGCGGGCTCTCCGGGCCGGACGGCGCGGCGGGCCGCCCGGCAGAGACGGCCGACGCGGCCGGAGTGGCCACCGAGGCGGCCGACGCGCCTGCCGCTGCGGTGGAGAAGGTCCACGCCTGACCCGCCCTCCCGAGGACCGGAGCGGGACATCCCCTCCGCAGCTCAGCAGAACGGCCGTTCCCCCCGAGGGGAGCGGCCGTTCCCGCGCGCTCGGGCGCCGCTACTTCGCCCCGAAGGGCAGCTCCAGCTCCGCCCAGACGACCTTGCCGTCCCGGGTGAGCCGGCTGCCCCAGCGCTGGGCGAGCTCGCTGACCAGGAACATCCCGCGCCCGCCCTCGTCCTGCTCGGCGAACGGGCGCAGCTGCGGGGTCTGGCCGCCGGCGTCGGAGACCTCGACGGTGAGCACCCGGTCGCGGAACAGCCGCAGCCGGCGCGGCGCGTCGGCGTGCAGCAGGGCGTTCGTCACCAGCTCGCTGACGAGCAGTTCGGCGTAGTCGGTGAGCGCGGACAGGCCCCAGGACTCCAGGGTGGCGCGGGTGAAGCGGCGGGCCTTGCCGGGCAGCCGGCCGCCGCCGCTGAGCGGGAGGGTGGCGATCCGGTCGGCGGGCAGCGGCAGCACCCGGGCCATGATCATCGCGATGTCGTCCTCGGTGCCGTCGGTGACGAGGGCGGCGAGGACGGCGTCGCAGCTCTCCTCCAGGGTCCGGCCGGGCCCGGAGAGCGTGCGGGCGAACAGGTCGATCCCGTCGTCCAGGTCCTGGCCGCGCCGCTCGACCAGGCCGTCGGTGTAGAGCGCGACCATGCCGCCCTCGGGGATGGTGAACTCGATCGACTCGAAGGCGACGCCGCCCACGCCCAGCGGTACGCCCGGCGGCACCTCGACCCGCTCGGCGGTGCCGTCGGGGGCGACCCGCACCGGTGGCAGGTGCCCGGCCGAGGCGACCTGGACGGTGCGCTCCAGCGGGTCGTACACCGCGCAGATGCAGGTGGCGAACTGGCCCTCGCCGATTCCGGAGGCGGTCTCGTCCAGCCGGGTGAGGACCTGCTCGGGCGGCATGTCCAGGGTGGCGAGGGTCCGGGCGACGGTGCGCAGCTGGCCCATCGTGGCGGCGGCCCGGATGCCGTGGCCCATCACGTCGCCGACCACCAGGGCGACCCGCCCGCAGGACAGCGGGACGACGTCGAACCAGTCGCCGCCGACCTCGCTGACCACGCTGCTGGGCAGGTAGCGGTAGGCGATCTCCAGGCCGAGGGTGCGGTGCACCTCCTGCGGCAGCAGACTGCGCTGCAGGGTGAGGGCGGTCTCCCGTTCGCGCCGGTAGAGCCGGGCGTTGTCGAGCGCCAGCGCGGTGCGAGCGACCAGCTCCTCGGCGAGTGCGACGTCGGCGGCCGTGAAGGGCTCGGGGTTGCGCATCCGGATGAACTCGGATCCGCCGAGCACCATGCCCCGGGCGGTGATCGGCACCATCAGGTACGAGTGGATGCCCGCCGCCATCCCGGGGGCCACCCGGTCCTCGCTGGAGACCAGCCCGCGCAGCACCTCCTCGTCCACCTGGGCCCGCAGCAGCGGCTTCCCGCTGCGCAGACACTGGGTGTAGCTGCGGTCGGGGGCGTACTCGGAGGTCTCGCCGACGACGTCGACGGCGTGCGCGAGCCCGGTCTCGTAGTTCTCCCCGACGGCGACGGCGCGCAGGGTGACGGTCCGGTCGGTGGGGATCGGGGTGGGCTCGGCGCCGCGCAGCACCGGCTCCAGCAGGTCGACGGTGGCGAAGTCGGCGAACCGGGGGACGACGGCCTCGATCAGTTCCTCGGCGGTGCGCTGGAGGTCGAGGGTGGTGCCGATCCGCGCGGTGGCCTCGGCGATGGTGCTGAGCCGTTCCTGGGCCCGGGAGGCGCGGGCCTCGGCCTGGAAGCGCTCGGTGACGTCGATGATCGAGGAGCAGACGCCGAAGACCCGGCCGGTGGAGTCTTCGAGGCGGAAGTAGGAGGCGGACCAGGCGCGGTCCCGCTTCGGGTCGCCGGGGACGCGGCCGTGCGAGCGGGCGTCCACGACGGGCTTGCCGGTCCGCAGCACCTGGCGCATGATCTGCTCGATCTCGGCGGTGTTGATGCCGGGGAGCACCGCGGATATCCGCCGGCCGAGGTGCGCGGCGACCGGTACGCCGTTCATCCGGGCGAGCGCCTCGTTGATCCGGGCGTAGCGCAGGTCGGTGTCGTAGACGGCCATCCCTATCGGGGAGCGACCGAAGATGCCGTCCAGCACCGCGAGGTCGGCCTCGACGGCGTGCAGGGCGCGGGTGTCGGAGGCGGTGGCGAGGAGCAGCAGGGTGCCGGCCGGGCCGGCGATGGGGTAGGTGCGGAACTCCAGGTCGACCTTGTGGCCGTCGCGGTGGCGGACCGGGAAGACGCCGGACCAGCCGCTGCCGGTCATGATCCGTTCGAAGAGGTCCAGCACCTCGGCGCGGTCGCCGCCGTCGGTGAGCAGTTGGGCGGCGTAGCTGCCGACGGCTTCCTCGCTGGTGTAGCCGAGCAGGGCCTCGGCGTCCTCGCTCCAGTGCAGGATCAGGCCGTCGTCCTGGAGCAGGGCCGTCGCGAGCGGGACGAGCCGGTGGCCTTCGGGGAGTGCGCCTTCGGGGAGTCCGCCTTCGGGGCGCTCACTCCCGTGGTGATCACCCCCGCGGTGCTCACCTCCGGGGTGTTCGCCCTCGTGGCGTTCGCCCTCGTGGCCGTCGCCCTCGGGACGTGCCGGAGTGCCGCCCGGTGCCGTGCGCGCGGCGTCGGTCGCGTCCCACTCGTGTCCGTGCATGATCAGGCAGCACCCCGGTTCGGCTCGTGCCCGGCCGGGTGGGCCTCGCGGTCCGTGTCGGCCGGGGTTCTTCTCCAGACTGCACGGACATCAGCCGCCCGGCGACCCCTTGGTCAGGGGTTGTCCGGCCGCTCCGGATGTACGGGCGTCATGGGCGTACCGGGCGCAGCGTACTCTCAAGAACGCCCGCCCACTGCCGGATCACCCCGGAACGTCGGAGGCTGTCGTCGGTGAGCAGGTTGGCCAGGCCCAGCCCGCGGGCGAGGTCCAGGGTGGCCTGCACCGATTCGCGCACGCCGGGGCGGCCCTCGTCGGCGTCCAGGAACTCCACGGCGGCCCGGTGGGCCTCTCTTCCCACGTGCCCCTCCAGGGCGATGATCCGCTCGCGCAGCGCCTCCTCGGTGGCGGCGGCGGTCCACAGGTGCAGGGCGGCGCGGAACAGCGGGCCGGTGTAGAGGCGGACGATCATGTCGACCACGGCGCGGGTGCGGTCGGGGCCGGCGGCGGGCAGCTCGTCCGCGTGCGCGCGGACGGCCGCCAGCCGCTCGGCGGTGACGTGCTCGACGGCCGCGGTGAAGAGGTCCTCGCGGGTCGGGAAGTGGTGCTGGGCGGCGCCCCGGGAGACGCCGGCGCGCTCGGCGACGACGGTGACGGTGGAGCCGTTCCAGCCGAGTTCGGCCAGGCAGTCCACGGCCGCCGCGAGCAGCCGGGCCCTGGTCGCGCGGCTGCGGTCCTGCTGGGGCGTGCGGGCGGCGGCGTGGCTGGCCATGGCTGCGGGCGGCTCCTGTTCCGGTGGGGACGCGGTGGGTCGATCCTCACAGACGGGCACCGGTCTTCGTCCGCGGGGGCCCGCCCGCTCAGTTGACGGCGGCGCGCTCGGCCTCGCGGGCGCGCAGTTCGCGGCGGAGGATCTTGCCGGCCGCGGACTTGGGGACGGCGTCCACGAACTCCACCGCGCGGACCTTCTTGTACGGGGCGACCAGCCCGGCGACGTATCCGGTGACCTCCTCGGCGGTCAGGGCGCTGCCCGGGGTGCGGACCACGAAGGCCTTGGGGCACTCGGTGCCGTCGGCGTCCGGCACGCCGATCACGGCGGCGTCGGCGATCTCGGGGTGGCCGAGCAGCACGGCCTCCAGTTCGGCGGGGGCGACCTGGTAGCCCTTGTACTTGATCAGTTCCTTGACCCGGTCGACGATGTACAGGTAGCCGAGCTCGTCCACGTAGCCGACGTCGCCGGTGTGCAGCCAGCCGTCGGCGTCGATCACGGCGGCGGTCGCGGAGGGGCGGCCGAGGTAGCCCTTCATCACCTGGGGGCCGCGGATCAGCAGTTCTCCGCGCTCCCCCGCGCCGAGGTCCCCGGCGGAGCCGTCCAGGGCGGTGACCCGCAGTTCGGTGGAGGGGACGATCCGGCCGACCGAGCCGCGCGGGGGGTCGCCCTCCCGGGGGGAGACCACGTGGGTGACCGGGGAGAGCTCGGTCATGCCGTAGCCCTGGAGCAGGTGCGGCAGGCCGAGGCGCCGGGCGCAGGCGTCGGCGAGTTCGCGGTCGAGCGGGGCGGCGGCGCACAGCAGGTACTCGACGGAGGAGAGGTCGTACCGGTCCACGGCCGGGTGCTTGGCCAGCGCCAGGGCGATCGGCGGCGCCACCACCAGGGCCTGTACCCGGTGCTCCTCGACGGCCCGGCAGAACTGCTCCAGGTCGAAGCGGGGCAGCACGACCACGGTGGCGCCGCAGCGCAGCGGCTGGTTGAGCAGCGCCGCGAGGCCGTAGATGTGGAAGAAGGGGAGGACGGCGAGCACCCGCTCGCCCTCGGCGGGGCGGTAGAGGGCGTCGCACTGGGCGAGGTTGGTGGCGATCGAGCGGTGGGTGAGCATGACGCCCTTGGGCAGGCCGGTGGTACCGCTGCTGTAGGGGAGCACGGCGACGTCCTCGCCCGGGTCGATGGCGACCTCGGGGGCGGGGCCGGGCGCGGCGAGCAGGTCGGCGAGCGAGCGGTGGCCGTCGGCGCCGTCCAGGACGACGATCTCGGTCAGCGGGCGGCCCTGCCCGGCCGCCAGTTCGGCGGCCGCACGGGCGGTGGGCAGGAACGGGGACACGGTGACCAGCCAGCGGGCGCCGCTGTCGCACAGCTGGCCGGCCAGTTCGGCGGGCGTGGCCAGGGAGGACACCGTGGTGACGGTGGCGCCGGCCCGGGTGGCGCCGTAGTAGGCCATCGGGTAGACGGTCGAGTTGGGGCTGAACAGGGCGAGGACGTCGCCCCGGCGCACGCCCAGCTCGGCCAGGCCGGCGGCGACCCGATCGACGGCGGCGGCGAGCTGCGCGTAGCTGACGTGCTCCCCGGTGAGGCCGTCGATCAGGGCCGGCCGGTCGCCGTACCGGGCCGCGGCGCCGAGGACCGCGTCATGGACCGGCAGGTCGACGACGGGGACGTCCGGGAACTCGCTTCGGAACACCAAGGCATGCCTCCAGTAAGGAAGTTGACGCGGCAACTAAACCTGCGTGCGGTGCGCGTTCAGGAGCATACGGACAGTCAGGGGGCAGGCTGGGCCATTGTGGGGAACCGGGGACGGAACTCGCGTGGCACGTGTGTTCCCGGGGGCGCCCGCCCGGACGCCGCCGCACCACGCCCGCCCGCCCCCTGGCGCGGTCCCGGCCCCGGAGCGCCCCCGTCCCTCCCCCGCCGCCGGCCCGGCGAGACCACTCCGGTGGCCGTCACCCACACCGGGCCGTCACCCGCCGCGGGCCGGCCGTCCCGCACCGGCCCGGGCGCCGCGTACGGGCGGCAGCGCGGTGTTCGCACGGCCGTCCCCGGCCGGTGACTCAGTACGACTTGGGCAGGCCGAGGGTGTGCTGGGCGACGTAGTTGAGCACCATCTCGCGGCTGACCGGGGCGACCCGGCCGACCCGGGTGGCGGCCAGCAGGGCGCCCAGCCCGTACTCCTGAGTGAGGCCGTTGCCGCCGAGGGTCTGCACCGCCTGGTCGACGGTCCGGGCGGCGGCCTCGCCGGCGGCGTACTTGGCCATGTTCGCGGCCTCCCCGGCGGCGAGGTCCTCGCCCTCGTCGTAGAGCAGCCCGGCCTTCTGGGTCATCAGCCGGGCCAGCTCGATCTCCACCGCGCACTGCGCGAGCGGGTGTGCCAGGCCCTGGTGGGCGCCGATCGGGGTGGACCAGACGGTGCGCGTCTTCGCGTACTCGACGGCCTTGCCGAGAGCCTGGCGGGCCAGGCCGAGCGAGAACGCGGCGGTGAGGACGCGCTCCGGGTTCAGACCCGCGAACAGCTGCAGCAGGCCGGCGTTCTCGTCGCCGACCAGGGCGTCGGCGGGCAGCCGGACGTCGTCCAGGAAGACCTGGAACTGCTTCTCGGGGGCGACGAGTTCCATCGGTATCGCCCGGTACTCGAACCCCGTGGTCTCGCGCGGGACGACGAACAGGCACGGCTTGAGCTTGCCGGTCCGCGCGTCCTCGGTGCGGGCCACGAACAGGACGGCGTCGCAGTGGTCGATGCCGGAGACGAACACCTTGCGGCCGGTGAGCAGCCAGTCCTCGCCGTCGCGGCGGGCGACGGTGGAGATCCGGTGCGAGTTGGAGCCCGCGTCGGGCTCGGTGATGCCGAAGGCCATCCGGCGGCTGCCGTCGGCGAGGCCGGGCAGCCAGCGCCGCTTCTGCTCCTCGGTGCCGTAGCGGGCGATCACCGTGCCGCAGATCGCCGGGGAGACGATGAGCAGCAGCAACGGGCAGCCGGCGGTGCCGAGTTCCTCCAGGACGATGGCGAGGTCGGTGATGCCGCCGCCTCCGCCGCCGTACTCGGCGGGCAGGTTGACGCCGAGGTAGCCGGCCTTGCCGGCCTCCGCCCACAGCTCGTCGGCGGGCTCGCCGGCGCGGGCCTTGGCGAGGTAGTAGGCGGAGCCGTAGCGGCGGCCGAGGTCGCCGACGGCCTGGCGCAGGGCGCGGCGTTCGGGGGTTTCGAGGAGCTGACTGCCGATGGCGGACATGCGGGGGTCCTTCCTCAGACCTCTTGGGTGGACTTGACGACGGCCAGCAGGGTGCCGAGTTCGACCTGTCGGCCGGGGGTTGCGCGGAGTTCCACGAGGACGCCGTCGGCCGGGGCGGTGACGCGGTGCTCCATCTTCATCGCCTCCAGCACGAGCAGCGGCTGGCCGGCGGTGACGGCGTCCCCGACCTCGGCGGTGACACGGACGACGGTGCCGGGCATCGGGGCGAGCAGGGCGCCGGGGTCGGTCTCGACGGTGGGCTCGGGGAAGCGCGGGAGCGCGGTGAGCGCGGTGCCGCCGGCCGGGGTGTCGACGTACACCCGGTCGCCGTGGCGGGCGACGCGGTAGGTGCGGCGCAGCCCGCCCTCGCGCAGCACGACCCGGTCGGGGCCGGCCTCGACCAGCTCGACGTCCGGCTGGTCCTCGGCCTGCAGGCCGGTGCGGGTGAGGCGGTAGCGGACCTCGCACTCGGCGCCGTCGTCCGCCCGGTAGCGCTTGAGCTGCGGCTGGGAGGGCAGGTTGCGCCAGCCGGACGGGAGCGCGGTGCGCCGGGCGGCGGCGTCGGCGAGGGCGGCGGCCAGGGCCGCGCGTTCGACGCCCCCGGTGTCCGGCGCGGTGAGTTCGGCGCCGTGCTCGGCGAGGAAGCCGGTGTGCAGGCGCCCGTCCAGGAAGGCCGGGTGCCGCAGCGCGCGGACCAGCAGCTCCCGGTTGGTGGCGGGCCCGTGGATCCGGGCGCGGGCCAGGGCGTCGGCCAGCCGGCGGGCGGCGGCCGCGCGGGTCGGCGCCCAGGCGATCACCTTGGCGAGCATCGCGTCGTAGTGCGGGGTGATCTCGCTGCCGGCCTCGACGCCGCAGTCCAGTCGCAGACCGGCGTCCGGTCCGGCCCCGGCGTCCGTTCGAGCCCCGGCGTCCGTTCGGGGCCCGGCGTCCGTTCGGCCCCCTGATCCGGTGAACTCCTGGTGCGGCACGGTGAGTTCGAGGCAGTGCAGGGTGCCGGTGGCGGGCTGCCAGTCCTTGGCCGGGTCCTCCGCGTACAGGCGGGCCTCGATCGCGTGACCGCGCAGCGCCGGGGGCTCCGGCGGCAGCTGCCGCCCTTCGGCGACGGCGAGTTGGAGGGCCACCAGGTCCAGCCCGGTGACCGCCTCGGTGACCGGGTGCTCGACCTGGAGGCGGGTGTTCATCTCCAGGAACCAGAACCGGCCGTCCTCGGCGAGCAGGAACTCGGCGGTGCCGGCGCCGACGTAGCCGATCGCCCGGGCGGCGCTCACCGCGGCCGCGTGCAGCTCGGCGCGGACGTCTGCCGGGAGGCCGGGGGCCGGGGCCTCCTCGATCACCTTCTGGTGCCGTCGCTGCAGCGAGCAGTCGCGGTCGCCGACCGCCCAGGCCGTGCCGTGCGCGTCGGCCAGCAGCTGGACCTCGACGTGCCGCCCGGCGGGCAGGTAGCGCTCGCAGAACACCTCGTCCGAGCCGAAGGCCTTGGCCGCCTCGGTCCGGGCGGCCGCCAGCTCGCCGGGCAGGTCCGCGAGGCTCCGGACGACCCGCATGCCGCGGCCGCCACCGCCCGCCGCGGCCTTCACCAGGAGCGGCAGGTCGGCCTCGCCGGGCGAGGTGAGCGCGCCCAGGACGGGCACCCCGGCCTCGGCCATCAGCCGTTTGGCGGCCGTCTTGGAGCCCATCGCGGCGATCGCGGCCGGCGGCGGGCCGACCCAGAGCAGGCCGGCGTCCAGCACCGCCTGCGCGAACCCGGCGTCCTCGGAGAGGAACCCGTAGCCGGGGTGAACGGCGTCGGCCCCGGCGGCGAGCGCGGCGCGGACGATCGCCTCGGCCCGCAGATAGGTGTCGGCGGGCGCCGCACCGGGCAGGCGGACGGCCGCGTCGGCCTCGCGCACGTGCGGCGCGTCGGCGTCCGGGTCGGAGTGGACGGCGGTGGTCGCGATGCCGAGTTCCCGGCAGGTGCGGAAGACCCGGCGGGCGATCTCGCCCCGGTTGGCGACCAGCAGGTTGCCGATCAGTGTCGTGGAAGTCATGGGTGGCTCCGTCACAGGGTCTGGCTCACAGGGGTCCGGCTCACATGCGGAAGACGCCGTAGCCACGCGCGCCCTCGACCGGCGCGTTGTGGATCGCGGACAGGCACAGGCCCAGCACCGTACGGGTGTCGCGCGGGTCGATCACACCGTCGTCGTAGAGGCGGCCGGACAGGAACACCGGCAGCGACTCGGCCTCGATCTGCTGCTCGACCATCGCCCGGATCGCCGCGTCCGCGTCCTCGTCGTACGGCTGGCCCTTCGCCGCGGCCGACTGCCGGGCGACGATCGACAGCACCCCGGCGAGCTGCTGCGGGCCCATCACGGCGGACTTGGCGCTCGGCCACGAGAACAGGAAGCGCGGCTCGTACGCCCGGCCGCACATGCCGTAGTGGCCGGCGCCGTAGGAGGCGCCCATCAGGACGGACAGGTGGGGCACCGTGGAGTTGGAGACGGCGTTGATCATCATCGCGCCGTGCTTGATGATGCCGCCCTGCTCGTAGTCCTTGCCGACCATGTACCCGGTGGTGTTGTGCAGGAACAGCAGCGGGGTGTTCCGCTGGTTGGCCAACTGGATGAACTGGGCGGCCTTCTGCGACTCGGCGCTGAACAGCACGCCCTGCGCGTTGGCCAGGACGCCGACCGGGTAGCCGTGCAGCCGGGCCCAGCCGGTGGCCAGGCTGGTGCCGTAGAGCGGCTTGAACTCGTCGAAGTCCGAGCCGTCGACCAGCCGGGCGATCACCTCGCGCGGGTCGAAGGGCACCTTGAGGTCGCCGGGGACGATGCCCAGCAGCTCCTCCTCGGCGTACTTCGGCGGCTCGGCGAGCGGGGCGGGGCCCGGGCCGGGCTTGCGGTGGTCGAGCCGGGCGACGATCCGGCGGGCCAGCCGCAGCGCGTCCGCCTCGTCCGCCGCGAAGTGGTCCGCGAGGCCGGAGGTGCGGGCGTGCATCTCGGCGCCGCCGAGCGACTCGTCGTCGGCCTCCTCGCCGGTGGCCATCTTGACCAGCGGCGGTCCGCCGAGGAACACCTTGGCCCGCTCCTTCACCAGCACGGTGTGGTCGGACATCCCGGGGACGTACGCGCCGCCGGCCGTGGAGTTGCCGAACACCACGGCCACGGTGGGGATTCCGGCGGCGGACAGCCGGGTGAGGTCCCGGAACAGGGCGCCCCCGGGGATGAAGATCTCCTTCTGGCTGGGCAGGTCCGCGCCACCGGACTCGACCAGGTTCACCAGCGGCAGGCGGTTCTGCAGCGCGATCTCGTTGGCCCGCAGGGCCTTGCGCAGCGTCCAGGGGTTGCTGGCGCCGCCGCGCACGGTGGGGTCGTTGGCGGTGATCACGCACTCGACGCCCTCGATCACGCCGATGCCGGTGACCAGCGCGGCGCCGACCGGGTGGTCGCTGCCCCAGGCTGCCAGCGGGGACAGCTCCAGGAACGGCGAGTCCGGGTCGATCAGCAGCTCGATCCGCTCGCGGGCCAGCAGCTTGCCGCGCTTGCGGTGGCGTTCCACGTACTTGGGGCCGCCGCCGGCCAGGGCCTTGGCGTGCTCGGCGTCCAGCTCGGCGAGCTTGGCGAGCATCGCGGCACGGTGGTCGGCGTACTCGGGCCCGGCCGGGTCGACGCGGGTGGGCAGGACGGTCACAGCGGCGTCTCCGGGCTGTCGGCGAGCGGTTCCGGGGTCGGGGGCGTGGTCGTGGTAGCGGCCAGGAGCGTGGTCGCGGTCGGCAGCGTGGTCACGGTCGGGAGCGTGGTCGCGGTCGGGAGCGGACCGGGGAGCTCGGTCGGGCTCAGGAGCGAGGTCGGGATGTCCAGGTGACGGGAGCGCAGCCACTCGCCCAGCGCCTTGGCCTGGGGATCGAAGCGGTGGCGGGCGGCGACGCCCTGGCCGAGCAGACCGGTGAGGGTGAAGTTGACCGCGCGCAGGTTCGGCAGCACATGCCGGGTGATGTCCGACTCGGCGGTCTCGGGCAGGAGTTCGCGCAGCCGCGACACGGTGAGGGTGTGCACGAGCCAGCGCCAGCCGTCCTCGGTACGGGCCCAGACGCCCAGGTTGGCATCACCGCCCTTGTCACCGCTGCGGGCGCCGGCCACCAGGCCGAGGGGAGCCCGCCGGGTGGGCCCGTCGGGCAGCGGCTCGGGCAACTCCGGCTCGGGCAGCGGAAGTCCGGCCGACACCGGATGGCCGGTGACCGGCGCGGGCGGGACGGCGATCCGGCGACCGTCCGGCAGTACGGCGGTGTGCTCGACGGCCTTGGCGTCGACGTACGCGGCGGTGAACACCCCGTACGGCGCGCCCGGTCCCGGCGGGGCGGTGAGGTGGAAGCCGGGGTACCCGGCCAGTCCCAACTCCACCGCGGCCTTGCCGAGTTCACGGCCCACCTTGGCCGGGTCGGGGTCTCGGGCGGTCAGCCGCAGCAGGGCCGAGGCGGTCTCCTCGGTCGGGGCGTCGGGGTGGTCGGTGCGGGCCAGCGTCCAGCGCAGTTCGGCGGGGCGGGCCGCGGGCGGCAGCGCCTCGGCGAACTGCCGTTGCACCAGTGCCGCCTTGGCCTCGATGTCCAGGCCGGTGAGGACGAACACCACCTCGTTGTGGTGGCCGCCGAGGGCGTTGAGGCCCACCTTGAGCGTGGCCGGCGGCGCCTCGCCCCGGACCGGGTCGATCCGGACCCGGTCCGGGCCCTGCCCGGTGAGCCGGACGGTGTCCAGCCGGGCGGTGACGTCCGGGCCGAGGTAGTGGGATCCGCCGGTCTCGTACAGGAGTTGGGCGGTGACGGTGCCGGTGGTGACGGCGCCGCCGGTGCCCGGGTGCTTGGTGATCACACTGGAGCCGTCGGCGTGCAGTTCGGCGATCGGGAAGCCGGGGTGGGTCACGTCGTGCTCGCGGAAGAACGCGTAGTTGCCGCCGGTCGCCTGGGCGCCGCACTCCAGGACGTGTCCGGCGACCACCGCCCCGGCGAGGGCGTCGAGGTCGTCCGGGGTCCAGCCGAACTGGGCGATGCCGGGGCCGACGACCAGCGCGGCGTCGGTGACCCGGCCGGTGACCACCACGTCCGCGCCCTCCCGCAGGCAGGCCGCGATGCCGAAGCCGCCGAGGTAGGCATGGGCGGCCAACAGTCCTTCCGGCAGGCCGAGTTCCTCCCGGCGCGGCAGCAGGTCGTCGCCCTCGACGTGCGCGACGGCCGCCTCGACACCCAGGCGCCGCGCCAGTGCGCGCAGGTCGTCGGCGAGCCGCGCCGGGTTGAGGCCACCCGCGTTCACCACGATCCGCACGCCGCGCTCGCGGGCCAGCCCGAGGCACTCCTCCATCTGCCGCAGGAAGGTCCGGGCGTAGCCGCGCGCCGGGTCCTTCAACCGGTCGCGCGCCAGGATGAGCATGGTCAGCTCGGCCAGGTAGTCCCCGGTGAGCACGTCCAGCGGCCCGCCGGTGAGCATCTCCCGGACCGCGTCGAAGCGGTCCCCGTAGAACCCCGAGGCGTTGCCGATCCGCAGTACCGTGCGTTCGCGCACCAAGGCGCCTCCCCTGACGGTGAGTTGGCGCCGACCCCGGACGGGCGCCGCCGGCAGCAGCGTGGCACCGCCCGGAGAAAAAAGCAATCATGCCTGCTTGTTTTCAGGCACCCGATTCCGCCGGCCGCCGCGCTCGGGACGGGCGGTTCACCGCGCGAGCAGGTTCTGCACCAGGCCGGTCATCTTGGCCGAGGGCGCGACGTTGAGTTCCCGCTGCAGGAACGAGCGGTAGTGCTGGTAGGCGCGCAGCGCACTCGCCATGTTGCCCTCGGCGAGGTGCACCTCCATCACGATCCGGTGCGCCGTCTCCCGGATCGGGTCGATGGCGATGGCGGCCAATGCCGCCTGGAGGGCCGCGAGGTAGCGCTCGGCGCCGCAGAGTTGGCGGGCCAGGCCCTCCAGCGCGTACAGCCTCAGCTGGCCCCACCGTTCGCGCGGCAGCGCCAGCCACTCGTCCTCCCAGTCGGGCAGCAGGTCGGCGGCGAGGTCGTCCACGAGTCGGTCGATGTCGGCGGGCAACTGGGCTCCTCCCGCCGCGACTTGCCGGGCGCTGCCCCAGGCGCGCCACAGGTCGATCCGGACGTCCTCGCAGAGCATCAGTCGGCGGCCGTCGCTCTCGACGACCAGGGTCAGGCCGAACCGCCGCACCTGGTACAGGGCCGACCGCAGGTTGGCGGCCGCCCGGCAACGGGTGCAGTCCGGCCAGAGCTGCTCGGCGACCGTGCCGCGCGAAGCGCCCTCGCTGTGCAGGGCCAGGAACGCCAACAGGCGCTGTGCGCCCACCGGGAGGGGAACGCGCTCTCCCGCGCTGGTGGCTTCGAAGCCCCGTAGTAGTTTGATGCCCGGAGCAATCCATGACACACCACCACTGTGCAGTCCCCGGCGGATTCTCGCACCCCGTCAGGAGCACCGCCCGTCCGACCGTCGGCGCCGCACTGCCCCGTCGCGGCGCGATCACCGCCTCGTCGCGACCCGATCCCGACACCGTCCCCCGTCCGTCCACGCAGGTGTCGGCGGACGTCGCCCGGCCGTTGCGCCGGCGTCACCCGAACATCGCACCGGTGTGGCACGGCCGACCCCGCCCTGCCCCGCCCGCACGCCGGGCGACCAGCTCGCCCCGGCCGTCCGAGCGTTGGGCCCGGGAGCGGACCGTCACCCCGGACGACCACCGCGCCACGGCCGCGCGACGCCCCGGGGACGCCCGGACCCACGCACCCGCGACGGACCGCCGTACACCCGCCCGACGGGCGGTGCGGACGCTGGCTTCACCCGGTGCGGGCCACCGCACCGGAGCGACCGGCCGGCACGCGCCGAAGGCGGCGTCGCCGTACGGAAGCGGCACGGAGCACCCCTCGGCGGGGCGCACCCCGACGCACCGGACGCCCTCGACGCACCCGAAGCGCCCGAAGCGCCCGAAGCGCCCCGACCCGACCCGAACCACCGAGAAGGCGGTGCCGCATGGAGGCCAGATCGGTCCTGCGGGGCCTGCAGCCGCCGACGGGCGCCGACCCGCCCGGCGGGCTCCTGCCGGGCGACGACCTGCTGGGCGACAGCGAGGTGTGCATCGCCGTCCTGGACGGTCCGGTCGACCTCGCCCATCCCTGCTTCGCGGGTGCGGACCTGACCCGGCTGGACACCCTGGTCGGGGAGCCGGCCGGGCCCGGCCCGATGTCGCTGCACGGCACCCACGTCGCGAGCCTCCTGTTCGGCCAGCCCGGCAGCGGAGTGGTCGGGATCGTTCCGCGCTGCCGGGGCCTGATCCTCCCGGTCTTCACGGACGAGGGGGCCGGCCGGGTCCCGCAGTTGGATCTGGCCCGGGCCGTCGAACGGGCGGTGCAGGAGGGTGCGCACATCGTCAACATCAGCGGTGGCGAACGCAGCCAGGACGCCCAGGCGGACGGCATGCTGGAGCGCGCGTTGCGGCTGTGCGACGAGAGCGGGGTCCTGGTCGTCGCGGCCGTCGGCAACGACGGCTGCGACTGCCAACAGGTGCCGGCCGCCGTGGCGTCGGTGCTCGCCGTGGGCGCCGCCGCGGCCGACGGTTCGCCGCTGGAGATCAACAACTGGAGCTCCGCCTACGCCGCCACCGGCGTCCTCGCCCCGGGCCAGGACATCGAGGGGGCCGCTCCGGGCGGTGGGCGGATCGCCCTCACGGGCAGCAGCTTCGCCACGCCCCTGGTGTCCGGGGTCGCCGCCCTGCTGGTCGGTGCGCAGCTGCGCACCGGGCACGGCGCCGATCCGCAGGCCGCCGGCCGGGCCGTGCTGCACGGTGCGGACGCCGTCCCCTGCGAACCCGTCGACGCCCCCGACTGCCGGCGCCGGCTGGCCGGGCGGCTCGACGCCGCCCGGGCGTACCGGCTCGTCGTCCGGGGTGATGTGACCGGTCATCAGGAGCCGGTCACGGCCGGCGTCGAGGCCGCCGCGCCCGTCGTCCGGCCCTCCCCCGGGTCCGAGGCCCGCGCTGCCGACGCAGCCCCGGCCGGAGCCCTCCCCTCCGGCTCGTCCGACCAGTACGAGGAAGTCACCACCATGGATACCGAGAGCGCCTCCGTCGTCACCGCACAGCAGCGGGCCTCCGTCCCGGCCGCCGCGCCCGTCCCCGCGGGTGCGGGCGGCCCGGTCGGCGAACCGGCCGGCTCCGTCCTCCCCACGCCGCCGGTACCGGAACCGGCCGGACTCGCGCCCGCCGGTGCGACCGCGGTCGGTGCCACTCCGCCGGCGCCCCCGGCCCCCGGTGCCTGCCGCTGTCAGGGCGGCGGCCCCGAGTCGGCCGGGCCGGGCACCGGCGCCCCCGCCTCCGCCCCGGCCGCCCAGTCGGCCGCCCAGCCGCTCCCGCCGCCGGTCCAGGCCTCCGCCCCGCCCCTCGCGGAACCCGCCCGGCCGGCGCCCGCGGTCGGCGGCGGCGTGCGCCCCTCGTGCGCGTCCACCAACGACCGCCCGCTCGTCTACGCGATCGGACAGGTCGGCGTCGACTTCCTCACCGAAGCCCGCCGGGACAGCTTCCGCCAACTGATGAGCCCGGTCGCCGGCGCGCCCACCCCGGACGGCCGTCCGACCGAGGCGCCCGCCAACCCCTACGACGCCCGGCAGCTGTACGGCTACCTGGTCCAGAACCCCTGGGCGTCCGACAAGGTCACCTGGACGCTGACCATGGACGGCACCCCGCTCTACGCGCTGGAGGCGGAGCCCGCTGCGGGGATGGACTGGAGCGCGCCGATCCTCGACCCGTCCTTCGACTCCGCCCGGCTGCAGCAGCTGGCCGGCCGACCCGACGAGCTCGTCCAGGTCCTGCTCCGGATCGCCTCCCCGCCGGTCTCCACGGTGTACCGCACGCTCCGGGACGCCCTGCTCGGCCAGGCCCAGGGCACGAGCGACCCGACGTACGTCTCCAGGGTCTCGATACCCGGTCGGCTGACCGACCGCAGCGTCCGGCTGTTCTCGGGCCAGGTCGTGCCGGTCGTCGAGGTCAAGAGCCGCGGTCTCTACACCTGGACGGAGGCGCTGCTGACCCAGGAGGTGCTGAAGGCCGTGGAGGACGACACCAAGGCACGCAAGATCACGGTCGACGAGACGGCGATCCGCACGACCGTCCGCGCGTTCCTCGACAAGATCTACTACCAGTTCCGCAACCTCGGCCAGAGCTCCGCCGACCGGGCCCTCAACTACGCCGGAACCAACGCGTTCCTGTTCGGCAGCCAGATCAGCGCGGGCATGCTCGCCGCCAAGCACGTGCCCGGACCGGGCGACCGGCTGTACACGCTCGAATCCATCAGCGTCACGAAGAGCCCGTACTGCCGGATGGGATCGGACTGCCAGGACGTCACGGTCCGGTTCTTCGACCCGGAGAACGACCGCAGGGCCCGGGTGACCTGGCTCTTCACCATCGACGTCAGCGACGAGATGCCGGTCAGCCTGGCGCCGACCCACCAGTTCCTCGACTGAGCCGGACACGGTCGCGTCCGCGACGCGGGCCCCGAACGGGGTCCGGGACGACCGCACGGCAGCCCCCCACGAGGAGGAGGACCACGATGAACGCCCCCGACGGGCTCCCCAAGCCCGCCCCCGCGCTCCCCGCCCAGGCCCGGCCCGTCCGCCGGGACGACCCCGGGGAGCCCGCCCACCAACGGACCGGCCCGGGGGTCCGAGCGGCCCTCTCCCCGTGCGCCGGCATGCCGGGCCTGGCCCGGCAGATGTGCTACGCGGCGCAGTACGGCACCTGACCGGTCCGACACCTGAGGAAGGAGACCGTGATGACCGACCAGCCCCTGGCAGCCCCCACGGCGTTCCAGCCGCCGGCTCCACGGATCCCCCGGCTGGCCCCGCCCGTCCTGCGGGCCGGGCACGGGCCGGGCGGCGCCGCCGGTGGCGGCGTGGCGCCGAGCATCGGGGCACTGGAGTACCTCGGCAAGACGCTCGACCCCTACGTCGGCCTGCCCGACCTGCCCTACGACCAGATCGGCGACACGATCAGCAGCATCGGCAGCACCATCGCGGGCTGGTTCAGCTGACGCCCGCGCTCCCGGCGGCCGCCGCCTCCTGCACGTGAACGGCGGTGGGAGGCGGCGGGAACCACCCGGAAGGAGAAGGATGATGATCAACGAAGGCATGCACGAAGCGACCGGGCTGCCCACGCCCGGGCCGCAGCTCCCGCGGCTGGCCCCGCCGGTCGACCGCACCGGCACCGGCGGCGGAGCGCTCGGCGCCGCCCCCGGCGTCGAGGCCGACTTCAGCCTGGGCGACCTCGTCAGCGGGCTGGGCAAGGTGGCCAAGACCGTGGTCCCGGGCCTCGGAGGCATCCTCGGAGGCATCTTCTGAACGGCGTTCCCCACACCGGCGGCAGGGCCCGGAGCCCTGTCGCCGACCGGAACGCGGATGAATCCAGAGAGGCGGAACCATGCGTCACGACCCGCCACAACTACCGCCGATCGACCGCAGGATCCCCTACCAGCCCGACCTCAAGCCGTTCGGCGACCGGACCCCCGCCGAGGGGGACGCCATCGTCGCCGTGCAGCACGGGCCGGCGAAGCCCCTGCCGGCCGCCCTCGGCGGCCCGGGCGGCTCCACGGCGGGGACGACGGCGCTCCCCGTCCTGCTGGACGGCCCCGGCGGACTGTTCGGTGCCCCACCCGGCGATCCGGCCCCGTGGACGTGCGGTGGACGGCCCACCCCGGGCTGCCTGCCGCCCCCACCGCCGGTGATCGGCGGGCGCCGCTGATCCCTCGCCACCCGGCACCCCGCCCGGGCCCCCGGCTCCTGCCCGGGGGCCCGGGCAGGAGCCCGTGCCGCGACCGGGCGATCGGACCGATCAGTTTCGGAGAAGCACCCGGCGCGGGCCCGCGCCTAGCGTTGCGGTCATGAGCGACATCACCATTCACTGGACCTTCCTCCCGCACACCGACCCCGAGGCCTCCCTCGCGTTCTACCGCGACCTGCTCGGCTTCGAGGTCCGCAAGGACGTCGGCGGCGGTGCGATGCGCTGGATCACCGTCGGCCCCGCGGACCAGCCCGGCGTCTCCCTCGTCCTGGAGCCGCCGGCGATCGACCCGGGCGTCACCGAGGACGAGCGCAGGACCATCACCGAGATGATGGCGAAGGGCACCTACGCCCGGCTCGTCCTCGGCACCGCCGACCTGGACGGCGTCTTCGACCGGCTGAAGTCCGGCGGCGCCGAGCTGGTGCAGGAGCCGGCCGAGCAGCAGTGGGGGGCGCGCGACTGCGCCTTCCGCGACCCGGCGGGCAACCTGATCCGGTTCAACGAGGTGCGCTGAGCCACCGCCGGCGAACCGCCGCACCGCACGGCCGCCGCACCGCCGACCCGCACGGCCGCCGCACCGCCGACCCGCCGGCTCGCCGGCCCGCCGGGTCGGCACCCGCCACAGCCCGCCGGGCCCGCTCCCGCGCCATCGGCCGGACCGGACCCCCTCGACTCTGGTTGGATCGAGGGGACCGCCGACCGTGGCCGCGGGGACGGGCCCGCCCGATCGACAGGGAGAGACGACACGATGCCCAAGAGGACGGACGCGCACCCCGCGCCGCACGCCGCCGACAGCCATGACCTGATCCGCGTCCACGGCGCACGCGAGAACAACCTCAAGGACGTCAGCGTCGACATCCCCAAGCGCCGGCTGACGGTGTTCACCGGCGTGTCCGGCTCGGGCAAGAGCTCGCTGGTGTTCGACACCATCGCCGCCGAGTCCCAGCGGCTGATCAACGAGACCTACAGCGCCTTCGTCCAGGGCTTCATGCCCTCCCTGGCCCGCCCCGAGGTGGACGTCCTGGAGGGCCTGACCACCGCGATCATCGTCGACCAGCAGCGGATGGGCGCCGACCCGCGCTCCACCGTGGGCACCGCCACCGACGCCAACGCGATGCTGCGCATCCTCTTCAGCCGACTCGGCACGCCGCACATCGGCTCGCCCAAGGCCTTCTCCTTCAACGTCCCCTCGATCAGCGGGGCGGGCGCCGTCACCGTCGAGCGCGCCGGCAAGACCGTCAAGGAGCGCCGCAGCTTCAGCATCACCGGCGGCATGTGCCCGCGCTGCGACGGCCGGGGCAGCGTCTCCGACATCGACCTGACGCAGCTGTACGACGACAGCAAGTCGATCGCCGAGGGCGCGATCACCATCCCCGGCTGGAAGACCGACAGCTGGTGGACGGTCGGCGTGTACGCCAACTCCGGCTTCCTCGACCCGGACAAGCCGATCCGCGAGTACACCGGTAAGGAACTGGAGGACTTCCTCCACCGGGAGCCGACCAAGGTCAAGGTCAAGGGCGTCAACCTCACCTACGAGGGCCTGATCCCCAAGATCCAGAAGTCGATGCTGTCCAAGGACAAGGACGCCCTGCAGCCGCACATCCGGGCCTTCGTGGAGCGAGCCGTCACCTTCACCGCCTGCCCCGACTGCGGGGGCACCCGGCTCAGCGAGGCCGCCCGCTCCTCCAGGATCGCGGGCATCAGCATCGCCGACGCCTGCGCGATGCAGATCACCGACCTCGCCGACTGGGTGCGCAAACTCGACGAGCCCTCGGTGACGCCGCTGCTCACCACCCTGCGGCAGACCCTCGACTCCTTCGTGGAGATCGGCCTCGGCTACCTCTCGCTGGACCGCCCGGCGGGCACGCTCTCCGGCGGCGAGGCGCAGCGGGTCAAGATGATCCGCCACCTCGGCTCCTCGCTCACCGACACCACGTACGTCTTCGACGAGCCCACCACCGGCCTGCACCCGCACGACATCGACCGGATGAACAAGCTGCTGCTGCGCCTGCGCGACAAGGGCAACACGGTGCTGGTGGTCGAGCACAAGCCGCAGACCATCGCGATCGCCGACCACGTGGTCGACCTCGGCCCCGGTGCCGGGACGGCCGGCGGCTCGGTCTGTTACGAGGGCGGCGTCGAGGGGCTGCGGACCAGCGGCACCGTCACCGGCCGCCACCTGGCCGACCGGGCGCCGCTGCGGGAGAACGTGCGCAGGCCCACCGGGAAGCTGGAGATCCGGGGCGCGGACACCCACAACCTGCGGGACGTGGACGTGGACGTCCCGCTCGGGGTGCTCACCGTGGTGACGGGAGTGGCCGGCTCCGGCAAGAGCTCGCTGATCCACGGCTCGCTGGGTCGACGGTCGGGGGCGGCCGGCGAGGGCGTGGTCTCGGTCGACCAGGGCGCGATCAAGGGGTCGCGGCGAAGCAACCCGGCCACCTACACCGGGCTGCTGGAGCCGATCCGGAAGGCCTTCGCCAAGTCCAACGGCGTCAAGCCGGCCCTGTTCAGCGCCAACTCCGAGGGTGCCTGCCCGACCTGCAACGGCGCCGGGGTGGTCTTCACCGACCTGGCGATGATGGCCGGGGTGGCCAGCACCTGCGAGGACTGCGAGGGCAAGCGGTACCAGCCGGCCGTGCTGGAGTACCGGCTGGGCGGCCGGGACATCGCCGAGGTGCTGGCGATGTCGGTGACCGAGGCCGAGGAGTTCTTCGGTTCGGGCGAGGCCGCGCTCCCGGCCGCCCACCGGATCCTGGAGCGGCTGGCGGACGTCGGGCTGGGCTACGTCAGCCTCGGCCAGCCGCTCACCACGCTCTCCGGCGGTGAGCGACAGCGGCTCAAGCTGGCCACCCACATGGCGGACAAGGGCGGCGTCTACGTCCTGGACGAGCCGACCACCGGCCTGCACCTGGCCGACGTCGAGCAGCTGCTCGGGCTGCTGGACCGGCTGGTCGAGTCCGGCAAGTCGGTGATCGTGATCGAGCACCACCCGGCGGTCATGGCGCACGCCGACTGGATCATCGACCTCGGCCCAGGCGCCGGGCACGACGGCGGGCGGGTGGTCTTCGAGGGCACCCCGGCCGACCTGGTCGCCGCCCGCTCCACGCCGACCGGCGAGGCCCTGGCGGCGTACGTCGGTTAGCCGGCGGCGTACGTCGGTCAGCCGACGGCGTACGTCGGTCAGCCGACGGCGTACGTCGGTCAGGGCGTGTCGGACGGCTCCAGCGGCAGGGCCATCTCCAGGATCCGCGCCGACGTGTCCAGCACGTAGGGCGTCTCGCCGCCGGTGTACGCGAACCCGCGCCGCAGGTAGAAGGCCGCGGCGCGGGGGTTCGCCTCGTGCACGCCGAGCAGCACGACGTCGGCGCCCCGGCCGCGCGCCCAGGCGAGGACCGCGTCCAGCATGGCGTCGGCGACGCCGCGCTCGCGGCCGCGGTGCGCCGGGTCCACCCAGACGCCGATCAGGTCGACGGCGTCGGCCCGGTCCTTGCTGGCGGTCGACAGCATGGTGCCGACCCACTCCCCCTCCGGGTCGACCGCGACCAGGCCGACCTTGTCGGGCTCGTTGACCCAGTCCGTCCGGGCCCGCCAGTTGCCCTCGCCCTGGTAGCTCGCGTACTCGTGGGTCTCGCCGAACGCCATGGGAGTGTCGAGGAGTTGGGCGAGGCGTACCTTCCGCAGCTGCTGCCAGTCCTCGCGGCCGATCCGCTCGATCCGGTACTGCACGTTCTCCCCCGTCAGCCCGACGCGTCACACGACGCTGCCTCCGCCACCGGTGGTCACCGGTGGCGGAGGCAGGATAGCCGTCTCGCGGACTACGGCTTGATGCGGACCACCTGCGGGTCGTGGTCGCTCGCCTGCTGGGCGAACTCGGAGTTGATGTGCACCACGTCGTACTTGGCGTAGCCGACCTCGGGGCTGACCAGGATGTGGTCCAGCACCTGCGAGTTGCCCTGGTAGACGTAGGAGTACTGCTCGGTCTCCGGCAGCTCGTTCACCAGGTCGCGCAGCACGCCGCCCTTGGTGAGCGCGGCCAGCGCGGGCGAGAACTGGTAGTCGTTGAAGTCGCCGAGGGAGACGACCTTGGCCTCCTTGTCGGCGGCCAGCAGCTGGGCGACGAAGGCCTGCTCGACGGTGGCCTGCTTGAGCCGCTGCACCTCGGAGCTGCGGGTCGGCTGCTGGAACCGGCTGTCGATGCCCTGGTCGCCGCCCTTGCTGTTGAAGTGGTTGGCGATCACGAAGACCTTCTGGCCGCGGAAGACGAACTGGCCGACCAGCGGCTTGCGGCTGTTGGCCCACGCGTCGTCGTTCGGCTCGATGCGGCCGGGGGAGGCGGTCAGCGCGGTGGCGTCGCCGGTGCCGGTGACGCCGACGGCGGTGGTGGTGCCGCCGCCCGCGATGTCGGTGAAGGAGACCCGCTGCGGGTTGAACAGGAAGACCTGGCGGATGTTGCCGCCGGGCTCGCCGCCGTCCTTGCCGTCCTGCGGGTCGATCGAGCGCCAGTCGTAGGCCGGGCCGCCGGCCGCCTTGATCGCGGCGATGAACTTGGCGACGGTCTGGCTCGCGTCGACGGTGCCGTCGTTCTTGGAGCCGTTGTCGTCCTGGATCTCCTCCAGGGCGACGACGTCGGGCGAGCGCAGGTTGGTGACGATGCCCTGGGCCAGCTCGGCGAACTTGGAGTCCGGGTTGTTCGGGGCAAGGTTCTCCACGTTGTACGTGGCGAGGGTGAGTTCGCGGTCGCTCGCCTGGGCGGTGACCTCGCGCTGGAGGTGGTTGTCCTTCAGGGTGCCCATGGTGCCGGCGACGAGGGTGTAGCCGCCGAAGTTGTTGTAGTCCAGCGGGCCGGTGGTGGTGCCGGTCAGCTCGTCGCCGACGTTGGCCACCGGGAAGGGCTGCTGGGAGACCGGGGCGAGCTGCTGGATCATCAGGCGGCCGACGTTGGGCTCGCGGTAGGACTCGTACAGGACGCCGCCGCGCTTGCTGCGCTGGTCCTGGCGGTCGGCGGCGACCCACAGCTCGTTGTACTTGTCGGTCGCCTGGATCACCCGGACGTCCTTGACCTGGACGAGCATGCCCTCCAGGGACTCGTAGAAGTCCAGGGTGTACTTCTCCGGGTCGAGCTTGCCGCCCTCGATGGTGCCGTCGGCGCCGGCCGCCGGGGAGTACGTGCCGGGGATGTTGCGGGTGTCGACGACGACCGGGGCGGGCAGCGGGTTGCCGGAGGAGACGACGGTGATGCCGGGGGCGGAGATCTCGGTGACGGACTGCGAGCCGCCGGAGAGGCTCGGGTAGTACTCGGTGATCTTGCCGCTCACCAGCACCGAGTCGCCGACCTTGACGGTCGGGTTGCCGCCGGTGAAGACGAAGATGCCCTCGCTGGTGGCCGGGTCGGCGTCCGGGTTCGGGTCCTGGATCCAGAAGCCCTTGGAACTGCCGTACGCGCGCACGCCGGTGACGGTGCCGGGCACGCCGGTGACGGGCTTGCCGGCCTGCGGGGATATCCGGGTGGTGCCCTGGATGTCGTGGATCCGCAGCGGGCCGGCCTCGGTCGGGGCGGGGGTGGCCGCGCCGGCGGCGTTGGCCACCGGGAGCGGGACGAGCACCAGCGACGCGGCCAGCGAGGCCGGGACGAGCGCGGCGCGCAGCAGGGTCCGACGCGGGCGGGGTGCGGGGGCAGTGGTCACCTGGGCAGGGCTCCTAGCTCCGCCGTGCGGCACGGTCGGTGGCACGGCGGTCCGGGCGGAGGCGCGCTCGAAGCGCGCGCTACTCGCGTAGAGACAGAGCAGGGGACGGACGGCCGCCCCCCGCGGCGCCCCTCAAGATACGCGCGTAGAAAATGCCCCGACAAGACCTCGTCGGTGAACTGTCGGTTCTGCCCGGGTGACTTGACCGCCGGTCAGTCCAGCGTGCTCACAGCCCGCTCCCAGCGGACTCCCAGGAAGACTCGATGCGCTCGACGACCAGCTCGCACAGCTCGTGGGTGCGCAGCGCGTCGTGGGCGTCGAGGGTCCTGCCGGTGCGGACGGCGTCGAGGAACGCGAGCACGCACTGCTCGATGCCGCGCTGCCGGGCGACCGGCACCCAGTCCCCGCGGCGGCGGACGGTGGGCTGGCCGCGGTGGTCGATCACCTCGGCGAGGTTGTGCACCTCGCGCTTGGAGTCGCCGCCGGAGACCTCCAGCACCTCCTCGGTCGAGCCGGAGAGCCGGTTCATGATCCCCAGCGCGGTGAAGCCCTGCCCGGCGAGGGTGAGCACCACGTGCTCCACCAGGCCGTCCCGCACCCGCGAGCGGACGTCCACGTGCTCGATCTCGCCGGGGGCGAGGAAGCGGAGCACGTCCACCACGTGGATGAAGTCGTCGTAGACGAGGGTGCGGGCCTCCTCGGGCAGGCCCTCCCGGTTCTTCTGCAGCACGATGAGGTCGCGCGGGCGCTCCTTGGCCTGGACGTAGCCGGGCGCGTGGCGCCGGTTGAAGCCGACCATCAGCGAGCGGCCCGTACGGTCGGCGAGGTCGACCAGCCGGCGCGAGCCGTCCACGGTGTAGTCCAGCGGCTTGTCCACGTACACGTCCACACCGGCCGTCAGCAACTGCTCCACGATCGGCACGTGCTGGCTGGTCGCGGCATGGACGAACGCCGCCCGGATCCCGCTCCCGATCAGCTCCCCCAGATCGGTGAAGCGCTTCTCCGGGGCGATCCGGTGCGCGTCCCCGATCCGGTCCAGCTTCGCCGCGTCCCGGGTCATCAGGCGCAGGTCCAGCCCCGGCAGGGCGGTCAGGACCGGAAGGTAGGCCTTCTGCGCGATGTCACCGAGCCCGATGACCCCCACCGGAAGCAGGCCGTCAGGAACAGAGGTCGTACTCATCGGATTCTCCACACACGCGCGCCGACACCGTCACCCACCACCCTATGCACCCGCTCCCGTGCTCCACCAACCCGTCAGCGGGGCGGGATGATGCCGGTCAGCCAGGTGAAGGTCGGGACGACCAGCGGCTTCCAGGTCGAGGTCAGGTGCGCCCCGGTGGTCTCGAAGGGGGTGACGGTGGTCGGGCTCTTCGCCGCGTGCTGGAGGGCGGTCGCGTCCTCCAGCCCGTCGCCCCGCTTGCCGGTCACGTAGAGCGCGACGTTCGGCGGGGTCGCGGCGTGGGTGAGGATGTTGAGCGGGTTGGCGCTCTCGCGCAGCTTCGGGTCCTTGGCGGTCAGCGAATTCGGCTCGGCCGCCGGGTCGTTGTAGCCGGACATGCTGATCGCGGCGCGGTAGCGGTTGGGGTGGGAGAGCGCGAGGCGCAGGGCGCAGTGGGCACCGGCCGAGTAGCCGGACAGGGCCCAGCGGTCCGCGGTGGTGTCGGCCCGGAAGTTGTCGACGATCATCTGCGGGACGTCCCGCGAGAGCCAGGTGTCGGCGTTGACCTTGCCCGGGACGTCGGCGCACCCGGTGTCGGCCTTGCCGAGCGTGACGCGCGGCGCGACCAGGATGAACGGCGTCACCTGACCGGACTTCATCAGCGGTTCGAGCTGCTTCGTCGCCTCCATGGCGTCGCCGAACCAGGCGCTGGAGGACCCGGGGAACCCGACGAGCAGTTCGACCACCGGGAAGGTCTTGTCCTTGAAGGCCGGGTCGTCGTACTGCGGCGGCGTCCAGACCAGCACCTCGCCGTCGACTCCGGAGAGCCTGCCCTTGAGGTCGGCCTGCTTCACGTTCCTGGGCACCGCGTCCGAGTCGGGCGCGTGGAAGGCCTGCGGCACCTTCGCCGCGGGGCTGCCGGACGGGCCACCGGGGGCGCCGGCCAGGCCCTCGTCCTTCGGGGGCACCGGCACGGACCGGACGTGGCTGGAGGTGCCCAGCAGGTCGCCCCAGCTGTCGTAGAGCTGGTTCTCGTCGTTGACGACCATGAAGACCAAGGCCACGGCGGTGAACTGACAGAGCAGCACCGTGCCGAGGTACGAGAGCGCGCGCAGCGGCGTGCGCCGCCCCTCCACCGTTCGGGCCGGCCCGAAGATGCGTCCTCTGCCCAGCCACTGTGCCATGGCCAGCGCCAGGGAGGCGCCGAACAAGGCGATGGTGAGGACGAGGACGGGAGTGCCAGTCAGGTTCATTGCGTACGTGCCCGGTTTCTGTGCCGTCCGGGCCCGTGTGCCCGGTCGCACGGGAGACGGCTCGGAACGGCTGTTCGGTTGCCCCTTCCTGGAAGGTTCCTGGGAGCAGCCGTCCGTCACGGTCGGCCCCGGGGTCGAGGCCGCGGCCGAACCCGGGGGCGAGCGCGGTCGCCGCGACGGCTCAGGCGGCCAGCAGGGACTCCGCGATGCCGCGGGCGCGCCAGGCGGCGTCCGGGGTGCCCTCACGCAGGGCGGTGACGATGGCGCCGTCCATCAGCAGCGCGAACTCCCGGGCGCGGGAGGCCGGTTCGGGGATGTCGGCGTTCCGCATGAGCTGCTCCACCAGTTCGACGACGCGCCGCTTGTGCAGCGCCGCCATCTCGCGGGCCGGGCTGGCGGGGTCGGCGATCTCGGTCATCGTGTTGATCGCGACGCAGCCGCGGTAGTCCTGCGCCGCGAACCGTTCGGCGAGCGCGTCGAAGACGTGCAGCGGGTGGCCGCCGTGGGCCGCGACCCGCTCGGCGAGCCAGGCCCGGAACCGTTCGTCACGGCCCTCCAGGACCGCCGTCACCAGGGCCTCCTTGCCGGCGAAGTGCCGGTAGAAGGACGCCCGGCCGACACCGGACTCGGACAGGATGCGCTCCACCCCGACCGCGTGGATCCCGTTGGCGTAGAAGAGGGACTCTGCCGTGTTCAGCAGGCGCGCCCGTGCATTGACTGCCATGCCACCGATCCTAACCAGCCTTGACGCCAAACGGCACCGATCGGTACCGTTTTCGGCGTCAGAACGGAACCGATCGGTACCGTTTCACCGGGACAGTCGTACAGCGGGGGGACGCATGAACGAGGACTGGGCCGAGGCCGGTGTCGAACTGGTCGACGGCTACACGGTGATGAACGGCGACGGCCGGGTGGTCTCCTCGGTGCCCCGGGCGCTGGTGTCGTTCCAGGGCGGGTTCGTCAAGCTGCGGATCCCCGGCACCGGGACGGTGCAGGTGGTCTCCGCCCCCGCCGTCCGGCTGATCACCCTCACCACCTGGTGACCCCGGCGGTCGGACACCCGACCGCCCCCACGGACCGGCGGCTGCACGGCCGCCCGCGCCGGGACGCCACGCCACCTGCACACGGCGCGGCCGCCCGACCCGGGACGCCGAGCAGCCGCACAGGCCTTTCCCGACCCCCGCGTCGTCCCACCAGCCCGCGGGCCCGGCGCTACGCGCCCGCGGCGGCCGCCTCGGCGAGGGCGTCGAGGACCGGGCGGATCAGCGGGTGCCCGTCGGCGCCGGCCCGGACGGCGGCGAAGACCCTGCGGGTGGCGAGCTCGCTGTCCACCGGGCGGACCGCCACCCGGGAGAGGTCCACCCCGCGCAGCGCCGAGCGCGGGACGAGGGCGACCCCGGCGCCCGCCGAGGCCAGCGCCACCACGGCACGGAAGTCGTCGGAGGAGTGCAGCAGCCGGGGCTGGAACCCGGCGTTCTCGCAGGCCAGCAGGACCACGTCGTGGCAGGGGTTGCCCGGGTAGGGGCCGATCCAGGGCTCGTCGGCGAGCTCGGCGACGACGAGCGGGCCGGACTCGCCGGCCAGCCGGTGGCCGAGCGGCAGGACGGCCTCGAAGGGCTCGGCGTACAGCGGCACCCGGGTCAGCCGGGCGTCGTCGGCGCGCGGTGCGCCGCGGTACTCGACGGCCACCGCGAGGTCGGCCCGGCCGTCCAGGACCATCGGCAGGCTGGCGTCGCCCTCCGCGTCCAGCACCTTGAGCCGCACGCCCGGCGCGCGCTCGCCGAGCAGCCCGATGGCGGGGGCGAGCACCAGCCCGATGCCGGTGGCGAAGGAGGCGACGGTGACCTCCCCGGAGACGCCCGCGCTGTAGGCGGCGAGGTCGGCCTCGGCCCGCTCCAGCTGGGCGAGCACGACGTCGGCGTGGCCGAGCAGGATCTCCCCGGCGGCGGTCAGCCGCACGCCGCGGCCCTCGCGGGCGAGCAGGTGGTGCCCGGTCTCCTGCTCCAGGGCGGCCAGCTGCTGGGAGACCGCGGAGGGGGTCAGGTAGAGGGCGGCCGCCGCGGCGGTCACGGTGCGGTGGTCCGCCACGGCCCGCAGGGTCCGCAGCCGTCGTGCGTCGATCACAGGCCAATTCTGCCAGCGCGGCGGAGTGGACCGGGCGCCCCGGACCGAACCCGGCACATCGGACCGACCCGGGCGCAGCGGCCGCGCGCAGCGAGCAGCCTCCCCGAACCACCGCAGCGGACCGGCACCGCCCAGCGCAGCGGACCGGCACCGCCCGCACGGCCCGCTTCCGGCCGGAGGTACAGCCGGTGGCGTATTTCCGGACGAGATCGCTTCCGTTCGTTGACCACCGGCGCCGCCCGGCGCTTGGCTCGTGCCGGACCGGGCCGCGGGGGTCGAGCGGGCCCGGCGCCGACATCTGGGGAGGATGATCGATGACCACCGCACGCACCCGTCTCCGACTGGCCCGCACCGCCTGTGTCCTGGCCGTCGTGACCGCGGTCGGCGCCGCGATGCCCGCCGCCGAGGCCCGGCCGCCCAAGGGCGACACCGCCCGGGTCAGCGAGGGGCCCGAGGGCGAGGGGCTCGACCGCGAGTCCCTCGCGCTCGGTCTGAGCGGCGACGGCCGTCTCGCCCTGTTCTCGTCCTCGGCGAGCAACCTGCTGCCCGGCGGCGCGGGCGCCGGCGGCGACGTCTACGTCCGCGACCTGCGCAACGGGCACCTCCAGCGGGTCAGCGTCACCGACGACGGCGCCTCGCTGGACGCGGGCACCGGCGAGGCGGCGATCAGCGGCGACGGCCGGTACGTGGCGTTCGCCACCGCCGCGACCAACCTGCTGCCCGGGCTGCCGAAGCACGCCGGCGACGTCTACCTCCGGGACCTGTGGACCGGCCGCACCGAGCTGGTCACCGCCGCCGACGGCACCTCCGGCACCGGCGACGACCAGAGCACCCGCAGCGCCCACGACCCGGCGGTCAGCTGGGACGGGCGCTACGTGACCTACTCCTCCGACCGCACCGACCTCGCCCCCGGCGTGCGCCGCGGCAAGTCCAACGTCTTCGTCACCGACCGCTGGACCCACACCACCGAGGTGGTCTCCACCGGCGCCGACGGCAGCCCGGCCGACAACAGCTCCTACAGCCCGACGATCAGCGCCGACGGCAGCCGGATCGCGTTCAACTCCCGGGCGGGCAACCTGCTCCCGTCGGCCGAGACGCCACCGGCCGCCGACGCCACGACCGCCGACGCCGCGGCGGCCGGCACCCCCGAGGAACCCGACGCCACCCGCACGCCCGCCCGCACAGCCACCGCAGGCGCGAGCCCCCGGCTCGCCGGGCTGCGCGCCTACCCGGACTACGTGTGGGACGCCCGCACCGGCAGGATCACCGGCGCCAGCCTCGACGAGAGCGGGGCCTTGCAGGGCGGCGGCGCGGACGGGCAGATCAGCCCCTCCGGCCGGTACGTCGTCTACAACCTCTTCCAGCCGGGCGGCCGCCCCGGCTCGCACGGCCGGCACTCGGACGTCTTCCTGCACGAGCTGGCCACCGGCAAGGTCACCAAGGTCAGCACCCCGCCGCCCGGCACCACCGACCTCAGGGACTCCTTCAACGCCACGATGACCCTCGACGACCGGGTCTTCTTCGCCTCCGACGCCGATGGCCTGGTGCCGGGCGACACCAACGAGCAGACCGACATCTTCCGCTACGACCCGCGGACCGGGCGCACCGACCGCGTCTCCCTCACCCGGGACGACACGCAGAGCACCGCCTCGTCCTACTTCCCGAGGGTCGACGCCTTCGGCACGACGCTGCTGTTCACCGCCGACGACGGCAACCTCGTCCCGGGCGACGACAACCAGAACGCGGACGTCTTCCGGCGCCTGCTCTGAGATGGCCTGATCCGTTGCCCCCGATGGCCTGACTGCCGTGCGGTTTACGTCCGTTGACGTACTTTTCCGCCGAGATCACCCGGGGGCGTTGACCGCCGTTCCCTCCCGGCGATTGGCTCTCCCCGAGCCCGTCGCCGGGAGGGAGCCCGGCGCAGCGCCGCATCCCAGGGGAGGGCAACGCCCATGTCCGGCACCACCCGCACCACCCGCACCGCCTCCGGCACCCGCACCACCCGCACCCGCCGGTCGGCCGGCGCCGCCGGCCTCCTGGCGGCCGCCGCCGTGCTGGCCGCGACCGCCGCCCCGGCCCAGGCCGCGCCCGCGCCGCTCGGCACCGTCCAGGTCAGCGTCGGGGTGAACGGCGCGGCGCCGGACAACCAGTCCCAGAGCAAGGGGATCAGCGCCGACGGCCGCTACGCCCTGTTCACCTCGTGGGCCACGAACCTGGTGGAGCAGCCCGCGAAGAGCGCCCGCGACGCCTACGTCCGCGACCTGCGTACCGGCCGCACCGAGCGGGTCAACCTGGCCGACGACGGCTCGGCACTGAACGGCTTCACCGACTACGCCGCGATCAACGCCGACGGCCGCTACGTCGCCTTCGAGAGCGACGCCGAGAACGTGCTGCCGGGCATGCAGGTCCAGGGGCGCACCGAGGTGTACGTCCGTGACCGCAGGACCGGCCGCACCGAGCTGGTCAGCGGCGGGCTCACCAGCGGCGACACCGACCGGTTCCACGCCTCGTACGCGCCCTCGATCAGTGCGGACGGCCGCTACGTCGCCTTCGTGTCCGCCCGGACCGACCTCGTCCCCGGCCTCGTTCCCGACCGCGTCCCCGACCGCGTCCCCGGCCTGGGGGCCGACGCCCCCTCGCTCGCCCGGCCGTACACCTGGGACCACAACATCTACGTCACCGACCGCTGGACGGGCAGGACCCGCCTGGTCTCCCTCGGCGTGGACGGCAAGCCGGGCGACAGCATGTCCCTCAACCCGACGATCAGCGCGGACGGCCGCACCGTCGGCTTCACCTCCTTCGCGTCCAACCTGGTTCCCGCCGGACAGTCCCCCGCGGCCCGGGCCGCCACCGCACCGGCGGCCACCGCCGACGTCGGGCCGGCCCCGGGCACCGCCCCGGCCCTGCCCCGCAGCGCCCGCGAGGGCCTGACCGCCCCGAACCTGGCCCTGCCGACCACCGGCGCCTACTACGCGTACGACGTGGACTCCGGCCGCATCTCCGCCGCCAGCCTCGACCTCGACGGCAAGCTCGGCTTCGCGAGCTTCGACGCGACGATCAGCCCGGACGGGCGGCGCGCGGTCTACGCCCTGCCCGAGCCCGGCGGGTCGACCAACGGCCACCGGTACCACCTGGTGCTGTACGTCCGGGACCTCCGGAAGGGCACCGTGACGAAGGTCAGCGGCGGCCTGCCCGGCACCACCTCGGTCGGCACCTCCGACCACGGCAGCATCACCGCCGACAACCGCTGGATCTACTTCTCCTCCGCCGCCGACAACCTGGTGGCCGGCCCGCAGCACCCGGGCCGGGAGGTCTACCGCCAGGACCTGCGCACCGGCCGCACCGAGCGGGTCGCCACCGCTCCGGACGGCTCGTTCGGCAACGGCTCCTCGACGGACCCCTTCGTGGACGCCGCGGGCGACGCCGTGGTCTTCGGCTCGACCAGCGGCAACCTGGTCACCGGCACCGCCGGCCCGGCGACCGCGGACGCTCAGGTCTTCGCCCGCACCTCCGGCCACCACGGCGACGACGACGACCGGGGGCAGGACCGGGGCCAGGGCCAGGACGACGACTGACCCCCGCGGAGCACGGAGCCTCCCGGGCCGGGCCCGGGAACCGCGAACGGGGGCGGGACGGCGGCCTGGCCGGCGTCCCGCCCCCGTCACGGGAGGGTGGGGCAGGTGGTTGGGGGCCGTGCGGCGGAGAGGCATCGACGCGCCTCCGCCGCACGGCTGTCATGAGCCCGCGGGCCGGTCCGGTTCCGAGCGGACCGGCCCGCGGGCAGTCTGTGCGGGCCCCTGCCGGGCCCACAGGGGTGCGGCTCCCGGGGTGCCGCACGCACCCGGGCACCGCCCCGGGGTGCTACTCGCCCATCGCGGCGCGCGCGTCCACGAAGGCCGCGACGGCGCGCTCGACGTCCTCGGTGGAGTGCGCCGCGGACAGCTGGACCCGGATCCGGGCCTGGCCGTGCGGGACGACCGGGTAGGAGAACCCGATCACGTACACGCCGCGCTCCAGCAGCAGCTCGGCGAGCTTGCCGGCCTTTGCCGCGTCGCCGATCATCACCGGGGCGATCGGGTGGTCGCCGGGCAGGATCTCGAAGCCGGCCTCGGTCATCTTCGTGCGGAACAGCGCGGTGTTGGCCGCCAGCCGCTCGCGCAGCTCGTTGGACTGCTCGACGAGGTCGAGCACCTTCAGCGAGGCGGCCGCGATCACCGGGGCGAGCGAGTTGGAGAACAGGTACGGGCGGGAGCGCTGGCGCAGCAGGGCGACGATCTCCCGGCGGGCGGCGACGTAGCCGCCGGACGCGCCGCCGAGGGCCTTGCCGAGGGTGCCGGTGATGATGTCCACGCGGTCCATCACGCCGTGCAGTTCGGGGGTGCCGCGGCCGCCCGCGCCGACGAAACCGACGGCGTGCGAGTCGTCCACCATGACCATGGCGCCGTAGCGGTCGGCCAGGTCGCAGATCTCCCGCAGCGGAGCGACGTAGCCGTCCATCGAGAAGACGCCGTCGGTGACGATCAGGCGGCGGCGGGCGTCCTGGGTGTCCTGGAGCTGCTTCTCCAGGTCGGCCATGTCGCGGTTGGCGTAGCGGTGGCGGCGGGCCTTGCTGAGCCGGATGCCGTCGATGATGCTCGCGTGGTTCAGCGCGTCGGAGATGACGGCGTCGTTCGCGTCGAGCAGGGTCTCGAAGACACCGCCGTTGGCGTCGAAGCACGAGGAGTAGAGGATCGTGTCCTCCTGGCCGAGGAACGCCGAGAGGCGGTCCTCCAGCTCCTTGTGGACGTCCTGGGTGCCGCAGATGAAGCGGACCGAGGCCATGCCGTAGCCCCAGCGGTCCAGGGCGTCCTTGGCGGCGGCCAGCACCTCGGGGTGGTCGGCCAGGCCGAGGTAGTTGTTGGCGCAGAAGTTCAGCACCTCGCCCGGCTTGCCGCCGCCGGTGACGGTGACCGCGGCGCTCTGCGGGGTGCCGATCACCCGCTCGGGCTTGAACAGGCCGGCCTCGCGGATCTCGTCGAGGGTGGCGGCGACGTCGGCGCGCACGTTGTCGAACACAACAGGCTCCTTTTGCGTGGGCGGGGTGGCTCAGGCGGTCCAGTCGAGGATGATCTTGCCGCAGTTGCCGCTCGCGGCGTCGTCGAACGCGGCCTCGAAGTCGGTGGCGGCGTAACGACCGGTGATCACCGGGCTGAGGTCCAGGCCGCCCTCCAGCAGCACGGACATCGCGTACCAGGTCTCGAACATCTCGCGGCCGTAGATGCCCTTGATGGTGATCATCGAGGTGACGACCGAGGCCCAGTCCACCGGGAACTGCTCGGCGGGCAGGCCGAGCATGGCGATCTTCCCGCCGTGGGTCATGTTGGCGATCATCGACTGCATCGCCTCGGGGCGGCCGGACATCTCCAGGCCGACGTCGAAGCCCTCGCGCAGGCCGAGCTTCTGCTGGCCCTCCTCGATGGTGTGCTCGGCGACGTTGAGCGCCAGCGTCACACCGACCTCGCGGGCCAGGTCGAGGCGGTACGGGGAGACGTCGGTGATCATCACGTTGCGGGCGCCGGCGTGCTTGGCGACGGCGGCGGCCATGATGCCGATCGGGCCGGCGCCGGTGACCAGCACGTCCTCGCCGACCAGCGGGAAGGACAGCGCGGTGTGCACGGCGTTGCCGAACGGGTCGAAGATCGCGGCCACGTCCAGGTCGACCGGCACCCGGTGCACCCAGACGTTGGAGGCTGGCAGCGCCACGTACTCGGCGAAGGCGCCGTCGCGGTTGACGCCCAGGCCGACGGTGTTGCGGCACAGGTGACGACGGCCGGCCAGGCAGTTGCGGCACTTGCCGCAGACCAGGTGGCCCTCGCCGCTGACCAGGTCGCCGATCGCGATGTCCGCGACGCCGGCGCCGAGCTCGGCGACCTCGCCGACGAACTCGTGGCCGAGCACCAGGGGGGTCCGGATGGTCTGCTGCGCCCAGCCGTCCCACTTGCGGATGTGCAGGTCGGTGCCGCAGATGCCGGTCCGCAGCACCTTGATCAGCACCTCGCCGGGGCCGATCTCGGGCTTCGGGACATCGATCATCCAGAGGCCGGGCTCGGCCTGCTGCTTGACGAGTGCCTTCACGGGCGGCGGCTCCTGACGTGCGGGGGGACGGCCTTCGGGGGTCGGGCAGGCCGGGGCGGCCCGGTTCGGCCGGTCCTGACGGACGCACTCCGGGCAGGCAGAAATCTGCCTGGTGGGAGGGGGTGCGGTCCATCGAGGAATTCTTAACGGCGGCCACAGCTGGGCTGAACGATCGTGCCCGAGCAGCGGCCGACGGCGGGTGCGGCGTGCCGGTGCTCACCCTTCCGGCCGAGCGCGGAGCTCCCCGCACGACACCAACCGACGCGTGGGTCGCGGTACTTGACAGCGCCTGAGCGCCGGCGAAACCACCGCCCCGCCACTCGGGTGGGGTTTGGTCCGTTCGGGCCAGCCCGGCCGCAGCCGACGCGCGGGCGTTCGAGTGCGGTGCTTACGGTGGCGACGCTTCCCCGCGGCCCCGTGGAGCAGCGCTCCGGGCCCGGGCCCCGTCGCCGCGGAGGACCGCCCGGAGGACCACCCAGAGAATCGCCCCAGAGAGGCGCGTCGACACATGACCGAGACCCGACGGCCGCGCCCGGCCGCTCCCCGCTCCGCCGGCCGCGCGACCGCCGCCCTGGCCCTCGCCGGGCTGCTGGCCGTCTCCGCCTGCTCCGGGGACCCCGGGCCCGCCCGGCAGGCCGGCGATCCCGCCGTCACCGCCGAACCGGCCGCGCTCAGCCCGACCGCGACCGGCACCGGCGGAGCGCGCGGCACCGCCGCCGCGACCGCCTCCGGAGGCGTGGTGCCGATCACCCCCGCCGTCGCCGCCCAGCTCGACGCCGCGATCAAACAGGTGATGAACGAGGTCAACATCCCTGGGGTGATCGTCGGCTACACCACCCCCGACGACAGCTACCTGCGCTCGTTCGGCACCGCCGACAAGGTCGCCGACACCCCGATGTCGCCGGACCTGTACATGCGGATCGGCAGCGTCACCAAGACCTTCACGACCACGGGCGTCCTGCGGCTGGTGGACCAGGGCAAGGTGGGCCTGGACGACCCGATCTCCAAGTACATCCCGGGCGTGCCCGGCGGCGACGGCATCACCATCCGCGAGCTCGGCGACATGCGCAGCGGCCTGTACAACTACACGCTGGACCCGGACTTCCAGCAGGCGTTCTTCAACAACCCGGACCGCCCCTTCACCCCGGAGGAGCTGCTCGCGTACTCGTTCAAGCACCCGGCGAACTTCGCGCCGAACGCCAAGTTCGAGTACTCCAACACCAACCTGATCCTGCTCGGTCTGGTCGTCGAGAAGGTCGGCGGGCAGCCGCTCCAGGACTTCCTGGAGCAGCAGGTGTTCACCCCGGCCGGGCTCGACCGGACGAGCCTGCCGACCGACGCGGCCTTCCCGACCCCGCACGCCCACGGCTACACCAACCAGACGCTCAGCGGCGCGGTCGAGGACTCCACCGACTGGAACCCGTCCTGGGCCTGGGCGGCCGGCGCCGTGATCTCCAACCTCCCCGACCTGCAGACCTGGTCGAAGGTGCTGGCCACCGGCGTGCCGCTGATCAGCGCCGCCACCCAGGCGGAGCGGCTGAAGACCGTGAGCGTCGGCACCCCCGACCTCGGCTACGGCTTCGGGGTGTTCACCACGCACGGGTGGGTCGGCCACAACGGCTCGCTGCCCGGGTACGAGAGCGTGGTGATCTACCTGCCGCCCGCGCAGGCCAGCCTGGTCCTCCTGCTCAACACCGACATCCTGCACGACGGTTCGGAGCCGTCGACGTTCCTCGCGCGGGCGATCACGCAGATCGTCTCGCCGAACAACGTCTACACCCTGCCCACCCCGCCCTCGTCGGGATCGCCGTCGGCGTCCGCCCCGACCACCGGCAGCGCGGGCTCCCCCACCTCGCCCGCCGGTACGACGCCGGCCACGCCCGGCAGCGGCGCCACGCTGCACATCTCCTGAGCCGAGCCGGAACACCTGCCGCAGGTCCGACCCGAACGACCGGGTCGGACCTGCGGCGTTCCGGCCGGGATCGGTCAGATCCCCAGCACCTGGCCGAGGTCGTACGACACCGGCTCCTCCAGCTGCGCGTAGGTGCAGCTCTCCGGGGTGCGGTCCGGCCGCCAGCGGCGGAACTGCGCGGTGTGCCGGAACCGCGTGCCCTCCATGTGGTCGTACGCGACCTCGACCACCCGCTCCGGGCGCAGCGCGATCCAGGACAGGTCCTTGCCGCCGGTCCAGCGGCTGACGGCGCCGGGCAGCCGGCCCTCGGCGTGCGCGGCCTCCTCCGCCCAGGCGCCCCACGGGTGCCGGGAGAGGTCGTCCATCCGCAACGGGGCCAGTTCATCGGCGAGTTCGCGGCGGCGGGCCATCGAGAAGGCGGCGCAGACGCCGACGTGCTGGAGCTTGCGGTCGGCGTCGAAGATGCCGAGCAGGAGGGAGCCGACCACCGGGCCGCTCTTGTGCTCGCGGTAGCCGGCGACCACGCAGTCGGCGGTGCGCTCGTGCTTGATCTTGTACATGGTCCGCTCCCCCGGCCGGTACGGCTGGTCCAGCGGCTTGGCGACCACCCCGTCCAGCCCGGCGCCCTCGTACTCGGCGAACCAGGTCCGCGCGAGGTCCCGGTCGGTGGCGGCGGGGGCGGTGAACACCGGGTCGGCGGCGTCGGCGAGCGCCGCCTCCAGGGCCGGGCGGCGCACCGACAGCGGCTCGTCCAGCAGGGAGTCGTCCCCGAGGGCGAGCAGGTCGAAGGCGACGAAGGAGGCCGGGGTCCGCTCCGCGAGGAGCTTCACCCGGCTCGCGGCGGGGTGGATGCGCTCCAGCAGCTCCTCGAAGCGCAGCCGGCCGTCGCGGGCGATGACCACCTCGCCGTCCAGCACGCAGCGCGGCGGCAGCTCACGCCGCAGGGCCTCGACCAGTTCGGGGAAGTACCTGGTCAGCGGCTTGCCGGTGCGGCTGCCGAGCTCCACCTCCGCGCCGTCGCGGAACACGATGGTGCGGAAGCCGTCCCACTTGGCCTCGTACTGCATCCCGGGCGGGATCTCGGCCACCGACTTGGCGAGCATCGGCGACACCGGCGGCATCACGGGCAGGTCCATGCGTCCGATCCTCGCCCCGATGGTCTCGGGGCGCGCGCCGGGCCCCGCACGCTTAGCGTGAGGGGCATGGGCTCAGCCGTGGAACTGGAAGTCGCCGGGCGCACCGTCCGGCTGTCGAACCCGGACAAGGTGTACTACCCGGAGCGCGGCTTCACCAAGCTGGACGTCGCGCAGTACTACCTCGCCGTCGCCGACGGGGTGCTGCGCGGCCTGCGCGACCGCCCGACCACCCTGCAGCGCTTCCCGGACGGCGTCGACGGCGAGTTCTTCTACCAGAAGCGCGCCCCCAAGGGCCTGCCGGACTGGCTGCCCACCGCCCGGATCGAGTTCCCCAGCGGCCGCTCCGCCGACGAGATCTGCCCCACCGAGCCCGCCGCCGTCCTGTGGGCCGCCAACCTGGGCTGCCTCACCTTCCACCCCTGGCCGGTCCGGCGCTCCGACACCGACCACGTCGACGAACTTCGCATCGACCTCGACCCGCAGCCCGGCACCGACTTCCACGACGCCGTCCGCGTCGCCCACGAGCTGCGCGCCCTGCTGGAGGAGCACGGGCTGCGCGGCTGGCCCAAGTCCTCCGGCGGGCGCGGCCTGCACGTGTACGTGCCGCTGGTGCCGGAGTGGACCTTCACCGACGGACGGCACGCGGTGATCGCCCTCGGCCGGGTCCTGGAGCAGCGGATGCCGGGGCAGGTCACCACCGCGTGGTGGAAGGAGGAGCGCGGCGAGCGGATCTTCGTCGACTACAACCAGATGGCCCGCGACCGCACCATCGCCTCCGCCTACTCGCTGCGCGCCCGCCCCCGCGCCACCGCCTCCACCCCGCTGCGCTGGGACGAGGTCGACGACGCCTCGCCCGAGGACTTCGACCTGCGCACCGTCCCCGCCCGCTTCGCCGAACTCGGCGACCTCAACGCGGAGATGGAGGGCCAGGCGTTCCGCCTGGAGGGCCTGCTGGAGCTCTACGACAAGCAGCTGCACGACGAGGGCCTCGGCGAACTCCCCTACCCGCCCGACCACCCCAAGGCCGCGGGCGAGCCCACCCGCGTCCAGCCGAGCCGGGCCCGCAAGAAGTAGGGACGGCGTACGCTGACGGTCTTCGAGGGGTTGGGGGCACCGGTGGGTGTGCGGGGACTGGCGGAGATCCTGACGGACGCGGCGGGCGGGGTGTTCCCGCCGCCGGACGGATCGGTCACGGTGCTGCCGCAGCCGTCGCCGCGCGAGGCCGGGGTGATCGCCTTCGCCGCGCACACGGTCGTCTTCACGGACGAGGACCCGGCCTGGGTGCGCGCCGCGGTCGCCGCCGCCCCGGGCGACCCGCTGTCCGCGCCGCTCTGCCCGCCCTTCCTGACCGCCTTCGCCGGGCGCACCGGGCGCACCGTCAACAACATCGACCTGCTGACGGCCGCCGACCGTCTGCCGGGCGAGCCGCCGCTGCCGCTGGCGGAGGTGCGCGACCGCGAGCACCCCCGGGTGGTGCGGGCCCTGCGCTACCGCGAGGACGTCCGGGTGTTCACGGCCGACGGCGGCGTCCTGATCCTCGGCCGCGGCGTGGCCGGCCGCTGGGAGTGCGCCGTCGAGGTCGACCCGCACACCCGGGGCCGCGGCCTCGGCCGCGCCCTCGCCACCGCCGCCCGCCACCTCGTCCCCGGGGGCGGCACCGTCTGGGCCCAGCAGGCCCCCGGCAACGCCCCCAGCGTCCGCGCCTTCCAGGCCGCCGGCTACCGCCCGGTCGGCGCGGAGGCCCTGCTGGTGACGGGACTGCCGTAGGGCCCGTTCACCCGGCCACCGCCGCCCACAGCACGCGGACGCAGTCGGCAGCCGGGCGACGCCGTCCCACAGCAGATCCGGCATGCCGCTGTCCTGCCCGTCGGCGGGCACCCCGCCGAACGGCTATTCGCGCCGGGCGCCCGCCGGTGCCAGGTCTGCGATGATCCGGACCGCCTCGGCGATCTGCCCGTCGGTCAGGTCACCGCGGGCGGTCAGGCGCAGGCGGGAGATGCCGTCCGGGACGGACGGGGGGCGGAAGCAGCCGACGGCAAGGCCTGCGCGGCGGCAGTCGGCGGCCCAGGCGACGGCGGCCTCGGGGCCCGGGGCGCGGACCGAGACCACGGCGGCGTCCGGCTCGCAGGCGTGCAGGCCGGCGGCGGTGAGCTGCCGGGCGAGGGTGCGGGCCACCTCGCGGGCGCGCTCGGCCCGGGCGGGTTCGGCGCGCAGCAGCCGCAGGGCGGCGAGGGCGGCGCCGGCGGCGGCCGGGGCGAGGCCGGTGTCGAAGATGAAGGTGCGGGCGGTCTCGGTGAGGTGGCGGATCACCCGGCGCGGCCCGAGGACGGCGCCGCCCTGGGAGCCGAGGGACTTGGAGAGCGTCACGGTGGCGACGGTGTCCGGCCGCCCGGCGAGCCCGGCGGCGGCGAGGGCGCCGGTGCCACCGGGGCCGAGCACGCCCAGCCCGTGCGCGTCGTCCACCAGCAGGGCGGCCCCGTGTGCGCGGACGGCCTCGGACAGCGCGGCCAGCGGGGCGGCGTCGCCGTCCACCGAGAACACCGAGTCGGTGACCACCAGCGCCCTGCGCTGCGCCCGCGCGGCGAGCACCTCGGCCACGGCGGCCGGGTCACTGTGCGGGGCGCGGTGGACGTCGGAGCGGGAGAGGCGGCAGC
Source organism: Kitasatospora sp. NPDC038210 (assembly GCF_055600605.1). Classification (NCBI taxonomy): domain Bacteria; kingdom Bacillati; phylum Actinomycetota; class Actinomycetes; order Kitasatosporales; family Streptomycetaceae; genus Kitasatospora; species Kitasatospora sp. NPDC038210. The sequence continues at coordinate 679,382 of NZ_JBVJYK010000001.1, read as the reverse complement.
CGTCGATCAGCGAGGCGTGGTTGTAGGCGTCGGACACGATCAGGGTGTCCGGGTCGGTGAGCGCGGTGAGCGCGGCCAGGTTGGCGGTGTAGCCGGAGGAGAACACCAGCGCCGCCTCGGCCCCGTAGAACTCGGCCAGCTCCTCCTCCAGTTCGGTGTGCAGCGCGGTCGTCCCGGTCACCAGCCGCGAGCCCGTCGACCCGCCGCCCCAGCGCAGCGCCGCCTCCGCGGCCGTCTGCGTCACCACCGGGTGCCTGGTCAGCCCGAGGTAGTCGTTCCCCGCGAGGTCCAGCACCGGGTCCTCCGCCGGCCGGCTGCGCAGCGTCCGGGTCAGCCCGGCGTCGGCCCGCAGCGCGGCGGCCTCGTCGAGCCAGTCGAAGACGGCCTCGGGGGCGAGAACGGAGGAACGCGGTTCGGAGGCGAGGGGCTGGCTCATGCCCGGCACTGTCGCACGCCGTCCGAAGCGGGATCAATGTGCCGCTCGGCACATGATCGGCACGTGTTCGGCTCGCCGGGCCGGGCGGTCGCCGCGCGAGGGGGCCGCCCCCGGGCGGGCGGGCTTTGCCCGGGGTGGCGGCGAGCAGGCAAGATAGCCGGGTGACCCTCCTTGATCTGATGCCGAAGCCCGCCACGCCCGACGCGCTGTACGAGACGTTCGCCGCCTGGGCGGAGGAGCGCGGGATCACGCTGTACCCGGCGCAGGAGGAGGCGCTGATCGAGCTGGTCTCGGGGAACAACGTGATCCTGGCGACGCCGACCGGGTCGGGCAAGAGCCTGGTGGCGGCCGGGGCGCACTTCGCGGCGCTGGCGGAGGGGCAGCGGACCTTCTACACCGCGCCGATCAAGGCGTTGGTCTCGGAGAAGTTCTTCGACCTGGTGAAGATGTTCGGCACCGAGCAGGTCGGCATGATGACCGGCGACGCGAGCGTGAACCCGACCGCGCCGATCATCTGCTGCACCGCCGAGGTGCTCGCCCAGATCGCGCTGCGTGACGGCGCCCGGGCGGACATCGGCCAGGTGGTCATGGACGAGTTCCACTTCTACGCCGAGCCGGACCGCGGCTGGGCCTGGCAGATCCCGCTGCTGGAGCTGCCGCAGGCGCAGTTCCTGCTGATGTCGGCGACGCTGGGCGACGTCCGCCGCTTCGAGGAGGACCTGACCCGCCGGACCGGCCGCCCGACGACGGTGGTCCGCAACGCGACCCGCCCGGTCCCGCTGTTCTACGAATACCGCCGCACCAGCATGCACGACACGCTGGAGGAGCTGCTGCAGACCGGCCAGGCGCCGGTCTACGTCGTGCACTTCACGCAGAAGGAGGCGGTGGAGCGGGCGCAGTCGCTGATGAGCATCAACATGTGCTCGAAGGCGGAGAAGGAGGCCATCGCCGACCTGATCGGCAACTTCCGCTTCACCACCAAGTTCGGCCGCAACCTGTCCCGGTTCGTGCGCCACGGCATCGGCGTGCACCACGCGGGCATGCTGCCGAAGTACCGCCGGCTGGTCGAACGCCTCGCCCAGGCGGGCCTGTTGAAGGTGATCTGCGGGACGGACACGCTCGGCGTCGGCGTCAACGTGCCGATCCGCACGGTGCTGTTCACGGCCCTGTCCAAGTACGACGGACAGCGCGTGCGCATCCTGCGCGCCCGTGAGTTCCACCAGATCGCCGGGCGCGCGGGCCGGGCCGGCTTCGACACCGTCGGCCAGGTGGTGGCGCAGGCGCCGGAGCACGTGATCGAGAACGACAAGGCGATCGCGAAGGCCGGGGACGACCCGAAGAAGAAGCGCAAGGTGGTGCGCAAGAAGGCGCCGGAGGGCTTCGTCGGCTGGACCGAGGAGACCTTCGAGAAGCTGATCGGCGCCGACCCGGAGCCGCTGGTCTCCCGGTTCAAGGTGAGCCACGCGATGCTGCTGTCGGTGATCGGCCGCCCCGGCAACGCCTTCGAGGCGATGCGCAAGCTGCTCACCGACAACCACGAGGACAAGGCCGCGCAGCGCCGGCACATCCGCACCGCGATCGCCATCTACCGTTCGCTGCTGGAGGGCGGCGTGGTGGAGCGGCTGCCGGAGCCGGACGCCGAGGGCCGGATCGTCCGCCTCACGCTGGACCTCCAGGAGAACTTCGCGCTCAACCAGCCGCTGTCCACCTTCGCGCTGGCCGCCTTCGAGCTCCTCGACCCGACCTCGCCCTCGTACGCGATGGACGTGATCTCGGTCGTCGAGGCGACCCTCGACGACCCGCGCCAGATCCTCGCCGCGCAGCAGAACAAGGCGCGCGGCGAGGCCGTCGGCGAGATGAAGCGGGACGGCATCGAGTACGAGGAGCGGATGGAGCGGCTCCAGGAGATCACCTACCCGAAGCCGCTGGAGGAGCTGCTCACCCACGCCTACGAGGTGTACCGCCGGGCGCACCCGTGGATCGGCGACCACCAGCTGCAGCCGAAGTCCGTGGTCCGCGACCTGTACGAGCGGGCGATGACCTTCTCGGACTACGTCGGCTTCTACGAGCTGGCCCGCACCGAGGGCATCGTGCTGCGCTACCTGGCGGGCGCCTTCAAGGCTCTGGAGCAGACCGTCCCCGAGGACGTGAAGACCGACGACCTGAAGGACGTCATCGCCTGGCTCGGCGAGCTGGTCCGCCAGGTCGACTCCAGCCTGCTGGACGAGTGGGAGCAGCTGGCCAACCCGACGGAGCCGCAGGCCGCCGAGGTGCGGCTGGACGACAAGCCGGCGCCGGTCACGGCCAACGCGCGGGCCTTCCGGGTGCTGGTGCGCAACGAGATGTTCCGCCGGGTCGAGCTGTGTGCGCTGGAGCACTACGAGGAGCTCGCCGAGCTGGACGGCGAGTACGGCTGGGACGCGGACCGCTGGGCGGACGCCATGGACGGGTACTGGGAGGAGTACGACGACCTCGGTACCGGCCCGGACGCGCGCGGCCCGAAGATGCTCATCATCGAGGAGGAGGACTCCGCCTGGCGGGTCCGGCAGATCTTCGACGACCCCGAGGGCGATCACGACTGGGGCATCAGCGCCGAGGTGGACCTGTACGGCTCGGACGAGGAGGGCCGGGCGGTGGTGCGGGTGACCGCGGTGGACCGGCTCGGCGGCTGACGGATCGTCAGGCAGCCTGAAGGGGCCCGGCATTGCCGGGCCCCTTCAGGCTGTCACGCTCGGGCATTCACCGTCGGGCTTTCACCTTGGGGCCCTGTCACATCCACATGAACGGCGAGCCCGCCGCGTACGAGATCGCGCGGGTGGCCTCGTCCAGGGTCTGCTCGGTGCTGGGCGTCGGCGACCCGGTCGACGTCGGGGCTCCGCCGGTGGGCGCGCCCGCCGGTGGTACGGGCGCGCTCGGGGTGCCCGTACCGCTCGTGGCGCCGGTGCTGCTCGGGGTGGCCGCCGGGCGGCCGTCCCCGGTCCGCGAGCTGGTGACCGTCACGTAGTGCCCGACGGTCTCGACCCGCGGCTCGCCGCCCGTCTTGGCGCCGGCGGGCTGCGCCGGGGCGTTGTTGGCGTCGGGGAGGATGAAGGCGACCGATCCGGGCTTGGCCCGCAGGGCGTCGGCGGCCTTGGCGGCGGAGGCCTGGTCGGGGAAGCGCAGCAGGGTGACGCTGCTGAGCACCGGGCGGTCCTGGCCGCTGAAGCTGACGATCAGGTAGGACTGGCAGCCGCTGTCCTTCAGCGGGTCCTGGGCGCGGTCCTGGAGCACCTCGGCGCAGTTCTCGCCCTGCCGGGCGCCGTTGCGCCGCGCCTTGTAGGCGCCGACCTCGATCGGTCGCTGGGCGGGGAAGTAGTTGTCGACGCTGAGGCTCTCGGAGTCGGTGCGCGGCGGCGGGGCGCCGACCACCGGAGGGGTCTTGGAGGAGTCCTTGGTGGACGGGCCGAGTCCGGGTATGTAGTCGCCGGGCATCGGGCGGGTGATGATCCACCCGCCGGCCACGACCACGCCGGCCACGACGACCCAGCCCGCCGCCCGACGGCCGCTCAGCCGCCGGCCCCGCCTGCGGTCGGCGCCCTGGCCGATGCCGTCGTCGGCGCCCCCGCCGGTCCGCTGTCCTGCCCGGCCGTCCTGGCCCTCTCCCGGAGTCGGGGTGCGCTCCCCCTGCGTGGTCATGGCGCAGATTCTAAGCACCCCGGGGGTGGCCTGGATCACGGGGTCGGGGGTTGTGGATCATCGTCCGCGCGGGGGAGCTCGCACCACGGGCACCGCCAGCGACCTACCCGCCAGTAACCTTCACCTCGGGTTCACGTCAAGCTCGTGACCAGCGGCGGAGCCGTGAGCTTCGACACTGTGGCAATCGGCACATCCTCACACCGATCTTCTGGCGGGTTTGCTCTGGCGCCGCTCGATCACGAACAGGCAGGATCGCCCCATGGATCTGCTCGATACCCTCACCGCCAAGGGCCTGCGCGGCGAAGTCCCGACCCGCGAGGAGGCCCTGGCCGTCCTCGCCACCACCGACGACGAGCTGCTCGACGTGGTCGCCGCGGCCGGCAAGGTGCGCCGCCGCTGGTTCGGCCGCCGGGTCAAGCTCAACTACCTGGTGAACCTCAAGAGCGGGCTCTGCCCGGAGGACTGCTCGTACTGCTCGCAGCGGCTCGGGTCCAAGGCCGAGATCCTCAAGTACACCTGGCTCAAGCCGGACCAGGCCGCCGACGCCGCCCGGGCCGGCGTGGCCGGCGGCGCCAAGCGGGTCTGCCTGGTCGCCAGCGGCCGCGGCCCGACGGACCGCGACATCGACCGGGTCACCGACACCATGGCCGCCATCAAGGAGGCCGACCCCGCGGTCGAGATCTGCGTCTGCCTCGGCCTGCTCTCCGACAACCAGGCCGAGCGCCTCAAGGCGGCCGGCGCCGACGCCTACAACCACAACCTCAACACCTCCGAGAGCACCTACGGGGCCATCACCAAGACCCACACCTACGCGGACCGGGTCGACACCGTGCAGAAGGCGCACGGCGCGGGCCTGTCCGCCTGCTCCGGCCTGATCGCGGGCATGGGCGAGACCGACGAGGACCTGGTCGACGTGGTGTTCGCGCTGCGCGAGCTCGGCTCGGACTCCGTCCCGGTCAACTTCCTGATCCCCTTCGAGGGCACCCCGCTCGCCAAGGAGTGGAACCTCACCCCGCAGCGCTGCCTGCGCATCCTCGCGATGGTCCGCTTCGTCAACCCGGACACCGAGGTGCGGATCGCCGGCGGCCGCGAGGTGCACCTGCGCACCATGCAGCCGCTCGGCCTGCACATCGCCAACTCCATCTTCCTCGGCGACTACCTGACCAGTGAGGGCCAGGCCGGCCAGGCCGACCTCGACATGATCAAGGACGCCGGCTTCGAGGTCGAGGGCGCCGGCGAGGCCACCCTGCCGCGCCACCGCGCCGACATCGCCGAGGCCGCCCAGGCCGGCGGCGGCTGCGGCACCGCGGCCTCGGCCTGCGGCAGCGGCGGCGGCTGCGGCCCGTGCGGCGGGCACTCCCACGCCCCGGCGCAGGCCTCCACGGACGCCCCGGACGCCGAGGGAGCGGACGACGAGCTCCGCAGCGACCTCGTCAAGGTCCGCCGCCGCGGCGCCGGCACCGAACTCGCGCCCAACGCCTGACCCTCCGGAGACCCCTCATGCCCCCGCTGTCCGCGGACACGCTGCTCACCCTCGACCGCGCCCACGTCTGGCACCCGTACGGGCCCATGCCCGGCACCGTCACCCCGTACGTGGTCGAGTCCGCGTCGGGCGTACGGCTGCGCCTGGCCGAACCCGTCGCGGGCGGCCGGCGCGAGCTGGTCGACGGGATGTCGTCCTGGTGGGCGGCGATCCACGGCTACCGGCACCCGGTGCTGGACGAGGCCGTGCGCGAGCAGCTGGGGCGGATGAGTCACGTGATGTTCGGCGGGCTCACCCACGAGCCCGCCGTCCGGCTGGCAGCCAGGCTGGTCGAGATCACCCCGGAGCCGCTGCAGCACGTCTTCCTCGCCGACTCGGGCTCGGTCTCGGTCGAGGTCGCGATGAAGATGTGCCTGCAGTACTGGCAGTCCGTCGGGCGGCCGGGCAAGCGCCGGCTGCTCACCTGGCGCGGCGGCTACCACGGCGACACCTTCCACCCGATGTCGGTCTGCGACCCGGACGGCGGGATGCACCACCTGTGGGGCGGGGTGCTGCCCGGGCAGCTCTTCGCACCGCAGCCGCCGGCCGGCTTCGACGCCCCGCTCGACGCCGGATACGCCGCGCAGTTCGAGGAGTTGCTGGCGACTCACGCCGACGAGCTGGCTGCCGTCATCGTCGAGCCGGTCGTCCAGGGCGCGGGCGGCATGCAGTTCCACTCCCCCGCGTACCTGCGGATGCTGCGCGAACTCTGCGACCGGTACGGGGTGTTGCTCGTCTTCGACGAGATCGCCACCGGATTCGGCCGCAGCGGCGCCCTGTTCGCCGCCGACCACGCGGGCGTCTCGCCGGACGTGATGTGCCTCGGCAAGGCGCTCACCGGTGGGTACCTGACGCTCGCCGCCGCGCTGTGCACCGGCGAGATCGCGGACGGGATCAGCCGCGGCGAGATGCCGGTGCTCGCCCACGGCCCGACCTTCATGGGCAACCCGCTGGCCTGCGCGGCCGCCAACGCCTCGCTCGACCTGCTGCTCGGGCAGGACTGGGCGCTGGAGGTCAAGCGGATCGAGGACGGGCTGCGGGACGGCCTCGCGGCCGCCGCGGACGTGCCCGGCGTGCACGACGTACGGGTCCGAGGCGCCATCGGCGTCGTGCAGTTGGACCACCCGGTGGACGTCGCCGCGGCGACCGAGGCGGCCGCGCGGGAAGGCGTCTGGCTGCGCCCCTTCCGGGACCTGATCTACACGATGCCCCCCTATGTGACGGAGGACGAGGACGTGGCACGCATCGCGGCCGCCGTGACCGCCGCGGCGGTGGCGGGATGAGCGCGCAGGACGGCGGCACGGGAACGCAGGACGGCGGGACGGGAACGCAGGACCGCGGGGCGAGCACGCGCGTCCTCTTCGTGACCGGCACGAACACGGACGTCGGCAAGACCGTCGCCACCGCGGCCGTCGCCTCGGCGGCGCTGCAGGCCGGCCTGAAGGTCGCCGTGCTCAAGCCCGGCCAGACCGGCGTGACCGGCGACGAGCCGGGCGACGCCGCCGAAGTCCGTCGCCTGGCAGGCGAACTGACGTACCGTGAGCTCGTCCGCTACCCCGAGCCGCTGGCCCCCGACACCGCCGCCCGGCGGGCCGGGATGCCCTACCTCTCCCCCGCCGAAGTGGTGGCCGAGGTTGCCGACCTCGCCGCCACCCACGACCTGGTGCTGGTCGAGGGCGCGGGCGGCCTGCTGGTCCGCTACGACGACGAGGGCCGGACCCTCGCCGACCAGGCCCGCGCCGTCCTCGACGCCGGACTGCCGGCCGAGGTGCTGCTGGTGGCCTCCGCCGGCCTCGGCACGCTCAACATCGTCTCTCTCACGGCGGAGGCCCTGGCGGCGCGCGAACTCCCGCTCGCGGGCGTGCTCATCGGCTCCTGGCCCGCGGACGCCGGCCTCGCCGAACGCTGCAACCTCGCCGACCTGCCGCGCTCGGCCGGTGCCCCGCTGCTCGGCGCCCTGCCCGAACGCGCGGGCACCGCCGACGACTTCACAGGCCTCGCGCTCGCCTCCCTGGCCCCTGAGCTGGGCGGAACCTGGGACGCGGAGCACTTCGCGGACGCCCATCGCGCGGAACGGGCCCGGCTTCGCTCGAAGGTGTGATCTCCGCGCCCGAACCATGGGAACGGGCGCTACGGGCTGCATACCGTTCCTTCCATGACAGACGGGCTCACCGTAGACGAGGCCCTGCGGGCCTTGGCCGCCCTGGAGGCGGCGTGGAAGGACGACGAGGAGGCGCTGTCCGCCCTGGCGGCGGGCAGCGCCGGTGAACAGCCGCTCCCGGCGCTGGTCGCCGCGTACGGCGAGCACGCGATGGACACGCTCATGGCGTTGGCCTTCGGCCTGCGCTCGACCATGAGCGACGAGGAGCTCGCCGAGATCTCGGACGCGGTCAGCTCCAACATCGGCGCCCGGATGAGCGCGCTGCTCACGCAGACGCTCAAGGCCTGGGGCACCCTCGCCGCACCCGACGACCTCTCCGCCACCAAGATCATCGCCCACACCGTGATCGACGCGATGAGGGCCGTCACCGAGGACCCCACCAAGACCGAAGTCCTGCCGCTGCTGGCCACTTTCCGCACCTACGCCCTCAGCGACACCTGAGGACCGTAGGATTCGGCGCGGGCTCCGAGCCACTGCTCGGAGCCCGCGCCCTCTCCGCGCCGGTCCGGCCGGTCTAGCCGGTCCGCTCGGGCCCGCCGCTTCGGCCGAGGAGGCGTTCGACCCGGTCCGCGACGATCCCCGGCTGCTCGGCCTGGATGAGGTGGCCGGAATCCACGGTCTCGAACCGGCCGTCCGGCAGGGACTCCGCCCAACGCCGCCGGTGCTCGGACAGGGCCGCGTGGTGCCGGCCCCGGCCCTTCTGCGGCCGGGCGGCCGAGAGGAGGACCGTCGGGCAGGCCGGCGGGGCCGGCGGCTCGGCGCGGAAGCGCGGGACGGCCTCGGCCACGGCCGCGACCTCCTTCCGCGTCTGCGCGATGCCCGCCGGGACGAAGTCCTCGGCGAGCATCGCCGCATAGGTGTCCGCCGGGTAGAGACGCCGGAGGTCCCCGGTGGCCAGGCGGGCCAGCAGGCGGGACCGGAAGAGTGCCTGCGTCACGCTCAGGGACCGGTCGACCATCGCCGCGGTCCGGTCGAAGGTGTCGTAGACGGGCGCGCCCTCCGCCGCCGGGTCGAGCAGCAGCAGCCCCCGCAGCCGCGGCCCCAGCGCCGCCACGGCGCGGCGGGCGACCAGCCCGCCCATGCTGTGCGCGACGAGCACGAAGCCGCCGGGGACGACCGCCTCGACCAGCGCGACGAGGTCTGCGGCCAGGTCGTCGATGCCCTGCCGGGCCGCCGTCCGCCCGCTGCGACCGGAGCCGGCACGGTCGTAGGTGACCAATCGCGTCCGGTCCGCCAACAGGGCGACCACCGGGTCCCAGCAGGTGCGCCCCATTCCCCCTCCCGCTTCGAAGACCACCTGGTCCGGTCCGCTGCCGGACTCCTCCACATGGACGGTCCGACCGTTCACCTGCACCGCCCGCCCCGCTGCCTGACGCATGCCCCCTCCAAGGCTCACCGTTTCCACTTTCGATAATAGTATCGAGTATGGAATTGTGAAGCCCATGGACACCACCGACGTTCTCCTCCACTCGGTGCGCCTGCGCGTGGTGCACGCGCTCGCCGGCGGCCGGGAGCTGACCACCACACAGTTGTGCGAGCGCATGCCCGACGTGGCGAAGGTGACCATGTACCGGCACGTCGCCCTGCTGGCCGAGGCGGGCTTCCTGGAGGTGGCCGGCGAGCAGCGGGTGCGCGGCGCCGTCGAGCGGCACTACCGGCTGCGCCAGGACCGTCCGGTCGTCGACGCCGACGACGCCGCCGCGATGACGCCGGACGACCACCGCCGGGGCTTCGCGGCCGCCATGGCCGTGCTCATCGCGGAGTTCAACGCCTACCTCGACCGCGACGGCGCCGACCCGGTCGCCGACGCGGTGTCCTACCGCCAGGGAACGCTCTGGCTCAGCCCGGACGAACTCACCGAGCTGACCGCCCAGTTGCTCGCGGTGCTGGGCCCCCGACTGGCCAACCGGCCGGCCCCGGGCCGCACCCCCTACCTGCTCAGCCCCATCCGCTTCCCGATCGGCCCGCCGGCCCCCGACGAGGCCCGCCCGTGAGGCAACGGCATCGTCCCTGCTCCGCACCGCGATGCCCGTCCACGGCCCCGTCCGGTTCCCGCGGCCGACGAGGCGGTAGTCTCCGCCGGTGACCAACCGGACGTGCAGATGCGCGCGGTCCGGCACCACCGCCCGACGCTCTTCGCCGCCGTCCGCCCCCACCTGGGCCGCCACGACTCCGGAGTGGGCGACGCGGCCCTGGTCGCGGCCATTCCTCTCGTGGAACACCCGGAACTCACCGCCCACCGGGGCGAACTGACGGACCACGCCCGCCGGTTGCTGGACACCAGCACCGACCGCCACCACCGGGACCGCGCGAACGCTACGCCCGACTCAGGGCCGCGCGCGAGTCCTGGGCGGGCGGGTACTCCGAGGAACCACCGTTCTGATGCCCGGCACCGGCCTCCGGCCGCCCGCCGCGCCGCCTCAGCTCGCCGGCCCGATCCCCTCCGGGAGGGCGGCCACCACGAGGGCGACGGCTTCCTCCGGCATCTCGGTGCGCGCGACCAACTCGCCGTGGTGCCACACCCCGTACAGGCCCTCGTCGTTCGGGCAGATGGAGTAGCCGACGCTCCCGCCCCGCTCGACGCTGGTGGAGAACCAGAGGTCGAAGTGGCTGTTGACCGGCATCAGCCGACGGAGCACCGGCTGGGCGTACGCCGCCGCCAGCAGCGCGTGGGCACGCGGGTGCCGGCTGTACGGCGGTGTGTGGACGCGGTCCAGCTTGAGGCACCAGGCCAACTCGACGGCACCGAGCGGCTCCCGCTCGTGGACGAGGGCCCACGGGCTGAACCGGACGAACGAGGCGCGCGCCCTGGTGCCTTCGAGCCCCGCACCGCCCGTCCACGCCGCCACCGCTCCGGCCACCTTGGCCGGGTCCGAGGTCCGGCCCCAGGCCAGGCGGGTGCCGTCGTCCTTGAGGTCCACCTGGAAGGTCCGCCGCCCCCTGTCGGGCGGGTACACCACCGCGCGCCGGGCGCCTTCCGCGTCGACGTACTCCGCCAGGCGGCGCCACTTGCCGTCCGTCTCGGGCAGGTCGAGCCCGAGTTCCCCGGCCGCGTGCCTCAGGACGGCCCGCAGGGCCCCGTCCTCGTCCCAACCGCCTTCGCCAAGCCCCGCCCCGGAGTTCATGAGCCCAGTGTGCCGCTGTCCGGCCCGTCGGTACACGGCCGGGGCACGTGGGAAAGGGCCCCGGCCGACAGACCGGGCCTGGGTGCTCACGCGCGCGGCGCCGTCACGGCGACCGGCGCGCGGCCCCAGAATGAGCGGTAGAGCAGCATGCCCGCCGTGCCGACCACGCCGACCGGCAGCCCCAGCGCCCACGGGATCAGCACGGCCTTCCACCCCACCTGTGCCGGGAAGGCCACCGTGGCGGGCTTCTGCGGGTTGACGAGCACGGTCCGCACCGCGCCCGTGGCGAGCCCGGTCGGCACGCCGCCGGCCAGGTCGTGGTCGGGCGTGACCTCCCGGCCGTCGGCCAGCGCGAGCACGATCCTGCCCGGCCGCTCCCCCATCGGGCCGTGGTACTCCGCCGTCACCACCGTGGCCTGCACCCGTTCGGCATCGGCGTAGCGGTAGTGGTAGCGCGCCTGGGCCCCGATCGCCGCCAGGCTCAGCAGGATGAAGCCGCCGAAGACGACGAGCCCGATGACCAACGCCGTTCTGTTGTAGAGCGGCATTCCGGACGCTTTCCGCGCCATGATCCCCCCAGTTGCTCGGCCAGAGCATAGACCTCCCGTCCGGCAGGTCGTCCAGGGGTGGGCTCACATCCACCCGGCGACGAACGCGAATCCGCCGGTCGAGGCGGCGAGGAAGGCGAGGGCGAACACCAGGCCGCGCGCCGGTGCGGGGACGTCCTCCGGGATCAGCAGGAGAGCGAAGCCGGCGATCACGAGGGGGCCGACGGTGATGAGACCGGCGGCGACTACGGGCGCATACCTCTGCGGAGGACGACGACCAGCTGCTCGATGACGTCCGGCCGGGCGGCCCCGAGGTCGATCAGGATGACGCCGGTGGCCTTGGCCGAGCGCCAGTCGATGCCGAGGGACGGGAGTTTGACGGCGGCGGCGCTCAGGACGGCCTGGAGGTCGTCGAGAATGTCGGCCGCGGCGCGACGGTCCTCGGCCGTGATCTTGTCGATCATGCTGCTCATGGGGCATCTCACTGTTCGGTGTTCGTGATCCAACGCGCTTCGGTGTCCCACTCGGTGCCGCCGCCGAGGGGACGGAGGAAGGCGAGGCCGTGCTGCCAGCCCATGAAGGCGGCCCACCGGCCGGAGCGGACGTCGAAGACCCGCTCGCCGACGGAGGAGGGGCGGTAGGGGGAGGAGGGCGGCGCCACCCGTCGAACGGGCGGCGCCGCCGGGGCGATGGAGCTGGAGGACATGCGGGCCTCGGGGACGGAATCGCCGCACTGCGAGCAGAGGCAGGGCGGGAAGTTCCGCCGAAGAATCAGGCTTTCGCCAGATTGAGTGTTCGTCATATCCACCGACCAGTTCCTCTCTGTTGCCAACTCCTCACCAAGAGTGGCTGCCTGTGGCTAGCATCGGAAGAGCTTTTCTTTGACAGCGCATGTTGTGGAATCGAGTGATCACCATGCCCGAGCTGGAACTTGACTCAAGCGCTTCCCCGAACAAGGCCATCGGCGTCCAGCTGCGCCGCTTCCGCAAGGCGAGGGGGCTCACCCAGGTCGAACTCGGGGAGCTCATCAACTACAGCGACTCCCTGATCTCCCTGATCGAGACCGGTGCGCGTCCCGCTCCGCTGAACCTCCTCCGGAGAGCCGACAAGGTACTCGACACCTGCGGAGCGCTTGAACTCCTGTACTGGAGCACGAAGAGCAGCACTCTGATCGGTGGATTCCTCGCCTACATCGAGCACGAGACCAAGGCGAGTGCCCTCAAGATCTACGAACTGAGCGTCATTCCCGGGCTGCTCCAGACCCGGAGCTATGCCTCGGCACTCATCAACGCTGCAGCCCGAAGAGGCGAGATCCCCAAGGACAGGGCCATCGAACGCCTAAATGTCCGCATGGCGCGGCAGGCCCTGCTGTACCGCGAACCATCACCCTCCGTCCACATCGTCATGGACGAAAGCTGTCTGCGGCCCGTTGGCGGCCCGTTCGTCATGGCTGAGCAGCTTCGCCGGCTGGAGAGCGTGGCCGACCTTCCACATGTCACGCTGCAGATCGCGCCGTTCAGCCTCGGCGAACACGTCCCGACAACCATGCAGTTCACACTGCTGACCAGCCCGGACGAGAAGTGGATGGCCTATCTCGAAACCATCCAACGAGGCTACGTCGAACGCGACGACGAGGAGCAGATCCGCTCCCTCGCAAGGACATACGATTGGTTGCAGGCTCAAGCCCTGTCCTGTGAGGACTCGTTGTCCCTCATCCGTAGCCGTCTCAAGGAGTTCGACGCCATGTTCCCCATCGCGGCCGCCAAGCCCACCTCCTGGCTCAAGTCCTCCTACAGCAACGGCGGTGGACAGTGCGTCGAGGTCGCGCCCGGCTTCCCAGGTGTTCTCCCGGTCCGCGACAGCAAGGACCCGCACGGCCCGCAGCTCGCCTTCGGCACGGACGCCTGGCAGTCGTTCATCGCCGGTGTCAAGGCGGGCGACTTCGGCACCGTCTGATCCGCTCACCTGTCCCTCGGGGGGAATGCCTTGCCGTTAGTCGGTGATCCGAATCCGCTCAGCTTCGCGCTGCTCGGGCCGCTGCGGGTGCAGCGGGCCGCCACGGCCCTCGAACCGGGTGCGCCCCGGCAGCGGTCCGTCCTGGTCGCCCTCCTCCTCCGGCCCGACTCCGTCGTCACCGTCGACGAACTGGTCCACGACCTGTGGGGCGACCATCCGCCCGGTTCACCCGTCGTCGCCCTGCGCTCCTACGTCTCCCAGCTGCGGAAGCTCCTGGAGCCGTCCCGCGGCACCCCCACCGTCCTCCTTTCCCAGGCAGGCGGATACCGGCTGGCGATCGACGCGGACCAGATCGACCTCTGGCGGGCCAAACACCTCCACGAGCTGGCCGGCCGGTGCTCCCCAGACCAGCCCGACCGCGCCCGCGCCCACCTCGCCGAGGCTCTCTCGCTCTGGCGCGGCGACCCGCTCGCCGGCCTGCCGGGCCCCTTCATCGACCGCGAGCGGGATCGTCTCGCCGAGCTCCGCCTCACCCTCCTGGAAGAGCGCCTCGCCTTCGACGTCACCCTGGCCGCCGACCCCTCCGACTATCTCCCGGAGTTGGAGGCGCTGGCCGCCGACCACCCGTTCCGCGAGCGCCTGCAGGGGCTCCTCATACGAGCGCTGCACCGCCGGGGCCGTACGCCGGAGGCCCGCGCCGTCTACGACGCCCTGCACGCGCGACTCGTCGAACACCTGGGGATCGAGCCGGGCCCCGAGCTCGCCTCCCTGCGCGGCGAACTGACCGACCCGGACCAACTCCCCCCGGCCCTCCCGCACTTCACCGGCCGACGGCACCACGTCACCGACATCACCCGAGCGCTCACCGACCACTCCGGCCCCGGCCTGCGCCTGGTGACGGTCACCGGCATGGCCGGCGTCGGGAAGACGGCCCTCGCCGTCCGTGCCGCCCACGCCCTCCGCCCCGGCTTCCCCGACGGCCGCCTCCACGCGGACCTGCGGGGCGCCGACCTGGTGCCCGCCAGCGCGTCCGACATCCTGGCCGACTTCCTGACGACCCTGGGTGTCCGGCCCGCCGCCGTCCCCAAGGACCTTCCCGGCAGGTCGGCGCTCTTCCGCACGGCCAGCGCCGGCAAGCGCCTGCTCATCCTCCTCGACAACGCCCGCGATGACGCCCAGATCCAGCCGCTCCTGCCCGGTTCGCCCGACTGTGCGGTGATCGTCACCAGCCGCACGGTGCTCTACAGCGTGCCGTCGGTCCTGCACGTCGCACTGGACGTGTTCAGCGAGGACGAGGCGATCGGGCTGCTGGACTCCGTCATCGGCACGGCCCGCCGGTCCGCCCAGCGCGCCGACGCCGGGCTGCTGGTCGAGGCCTGCGGCCGCCTCCCGCTCGCCGTACGGATCGCGGCCGCCCGGCTCGCCGCGACCCCGGACCAGCCGATCGCCGATCTCGTCGCCCGCCTGGCCGACGACCGCGAGGGCATCACCGCGCTCCGCACCCGCGACGTCGCCATCGAGCAGGTCTTCGAGCTCAGCTACCGGCTGCTCGAACCACCGCTCGCGACGGCGTTCCGGATGCTGTCCTGGATCGAGCCGGACATCGGACTGGCGTCGGCCGCCGCCGTCCTGGGCCTCACCGAGGACCGGGCGGAGCACCTCGCGGAAGCGCTGGTGGACCAGGCGCTGCTGGAGTCGATCGGCGCCGGACGCTACCGGTACCACGACCTGGTGCGCGCCTTCGCCCGCCGGACGTCCCTGCGCCTCGACACTGCCGAACGACCCACCGCGCACCGGCGGCTGCTGGCCCTGCTGCTCGGTGCAGCCCGTACGGCCTTCGCGCTCGCCGTCCCCGGCGACCCGGTGGCCGACGTCTTCGGCGAGCCGCTACCGCTGCCCGCCGCACCGGGCCCAGTCTTCGCCGACCTGGCGCACGCCCGCCGGTGGGCGCGCGCCGAGACTCCGAGCGCGGTGGCACTCGCCGCGGCCGTCGCGACGGGCGACCCCGCAGCCGCCGACAAGCTCCGCTCCGCCTCCGAACTCCGCTTCGCCATCGACCTGTTGATCGCCCTCAGCCCGCTCGGCCTCGGTGCCTTCGGCGGACGGGCGGAGGAGGCGGCCCGGCTCCTCGTCAGCGCCGCCGTGGACTGCGGCGACCGTGCCGCGGAGGGCCGTTCCCGCTTCCTGCTCGGCACGATCCTGCTGGCCCGGGCCCGGCTCGACGAGGCCGGCGTCGAGGCCCGGCTGGCGGCCCGGGCCTGCCACGACGCGGCCGATCCGGCGGTGCTCCGGCAGGCCCTGAACGACCTGGGCCTCATCGCGCAGGCCGAGGGCCGGCACGACGAGGCGATCACCGCCTTCGACGAGGCGGCGGCACTCGCCCGGCGCCTCGGGCACCGCTCCGGCGAGGTGGCGAGCACCGCGAACGCGGCGCTGTCCCGGATCCGCAGCGGTCACGCGGCCGCGGCGGTGGAGACCTGCCACCGGCTCCTCGCCGAGCCGGCCGACGGGGCCGCCGATGCGGCGATGGCCGCCTACGTGCACTACGTCCTCGGGCTGGCCCAGCAGGTGCTGGGCCGGCTGGACGACGCCGCCGCGCAGCTGCGGTGCTGCATCGACCGTGCGAACCCCGCCGGGGATCTGGACCGCGAGTCGGCGGCCCGCAGCCGGCTGGCCGACGTCCTGCGCCTGCTCGGACGGGTCGACGAGGCCGTGCACGAGGCGCAGCGGGCGCTGGGCCTCGCAACGCAGGGTGGGCGACAGCGCGAACGCGCTCTCGCCCACCTGGTGCTGGCCCATGCGATGACGGCCCGCGGCGACCACCTCGACGCGCGGACTCACGAGGAGCAGGCGCACCTGCTGCTCAGCCGGCTGAGCGCGCCGGAGTCCGCCGACGCCACGTCGCTGCTGACCGGGCTGGCCACCGCCGACGGCGCCCTCACGGCTTCGGAGTGACGGTCGGGGCGACGGTCGGGGCGACGGTCGGAGTGACGGTCGGGGCGACGACGAGACCGGTCCCGTTCCAGGCGACCTTGCTCGCCAGGCACTGCACGTCGTCGTCCGGCCCGCCGCAGAGCTGCGCGGCCGGGGCGGTCGACCCGGCCGGTGAACCGTGCCGAACCGGACCTCCCGCACCGACGGCGAGGGCACCCACGACCGACACCAGGACCGCCGCACCGGCAACGGCCGCGCGGACGACAATCTTTCCAGGCACTGCTGACGCTCCCTACTCGCGTGTGATCAAGCGTCCACACACTCGCAGGGTCCGGTAGACAGCCGATCAACGCAGCGGCCCCCGCCCGGCCTCAGCCGGCCCCCGCGACCCGGAACGGGCCGGAGTTCCAGTGGAGGCTGGCCGGGCCGCCGGTGGGCCAGTCGTGGTCCAGGTGGCGGCGGTCGCGGCCGAGCGCGCCGAGGTCGAGGGGGCGCAGCGTGCCGGCGGTCAGGCCGGTGGCCTCGGCGGCGGTCAGCGGCATGACCGTCACGTGCCGGGAGTCGTCTCCGCCCATCCAGTCGACGGACTCGGTGAAGATCCAGACGAACCGCTGCGAGCAGCCGCGGCAGCGCCGGACGTCCACGGCGAAGCGTGAGCCGTCCACCACGTCGGTCTCGTGCTCGAACCCCTCCCGCTGCCCGCGCCACACCGCCTGCGCGTCCCCGCCGTAGCACTTCACGCAGCCGAACTCCACCATCGGCCTTCTCATCGGTCGACTCCTGTTCCGCTGTTCCGCCCGTTCCACGAGGTCCCGTCGCGGCCCATGATGCCCGCCCCGGCGGCGGGCGGCAGGGGTATCCGGGCAACGCCCGGCACCGGTCGCCGGGTTCCGACGGGGGCCGATCGGGGCGGGTCGGCCCTCGGTGACGGCCGGGGAGCTGCGCGGCGAACGGCGGCGTTCACGGCCCGTACGCAGGGCCGATGCCCCCGTCGGGCCCGCCGGGCGGCTCCACCGGCGCGGTCACCGCCCACGGCCGCGCACCCGCCGTCGACCGGCTCGACGGGGCCGCCCGAACGACAGCCCTGGGGGGGAACAATTCACGGGCCGTTTCCACACCGTTCGTACACCCGGGCGGAGAGTGGGACGCCTCGGTTGACGCGCCGCCCCTCTGACACTCGGGCGCTCAGCTCTGACACTCGGGCGCTCGGCCCTGACACTCGGGCACTCGGCCCTGGCATCCGGGCACTCAGCGCGCCATGCTCCGGAGCAGCTCCGGCACCCGCTCGCGCAGCCGCGGGTCGGACACCTCCTCGCCCCAGGCGGTGCCCGCGCGGTCGGCCAGGGCCAGGACCGCCACCACGAATCCCTCGGAGAGGGCGCGCAGCACGGGGTGCTGCAGCCTCTGGTACCAGGCCGACAGGGCCTTGACGAAGGCGCCGAACGCGACCGCGTCGAGCTCGGCCTCGTCCCCGGTCATCGGCCCGATGCCCGAGGGCAGGCCCAGCTCGGCCTCGAAGTCGGCCACTTGGCGCAGGAACAGCCGGGACACCCCGGTGGCCGGGTTCCACAGCGTCTCGCCGTCCATCTCGTAGTACTGGCTCATGCGGTCCCCCGCTCTCCCCGCCACTCGAATCGGCCCGCGTCGACACCCTCACAGGTGGACGGGCCGTCGCCCACGCGCCCCGGTCGGGGCGGGATCGTCACATCGCCGCCCGGGCGAGGCGGAGCAGACCGGTGCGCATCCGCCGTTCGCCGATCTCCGGCAGGAGCGCCGCGACGTGATCGGCCGCCAGGGGGGCGAGCAGGGCGTGGGCGGTGTGGTCGGGGTCCGGCGTGGCGGCGAGCAGGATCTCCACATGGCGATGCCAGAACCGGTAGGCCCCGATCCGGTACCGGGCCCCCGGAGTGGCGGTCTCGGACATGCGGACGAGCGCCAGGTGTTCCAGCAGGTAGTCGAGATAGGCGTCGAGGAACGCCGCCAGCCGCTCGTCGGCCGGGGCCCCCGGGCCGAGTGGGGGCGGCCCGGACAGGACCGCCTCCTGCAGCACCCGCTCCCGGGCGTCCAACAGGGCGGCGGCCAACCCCGACTTGTCACCGAACCGGCGGAACAGCGTGCCCTTGCCGACGCCCGCGGCTGCGGCCACCTGATCCATGGACACGGCCTCGACACCGTGCTCGGCGAAGAGCCGGGCGGCCGCCTCCAGCACCGCGGCCCGGTTCCGGGCCGCGTCCGCGCGCTCCTTGGGCGGCGGCGTCCGCAGCAGCTCCAGGGGCATTGCCGAAGCGGACTGCAGTCCGCTACTGTCTTGAGTCATAACAGGACTGTAGTCCGATTCCCTGGAAGGACGTGGCATGACCGCACTCATCACCCGCGACGAACTGGCGACGGCGATCGAGGCCGGCACCGTGACCGTCGTCGACACGCTCGGCGGCGAGTACTACGCCCGGCAGCACCTGCCCGGCGCTCTGGCGCTGACCCCGGCCGACGTCGACGTCCGGGCGGCCGCCCTGCTCCCCGACCGCGACACCGCGATCGTCACCTACTGCTCCAACCCGGCGTGCCCCAACAGCGGACAGGTCGCCGACCGACTCACCCACCTCGGCTACACCAACGTCCGCAAGTACCGGGAGGGCATCCAGGACTGGGTCGAGGCCGGCCTCCCCACCGAAACCGCCTGACCTACCGGCACAGGGCGAGGACTCCCCACGGAGCCCTCGCCCTGCCGCACCGACGGACCACCGCATCGGCCACCGACACGAACGCAGCACCGCACGGCCGCCGCCGAGCCGCGCCGCCACGGCTCATGCGCCGGGTGCCGGGGGCGCCGGGTTGTCGAGCAGGAGGTCGTGGCCGACGTCGGTGAGGGTGTGGCGGACCTGCTTGCCCTCGCGCCGGGTGACGATCAGGCCGGCTCCGCGCAGGGCGGTGGCGTGGGCGGAGGCGGAGGGCGGGGTGACGCCGAGCAGGCGGGCGAGTTCGGTGGTCGAGCAGGGGCTGCCCGCGATGGCGCGCAGCACGCGGGCCCGGGCGGGGCCGAGGACGGCGGCGAGGCCGTCGGCGGCCGGCGGCCGGGCCGGGGGCCCGGCCGGCGGGGAGCCGACCGGGTGGAGCAGCAGGCTCGGTCGGTCCTGTCCGGCGAGCAGCCCGAGGCCTTGCTGGAGGAAGTAGTTGGGCCGCAGCTCCAGACCCCGGCCGTCCAGGTCGAAGGTGCCCTCCAGGTCGGCGAGGGTGCACTCCAGGACGCCCTCGTCCCGCCAGACCGCGTTCGGGTGCAGCGAGCCGAGCACCGCGCCGATGCCGGAGCGGGCGGCGGTGCGGGCACGGGCGGCGATGTCGGCCTCCAGGACGCGGCGGATCTCGGGCCAGTCCGGCGCCAGGCAGGAGCGGAACAGCGCCCAGGCGCCGTCGCTGACCTCACGCATTCCTCGGGAGCCGTCGTCGCGCAACCGGGCCAGGGCGGAGGGGAGTTCGGTCTCGCCGGCGAACACCGCAAGGTCGTCGTCGACGGCCTGTTGCGGCAGGGCGAGGATCGCGTCGAGCTCGTCGGTCAGCTGCCGACGCACGGCGTCGAGGTCCGCCGCCATGAAGCTGGGGACGCCGACCGCGCTCGCGTTGACGAGGTCGAGGAAGCGCCCGGACCGGTGCGGCACATGGCGGCGGACGTCACGCCACCAGCGCTCGCTGCGCGGCCCGACGCACTGGCGCACGCCCAACTGAGCGGTGCCCGCCATCAGGTGGTCGAGCGGCGAGATGACGAACCGGGTCCGCGCGAGGTCCGCGACCCCGAACCGCAGTGTGATCACGAACCGCCCCCCGGCTCCCCGCCACCGCCGTGACCTGGCGCTTTCCCGACCAGCTCGACCGTCTTGACCATTAGGCCCAGAGGCTAATGCATGGCGACGGCCCGGCCGCGCTTGGCATGCTCTCCCGGGTCGGCGCGGCACGGGCTCGCTCCGGCCCCCACCACGAGGGGAGTGGGGGCCGGAGCGCCATCCGGGGGTTCGGTAAACCGAACGGTCGGGACCGCCCGGCGAACCGGCTCCGCAGCTCCGCCAGTGCTCGCCGGCTCGGCCAGTGGCCGTCAGTTCTGTCGGTGTCGCCGGCCCCGTCAGTGGTCGTCGCCCAGCGAGCATCCCAGCGCCGGTCGTGCGACGGCCGGCAGTGCCGAGTCACCCGCCGGACCGCCCACCGGCTCACCCACCGGCTCCTCGGCGTCGGCAAGGTGCAGCCGCTGCTCCGCGCGGTACTGCAGCAGGAGCACCGAGCGCACCGGCTCGCCGCCCACCGCGGTGTAGGAGTGCGGCAGCGAGGCGTCGAAGCCGACGTAGTCGCCGGGGCCGAGCTCGACCTCCCGGCGGCCCGCCCGCACCCGCAGCCGGCCGGCCTGGACGATGGTGTGCTCGGTGCCGATGTGGCCGCCGGAGATCTGGGTGCCGTCGGTGCGCACCTGCTGGTCGTAGACCTCGAACACCACGTCCCCGGACTCGATCCGGCGCAGCGGGCGCAGGTCGACGCCCCGGCCGCTCAGCACCTCGACGTCGGCCGCCCGCACCACCGTCACCTCGTCGGCGGGCCGCGCCTCCACCAGGTCGGAGATCGGCACGCCGAGCACCCGGGAGAGTCCGAGCACGGTCTCCAGGGTCGGGTTGCCGGCGCCGGCCTCCAGCTGGGAGAGCGTCGCCTTGCCGATCCCGGCCCGCCGGGACAGCTCGGACAGCGAGAGCCCGTGCTGCGCCCGCACCCGCTTCAGGTTGGCGGCGAGCACGCCCCGGACGGACTCCCCGGCGGCCTCCCCGCCGTGGACGGACCGCCCGCCCCGGACGGATTCCCCGGCGTCGTTCACGCTCGACCTCTTCTCTCCCGGCACCGTTCGATATACCGTACGGGACGCATGCCGACGGACGGGGCAGCGTAGCGGAGCACACCGCATCCACCACCCTCACCAGGAGACCGTAGTGACCGAGCCCGCCGACACCATCAAGTACCGGAAGAACGGCCTGACCCGTGGCGTCACGGACGAACTCGCCGAGAACATGAAGCAGGGCTGGGCCGACACCGAGCGCACCGCGCTGGAGCCGGTCCCGCAGGCCGCGCACACCGCCCGCCGCCGCGCCGAGCTGTCCGCCGCCTTCCCCGGCGAGCTGCTGGTGGTCCCGTCCGGCAACCCCAAGGTGCGGGCCAACGACACCGACTACCCGTTCCGCCCGTCCTCCGACTACGCCTACCTGACCGGCGACCAGTCCCAGGACGCCGTGCTGGTGCTGGAGCCGGCCGGCGCGAGCGGGCACACCGCCGTGCTGTACCTGCGCGACCGCTCGGAGATCGACAACGGCGAGTTCTGGCTGGACACCCACGGCGAGCTGTGGGACGGCCGGCGCAACAGCCTGACCGAGAGCGAGCGGCTGCTCGGCCTGCCCTGCCGGGACGTCCGCACCGTGCACGCCGACCTGCACGCGGCCACCGGCCCGGTGCGGGTGCTGCGCCGCCACGACGCGGGCGTGGAGGCGGCGCTGGACGGCCGGGCGGTCGCCGAGCGGGACGAGGAGTTCGAGACCTTCCTGTCCGGACTGCGCCTGGTGAAGGACGAGTTCGAGATCGCCGAGCTGCGCTTCGCCTGCGCGGCCACCGCCCGCGGCTTCGAGGACGTGGTGCGCGTGCTCGGCACCGACACCGCGACGGCGGAGCGGCTGATCGAGGGCACCTTCTTCGTCCGGGCCCGGGTCGAGGGCAACGACGTCGGGTACGGCACCATCGCCGCGGCCGGGCCGCACGCCACCACCATGCACTGGGTGCGCAACGACGGCCACGCCAGGCCCGGCGACCTCCTGCTGCTCGACGCGGGCGTGGAGACCAACCACCTCTACACCGCCGACATCACCCGCACCCTGCCGGTCAGCGGTCGCTTCACCGACCTGCAGCGCAAGGTCTACGACGCCGTGTTCGCGGCGCAGGAGGCCGGCATCGCCGCGGTGAGGCCGGGCGCGGACTTCCGCGACTTCCACCGCGCCGCCCAGCGCGAGCTCGCCGAACACCTCACCTCCTGGGGCCTGTTCGGCGACCTGACCGCCGACAAGGTGTACGAGCTGGGCCTGCACCGCCGCTTCACGCTGGCCGGCACCGGCCACATGCTTGGCATCGACGTCCACGACTGCGCCCACTCCCTCACCGGGATCCACGTGGACGGCCCGCTGAAGCCGGGCATGGTGCTCACCGTCGAGCCGGGCATCTACTTCCAGCTGAACGACCTGACCGTGCCCGAGGAGTACCGCGGCATCGGCGTGCGGATCGAGGACGACATCCTGGTCACCGAGGACGGCAACGAGAACCTCTCCGCCGCCCTCCCCCGCCGTTCCGACGAGGTCGAGGCCTGGCTGGCGGCCCTGCGCGGCTGACGCCGCCGGCCGGCGTCCCGGCGCGGCCGGGTCCCGGGTCCGGGCCCCGGGGCTGGTGCCCGAGTCCGGGCCCGGCCGCGCCGGGTCGGCGTCAGCCCGCCAGCGGCTTGACCCAGCGGCTCCACTGCGGCTCCGGCCGGTAGCCGGCGGCCTGCCAGGTGCGGTGGCCGAGGGGGTTGTCGTCCAGCACCATGGCGTCGACGCGGCGGCCGCCGAGCTCGGCGAAGCGCTCCTCGGCGGCGGCGATCAGCGCGGCACCGATGCCCCGGCGGCGGTGTTCGGGGTCGACGGCGAGGCGGTAGAGGTGGCAGCGCCAGCCGTCCCAGCCGGCGATCACGGTGCCCAGGAGGGTCGCCGGGTCGTCGGCCGGGGTGGCGACGATCAGGCACTCGGGGTCCCGGGCGAGCAGCGCGGCCACGCCCGCCGCGTCGTCCGTGATGCTGGTGCCCTTGGCCGCCCGGGCCCAGAGGGCGAGCAGGGCGGGGATCTCGTCGGGGCTGGCGGGGCGCAGGGTTATCCGATCGGTCATGGGGGTCTGTCTAGCAGTCACTCCCGTCCCGTCACCGGGATTTCCACTCCCCGGACGGCCCATGCCCCCATGCCCCATGTCCCCACCGTCCCCCGACGGCCCGTGTCCCCGCGGCGGAACGACGGCGCCGCCCGCCCCGGCCCGACGAGCGGGCGGGGCGGGCGGCGTCGACCGGCGAGCGTGCCTCAGAAGTGGTGCGTGGTCTCGCGGTCGGCCTTCTCGATCTGGTCGATCCGGCGCTGCAGCGCATCGGCCTGGGCGCGGGCCTTGCGGGCCGCGGCGTGCTCGCCCTCGTGGTCCAGGCGGTTGGCCTTCGCGCGCAGGTCGGCGACCTGCTGGCGCATCTTGTTGAGGTCAACGGTGATCGAGGCGGCGGCCGCGGGCTGCGCGGTGGCGACCTGGGCGACCGTCGCCAGAGCGCCGCCGGCCAGGGCTGCGGTCAGGACGAGGGCGGAGATGCGTCGACGCATGGTGACTCCTTACGGTGGTGCGGTTTCGCTGGCTGGACATCATCGGACTACCAGCCGGTAACCATGGTCGCATGACTGTTCGTCACCGATCGCACCGGAGGCCCTCGGACACCACACCCGCACCGCACCCGCACCGGAACCCCATCGCTCCGACGCGGGTTGAACGCCCGTCAGCCGAGCCGCCACACCGTGGTGGTCTTGACCGCGGTGTCCTCCAGGTCCGCCACGACCGGCACCTGGTACGCGGCCACCGCCGTGAACCGCTCCCGCGGCAGGTAGGCCCGGCCGGGGTCGCCGACGACGACGGTGGCGCCGCGCGCGGCGGCCCGTTCCAGGAACGGCAGGAAGCGGGCGGCCATGGCCCGTTCGTAGAAGACGTCGCCCGCGAGCACCACCTCGGCCGGGGCGCCGTCCCCGTCCACCAGGTCCACCAGGGCGCCCTCCACCCGCACCCCGTTGGCCTCGGCGTTCAGGCCGATCGCGGCCACCGCGTAGGCGTCGATCTCGGCGGCGCGCACGGAGGTCGCGCCGCGCAGCGCGGCGGCCACCCCGACCAGCCCGGATCCGGCCGCGACGTCCAGCACCGTACGGCCCGCCACCAGTTCGGGGTGGTCCAGCACGTAGCGGCTGACGGCCACGCCGCCGGCCCAGGCGAAGGCCCAGAACGGCGGCGGCAGCCCGGCCTCCCCGCGCGCCCGCTCGGTGGTCTCCCACAGGGCGATGGCGTCATCGGCCATGTGCAGACTGATCTCGGGCACGAAGGGGACGGGCTTCAGCTCGGTCTCGCGCCGGATGAAGGCGAGGTCCTCGGCCGGCTGAAGAGTACGCAGCTCATTCGGCATGTGCGCAGCATAGAGCCCCCGGGCAGGCACCCACGCCCCCCACGGACGCCCACCACGGACGCCCCGCACACACGCCCGCGCAGGCGCCCACGCCCACCACGGACGCCCGCGCGCAGGCGCCCGTGCCAACCACGGGCGCCCGCGCGCGGGTGACCGGGCCCGCCGTGGGGCCCGGGTGCGGATGCTCAGGCCCGACCGGCGGCCTTCTGGGTGCGACGGGCCAGGGAGTCGACCACGACGGCCGCCAGCAGCACCAGGCCGGTGATCATGAACTGGATGGCGTTGCTCAGGCCCTCGATGTTCATCCCGGACTGGATCGAGCCGATCACCAGCGCACCGAGCAGCGCCGACCAGGTCTTGCCGCGCCCGCCGAAGAGGCTGGTGCCGCCGATTACGGCCGCCGCGATGGCGTTCATCAGCAGGTTGCCGCCGCCGGAGGTCTGGCTGGCCGACTGGATCTGCGCGGCCAGGAAGAGGCCGCCGACGGCCGCCATCGTGGAACAGATGGTGAAGACGCTGATCCGGATCCAGGCCACGTTGATGCCCGCGCGCCGGGCGCCCTCGATGTTGCCGCCGAGCGCGAACACCTGGCGGCCGTAGGAGGTGCGGCGCAGCACGAAGTCCAGCACCACGATGAAGATCAGGAAGATCAGCAGCGCGAGGGGCAGCCCCTTGTACTGGTTGAGCGTGTAGGCGGCGAGGAAGGCGACGATCGCCAGCAGGACGGTGCGCAGCACGATGTCGGTCGGCGGGCGGGACGGCACGCCCGCGGCCTGCCGCCGCCGGGCGTCGACCAGCGAGGCGAACAGGAACAGCAGGACACCGATCGCCGCCGCGCCGTAGGCGGCGGCCTGCTGGCCGTAGATGGTGCTGTAGAGCCTGGAGACGATGTCGTTGCCCGGGAGGTTGACGGTGCCGGTGGCGCCGAGGATCTGCAGCATCAGGCCGTTCCAGCCGAGGTTACCGGCGAGGGTGACGACGAAGGCCGGGACGCCGACCTTGGCGAAGAAGACGCCCTGGATGCAGCCGACCACGGCGCCTCCGACGAGGGCCGTGAGCAGCGCCAGCCACTGGTTGACGCCGTTGGTCACGCTCAGGACGGCGTAGATCGCGGCGCACAGGCCGCTGACCGAGCCGACCGAGAGGTCGATCTCGCCGAGCAGCAGCACGAAGACCACACCGATCGCGATCATGCCGGTGCCGACGATCTGCTGGGACAGGTTGGAGAGGTTCTGGGCGGACAGGAAGCTGCTGTTCAGGCTGCCGAACACGGCCCAGATCACGATCAGCGCCAGGACGACGGGCAGCGAGCCGAGTTCACCGCTGCTCAGGCGGCGGCGGAACTCCCCCACGTAGCCCTTGACGCCCTCCTGGCGGACGATCAGCCGGGGGTCGACGGCGGGGGTCGCCCCGGGGGCGACCGGCTCGGGGGCGTTGACGCCGCCGACGGACATGCTGTCCTCGGGCAGCGGGACGTGATGGCGTTCGGGCTCGCCGCCCGGGGGGCTCCCGGGGATGTTCTCGCTCACTCGGAACCCTCCTGGCCCCGGGCCTTCCGGCGGGTCACGGCGTTGTCCGTGGCACCGGTGATGGCCGAGATGATCTCTTCCTGGTTGGTGTAGCGCTTGTCGAAGACGCCGTTGTTGCGGCCGAGGCGCAGCACCGCGACGGTGTCCGCGACGGCCATCACGTCCGCCATGTTGTGGCTGATCAGGATCACGCCGTGGTCCTGCTCGCGCAGCCGCTCGACCAGGTCGAGCACCTGGGCGGTCTGCTCGACGCCGAGGGCCGCGGTGGGTTCGTCCAGCATCACGACCTTGGGCGAGCCGATCAGCGCGCGGGCGATCGCGACGACCTGGCGCTGACCGCCGGAGAGCGAGGCGACGGGGATCCGCACGCTGGGGATGCGGATGGAGAGGGTGTCCAGAAGTGCCCGGGAGCGCTTCTCCATCGCGACCTCGTCGAGGATGGTGAAGCGCCGGATCTCGCGGCCGAGGAAGAGGTTCCCGACCACGTCGAGGTTGTCGCAGAGCGCGAGGTCCTGGTAGACCGTCGCGATGCCCAACTGCTGGGCGTCCTGGGGCCGGTGGATGGTCACCGGTCTGCCCTGCCACTCGATGACGCCCTCGTCGGGCTGGTGCACCCCGGCGATGGCCTTGACCAGGGTGGACTTGCCGGCGCCGTTGTCGCCGACCAGGGCCACCACCTCGCCGGCGTGCACCTCCAGTTCGATGTCGGTGAGCGCCTGGACGGCGCCGAACCGTTTGGAGACCCCACGCAGGGCCAGTACGGTCTCACCTGCCACAGTGACCAACTCCCTTGCCCCGCCTCCGTCGTGGAGGCGGGGCCTGATCGGGTTCGAGGGGGGACGTCGGGAGCGCGACGCCGAAGGGGCGACGTCGGACGGGCGACGCCGGACGGGCGACGCCGGTTACGTGAGGCCGGCGGACTGGCAGGCGGCGGCGTAGTCCGGCGTGCAGATCTGGGCCACGGTGTAGAGGCCGTCCTGGACCACGGTGGTCTTGACGTTGTCCTTGTTGACGACGATCGGCGTGAGCAGGTTGGCGATCGCCTTGTGATTGCTGCCGTTGGTGGCCGTCGTCGGCGCGATGGAGGCGGCGGGGGTCTGGCCGGCGGCCAGGGCGACGGCCATCTGGGCCGCGGCGTCCGCCTCCGGCTTGAACGGCTTGTAGACGGTCATGGTCTGGGTGCCGATCAGGATCCGCTGGATGGCGTCGAGCTGGGCGTCCTGGCCGGTGAGCGGGGTGTTGATCCCGGCCGCCTTCTGCGCGGTGGCGATACCGGCGGCCATGCCGTCGTTGGCGGAGTAGATCCCGACCACGTTGGCCGGGCCGATCGCGGTGATGCCCGCCGCGGCCTCCTGGTTGGCCAGGTTCGGGTCCCACTGCGGGGTGTCGTACTCCTTGCCGATCTTCAGCTTGCCGTCGATCGCGCTGTGCGCGCCGGCCTTGAAGTCGGCCGCGTTGGGGTCGGTGGGCGAGCCGTTGATCATGATGATCTGGCCGGCGTTGGCCTTGTCGCCCACCGCAGCCACCAGGGCCTGGCCCTGCAGCTGGCCGACCTTGTTGTTGTTGAAGGAGACGTACGCGTCGATCGGGCCCTGGGCGAGGCGGTCGTAGGCGAGCACCTTGACGTTGGCGTCGTGGGCCTTCTGGACGGAGGACTGGATCGACTTGGAGTCCACCGGGTCCAGGATCAGCACCTTGCTGCCCTTGGTGAGGGCGGTGTCCACCTGGGTCTGCTGGAGCGTCGCGTCCTGGTTGGCGTTGTAGTAGTCGATCTGGGCGTCCGGCGCGAGCTCCTTGATCTTCTGCTCGATCAGCGGGCGGTCGAACTGCTCGTAGCGGGTGGTCTTGGTCTCCGGCAGCAGCAGGGCGATCCGGACGGCCCCCACGGACGCGCTGCCGCTCCCGGCTGCCGCGGTGCCCGGGGAGCCACCGCCTCCGGACGACTGCTTGGCGCTGCCACAGGACGCCATGCCGAGGCCGAGGGAAACCACGGCGGTGACCGCGAGGACGCGGCGAAGACCGATGCTCATGAAGATGCCTCTCCGGTTGGGTCCACCCCCTTCTCCTCTCCGAGTCTGGGAAGCATGTGCCGAGCCCACGAATCCGGTGGTCCGAACGGGTAGCCGGGGAGGCGGCTGGACTCGCACCCGATCGACCGTCTACATTTCTGTAGACGTCGGAGGCGCACGGCATCACCCCCCGGACAGCCGTGCGCCTCCGACCTCTCCGCGTCCAGGCGGCCGGGCGGCTCCGCGGCCCGGCGGGTCACCCTCCTGCCGGGTCAGCCCCGGCGGGTCGCCCTCCTGCCGGGTCAGCCCCGCTCGTCCACCACCCGCTTGATCTTCCCGACCGAGCGCTCCAGGGTGTACGGCTCGACCACCTCGACCGCGACCGTCACGCCGATCCCGTCCTTCACCGCGCGGACGATCGCCTCCCGCGCCGCGTCCCGCTGCTCGGCGGGCGCGTCCGGCCGCGCCTCGACCCGGACGGTCATCCGGTCCAGCCGCCCCTCCCGGGTGAGCCGCAGCTGGAAGTGCGGCGCGACGGCCGGGGTGCGCAGCAGGATCTCCTCGATCTGGGTCGGGAAGAGGTTCACCCCGCGCAGGATGATCATGTCGTCGCTGCGGCCGGTGACCTTCTCCATCCGCCGGAAGGCCGGACGCGCGGTGCCGGGCAGCAGACGGCTGAGGTCGCGGGTGCGGTAGCGGATGACGGGCAGCGCCTCCTTGGTGAGCGAGGTGAAGACCAGCTCACCGACCTCGCCCCCGGGCAGCACCTCGTCGGTGAACGGGTCGACGACCTCCGGGTAGAAGTGGTCCTCCCAGACGTGCAGCCCGTCCTTGGTCTCCACGCACTCCTGCGCGACGCCCGGGCCGACCACCTCGGACAGGCCGTAGATGTCGACGGCGTGCAGGTCGAGCCGCTCCTCGATCTCGCGCCGCATCTCCTCCGTCCAGGGCTCGGCGCCGAAGATGCCCACCCTGAGCGAGGTGCCGCGCGGGTCGATGCCCTGCTTCTCGAACTCGTCCAGCAGGGTGAGCAGGTAGGACGGGGTGACCATGATGATCTCGGGCTCGAAGTCCTGGATCAGCTGCACCTGCCGCGCCGTCATGCCGCCGGAGGCGGGGATGACGGTGCAGCCGGCCCGCTCGGCACCGTAGTGCGCGCCGAGGCCGCCGGTGAACAGGCCGTAGCCGTAGGCGATGTGCACCTTCTGGCCGGGCCGGCCACCGGCCGCGCGGATCGAGCGGGCGACCACGTCGGCCCACATGGAGAGGTCGTTCTCGGTGTAGCCGACCACGGTCGGCCGGCCGGTGGTGCCGCTGGAGGCGTGGATCCGGCGGACCTCCTCCATCGGGACGGCGAACATGCCGAACGGGTAGCCCTCGCGCAGGTCGGCCTTGGTGGTGAAGGGGAAGCGGGCGAGGTCCGCCAGCGTGCGGCAGTCCTCGGGGTGCACCCCGGCCGCGTCGAACTTGCGGCGGTAGAGCTCGACGTTGTCGTACGCGTGCCGCAGGGTGGCCCGCAGCCGGGTGAGCTGGTGGGCGCGCAGCTCGTCCACGCCCATCCGCTCACCGGCGTCCAGGAGCCCGGGCGGGATCGGCTCGCCGAGGTGTCGGCGCGGGACGGGTGCGGTGCCGCTCATCGTCGCTCCTTCGCTGATCGGCAGCCCCGGAGCCGTCGCCCGACCGGTCCGGGATCGCCCGACCCGGGGATGCCTACCGGTCGTTCGGCCAGGCGTCGCAGTCAGGGCCAGTAATCCAGTACCCGAACCGACTGTCAAGGGATCACGCGACACTTCCGGAATGCGAAGTTCCGACACCTTCGCGCCGACTTCGCCCCGCCCCCTTGGCTGGCCGATATGAAAATCATTACCGAAGTTTGACCCATGGGCGCCCTCCCCCGACCCGGCCGCATGGTTCAGTAGTTCGGTTTCTCCCCCGCACCCCGAAAGTGATCACCGTGCCCACCACTCCTGCCCTGGTCAGCGCCCTGCGCGAGCTCGGCGACCGGCCCGCCGTCGTCGCCGACGGGCGCGCGATCAGCGGCATCGGCCTGCTGCTCGGCGTCTCCCCGCCGGGCGGCCTGCCACGGGCGCTCGCCCAGCGCGTCGCCGAGCACGCCGCCCTGGCACCCTCCGCCGCCCGCGCCGCCGAACAGCGGCTGCGCTACTGGGCCGGCGTCCTCGGCCCACCGCCCATCCGCCACACCCTGCTGCACCCCGTCACCGACCTCGCCGTCGACCTCGCCCTCGCCACCCTGCTCGCCGGCGGCACCGTCCACTGCGGCGACCCCGAGCAGCCGCCGGAGGACCAGCTCGCCGCCGTCGCCGCCAACCGCACCACCCACCTCAGCCTGCCCTCCGCCCTGCTCTGGCGCCTCAGCCGACTGCCCGGCCCCGCCGCCCGGGCCGTGAACCTCGACGCACTGCGCCTCGTCCTGCACGTCGGCCCCGAACCCCGCCAGGAGGACGTGTACGCCGCCGTCGACGCGCTCGGCGCCGTCCTCGCCCACGTCCGCGCCCCGGACAGCAACGCCGAAGCCGCCGACCGCCGGCTGCGCGCCGCCACCGACGCGGCCACCGCCGCCGCCTGGAAGCACAGCATCGGCATCACCGCCGAGCAGGTCCGCGAGTTCGGCACCCACCTCGACCGGGCCGTCCTCCACGCCCTGCTGCTCACCCTCCAGCAGGCCGGCGTCCTCACCGACCCCGAACGCGGCCACCCCGAGGCCGAACTGCTGGCCACCGCGATGGTCACCCCCGCCCAACGCCCCCGGGTCTCCCGCTGGCTCGCCGCGCTCGCCCGGCACGGCCTGATCACCCGTCACGACGGCGGCGCCCAGGGCGCGGTCTACCGCGGCGGCCCCGGACTCACCGCCGCCGAGGTCCGGGAGTCCTGGCGACCGGTCGTCGAGACGTGGGCCGACGGGCTCGGCCCCGCCGCCGCCCTGGACCGGGTACGGCGCGGCGCCCTGCGACTGCCCCGGCTGATCAACGGCGAGGAACCACCCCGCCCGGCCACCGCCCCGGTCCGCCGGGCCGCCGCCCGCGGCTACCTCGCCACCGCCCTCGGCACTCTGGTCCGCGGCACCGCCGAAGCCCACGCCGGCCCGGCACCACTGCGCGTCCTCGAACTCGACCTCGACCTGGACGGCTCCGAGACGGCCGTCGCCCGCGCCCTCGCCGCCCGGCCCCGGCCCGACGCCGAACACCACGTCACCCCCGACGGCGGCCGCTACGACGTCGTCGTCGCCGGCGCGACCCGGCCGCCGGAGGACGAAGTCCCGGCGCTGGTCCGCCTGCTCGCGCCCGGCGGCCGGCTCCTGCTGCTCGCGCCCACCGCCGAACACCTCGACCTGCTGATCACCGGCGACCCGCAGGCCGCCACCGCCCGACCGGCGGAGCACTGGCAGACGGCCCTCACGGCGGTCGGCTGCCCGACCGTCCGCGCGCTGCCGGAGGACGGGCACCCGATGGCTCTGCTGGGGCAGCGGCTGTTCGTGGCCCGGGTGGACTGAGCGCCTGTGGGCCGGGCGTCTGTGGGCCGGGCCCGCCGGAGCGGGAGGGGCGGGAGGACGGGTGCGTGGACGAGTGGGTGGACGGTTGGGCAACGGCGGGGCGCGCTCGCGGTGTCGCGGCTACAGTCAGGACTCATGACGGCTTCCGCTCGCCCGACCCGGCCCGCCCGCGACCCGCTCGGGTCCGTTGATCCGGTCCGGTCCGTCGGCTCGATCGGTTCCCTCGGATCGGCCGGATCCGTCGGCTCGATCGGTTCCCTCGGATCGATCGGATCGATCGGATCGATCGGATCGATCGGTTCCCTCGGCTCCCTCGGCTCCATCGGGTCCCTCGGCTCGATCGGGTCCCTCGGCTCGATCGGGTCGGTGTTGTCGATCGGCTCCGTCGGATCGGTCCTCTCCATCGGCTCCATCGGCTCGGTGCTGTCGATCGGCGCCATCGGGTCCGTCCTCGGCTCGGTCCTCGGTTCGCGGCTCCCGACGCGTTCCCGCTGGTCGGCGCGGTCCCGGCGGGCCGGGCGCGGGCCGTCCTCGGCGGGCCGCTGAACCCGGCGTCACACACCGCCACCCGATCCGTACCATTTCGATACCGAAGCCTGGGTGAGCTGCGAGGATCCTCGCCGCCCGGGCCGCTCCCCCGGTAGGCTCCGCTTGTCCTCCGGCCCCCGCGCAGGCGGCCCCGTGCCGCCGTGCCGCGTTCCGGGGACACACCCCGCGGGCCATTCGGTGGGCACCGCGCACTCGACACCGCGCGCCAGGGCAGTCGCGCGAACGGCGAAGGGCATCGCATTGGCGGATCGGCTCACCGGAGGAGACTCCTCGCTGCTGCGGCGGATCAACGCGGCGGTCACGCTCCGGGCGCTGCGGAACGGCCACTCCGTGACCCTCACTCAGCTCGTCGGCGAGACCGGGCTGTCCCGGCCGACCGTCGAGGGCGTGATCGAGGGTCTGGTCGAGACCGGACTGGTCGCCGAGGTCGAGCAGCCCAGGGAGGACGGCCAGCCCGGCACCGGCCGCCGCGGCCGCCCGGCCCGCTGGTTCCGTTTCCGCGCCGAGGCCGGGCACATCCTCGGCATCGAGATCGGCGTGCACGACGTCCGGGTCATCCTGGCCGACCTCACCGGCGAGGTGGTGGGCAGTCACTTCAAGCCGGTCGACGAGACCCTGGAGGCCGAGGACCGGCTCACCGCCGTCCGCACCGCCGTCGCCGAGGTACTGCGCAAGGCCGGCATCTCCCGCGACAACCTCTGGGCCGTCGGCATCGGCACCCCCGGCATCGTGGACCGCGAGGGCACCGTCCGGCTCGGGACCGCCATGCCCGGCTGGACCGGCCTCGACCTCGGCGCGCGGCTGCGGCGCTCCTTCCGCTGCCCGGTCCTGATCGAGAACGACGCCAATCTCGCCGCCATCGCCGAGCACTGGCAGGGCGCGGCGCTCGGCGCCGACGACGTCGTCTTCGTCATGGCCGGCCTGAGCCCGGGCGCCGGATCCCTCATCAACGGCCGGCTGCACCGCGGCTTCGGCGGCGCGGCCGGCGAGATCGGCGCCCTGCACCTGCTCGGCCAGGAGGTCACTCCCGAGCGCCTGCTGTCCACCACCGGCAAGCCCCTCAACCCGCTGGACGAGGCCGCCGTCGCCCGCGTCCTGCGGCTGGCCCGGGAGGGCGACGAGGTCGCGAAGGTCGCCATGGACCGCTTCCTCACCCGCCTCGTCCAGGGCGTCGCCGCGCTCGTCCTGGCCATCGACCCGCAGCTGGTGGTCATCGGCGGCTGGGCGGCCGGCCTCGACGGCGTCCTGGACCCCCTGCGCGAGCGGCTCGCCCAGTTCACGCTGCGCGCCCCCGAGGTCGCCCTGGCCGCCCTCGGCTCGGAGGTCGTGGCGATGGGCGCCCTGCGCGTCGCCCTCGACCACGTCGAGGAGCAGCTCTTCGCCGTGGATCCGCCCCGGGCCTGAGCTCCACCGGGGCCCGGGCCCGCCTCCCTCCCTCCGGCTCCCGGGCCCGCCTCCCGGCTCCGGGCCGACCCCGACGGCAAAGGCCCGGACGCCGATCGGCGTCCGGGCCTCGACCTGAGGGTTTCCGGCAGGTGGTTCAGGGGGGTGGTTCAGGGGGCGGAGCTTCAGGAAGCCGTGCCTCCGGCACCTCAGGAACCTCAGGAGGCGCTACGGACCCCGGTGGTCGCGGCGGCCGGGGAGACCGGGGTGACCTCGACCAGTCCGGCCTCGCCGAAGGTCAGCTTGCAGGTGTCCGCCCGGTAGGTGGAGACGGCCACCGCGACGAGGCGGCCGGCCGAGCCGTACTGGGTGGTCATGACCAGGACCGGGGAGCCGGGCGGACGCTCCAGCAGCGCGGCCTCCTCAGCCTCGGCGACGCCGAGCTCGACCGAGCGGGACTCGCCGTCGACCTCCAGGCGCTCCAGCTGGCGCAGCACCGAACGGGCGCGGTCGCTCTCGGCACGGAAGCCGGGCAGGTGCGGCAGGGCGGCGGCCGGGACGTGCAGCGACTCGGTGGCCATCGCGCGGCCCTCCACCATGCGGACCCGGCGGACGGTGTGCACGGTGGCGCCCTCGGCGATGCCGAGGCTCTTGGCCAGCTGCGGGGTGGCGGGGGCGGTGGTGCAGTCGATCGTCCGCCAGGACTGGCTGCGGGCGGCGCCGGGCCAGCCCTCGTCCTGCCGGCTGACCGGGACGCCGACCCGGGGTGCGGCGATCAGGGTGCCGATGCCCCGGCGGCGCACCAGACGGCCCTCCAGCTCCAGCTGGTCGAGCGCCTGGCGCAGCGTGGCCCGCGCCACGCCGAAGCGGGCGGAGAGCTCGCGCTCGTTGGGCAGGATCTGCCCGGTGGAGAACTCCGAGTCGATGGCCCGCAGCAGCACCGTACGCAGGTGCCAGTACTTCGGCTCCGGCACCGCCGAGAGCTGTCCGGTAGTCCCCACCGCGTCCTCCACCTGTTTGTTCTGACCGCCCTGCGACAAGAAGGCCGCATCCGGGCCCGCTGCCCGCTGTTGCGGCAGGTGGGAGAGCGAGCCTTTATCCGTCCTTCTTTATTAAAGGTCCTTGCAGTAAGCGACCCTAGGGGCTCGTTCCGGAGATGGTCAAGACCAATGGCGCGGCTTGATGCGACTGTCGCACATATTCATGCCGCGTTCACGACAGCTCATGTCAGCCACTGCCACAGCCATCCCGCGCCGCGGACCACCGCGCACCCCCGACCGCCGCGCGTCACGATTCGGGTCGGGTACACCCAGTCGGTAGGCTGCCCGGGTGATCGTGGTGACGAGTGTGAACGTGAACGGAATCCGGGCGGCGGCCAAGAAGGGTTTCGTCGAATGGCTGGCCGGCACCGAGGCGGACGTCATCTGCCTGCAGGAGGTGCGCTCCGAACCCGAGCAGCTGCCCGTGGAGCTGCGCGACCTCGACGGCTGGCACGCCGTCTGGGCCCCCTCCGTCGCCAAGGGCCGCGCCGGCGTCGCCGTCCTTTCCCGGACGGAGCCGCAGCGCACCGCGATCGGATTCGGATCGGCCGAATTCGACAATTCGGGCAGGTACCTCGAAATCGACCTCCCCGGCCTCACCGTCGCCAGCCTCTACCTCCCCTCCGGAGAAGCCGGCACCGAGCGCCAGGACGAGAAGGAACGCTTCATGGCGGAATTCCTCGTCCACCTCACCGCCCTGCGCACCCGCGCCGCCGCCGACGGCCGCGAGGTCGTCGTCTGCGGCGACTGGAACATCGCGCACCGCCCCGAGGACCTCAAGAACTGGAAGGCCAACCAGAAGTCCGCCGGCTTCCTCCCCGAGGAACGAGCGTGGCTCTCCCGCGTCTACGACGAAGCCGGCTACGTCGACGTCGTCCGCGCCCTCCACCCGGACCGCACCGGCCCCTACTCCTGGTGGTCCTACCGCGGCCGCGCCTTCGACAACGACTCCGGCTGGCGCATCGACCTGCATTGCACAACGCCCGGCATCGCCGCCAAGGCGGTCGAGGCCCACGTCGAGCGCGCCGCCTCCCATGCCGAACGTTGGAGTGACCACGCCCCCGTCACCGTGGTGTACGACCGCGAAGTATGACGCGATGCCGCATCGGCCGAGCTGCCACGCATGGCCGTCAGCTCGGCCGACATACGCGCGCTGCCAGCGCTCAACGTCACCCCGTT
Source organism: Kitasatospora sp. NPDC038210 (assembly GCF_055600605.1). Classification (NCBI taxonomy): domain Bacteria; kingdom Bacillati; phylum Actinomycetota; class Actinomycetes; order Kitasatosporales; family Streptomycetaceae; genus Kitasatospora; species Kitasatospora sp. NPDC038210. The sequence continues at coordinate 643,589 of NZ_JBVJYK010000001.1, read as the reverse complement.
CATGAAGCAGATGGTCGACCACCCCTGAAGCACCACCACAAAGGCAGAGCGCGACGGTGGGAGCGTGTCAGGAAGTTCGTGTAAGTCCGTGATCTGGGAGGTTGGCCGGGCCCCCGATTGAGGGCTCTGGCTGGCCGGAACGGACAGGACATGGGCGAGAAGGAAAGACCGGTCGTCGAGCCGGTCGATGAGCGGTTGGTGGACGAGGTCGTCGAGCGGCTGATGAACCGCGCCGACGCCTCGGGAGCGGCCCTGCTGGGCGAGGGCGGCCTGCTGACCCAGGTCACCAAGGCTGTGCTGGAGCGGGCCCTGGACGCGGAGATGACCGAGCACCTGGGCTACGAGAAGCACGATCCGGCCGGCCGCGGCTCGGGCAACAGCCGCAACGGGACCTCGCCGAAGACCGTGCTGACCGATGTCGGGGCGGTGACGGTCGCGGTCCCCAGGGACCGCAACGGCGACTTCGAGCCGCGGCTGGTCCCGAAGAACGCCCGGCGCCTGGCGGGGTTCAACGAGCCTGCGGCGAGTTCACGCCCTACCTCGCGTTCCCGCCCGCGATAAGGACGGTCGTCTACTCCACGAACATGGTCGAGTCGATCAACTCCCGACTGCGGAAGGCCACCCGAAACCGTGGCCACTTCCCTTCCGAGCAGGCCGCGTTGAAGGTTCTCTACCTCGCGGTGCGTGAGCAGATCACCCCCAGGGCACGCGACATCAACCACGTCGCCGCACACTGGAAGGAAGCGCTGAACCAGTTCTCACTCTTCTTCGAGGACCGGCTCAGCATCCAATAATCCCACGGCACTTACACGAGATCGCTTACACGCCCTCTCGTAATTGATCTTGCAGGGCCAAATATCGTTGAGCTCATGGTGGGCAGCCCGGAAGACTGGCGCCATGAGCCCTCGACGCTTCGTCTTCCTCGATCCTGACGGCATGAGTGCCGGCGGCTGGCTGTATGTGGTGGTCGAGGCGAAGACCGGGGTCTTCTATCAGCAGCAGTACGGCGGAACGGCTTGTCGGCAGGGGCAGGTCGAAGGCTTTCTGGTGCCGTTGTTCGGCCCTGATGAGCTGGACGCGTTGCGCGAGCTGTTCGAGAAGCATTTCCGTGGTGCCGGCACCTGGAACTACGGGTGGCCGGATGACGAGCGGGACAGTCTCCGAGAGATCGTCGGAGCCCTCCGCTACTGGGCATCTGACGGGACGACCGAGGAGCCGCACGCTCTGCGGCTGGACGAGAGCCGGATCCGTGAGGCCGATGAGGCGTGGGTGCCGGTGATCACGCCGGACGGTCCCGGCGTGCTGGTGTGGTTCAACTCGGACTGAACACGATGATCAGCCGTCGGCCCTGAGCCGGAGGATCAGTGCCGCGATGACCACTCCGGCGCGGTAGCGGGCCGCCAGCTTGTCGAACCGGGTTGCCACGGCACGGAACTGCTTCAACCGCGCGAAGCACCGCTCGACGACTTTCCGCCCTCGGTCGGCGACCTGGAGCTGCGGGCGCTGCTCTTCAGCGTCGAGGTGACTGCGGCGCACATTCCGGACGCCCCTGCCACCGTGCTGGAAGCGGCCGGGAAGAACGCCTCGATGCTGGTGCTCGGCTCACGCGGGCTCAGCACGCTGCGGGGCTTCCTCGTCGGTTCGGTGAGCCAGGAGGTCCTCGGTCGAGCCGCCTGCCCTGTGGTACTCGTCCGGGCGACACTCCGGAGGATGAGCACCTGACGGCGGACTCCGGGCGCCACACGACCGACACCCCCTACCGCGAGGTCGCCCTCGGGCTGGACCTCCGGCACCGCTGCGAGGAGTTGCTCTCCTTCGCTTTCGAGGCCGCCGCACTGCGCGAGGCGCCGTTGCGGGTGGTGCATGCCTTCGGACTTCCGAACGGCGGCGGCGAGTACCTCGCGTTCGCGGCGTCGCCGGGCCTGGAGGAGCAGCTGACCGCCGAGGCGGGGCAGCGGCTCGCTGGACTGCTGGTGGTCGGCCGCCGCTCCCGCCGGGCACCGGCGGGGCCGCGTCTCGGACCGGTCGCCCACGCCGCGACCCACCACGCTCTGTGCCCGACGCGATGGTCCCCCACCGCCAGTGACGTGCCCGGCTGCGGTCAGGTGCGTTCGACCAGCAGCGCGGCACCGCCGCCGAGAGTGTCGAGCCTCGGGTAGTCGTCCTCGTCGATCCGGCAGCCCGCTCGCTCGGACAGGCGCTCCACCAGGTTCAGGAAGTCCAGCGAGTCGAGTTCGAGCGCCTCCCGGATGCTGCGGTCGGGGCCGATCGCGGCGAAGTCGGCGTCCGGGACGATCTCGCCGAGCACGTCCTCGATGAGGGCCAGGGCCTGGTCGTGGTTCACAGTTCCTCCGGTCTCTGCAGCAGCCGGTCGAGCGCCGCCAGGTAGCGGGCGCCGGTGGCGCCGTCGCTGGCGCGGTGGTCGGCGGAGAGGGTGGCGGTGACCACCGGGCGTACTCCGAGCATGCCGTCGGCGGCCCACGGGCGCTCGACCACCCTGCCGAGGCCGACCAGAGCGACCTGTGGCGGATAGATCACCCCGAACACCGCCTCCACACCCTGGTCGCCCAGGCTGGTCACGGTGATCGTGGGGTCCGTGGTTTCCGAGCCGCGCAGCCGCCCGGCCCGGGCCCGGGCGACCAGGTCGCGCAGCTTCGCCATGAGCGCGGGCACCGGCAGGTCGGCCGCGTCGTGGATGGCAGGGGCGACCAGTCCGCCGCCGCGCAGCGCGACCGCGACGCCGAGGTGGACGGCCGGAGCCGAGGTGAACCGGTCCTCGGCCCAGAAGCCGTTGAGCTGCGGTACCTCACGCGCGGCCACCGCCGCAGCCTTGAGCAGCAGTGCGGCGGGCACCAGCCGTTCGGGGACCGGCAGTCGGCGGTTGGTCTCCCGGAGCCAGCCGACCACCGCCGCGAGATCCACCGTCGTGGACAGGTAGTAATGGGGGATCTCCCGCTTCGACCGGGCCATCAGGTCGCCGATGGCGCGGCGCATCGCGTCTCGGCGGTCGGCTGTTCCTGCCGCGGCCGGTCGCGCCGCCTCCAGCACGGCCCGGACGTCGGCCACCCGGATCGCCCCGCCCTCACCGGTTCCGGTGACCGAGGCCAGGTCGATTCCCGCCTCCGCCGCCGCCCGTTTCGCCAGAGGCGTCGCCCGCGCCCGCCCCGCCGCCGGTCTTGCCCTGGCGGTTCTCCTGGCGACCCGTTCCGCGCTTGGCGGAGCTGCGCCGGAGCGCGTCGTGGCGGCCCGTCCCGGCTCAGCGGGCGCGGCGCCGCCGGCACCAGCTGGCCTGGTGACGGCGGGTTCGGCCTCTGGGCGCGTCTGAGGTGATGGCGGCTGTCCCGCTGGCAGCGGCTCAGTAGCGCGCGGCGGTTCGGACGGCAGCTCCGCCGAGACGTCGGCGCGGGTGATGCGACCGCCGGGGCCCGTTCCGTGGACGGCGGCGAGGTCCACGCTGCTCTCCTGCGCCAAGTGCCGCACCAGTGGGGAGGTTATCGGCGCGGGTTCCGGCTCCGCCGTCGCGATGACCGCCAGCGGTACCCCGACCGCCACCGTTGTCCCCGGCTCCACCAGCAGACGCTCGACCACTCCGCTGTCGAAGCACTCCACCTCGATCGCCGCCTTGGCGGTGTCGACGACCGCGACGATGTCGCCCTTGCTCACCTGATCGCCAGGGCGAACCAGCCACTCGACCAGCGTGCCCTCCGTCATGTCCGCCCCCAGCGACGGCATCCGGAACTCGGCCATCTCAACCGACCGCCCGACGTGCCGCCGTGACGATGTCCTCGGCCTGTGGCAGGGCCGCCGCCTCCAGCTGCCGGGCGTACGGCACCGGCACCTCGGCGCCGCACACCCGCTCCACGGGCGCGTCCAGCTCGTAGAAGGCCTGCTCGGCGATCCGCGCCGAGATCTCGGCCGACAGCCCCCCGGTCCGCCACCCCTCGTCGACCACCACTGCGCGGTGAGTGCGACCGACCGAACCGAGGACCGTGTCGTCGTCCAGCGGCCGGAGCGTGCGGAGGTCGACGACCTCCGCGTCGATGCCGTCGGCGGTGGCGAGCTGTTCGGCTGCCTCCAGGGCCTTGCCGAGTGAGCCGCCGTAGGTGATCAGGCTGACGTCCGCGCCGGGTCGGCGGATCGCGGCGCTGTCCAGGTCGACCGGTCCGGCATCGGGCGGCAATTCCCCCGAGACGTTGTACAGCGAGCCGTGCTCGAAGATGACCACCGGGTCAGGGTCGGCCAGCGCCGGCGCGAGCAGATACCGGGCGTCGGCCAGGGTCGCGGGTGCCAGGACCCGAATGCCAGGGATGTGGGCGTAGAAGCCCTCCAGGCTGTGCGAGTGCTGCGCGGCGAGCTGGCGGCCGGCACCGGTGGTCATCCGGATCACCAGCGGCACGGCGACCTGACCTCCGGACATGTGCAGCAGGGTGGCCGCGTTGTTCAGGATCTGGTCGAGCGCGAGCAGGCTGAAGTTGACGGTCATGATCTCGACGATCGGGCGCAGCCCGGCGATGGCCGCGCCGATCCCGGCGCCGACGAAGGCCGACTCGGACAGCGGGGTGTCACGGATGCGGTCCGGCCCGAAGTCGTCGAGCAAGCCGAGGCTGACGCCGAAGGCGCCGCCGTAGCGGCCGACGTCTTCGCCCATCAGGAAGACCCGGTCGTCCGCCGCCAGCGCCTCGCGCATCGCCTCCCGGAGGGCCTCGCGGTAGGTGACCGGTTCGGCAGCGGCCGGGGTCATGGCGTCTCCCCCGCCGGGCTGTGGACGAACCGCAGGAGCTCCTCGGGCGGTTCCAGGCCGCCCTTGCGGGCCTGCTCGACGGCCCGGTCGAGATCCTCGGCGACCTGTTTCTCGACCAGTTCCAGGCCTGCGTCGTCGAGGCCGTCCTCGGCGCGCATCCGGTCGACCAGCAGGCCGATCGGGTCGCGCTCCTTCCAGCGTTCGACCTCGGCCTTGTCCCGGTAGAGGTCCGGGTCGTACATGGAGTGGGCGCGGAAGCGGTAGGTGCGCAGTTCGAGGAAGTACGGACCGCCGCCCTCCCGCACAGCCTGCGCGGCGCGGCGGGCGGCGTGTTCGACGGCGAGCACGTCCATGCCGTCCACGGCCCAGGCGACCAGGCCGTAGGAGGCGGCGCGGGCGGCGAGGTCGATCTGGGCGTGCTCCCGGGCCAGCGGGGTGCCCATGGCGTACAGGTTGTTCTCGCAGACCAGCAGCAGCGGCAGGTCCCACAGCGCGGCAAGATTGGCGGTCTCGTGGAACTCGCCCTCGGCCATGGCGCCGTCCCCGAAGAAGCAGCACGCCAACCGCTCCTGGCCACGCATCCGGTCGGCCAGCGCCAACCCGGCCGCGACCGGCAGACCGCCGGCGACGATCCCGTGGCCGCCGTAGAAGCGGCGTTCCGTGTCGAACAGGTGCATCGAGCCACCCCGGCCCTGGCTGCACCCGGTGACTCGGCCGAGCATCTCGGCGAACACCGCCTCGGCGGGGATACCGCGGGCGAGCGCATGGCCGTGCTCGCGGTAGGTGGTGACCACGGCGTCTTCGGGAGTGAGCGCCTGGTGGACACCGACCGACACGGCCTCCTCGCCGATGCACAGGTGCACGAAGCCGCGGATCTCGCCCGCGCTGTAGAGCTCGACGCAGCGCTCCTCGAAGCGGCGGATGCGCAGCATCTCGCGCAGCAGGCCGAACCGGTGGTCGCCACGGGTGTCGGGCTTCGCCTTCGCGCGGCGCGGGTTGGCAGTCCGGGGCCCGGTGGTGCGGCGGGTCATCGTGCCTCCTCCAGGGTCGACAGGTCCCCTTCCGGCAGTCCGAGTTCGCGGGCGCGCAGCAGCCGTCGCATCACCTTGCCGCTGCGGGTCTTGGGCAGGTGCTGGTCGAAGGCGATCTCGCGGGGTGCGATGGCGGGCCCGAGCCGCCTCCGGGCGAAGGCGGTGATCTCCCGGGCCAGCGCGGTGTCCGGGTCGAAGCCGGGCTTGAGCGAGACGAAGGCCTTGACGACTTCGCCGACCACCGGATCGGGTCGGCCGATCACCCCGGCCTCGGCGACCGCCGGGTGCTCCATCAGCGTGCTCTCGACCTCGAACGGGCCGATGAGGTGCCCGGCGGACTTGATCACGTCATCGGCCCGGCCGACGAACCAGTAGTAGCCGTCCGCATCCCGTCGGGTGATGTCACCGGTGAGGTACCAGCCGTCGGCGAAGCAGGCCCGGTAGCGCTCCTCGGCGCCCAGGTATCCGCGGAACATCGACGGCCAGCCCGGTCGCATCGCCAGCTCCCCCTCGGCGTCCGGCTCCTCCAGCACCCGGACGCGGCCGTCCTCGACCAGGGCCCGTCCGCTCGGACCGCGTTCCAGCACCGCGGCTTCCACGCCGGGCAGCGGGCGGCCCATCGAGCCCGGCCGGATCTCCTCCCCCGCACAGTTGGCGATCATGATGCAGCCGGTCTCGGTCTGCCACCAGTTGTCGTGGACGGGCAGGCCCAGGATCTCCTCCCCCCAGCGCACCGCCTCGGGGTTGAGCGGTTCACCGACGCTGGCGATGAACCGCAGCGCCGACAGGTCGAAGGAGCGCGGCAGGTCTGGCGGGCGGCCGCGGGGGCTCGCCCGCATCAGCATCCGGATCGCCGTGGGCGCGGTGTACCAGACCGTCACCCGCTGCTCGGCGAGGATCCCGTACCAGCGGCGGGCCTCGTACTCCCCCGCGTCGACCACCATGGTCACGCCGTGTGTGAGCGGCGCGATGATCCCGTACGAGGTGCCAGTGACCCACCCCGGGTCCGCGGTGCACCAGAACACGTCGTCCGGGCGCAGGTCGAGGGCGGAAGCGGCGGTGGCGTGGTGGGCGACCACCGCCTCGTGCACGTGGATCGCGCCCTTCGGGGTGCCGGTGGTGCCACTGGTGAAGTGCAGCAGCGCCATGTCCTGCGGGTCGGTGTCCGGGATGCCGAACTCCTCCGAAGCCCTCGCCATCAGAGCGTCGAACGAGACGGTCCCGCCGGTCTCCTCGGGGTACGGGCCGACGATGAGCACCTGTTTCAGCCCCGGCAGGCCGTCACGTCGCCCGGCGACCTTGCGCCGGTACAACTCGTCGGTGGTCACCAGCACCCGCACGTCGCCGAGCCGCAGCCGCTCCTCCACCGGCGCCGGGCCGAAGGCCGGGAACAGCGGGCAGAACACCGAGGCGTTCTTCAACGTCCCCAGCACCGACACGTACAGCTCGGGGCAGCGGCCGAGCAGCGAGGCCACCCGCTCACCCCGGCCCACCCCGAGCGTGCGCAGCGCGTTCGCGAACCGGTTGCTGCGGCGGGCCAGTTCCGCGTAGGACAGGGTGGTGACCGTGCGGTCGGCCGCCACACACCTCAGCGCCGTCTTCCCGCCCCGCCCCGCCGCCACGTGCCGGTCCACCGCCTCATGCGCGATGTTCAGCCCCCGGCCCCCGGGCAGGCCGTCGAGCCGTTCCCGGGCCTGCCGCCATGAGAGGCCGCGCCGGTCCTGCGCACGGTCGGCCGCGAAGGCCGACGCATCACGCGTTCTGGGCGTGAGTCGATCGTCGTCCACGACGGCTCCCTTCCGACGGCGGTTCGCTCCGCCTCCAGCCTGCCGCTCGGCTCGTCGCGGTGCCCTGGGCCGAACGGGCCCCTCGGCGGGCCCGACCGGTCCCTGCCACCATCGTCGGCGGCCGGTCGGACAGCCGACCTGCTCCGGCCCTTTGCACACGCGACGTGGACATCCGTCTACTCGTCCGTTTCGGCGAGGATCATGCTCCCTGTCGTCGCTCCGCCGTCGACCACGAACTCGCAGCCCGTGGAGTAGGTGGCCTCGGTGGCCACGAACAGGACCATCCGGGCCACCTCCTCCGGCGCGCCGAAACGGGCGATCGGCTGACGCGCCGCGATGGACTCGTCCATGCCCTCGGTCATCGGCGTCCTGATCGGGCCCGGATGGACCGAGCACACGCGGACACCGTCGGCGGCCAGTTCCAGCGCGGCCGTCTTCGTCAGCCCGCGCAGGCCCCACTTGCTCGCCACGTAGGCGCCGAGATTGGCGTACCCCATCAGGCCGGCGGTCGAGGAGATGTTGATCACGACCCCGGCGCCCGCCCGGCGCAGCGAAGGGGCGAGCGCGCGCAGACCGAGCCACGCGCCGTAGAGGTTGACGTCGAGCACCCGGCGGAACGACTCCGGTGTCTGCTCCTCGATCGTGCCGAACTCCACCACGCCCGCGTTGTTGACCAGCAGGGACACCGGCCCGTAGGCGTCCTCGGTCCCGACGACGGCGGCGGCCCAGGCGTCCGGGCTGGTGACGTCCAGGTGCTGGTACCGCGTGTGGTTCCCGAGCTCGGCCGCCAGCGCCCGGCCCTCCTCGGCGAGGACGTCCGCGACCGCCACGGCAGCACCCTCCGCCACGAAGCTCCGCGCGACGGCGGCTCCGATTCCCCTCGCGCCGCCGGTGACGATCGCGGTACGCCCGCTCAGACGGTCCATGACGCTCTCCCGTCCTTTCCACCAAGACGCGCCGACCCACGCACGGCGCCCTTCCAGCCTGGACCGGCCGCACCCGTCCGGCACCCCGGAACCGGCCCACCCTGCCCGGCGGGCGGTGCCGGACCGGGCCCGTCGCCCCTGGTCTCGGGGCCGGTCGGCCCAGGCCCGGAACGGCGGGGCTGAGCCACTCTGGACACACCACCGGCGGGAGGAGCCCGTGCGCACCCTCACGCCATCGCGTCGACTGCCCGTCCCCAGGCGGGCAGAGGAAGCGGTCCGCCATGAGCGATCAGGCCCTCACCTTGGAGCAGCTGCAGCTACTGGCCGGTGCCGCCGGCGCGGCCCCCTCGATCCACAACAGCCAGCCGTGGCGTTTCCGCCCGACCCCCGACGCGGACGGGCTCATGGTCTACGGAGACCCGCAGCGCGCCGTGCGGCTCACCGACCCGTACGGCAGGGCCCTGCACGTCTCGGTGGGCGCCGCTGTGTTCAACCTGCGGGTAGCGGCCGGCCACCTGGGCCGCGACCCGCAGGTGCGGCTGCTTCCCGACCGGGCCGACCCGCACCTGCTCGCTGTGGCCAGCCTCTCCCGCCCCGCCCCGAGCCCCGATCCCTTCGGCCGGGACCTCTACCCGGCGATCCGCCGCCGGCACTCCAGCCGCCAGCCCTTCACCAACCGTGACGTGCCGGAGGCGGTACTCGGCGAGCTCATCACCGCATGCGTCGACGAAGGAGTCCTGCTGTCGCTCTTGGAGGAGGCCGGGGTGCGCCGGGTCCTCGCGATCACCGCCGAGGCCGAACAGCGCACCGCCGCCGACCTGGCCCGCATGGCCGAGACCCGCAGCTGGCTGCGCGTGGAGAAACCGGCGACCGACGGCATCCCGGCGGCCGCCCTGGGCCCCCTGGACCGCGACCTGCGGGTTCCGGTGCGTGACTTCTCCGGCGCACCGCTCCCGCCCCAGCGCTTCGAGGCACTGCCCCAGCTGGCGACGCTCAACACCCGCACCGATCAGCCGGAGGACTGGCTGCGCACCGGCCAGGCCTTGGAACGAATCTGGCTGCTCGCCACAGTCCACGGCCTACGAGCCTCCGTCCTGCATCAGGCGGTCGAGTGGCCCGACACCCGCTGGCACCTGCGCGACCCAGCCGAGGGGCCCAGCCACGTCCAACTGGTGATGCGCCTCGGCTACGGTCCGCCGGGGGTGCCGACACCCCGCCGCCCCGTCGAGGAGATCCTCGACCTCACCGACTACCAGGGCACCATCGGCTACGGCGAGTCCTCGTGTTGAATCACCGCTGCACACCCCGAGGAGGCTGAAGCCACCGATGACCAGCAGCAGGGCGAGGGAGATGTCGCCCTGTGCGGCGGAGTTGCCGATGGCCAGGCCCTCCGCCGGATGTGTAGGCCGATGCCCGCGCCCGACCAGGCCCGCGTGGCAGTTGAGGACCGGCCACCCCACCGGATCGCCGAACTCGGAGTAGGCGAGCCGGCGGCCGTCCACGAGAGTCACGAACCTTCCCGAACTCCTCCGTATCGCTCCTCTTCATGACACCCTGCAGCGATCCGATCTCCCCTCGGCGGGCGGCCGAGGCGGTGCCGGTCCTCCGGCGTCGTCCGGCTCGCCCGGGCCGCCGCGAGCTCGCGCAGCGGCCCTGGCGACCACATCAATAGCCGTTCACGCAGTAGGTGTCGGCGCCGGGTCTGATCAGGTTGGTGGTGTCGAGCTGCACCATCGGGCTCGGGTACTTCGGCGCGCCGAGCGGCGAACGCACGTTCTGCGGTGCCGCGTAAGGCGTAGTCCGAGACCTTCCCCATCAGCTGGTCGATCTCGGAGTAGTCGTTGTTGAAGAGGCCGCCCTCGCGGGCGTGCTCGAACTCAAGGAGTTCGGCTTCGCCCTGGCGGTCTCGGCCCTCCTCGACGCGACAATCGTCCGGCTGCTCCTCGTACCAGCCTTCATGAGGGTCGCGGGGAGCGCCAACTGGTGGGTGCCCGGATTCCTGGACCGGCGCCTGCCCCGGATCAGGCTGACCGAGTGGGGGATCAGCTTCGCTCTCCGCCCGGCGCTGCCGGGTCTGTCCAATGAACGGTTCGTTTTGCAGACCCCACCCTGGCGGTGCTCCCTCCACGTCACGGCGCAGCCCCTTCCGGCTGGCATGGTGGCGGCGGATAGCCGATGGTGGCGGTGGAGACGACACAACTCTCGGAGGCGTGTAATGAGCGAGGAAACCCTCCGCTCAGCTCGGATCGTCGTGGGAGTGGACGGTTCCCCGACGTCCAGGGCCGCACTGGCGTGGGCGGCCCGGCAGGCCGGGCTGACCGGCGGCAGCGTGGACGCTGTGATCGCCTGGCAGTACCCGGTCGGCTACGGGTGGCCCGCACCGGTCGTACCGTCCTTCGACTTCGCGGGCAACGCGCGCCAGGCGCTGGCCGAGGCCGTCGCGGCGGCCACAGCGGAGTCCCCGCAGGTCGAGATCCGGCAGCACGTCGTCCAGGGCCACCCCGCTGCGGCGCTCCTCGATGCCGCCGACGGCGCCCAGCTACTCGTCGTGGGCAACCGCGGGTACGGCGGATTCACCGAAGCCCTCCTCGGATCGGTCAGCCAGCACTGCGTCCATCACGCACGCTGCCCGGTCGTCGTCGTGCGCGCCGCCGAGCCCGAACTGCGGCCGGAGCCGTGACCGACCAGGCGATCGACTACCGGGCGGTGTTCCGCGCCCTGCCCGGCATGGTCGCCCTGCTCACCCTGGACCTGGTGTACGCCGACGCCAACGAGGACTTCCTCAGCCTGTCCGGACGTACCCGCGAGCAGCTCATCGGCCGGTACCTCTTCGATGTCTTCCCCGACAACCCGAACGACCCCACCGCCACTGGGGCCCGCAACCTGGGGGCGTCCCTGCGCCGGGTCGTGGCGTCCGGCGAGCGCGACACCATGGCCCTGCAGCGCTACGACGTCGAGTCGGTCACCCGGCCGGGCGAGTGGGAGGAGCGGTACTGGAGCCCGGTCAACGCCCCGGTCCTCGACAACGAGGGCCGCACGGTTCTGCTGGTCCACCGGGTCGAGGAGATCACCCAGCTCATCCGCGCCCACGGTCTGCCCGAGGGCAATCGCGCCCGTGTCCTGGAGGCTGAGCTCTACACCCGCGCCCGTGAGCTCCAGGAGGTCAACGATCGCCTGCGTGAGGCCCACGCCCGCGAACGCGAGGTCGCACTCGCGCTCCAGGAAGCCATGCTGCCCGCCCCCAGACCGCTTGAGCGCCACCACGCCGCCGTCCGCTACCGACCCGCCGTCGGCGCGCTCAACGTCTGCGGCGATTGGTACGACCTCGTCGAACTGCCGGACGACCGCGTCGCGGTCGCCGTCGGCGATGTCGTCGGCCACGGCCTGGTCGCCGCCGGCGTCATGGGCCAGCTCCGCAGCGCCCTCAGCGCCGCCTCCCGGGTCGCCACCGGCCCCGCCCAGGCCCTCGAAGTGCTCGGACTGTATGCCCGTTCCGTCGAGGGCGCCGAATCGACCACCGCCGCGACCGCCTTCATCGACTCCGGCTCCCGCACCATCACCTACAGCAGCGCCGGCCATCCCCCACCCGCCCTGCTGCGCTGCGACGGCACCGTCGAATTCCTCGACCAGGCCACCGACCCTCCGCTCGGCGCCCGTCCCGAGCACGAGACACGGCCCGAGGCCGTCACCCGATTCGCCCGGGGCGACATGCTCGCCCTCTACACCGACGGCCTGGTCGAACGCCGCAGCGAGGACATCGACACCGGCCTGGATCGACTCGCGCACGTCCTCACCACGCACCGCTCCGCGGGCCCCGACACCCTCGCCGATACCGTCCTCACTGAACTGCTCCCGCCCGGCGGCGCCACCGACGACACCGCACTCGTCGTCATCCGGCTCTGACGGCGGCTCCGACCTGCTGACGGGCCGGGGGCCGCTGCCGCGGGCGCGCGGGGCTGAGAGCGGACCCGCCGTCCGAAGCCTCTCGGAGGACACCATGAACGGTCTGATCACCGTCGGAGAGGTCGTCCTCGGGCTCGACCTCGACCACCGGTGCGACGCGGTGCCCCGCTTCGCGTTCGAGTCCGCTGCCCTTCGCACGGTGCCGTTGCGGGTGGTCCACGCCTGGCAGCCGCCGATGGGCAGCGACCTGGCCCCGGCGGTGACCGCGAGCCTCGGCAGGGTGGTGGCGACCGAGGCGATACAGCGCTTCACCGGCACGCTCGCCCCCTGGCGGGAGAAGTACCCGACGTGGAGGTGGTGGACTCCCTGCTCCGCGGCAGCACGGCCGCAACGCTCGTCGAGGCCGCGGGCCGGCCGGATCTCCTGGTCGTCGGCCGTCGCAACCGCACCGCGGTTCTCGGCACGCACCTGGGGCCGGTCGCCCAGGCAGCGGTCCACCACGTCCACAGCCCGCTCGCGGTGGTCCCCTACGGCTGACGCCCTCCGTCGATCGCCCTGCTCGCCTTCGCCTCCGCTCAGTGCGCCCTCTCCTCGCGGCCGGGCCGGCCAGGCGGCGCCGGCGACTTCCGTCACGAGGCAGGTCCGACTCGCCTGCCTCTGCGGGGCGCAGATGACCGTCCGCCAGTGGCGTCCCGTCTCCGTGGTAGTCGTCACCACCACGCTGTACCCGGACGTGCCGAGCTGCGCCGGCCTTGCGGAACGAAGGGAGGCAGCGCGGCCTGGCCGGCGTCCTTCCCGGGAGCAGCTCCTGCACATTTCCGGGTGCGGCCACCGTGACGGGTGCGGGTCGTGTGCCGGCGCATACGCAGAGGTGCCCCGCACGCGGGTACGTGCGGGGCGCCCGATCGTGTGCCGGGGGTCAGGCGGGGCGGATGTGCTCCGCCTGCGGGCCCTTCTGACCCTGCCCGACGTCGAAGGTCACCTTCTGGCCCTCCAGGAGTTCACGGAAGCCCTGGGCGTCGATGTTCGAGAAGTGGGCGAACACGTCGGGGCCGCCACCGTCCTGCTCGATGAAGCCGAAGCCCTTCTCGGCGTTGAACCACTTCACAGTGCCGGTAGCCATGCGCTTCTCCTTCGTGGGAACCGATCGGGGCCCACTGGTGCGGGCCCGGAGGTGATCGCCCTGGTCCGGAGAGGCGTTGAACAGCAAGAACGCCCACGGCATGTCACCGCGGGCGAGAACTTCGGAACCACGACTGCTTGATCAAAACGTTACACCGCAGGGGGCCCCGCAGTCAGGGAGCCGAACCGGAAACGAAACGGCTCGACTGTGGCGCCCGTACGCGCTTCGGTCGGGTCGAGCCGCCGGAGTCCGCGCACACAGGCGGACTCCCAAGTCCTGGCACGGCGGGGGACTACGTCTCACCCGCCGATCAGGTGGTCCGCACCCGCTGGCAGGTGGACACGTCGGCGCCGGTCGAAGAAGCCGCCGCGCGGCCAGATGCCCGCGCCAATGCCAATGCCGACCCGGTGAAAGTGGAACTCAGCGGCCGAGCCGATGCCGTCGTCAAGGTCGATGCGCTGATCCGCGCCCGTTTCCGCGCCGGACCGCCAGCGGGGATCTCGCAGGCTTTCGAGGTGTGGCCGGGGAGTCCGCCGCTCCTCACTGACCGGCCATGACCGAAGCGGCATGCGCCGCTCGTGCTCGGTGAGGCCATCGGACGCTCCGCCGTCCCTGTCGCCATCCCGTCGCTGACCGCGTCCCGCAGCAGTGTCGTGCGGGCAGGCGGAAACCTGCAAGGTGGGCTCCCTTCGCCGGCATTGTCCGGATCAGGTGGTGGAGGTCGCCTTCCGGTCTCACAGACCTTCCAGCCTCTCAGCCCGACCGCCGACAAACACCCCGTCGCGGAGCCTCCGCCCATCGCCCGGGGCCATCCGGTCGAACTCCCTCGCTCGCCCTGCAGGCCAACTCCCACGGTACTCTCGCCCCCACCCGGCACAAGGGCCGAACGGCCTCATCAGTGCCCCGGTGACCAGGCTGAAGGCGCCCGGGTGAATCCGCCTTGTCCCCGACTGCCCACTCGCGGTGGCCCCTGTGGCTGAGGTCCCGCCGTCCCTGCGCGAGTGGGCGGATCGGGACCGGGAGCGTCACCGCCGGCCCGTAGCGGAGGGCGACGGCCGACTCGGCAGCGCCCACGGAATGCGTCCGACCGCCACCTCGCCTTGGGCCGTGCGGCCCATGTTCCGACGTCGCGGCCCGGTTCACGCTGGAGGTGCGGGCTCCGGACGAAGTGGGTGGTTCCCGTGGCGAATCTGCGCCTGCGATCGTGCGGCACTACGAGCGCGGGGTGGTGTTCCGGTTGGGGCGGCTGCGCGGGGTGCGTGGCCCCGGGATCGGCTGAACGCGAGAAGCGCGCCAAGATCATCGCTGCCGAGGGTGAAGCCCTAGCGCAGGCCGCCTCGCCGAGGCCGCCGACGTCATCGCCGGCCATCCGATCGCCCTGCAGTTGCGGAACCTGCAGATCCTCGCCGAGATCGCCGCCGAGAAGAACTCCACCATCGTCTTCCCCGCCCAGTTCCTCGAGAGCGCCCGGGCGCTCACCCGCTTCGTCGACCAGGAGCGCCGGTCCGCGGCCACCGCACCGGCGGTCACCACGCCGACCCGCCCCTACAGCGGGCAGGTCCACAGACCCGACTGGCCGGTCCCCCAGGACGAAACCCATACCAATCCCCCGAAAGGACAGGTCTGGACATGAACGAGCAGACAACGAACGCACTGATGCGCACCAAGACGTGGACCCTGCGCCTGGACCTCTTCGAGGAAGGCGATCTCACTTGGGTGCACGCCGTCCTCGACACCGGTGACAACCGGCTCGAGAGCCGCACCGACGCCCGCCGCAACCCGCACGACCCCCCGGTGCCGGAGATCGGCGACGAGTACGCGGCCGGACGCGCACTGGTCGACCTCGGCAACCAGTTGCTCCGTGCCGGCACAACCGATGCCGACGCCAATGAGCCTCCGGTGCACGGCTGATCGCCACGGGAATGGTGTTCATGAAACGCGCAGGCGACGGGACTGCCGATCCCGGCCGAGCCCAACTCGGAGATATCGGCCGACGAGTGGCCCGGCGCAGGCAAATGCTCGGTCTCACTCGCAGGGACCTGGCCGACCGGGCGGGCACGGCGCCGGGGTACGTGGACTACGTGGAGTCGTCGTCCGGCGCCGTCGACACCGTGACTCTCATCCGCCTGGCTGCGGCACTCGGCACGTCCGCCGGAGAACTGCTGGGCGGCGAGCCGGAGGTGCCACCCAGCCGTGCCCCCTCGGCGGTACATCCCGTCTTGGCGGATCTTCCGGAGGAGGAGTGCTGGGCGAAGCTGGCGCCCGGCGGGATCGGCCGCATCGCTCTGTCGACCGGCAGCGGGCCCGTCGTGATGCCGGTCAACTATCGGCTCCACGACGGCACAGTGGTCTACCGCACCGGCATCGGGAGCACCCCCGCGAGCGCGGCAGGTCACCGGGTCGCCTTCGAAGTGGACCACACCGACGAGGCGAGACGTGGCGGATGGAGCGTCATGGTCTCGGGCCTGGCGGTGCGTGTCGACGATCCGGAGGCCGTCGAGCAGCTGCTGCGCCGGGGCGACCCGGACCCGTGGGCCGGGGGTGAACGCAACGTATGGATCGGCATCGTGCCTTCCGCCGTCACCGGCCGGACCATCAGTTCGCCATCAGCGACGCCGCCCGAGGGGCCCGAACATCGAGGAGTGGGAGATGACGACCAGAATCGGAGACCACATCATCATCGAGGGCACCCGCCCCGGGACAACGCGTCACGAGGGTGAGATCGTCACACTGCACCACGCAGACGGCGGCCCACCGTACGACGTCACTGGTCCTCGTGCGCGCCGTGCGCGGCCAGGACAGTGCAGCACTGCTCAGCACGCGGGGTGTCCGGCTGCGCACACCGCTGGGCGTCCACAGGTGAACGTCCTTCCAGGGCCTCGGTGAGCATCACCGCAGTCGCCTCCGGCCGATCCGTCAGCCGGTCATCGGCGACCAGGGCACGCACCGTCGCCTGGTCAGTCGCCGTGGACGGCCGCGCGGACAGCCGCACCGCAGGATCCGCATCACTGGCCACCATGCCGCTCCGCTTCCGAACACTCCACGCCAGGCATACACGCTTCCTGTCCCGAGCATCGGAAACGCTCGCCGAACACGCACCGCGCAACCCGTCAGAAACATCCGCGCACGGAAAGACTGATGTTGCATCAGTGGCAGACCGGCCTGAGAGTGCAAGTGCCCGTCTGTCACCGGTGCGTGGAAGGACAGGGCGAGGCTGGAATGATGCGGTGGGCCGCCGGTCCTCACCCGGCCGGTGCGTGTCCGGATGTCAGGCCGCCGGATGCGGGGCGGGGAGCAGGTGGCTGGTGAAGCACTGGGTGGCGGGGTACGCCACTACCTCCAGGGCGCCGGGTTCCTCGAACAGTTGGGTGCACCAGGGATAGGCCTGCGCCTGGCGGTTGGGGTCGATGACCACGTCGTCGTTTCCTCCGACGATCAGCAGGGTGGGTGCGATCACCGCCAGCAGGCGTGGGCCGGCGACATCGGGAGCCCCGGAATACGACCTCCCTGCCAGGGAGTCCGGTTCGGCGGCTGCCCAGCTGCTCCGGTGCTGGCGCCAAAGTAGCCGACCACCAGGTTGCGGGCTTGGTCCTGGTCGAGGAGCCAGTGGGTGGCGTCGGTCAGGCGGCGGGCGAGCGGGCAAGCCGGTGTCGAAGGCGTTCGCCCGGTCGTGCTCCTCCTCTGTGAGCAGGCGAAGAGCAGGGTGGCGAAGCCGACTCGGTTCAGGGCCCCGCGACGGGGCTGCCCGTTTTCCGTCGTGTGTGACGAGGTGACGCTGTGTCCGGTGAGCCGACGACAGCATTCATCGCCGCGCGTTCCCGCCAGGAGGTCGCGACCGGAGCCGCAGAACTCGCCCGGCACGCCGGCTCCCCGTCCGCGCAGCAGGAGGGAGGACTCGCCGCCTACCGGTGGGCCGCCCTCGACCCGGACGTCCCGGCTCCCGTGACCGGCCACACCAGCAACTACCCACCGGCCGACCGCGATCTCGCGGCGGAGGAGCGCGCGGCCATCAAGGCCTCCGCGACACGACGCGCCCCGCCCCGGAACGGGAACGCGCACTCGGCGCCGCCCGTGCCCTGGGCTGGATCCTCAGCTTCACCCCGTTCGGCCGCTGACCGTGAACGCTCCCGCCCGCCCCGTGCCCACCGACCCAGGCTACCTGCTGCGGCTACGGGGCCCCACCGGCGTACACGACCGGCGAACGGCTGGAACTCCTCGCCGCCGTCCACCGGAACGGCGGGATGCGTGGCCGTTCGCGGGCCGCCTATCGTGGAAAGAGACCGCGTATGCCCTCTGGACGGACTGGCCGGCTCAGCCTCGTCGGCGCAGCCGGCGGCGGAGGTGTGATCGCGATGGGCATGACTTCTCATCATGGGCACAACGACCGGCCGCAGGGGTTCGGCCGTCTTGAGCTGTGGCTGCAGCGCAACCCGTGGATGGCGTTGGTCTGCGGCCCCTTAACGGTCGGTGGAGTAGGTCTGCTGGTGTGGCACACCGTAACCACCAGCGCGTTATTGAAAGCTGAACTGGGCGGGCCCTCTGCACTCAGGAGCGCTTTCGAGCGTGGGACGCCGGACGCGGCCAGCGGCCTCGGTGCCTGGATGGTCTACCCGGGCTGCTTACTCGTTGCGACGGGGAGCGTGATCGGGGCCGCGGTGACCGTGACGGACTGTTCGCGGCGCGTGTGCCGCGCGGTAACGGTCGCACTCGTACTCCTCGCAGCAGTGCACGGCGTCCAGTCATGGATACTCTCGCTCATCCGGTGCCGGTCGATCCCGCCGCGCTGCGACCTCGGCCCCTCGCCGCTGTGGATCGAGTTCACCTCCTTCCTGCTCTACTCGCTGGTACCAGTGGCGATCACGGTCTCGCTCGGAGGTGCGAGTACCGCTGTAAGCCGTGTCCTGAGTGCGCGAGCGAGACAGGGCAGGAGCGCCTGGACGTGGCGCAGCGTTGACGAAAGGGAGGAGCCGACCTCGCCGAAGGCCGGGCCTGCTCCGCTGGCGTCGACCTTCGCGCTCCCGGCGAGCACGGAGAATGCGCACTGGGTACACAACGCGGAGGTGCCCGGAGACTCCCCGAACAGGGACGGTCAGTGCACGACTGGAATCAGCCTGTCCGGCGGCGGGATACGGTCGGCCACCTTCGCGCTCGGAGCTCTGCAGGCTCTGCAGAGCAAGGATGAGCTGAGGAAGGCCCGGTACCTCACGGCGGTGTCGGGCGGGGCGTACACAGCCGGAGCGCTGCTGTTCGCCCGCCATGCCCGCGTTCCCGACGACGCCGAGGACACGAAGGCGGAGCCGCACCCGCAGAGTGTGCCGATCGCCCACGCCGCTGGAGTGCCCGGCGCTCCCGACGACGTCTTCGGGCCCGGCTCGCCCGAGTTCGACTACCTGCGCTGCCACGCCAGCTATCTGGCCCGAACGCCGCGGGAGTGGCTGATGGCCATCCTCGTCGTGCTTCGGGGCGCGACGATTTCCGCGGTCTTCCTCGGTGCGCTGGCCTACGTCTCGGGCCGCTGGATCGGCCACTTCTACTACGAGACGGGTCGCCACGGCGACTTCGACCATCCTTGGTCTCCGGTATGGGGGTTCATCGCCCCGGCCGCCCTGCTGGCTGCGGTGGCCGGATTGCTCTGGGTGCTCGCTACCTGGGTACGCGGCGAAAGACCCCCGTTCAGTGACAAACGCAAGCGATGGGGATCACTGCTGAGCAACACGGCAGAGGGGTTCATGTGGGCCACCGCAGTGCTGGTAGCCACCGGTGCAGTCGTGCCCGTCGTCGTCTGGGGGAGCGAGTGGATCGTCCACCTCCACCTTCCGGGGAGGGAAGGCAACCCCGGACCCGCGACGGCCGTCAGGGGCGGAATCGTGGGGACCGTGGGGCTTGTGGTTTCGGCGATCGGTCTGTGGACAAGCCGTCTGACCGAGATCCGGAACTCTCTGCGTCAGACGGACGAGGACCTGAAGCTCTCACGACGGCTCGGAGAGTCCGGCCGACGGATGGCGCAGTGGCTCGCCGTGTACGGCGGTCTGGTCCTGATCGTAGGCGTCTATCTCACCGTGTTCGGCATCAGCGCGTACGCTACAGCGCCGATTCCGCCGTCACGTCAGATCGCCAACACGCGTGGGTCCCCCGTCTTCACCACTCCGGTGTCCAACGTCGTCTTCACCCTGGTCCTCACCGGTGTCCTGCTCCTCCTCTACTGGCTGGTCGACGAGACCGATCTGGGCCTCCATCCCTTCTACCGCAAGCAGTTGGGTCGGGCATTCGCCGTCCGGCCGCCCGCGCGCAAGGCATCCCACGAAGGCGAGAACTGGCACTCCGACGGGTATGAATCGAGCGATGCAGCCTGGTCCGGTCTGGATGCCTACCAGAGCTCCGAGGACCGTCCGCAAGTCATCTTCTGCGCCTCCGCGCACTCCAGCGACGCAGCAGACATCCACCCCGGCCGGCGCGCCCTCCCGTTCACCTTCTCGCGCGACTACGTCGGTGGTTCCGGTGGATGCTGGGTCAGGGTCGGCAAGCTGCGGAGTTATCTCAAGCTCCACTGCAAGGACCGAGGCACCCACCTCTCCCGCGACCTGACCGTGGAGACGGCGATGGCGGTGTCCGGCGCGGCGTTCTCGTCCGCAATGGGGAAGTACAGTCGCCCCGCCGAGGTCCTGCTGGCCCTGGCCAACGCACGCCTCGGCACCTGGATCGTGAATCCTTCCTACCTCACGGTGGGCCACTTCTGGTGGTGTCCCCCGGTGCCGAAGCGGCGCCGCATGTCCTACCTGCTGCGGGAGATCTTCGGCGTGTACTCCCGCGAGCGGCCCCTCATCTTCGTGACCGACGGCGGCCACTACGAGTTCCTCGGGCTGATCGAACTGTTCCGCCGCCGGTGTGACGAGATCTACTGCTTCGACGCCAGCAGCGATCGGCGCGCGTTCGCCGCGTCTGTGGCGGAGTCGATCGCGCTGGCCTACGAAGAGCTTGGCGTCACGATCGAGCTGGACCACCCCGACCATGCCGCGCCGCACGGTCCAGACGGGAATCCGACGCGGGACACCGTTCTCGCGCGTACCGCCGACACCCCTGTAATCACCGGTACCTTCCGCTACCCCGGCGAGGGCGGTCACGGCCGGATCGTCATCGGCAGGACAACTCTCGATCCCCTGACGCCATGGTGGATCAAGCGCTACGCGGCCGAGCACGACCTGTTCCCGTACGACGCCACCGGTGACCAGTTCTTCGACACGGACAAGTTCAACGCCTACACGAGCCTCGGGTCGCACGTGGGCGAGGAGGCCATCGCGGCCATGAACGCCTTGCGTAGGACGGCCAGGATCCATCCGCCGTCGTGGCCAAGACCACACCGGGCCCACTGGCGGTCCGGCAGAGGACAGTGATCACTTGCCGGTGATCCGGCCTGCCAACTGCCACGCGGGCCCGGCCGCGGCCGGGCGTCAGGTCATAGCCGTCTTCCGTGACCAGGACCAGGTCGCAGCGAATCGCGCCCCGCTTCCGCACCTCCCCGCCGCGGCGCAGCACGACGTCGTAGAGCCACTCGCGAAACGGCGTCTGCAGGGCGGCGGGGACGTCCCTGCGCAGGGGAGCGGCGCCGGCATTGCGGTAGGGAGGCAGGGCGTCCACGTAATCGGCACCGCGCCGCCACAGACGGACGGGTATCTGATCGCTGGTCAGGCGTCTTCGGAGACCTCGCCGCAGCCGGCCCAAGGGATGGCCCGTTCAACACCGCACCTCTCGCAACGGGCCGTCGTAGTCGCCCGGTGCGACACCACGTTCAACGCGATGGCCTGGCTGTTCCACCCCGACGACGTCTCGGCCGTACCGCTGATCAACGAGCGCTCTCATGATCCTTTCACGCCGCGCGTCGCCGAGCGGGGCCGGATGACCGCGACCGGGCATGCCGCGTCCTGAAGGAGGGCGTGACTGACGGACCCGATGGCGAGTCCGTGGAAGCCGCCCTTGCCGCGCGAGCCCACCACAGCGAGGTCCGCGCGCCCCGAGGCGCGGATCAGTGCGACGCTCGGTCGCGCCCGCACCAGCTCCACCAACACGTCGACGCCCGGATGGCGGGCGCGCAGCTCGCCCAGATCGCGCTCCGTATCTTGCCGAAACTCCTCGGCGATCCGCTCGGGGTCGGGCACGGTGCGGTCGTCGGGTGGCGTCGGCAGCCCCCACGCCCGCAGGACGTGCACTGCGGCACGGCGGAGCGAGGCCTCCTCGAAAGCATAGGTGAGCGCGTCGAGCGAGACCGGGGACCCATCGGTGCCGACGAGGACACGGTCGTTCCCACCACTGACGTAGCCGACGACGACGACCGGTGCCGCAGCGTGCCCGGCGACCTGCAGGCTCACCGAGCCCATCAGGGTGTTGCTCACCCCGCCCTCGCCGCGGGCGCCGAGCACGACCACGCTCGCCCGCTTGGACTGTTCGACGAAGACGGCCGCAGGGTGTCCGATGATGAGTTCCGGCGACACGTCGACACCGGGCTGGCTCTCCCTCGCAATGGTCGCGGCCTCGGCCACGATGTCGGCGGCACGGTCCCGGACGTTGAGCCACGTGCCGGGCGGGTGGAACGGGATATCGTGCTCCCAGGTTGGCAGCACGTGGACGACGCGCAATGCCGCCCCGCGCAGGGCCGCCTCGTGGGTGGCCCACGCCAGGGCGCGTAGGCTCCGCCCGGAGCCGTCGACACCGACGATGACTGGTTCGATCATGACTGGGCCTCCGAATCAGGCCGTTTCGGTTCCTTCCGACCGGCGATCGTGCCGTTCGGGTCTGCTGAACCCCGCTCCCTCCGGGGGCGCCTCCACTCTCAGGGTCCGCCCGCCCCGGCACGTCCCGTAGGGCCGGACGGGCCCCGGTGTCCGGGCCGTACGGCAACCCCCCTGCTGGCGTGCGCGGCATTCCGCGCGGTCCCGCGGGTTCGTCCTGCTGTCGGCCGTCGGCCGGCGGAGCGGCGGAGCGGCTGAACGGGGCGGCTTCCGGGTTCTGGCTCGTCCTCATCGGCCTGTTCATGTGGTCCGCGGCCGCGGCCGCACTGGTGGGCGCGCTGCGGGGCCTGCGGGTGTCCAACGTGGTGTCGGCACCCGTGGTCACCGGACCCGACTGGACCACCGTGGAGCGCTTCCTCGCCGACGTCACCGCGCGGACCCACCACACTGCGATTCCGCTGGTTGACTTCGAGGGCCGCCCGAGTGGGCTGGTCGACCTGCGCCGCCTCACTCTGAGCCCGCCGCCCGACAGAGCGCAACTCCGCGCCCGGGACGTGGCCACCCCCCTTTCCCGACGTGCTCTCGCCGCCCCCGGCGACGATCTCGTCGAGGTCCTCGACCGGATCGCCACCCCAGCGCCGATCCTCGTCCTCGACGCCGGCCGGCTGGTCGGCATCATCACCATGGACGACATCGAGCGGACCGCTCGCCGCCGCCTGGCCGCGGCAAGTCGCAGCAACTGAGGCGCGGAACGGACGGTCGAAGCCTGCCGCAGACCGGCCGAAAGCGCCGGCCAGCTGGTTGAGGGGGCACTGGCGCGCGACCGCACCTCAGCGGTGCCCTCCTCGCCACCGGTTGGCTAGGAGCCGCCGGTGATCTCGATCTTCCGGGCCGCCTTCTCCACAGCGCCGATCGGTGCCTTCACCGTCAGCACGCCCTGGTCATAGGTCGCGGTGATGTCCTCCTCGTGCACGCCTTCGGGCAGCCGGATGCTGCGGGTGAAGGAGCCGTAGCGGAACTCGCTGCGGTGCTTCTCCTTCTTCTCCTCGCTGCGCTCCGCGTGAACGGTCAGCACACCGCCCTCGACGGTGATCACGACGTCCTTGGCGGGGTCGATACCCGGCAGTTCGGCCTTGACCACGTAGGCCCCTTCCTCCTCGGACTCCTCCACCCGGATCATGTGCTCACCCATCGGCATGCGCAGTTCCATGGGGAAGTCCTCGAACCAGTCCGCGAACGGGGGCAACCAGTGCGCACGCCTGTGGAGCATCTCGCCGGCCATGTCCGGTCCTCCTCACTCGTTCGAACACCTCCTCCCATCGTGCTGCGTCCGCCACCGGGCCGCGATCGGACACCGGCGCAGCACGCCGACGGGTCCGGCCCGGAAGGGGCGATTCACGGAATCGCTCCCTAACGTCGGCGTTCATCCGGCCGACGCCGTACGGCACGCGCCAGACTGACCGCGGCCACCGGAGGTTCCCCCTATGGACGGTCGGTTGGGGTGCGACCGGGCCTTGGCAGGGCGGGCCCAGGGGCGGCACGGTGGCCTATCGCGGCCGGGAGTAGACCGAACTAGCGTCGATTGCATGGCGGTTCGCCGATGGCCTCGCGACGCGCCGACCCGGCACGTCGCGAGCGCGGCCGACCCAAAGGGCTCTGTGCCTGGGCCGGCCCTGCGCTGTCGCTTCCGACTCCGAGGCCCGGGGAGCCTTCGTCCCGCCCGAGGAGGACACCTATGACAACCGGAACCGAGATCGGCACCGAGGTCCTGCGCGAGCTGCTCGCCGCGCCGGGTCCCTTCCTGTCGGTCTACTTCGATCTCGACGTGCGCCCGGAGATGGGCCTGGACGTGGAGGAGGCTGGCCGCTGCGGCCCCCGCTCGTACCCGGGCCCGGCTGACCGGCGGCAGCCGGCCCTTCGCGCTCCAGGCCGGCGGCCCTTGTCGCCCGCCCGGTCGGCGGCACCGAGCGGGCGGACGGCAAGGATCGCCGGCCGCCGGTGGCCGTCACCCCCGCTGGGTGACGGCCACCGAACAGGGCTCACACCGTGGTCACTGTCACTGTCACTAGCACGACCACGGCGTGGTGACGTGGCCCGTCACGGTGTCCACCGCCACCGTCCTGCCCTCGCTGGGAATGCAGAAGTAGTAGGTGGGATGCGGGTTCTGCACGACGGGCTCATTGAGGTACAGGGGCTTGAACGCGCCGGTGTGCCCGGCCTTGACGGCCAGATCGTGGGCCTGGACCTCCGTCATGGTGAACGGGGAGATGGCCTGGATCCCGATCGGGACGCTCCACGGCTGCGTGCTCTGGTACTGACCGGTGGTCGAGTACCTGTACTCGAAGGACGGCTCCGAGCCCTTGGCCCGGAAGCGGATCCACCAGGCCTGGACGTCATCGGGGTTGGTCGTGGGTGTCAGCAGGACGGCGTACGCGTCGTAGAACTGCGAGCCGGGGTGCTCCTGCTGCGCCTTCACCTTGGCCTCCCGCACGATCTGTGTGAGCGGGAGGTGGGGTGCCGCGCTGGCGGTGGACGGGGCGATCGGCAGCAGCGACAGGGCCGTGGCGGTCGCGGCGAGCCCGATCCGTGCCCGAAGGCGGCGGCGTGGTGTCCGGCACCCGTTCAGTGCGGGTGTCGCGGGCGTGGGGGCGGTGCGCGTGGTGTTCATGTCCTTCATCTCCTTCGACCCGGACCCTGCGTGGTCACGGTGGAAGTCGACTGCCGGGTTCGGCGCGAGCGGTGGCCGACGGGCGAGTGGTCCTCGGCCGGGCTCCGCGGGGATGCAGCCTCCCGGGGTCCAACGGTAGGAAGGTCTCCGGGCGCCGTCTCCTGGCCGTCGTCCTCGCTGAGCCGAACAGGCGAACCTCTCACCCGGAGCGATGCCCGTCCGGGGTTCCGCCGCGCGGTCCCGGCCGGGTGGGCCCGATCCTGTGCCGCTCCTTGATCATCGCTGACTGTTACACGATGGTGACACGATCTTCTCGAAGCAGGCGTCCCAGCCGACGGGCCGACGAGCCTGTCGATCGTCCCATTCGCGTGCTGGCCAGGACCAGGGAGGGACTTTCCTCCCGTCAAGCGAGCGGTGCCGAGCGAGGCCCGGTCGGTGGCGTGCAGCACTCCGTGGGGATCAGGGAGTTCAGTGGCGCCGTGGTGGTCGGAGGGCCGGTCGCTGATCGTCACCGGCCGAGGCTGCGGGACCTTTCGAGGGTGTTCTTGTAGATGCGGCCGTCCTTAGATGCGGCCGTCCTTGGTGATCACGGCCAGGTTCTGGTCCGGGTCGCCCAGGACGGTGAGCTCCTGGGTCCGGCCGCCCTCGCCGAGGAGGACGTCGGCCCGCGGGCGGCCGGAAGAGCGTGATGGTCCGGTTCCCGGGCGGCTACGTCGCGGAGACCCACACCGACCGGTGACCGCCGCGCAGGCCACCCCCGTACCCGGAGCTGCACCCGCCCGCCCTCACCAGGACCGGCGGTGCAGCGCCATGTGCACGGCATCGACGACCTGCAGCAGCGCTGCCCGGGCTGTGCCGGTGGGGCAGCGTGCGCCGAGCAACAGAAAGCCGTGCGGCACCCCCTGGTAGCGGGTCGCCACCACCGGGACGCCCGCCAACCTGAGCCGGGCGGCGTAGGCCTCGCCCTCGTCCCGCAGCACGTCGGCCTCGGCGGTGACCACCAGCGCCGGGGGGAGCCCGGCGAGCTGTTCGAGGGTCGCCCGCAGCGGCGCGGCGACGGCCTCCCGCCGCCGGTGCGGCTCCGGCACGTAGTCGTCCCAGAACCGGCGCATGTGGTCGCGGTGCAGGAAGTACCCGGTCGCGAACCGGTGGTAGGAGGCGGTGTCGAAGTCCGCGTCGGTCACCGGGCACAGCAGCACCTGGTGCACCAGCCGTACGTCTCCGCGCTCCCGGGCGAGCAACGTCAGGGCCGCCACCAGATTGGCCCCCGCGGAGTCGCCGACGGCGGCGATCCTGTCCCCTTCCAGCCCGACCTCCTGGCCGTGCGCATGGATCCAGCGAGCCACGGCGTAGCACTGCTCGACGGCCATCGGGTAGCGCGCGGCGGGCGTCCGGTCGTACTCCACGTACACGACGGCGGCGTCGGTGCCCAGGGCGAAGTCCCGGATCAACGGGCCGTAGCAGGCGGCGTCCCCGATCGACCAGCCCAGACCGGGCAGGAACAGCACCACCGGGCTCGGCTCGGCGCCGCCGACGGGCCTGGTCACCTGGACCCGCACCCGCCCGGTCGGTCCGCACGGCAGGGCGAGCCACTCCGACGTGGTGCCGTACGGATCGTCCTCGTACTCCTCCGGCCCGCTATCAAAGCGGCCGTCGGAGGTGAGGACGGCGAGGTCCGGCAGTTCCGTCGCGGACCGGCCGGCTTCGCCGTCCAGGAACTCCGCGAGTACCCGCTCCAGCACCGGTCGCCGACCGCACGCACCGCTTCCGACCTGCCCGGACCGGCAGCACTCGGGGTGCGTGTCCCCGACCGCCCCCGCGACGACCGTTTCGTCGCTCATCGGGTGCGCTCTGTTCGCCCGGGAGATACGCCGGCCCGGCCTCGCCCGACGCCGGCGCGCTGTGCCGTTGAGCGTTGGATCGGCGGGAGCAGCACCCGGCCGGCGCCCGTCACCCGGCCCCAGGGGGGCTTGGCGCCCCAGTCCGCCACAGTCGGTGAGCCGGTGAACGGCTCTTCCGCGACGAACCGTTGGAGCACGGCGAGCACCTGCGCCACCCGGTTCGCGAGGGCCGGGGAGTCAGGCCGCGTCGGTGGCGTTCGGCGAAGACACCGAACCAGCCGGTCGCGTTGGAACAGCCGCCGTGGACGAGCACGGCGGTGGGCCTGGTGTGGGGGCATGGCAGCCTTTCGGATGGCACCGGGTGGAGGGATCAGGAGGCAGGCTTGTGGTCCTCGGTCCGGGTGGCGTAGGCCTGCCACTCGCGGGGCGAGACGCCGAAGGCGTCGCGGAACGCCCGGCTGAAGTGGGAGTGGCTGACGAAGCCCCAGCGGTGCGCGACGGCGGACACACTGGTCTGCTGACGGGACAGGCGCTCCAGCTCCCGGCGACAGGCGTCCAGCCGGCGCTGCCGCACCCACTGGCCCACAGTCATCCCGTCCTGCTGGAAGAGCTTGTGGAGGTAGCGCACCGAAATGTGCTGGGAGCGGGCGATCGATTCGGGCGAGAGGTCCGGATCGGCGAGGTTCTGCTCGATGTGGGCGCGGATCCGGGACAGCATCTCGGCCGCACCGGTGAGGTGTTCCGGGTTCTCCCGGTCGAGCAGCTCGGTCACCAGGATGGCGACGACGTCGGAGACGCTGCGCGCGAGGTGGTTGCCCGGCCGGGCCCGGTGGGCCGGCGCCTGGGCGGCGAGGGTACGGAGGAACTGGGAGGCGAGCGAGCCGATCCCCTCGCTCCCCCGCGCCATCAGCCCGCCCGCGCGCCGGACGTCGCTCTGCCGGACCCCCAGGTAGAAGCAGGGGACGCGGAAGAGGACCATCCGGCACTCGGAGTCCTGCAACAGGCCCGCCGGGTGCGGGGTGGTGTCGATCAGCAGGTCTCCCGGGGCCAGCACGGTGCTGGCCCCGCCGCGCCGGACGGAAGCCGCGCCGTGGACGTGCAGGGCGACGTAGAGGCAGTCCCCGGGAGCGGTTCCGGGCGGCGGGGAGAGGATGTCGATACAGCCGTTGCCGCCCTCGCGGACGGCCTGGTCAAGCGGGTGGACCGTGCCTTCAAGCGGGGAGGTTTCGGACATGGGTGAGGGACCCGACTGGCTCACGGGAGGCTCCGACCGGTTGGAAGTGGTGCTGTGCGGATGCTGGCGAGGGTGGCTCGCCGCACGGCTGAGCGGCGGCGCCACCGGCAACGGGGCGTTCAGGAGGGGAAGTCCTTCGTCCTTCCGGCGCCATTCATACAAGGAGTGGAATGGCTGGACAAACATTCAACAAACCGAGGATCCGGCGGCTTCGCCCGACCCGGACGGTGCTCAGCCCGAGTGGCATCCACTCCTCGGAGAAGACCCCGCCGGCACGTTTCCCGGGAGCTCAAAAAGCACGCAGGACAATGAAGTTCGGGATACCGGCTCCGAAGCAACGCTGATCGGCGAAGCCACCTGACCACACCGCTTCCCGACCACGGCCACGGCCGGGAGGGCCCGCTTCCCGGCCGAACCGACGGCCGGGAAGGTGCACGGGCCGTCACGTCGCCGTGCACCACCGGAACATCCCCGCCGCCCCCTCCCCAGCGTGAACGGCGGATCCGCCGTCCCCGGTCCACGGCTCTCCCGGGGCCCGGGGCGGGACCGCCTCGCCGCCCGCACGGCCCCACTCCGCGCGCACCGGCGCCGACACCCGCTCCGACACCGACCCAGGAGACCCCGCGCCCACCCACCCGCTGCCCGATTCCTCGCAGCCCACGCGGAGGTCACCGTCACCGGGATCCTCCTCGCCCCCGGCTGACGGCCGGACCGCCGCCACCTGCGGTGCAGCAGCCGACCACCCACCGCGTACCCTCTGGAACCGGGAACAGCGGCACGGACGGAGCCCGGCTTCGGCAGGCGTGGGCGGACGGGAAGAAGCTCGAATGGCAGGGTCAGGCGGTCCACTGTCCCATCGTGGCCTGCGCGGCCGGGAGGCCGAGCTCGTAGAGCTCCAGGCGCTGATCGCCTCGGTGGCCCGCACCGGGAGCGGGGGGCTGGCCCTGATCCAGGGGGAACCGGGCATCGGCAAGACCACCCTGCTCGCCGAGGCCGTCTCCCGGGCCGGCACGGCGGGGTTCTCCGTGGGCCTCGGCAAGGCCGATGAGCTGCACCACCTCGTGCCGTTCTCGTCGTTGGCCGCCAGCATCCTGCGCGGCGACCGGCCGCTGCTGTCCGACGACGACCTCGCCGATCTCGCTCGCAACCACGACCAGCGGATCTGGCTGGTGGAGCGACTGGCGGAGGCGATAGAGGCCAGGGCTGCCGAGGCGCCGGTGCTGATCGGTCTGGACGACGTGCAGTGGGCCGACGCGCTGAGCCGGTTCGCCCTGCAGCAGCTGCCGACCCGATTGCGGACCTCGCCGGTCCTGTGGCTGCTGACCGGGCGCCGGGAGCCCGCGGGCCCGGCGGAGGAGATCGTGGCCGCCGCCACCGGCAACCTTCCGACGGTCACGGTGTCCCTGGGCCCGCTGTCCGGCGCGGCCATCGGACAACTGGCCGACGACACAATCGGATCGGCGGTCGACGCGTGGGTGCGGGACCTTCTCGACGGCGCCGGCGGGAACCCGTTCCTGGCGGTCGAGATGCTGGCCGGACTGCGGACCGTCGACGCCTCGCAGGACATCGTGCCCTTCCGGCTCGTGGTCGGCGTGCGCGGCAGGCTCCGATCGCTGCAGCCCGGCACGCTGCGCTTCCTCCAGATGGGAGCGGTGCTGGGGCGCCGGTTCGGCTTCGAGGACGCCGCGGCGCTCTGCGACCGCCCGGCCGCCGCTCTGTTCCCCGCGCTTGAGGAAGCGGTTCGTGCGGGGCTCCTGGACGACGACGGCGACCATCTGGTCTTCCGGCACGACCTACTGCGCCAGGCGGTCTACGCCGACATCCCGCCGTCTGCCCGAAAGGTCCTGCACCGGGAGGCCGCCCGCCGCCTGGTCGCCGCGGGCCGGCATCCGATCGACGCGGTGCCGCACATCCTCCGGGGCGCCGTGCCCGGGGACGAGGAGGCCGTGGCACTGCTGCGGCGAGCCGCCGACGAGGTGCTGGCCGTCACCCCGGGCCCGGCGGCCGACCTGATGCTACGCGCCCTCGAACTTTCCCCGCCGGCGGGCAAGTTGAAGTTCGAGGTGGGCGAGCAGACGATCCTCTGCCTGACCCGGGCCGGCCGGAACCGCGAGGCGCTGGCGACCGGTGACCGGCTGTTGGCCGACCGGCCGCCGCTGGAGACCTTCGGCCGGTTGCAGTCCGCCCTGGGCGGCGCGCTGTGGACCCTGGACCTCGCCGACGAACTGCGCCGCCGGGCCGAGGCCGCGCTCGCCGCGGGCGGCTCCGCCCCGGAGATCTGCGCACGGCTGGCCGCCCTGCGCGCCCTTGCCCTGTCCCGGGGTCGTGACCTGGCCACGGCGCGGGGGGTCGGCGAGACCGCGCTCCGGACCGCCACCGCGATCGGCGACCGGGAGGCCCATGTACTGGCCCTGTCCGGGTTGGGCGAGATCGCACAGAACGCGGGGGAGAACGCGGTCGCGCTGGAGCGCTTCGCCGCGCTCAGCGCCATCGACTCCGCCTTCCTCCCCGAGGAGGTCGTCGCACACCTGCACATGGACGACTTCGCCTCCGGTGAGCGCCTGCTCCTCAGGGCCGCGGACCGGGGCGGTGCGGTGCGTCTGGCGATGCTGCTGTGGGCCCAGGGCCAGCACGACCTGGGGCTCGGCCGGCTCGACGACGCCGAGGCCGACTTCGTGACCATGGAACGCCTGGAGGACGAGGTGCGAGCGCCCGTCCAGCAGGTGAACGGGCGGGTGATCCGCTCCCGGATCGCCCTGCTGCGCGGCGACCGGGAGGCGGCCCGGGAGCACCTGCTCGCCGCCCGGGAGGGACTGGCCGTCAAACCCAACCCGGGCACCACGGCCGCGGTGCGCTTCCTGGAGGCCGTCCACGCCGAGGCAGACGGGGACTCCGGACTCGCCGTCGACCGGATCCGCCAGGTGCAGCAGCAAGGACCCTTCATGCGGTGGCGGCTGCTGCGCGACTGGGTCGACGCCGCGGTCCGGATGTCCCTGCGCGGCGGGGAGCAGCAACTCGCCGAGGACCTGGCCGCGCAGGCCGAGGCCCACGCCGAACGCAACCCGTCCGTGCCGACCGCCGTCGGCATCGCGGCGCAGACCCGCGGGCTCGTACGCAACGACCCCGCCGCGCTCGGACACGCCGTGGAACTGCTGGGGGCAAGCCCCCGCCCGCTGACCCGGGCCGCCGCCCACGCCGATCTCGGCCTGGCACTGCTGGCCGCGGGGCGGCGCGGCGCGGCGGTGACCGCGCTGACGCACGCTCGGGGCGCGTTCGCCGCGGCGGGCGGCCACGCTGCGGCGGCACGTGTCCAGCGCGCCCTGGAGCGCGCCGGAGCCCACGGCCGCCGGGTGGCGACCGTGCAGCGCCCCGTCCAGGGCTGGGGCGCCCTCACGGCCTCGGAGGAGAAGGTCGCGCGCCTCATCGCCCAGGGCCACACCAACCGGTCGGCCGCCGATGTGCTCGTGGTGTCCCCGCACACCGTCAACACCCACCTGACATCCGTCTTCCGCAAGCTGTCGATCGGCTCCCGGGTCCAGCTCGCCAACCTGGTCGCCTCCCTGCCCGGGGGTTGAGCGGGGCGCGTTGGTACGTTCACGCGATGCCCCGCGGCGGCCGGACACGCTTGGCTGGGTCATCGCTGTCCCCGTCTCCCCCGCCCAGTCGAAGGTCACCGGCATGCACAGCCCCACCCCCGTTCCGCCGACCGTCGTCCTGGTGCACGGGGCGTTCACCGACGCCTCGTCCTGGGCGGGGGTCATCGGCCTGCTGCACGCTGCCGAAGTGACGGTGCACGCCCCGGCGAACCCGCTGCGCGGCCTGGAGCATGACGCCGCGTGCGTCAGGAGCCTGGTGCGGGACCTCGGCACCCCCGTCGTCCTGGTCGGCCACGGCTACGGCGGCGCGGTGATCACCCACGCGGCCGGCGACGCCGACCAGGTGGTGGCCCTGTGCTACGTCGCCGCGTTCGGCCTCGACGCCGGCGAGTGCGTGCTGGACATCACCGACCGCTTCGCCCCTTCCCCGCTGGCCGCCGCCACCATCACCACGGCCCTCTCCGGCCCCGACAGCGAGGTGTACATCCGTGCGGAACGGTTCCGCGAGGTGTACGCCGACGACCTGCCACCGGCGGTCGAGCAGGCGCTGTCCGCGGCGCAACGCCCGATCGCCTGCGGCGCGCTGACCGACAGGTCGGGCTCGCCGGCCTGGGCGTCCAAGCCGTCCTGGTACGCCATCGCGACCGCCGACCGAATGCTCAACCCCGCCGCCCAGCGCTTCATGGCCCAACGCATGGCGGCCACCGAGTACGTGCTGGACGCTTCGCACGCCGTTCCGCTGTCGCGGCCCGACGCCGTGGTGGCGATGATCCGGGAGGCCACCGGGCACGCCATGGGTACTCCCGGGGGTGTTTAATATGCGTTCGAACGGAAGAGTCCGGTTGGTCCGGTGAACGGCACCCTGGAGTCCACCCCCTTCGCACGACCCGCCCCAGTCACCCAGTCACCCCACAAAGGCACCAGCATGACCTCACCGGCCAGATCGTCGGCTCGGCGGACCGCCGCCCTCCTGACCGGGATCCTCCTCCTGGTGCCGGCCGCCACCGGGTGCGGTCACAGCACCGGTTCCGGGCCGGCCGAGGGCGAGGTCACCACCATCACCGCGCTCGACTACTACACCGACGAATCCGAGCACACCCAGTGGGGCGACCTGCTCACCGCGTGCGGCCGGACGGTCGGGGTTCGGGTCGAGCAGACGAGCGTCCCGGGGGCGTCCCTCGTCCCCAAGGTCCTGCAGCAGGCGTCCTCTCGAACCCTCCCCGACCTGCTGATGCTCGACAATCCCGACCTGCAGCAGATCGCCCGGACCGGCGCGCTGACCCCGCTGGACGGCTTCGGCATCGACGCCGACGGCTTCGCCCAGGGCATCCTGTCGGCGGGCACCTACCAGGGCAAGGTGTACGGACTGGCCCCCAACGTCAGCACCGTCGCCCTGATCTACAACAAGGACATGCTCGCCGAGGCCGGCGTCGCCGTCCCGAGGACCTGGGACGAACTGAAGTCGACCGCAGCCGCGTTGACCCGTCCCGGGCGCTACGGCATGGCGGTCGACGCGAACGCCACCTTCGAAGGCACCTGGCAGTTCCTGCCCTTCCTGTGGTCCAACGGCGGCGACGAGCGGCAGTTGGACACCCCCCAGGCCGCACAGGCGCTCCGGCTCTGGGTCGACCTGGTCAAGAGCGGATCCATGTCGAAGTCGGTGCTGAACTGGACGCAGGCCGACGTCCACGACCAGTTCGTCGCCGGACGGACAGCCATGATGATCAACGGCCCGTGGCGCATCCCAGCCCTGAACCAGGACGCGAACCTGCACTGGGGAGTGGCCCCCGTGCCCGTCCCCCGGCTGGGACAGAGCCCGGTCACCCCGCTCGGCGGCGAGGTGTGGGCGGTCCCGCAGAACCCTTCCAAGGCCCGGCAGGAGAAGGCCGCCCGGGTTCTCGCCTGCCTGAACTCCCCCTCGAACATGCTCACCCTGGCCCAGGAGCACCACACCGTGCCCTCCCGCACCTCGGTGGCCGCCCAGCACGCCGAGGAGGACCCTTCGATGGCTGCCTTCGCCCAGAGCGTGGCGGCGGCGCGCGCCCGTACCAGCGAGCTCGGCGTCGAGTGGCCCACGGCGGCGACGGGGATCTACACCGCGATCCAGTCCGCGCTGACGGGTGAGCAGACACCGGAGGAAGCCCTCAGCCATGCACAGCAGACCGCGACCGGCCGCTGACCCGTTGCCGGATCGGCGCGGGGAGCGATGGGCGCGGTGGCTGTTCGTCGCGCCCGCCGCCGCGTACCTGCTGCTGTTCTTCGGCTACCCGATCGTCGAGAACGTCGTGATGAGTTTCCAGCGGTACACCGTCACGACCTTCTACACCGGTGACTCCCCGTTCGTGGGGCTGCGGAACTACGCGGCGGTCCTCTCGTCGAGCCGCTTCCCCCGGACCCTGCTGACCACGGCCGTGTTCACGGCCGGCTCGGTCCTGGGGCAGTTCGCCGTCGGCCTGGCCTTCGCCCTGTTCTTCCGCCGCCGCTTCCCGCTGAACGGCGTGCTGCGCTCGCTCCTGCTGCTGCCGTGGCTACTGCCGCTGGTCGCCTCCGGAACCACCTGGAAGTGGATGCTCGACCCCGACACCGGGGTCGTCAACGCGGTGCTGCGCGGCCTCCACCTCGGGTGGTCCGGTGTCCCCTGGCTCACCGGCACCTCCCAGGCGCTGCTGTCGGTGGTCCTGGTCAACATCTGGGTCGGCGTCCCCTTCAACACCGCGATCCTGTACGGCGGTCTGCAGGACATCCCCCCGAACCTGTACGAGGCGGCGAAGCTGGACGGCGCCGGCCCGCTGGCCTCGTTCCGCCACATCACCTGGCCACTGCTGCGGCCGGTGGTGAGCGTCGTGCTCGTGCTGGGCGTGGTCTACACCCTCAAGGTGCTGGACGTCATCCTGGTGGTCACGGGCGGAGGACCCGCCGACGCCACCGAGACCATCGCCACCCAGTCCTACGAACTGTCCTTCCGGCAGTTCGACTTCGGGCGCGGCGCCGCGATGAGCAACCTGCTCATCGTCTTGTCGCTGGCGTTCGCCGTCCTCCATCTGCGCGCCGACCGACGCGCCCGGACCGTCTGAAAGGCGATCCCGTGAAGCGCCCACCCGGCCGCGGCGGCCTGATGTCCACCCTCGTCGGGACCGTCCTGCTCGCACTGATGCTGTTCCCCGTCTACTGGATGGTGAACGCCTCCCTCCAGCCGGCCGGCAACACCCTGCGCGGAGAGTGGTTCCCGCTCCATCCGGACCTCAGCGGGTACGCCACCGCGCTGCGCGACCAGGGGCGCAACCTCGTCACCAGCCTCGTGGTGGCCCTCGGCAGCGCGGTGCTCAGCCTGGCACTCGCCGCGCCGGCGGCACACGCGCTGGCCCGGTTCCGCCTGCGCGGCACCAACGTCGTGCTCCTCGGCATCCTGACCACCCAGATGGTGCCGGGCATCGTAGTGGCCAACGCGCTCTACGGTGCCTACAACGACCTGGGACTCCTGAACTCCCACCTCGGGCTGATCCTCGCCGACTCCACCGCCGGCATCCCCTTCGCGATCGTCATCCTGCACTCGTTCATGCGGAGCATCCCCGAGGAGATCATCGAGGCCGCGCGGGTGGACGGCGCGGGCCGGCTGCGCGTCTTCCGCTCCGTGGTGCTCCCGTTGAGCCGGAACGCGTTGGTCACGGCCGGTGTCTTCTCCTTCCTCTTCGCCTGGAGCGACTTCCTCTTCGCCCTCACCCTGACCACCACGGACACCGTCCGGCCGATCACCCTGGGCGTCTACCAGTACCTCGGCGCCCACACCAACCAGTGGAACGCCTTGATGGCCACGGCCGTCCTGGCGTCGCTGCCCGCCGCCGTCCTGCTCGTCGTCGCCCAGCGCCACGTCACCAGCGCCGCCACCGGTGCGGCCGTCAGGTGAGGGTCACGTCGCGATCTAGTAGGTTCACGCGATGCCCCGCCCCGGGCCCGCTGGCATGGTCGTCCGGAAGGCACGGCGGTGGACGGGACCACCGTCGGCCGACCGACCCGAGGGGAACCCGGTGCCCGCATCTCTCTCCACCGCGCGACTGTCCGCCTCCGACCGGGCCGAGAGCTGGTACGAGGCGGTGTCCCACGCCTACGTGCCGATGGCAGTGGACTTCCTGGAGGAGGTGCCGTCGCCCGGGGCTATCGTCTGCCAGCAACTCGGCCCGGTGCGGATATCGAGGGTCCAGGCGGGGCCCCAGGTGGCGACGCGCAGCCGGCGCATGATCGCCGAGGACGGCCCGCCGTCGCTGATCCTCACCCTGCAGGAGCGTGGCACCTCGCTCAAGGAGCAGGACGGCAGGGAGTCGGCCATCCGGCCGGGCGAGTTCTCCATCACCGACACCTCCCGGGTCTTCCGGAAGAGGATGGACGAGGGGTTCGTCTTCACTTCCTTCCTTTTCCCCCGCGCGGAGTTGGACGTCCCGGAGCGGGACCTTCGGGCGCTGACCGCGACCTCGTTCAGCGGGGCCGAGGGCAGCGCCGCACTGGTGGCGACCTACCTCTCGCAGATGGCGCGCGAGGCGGACGGGCTGGACGAGGCCGTCGGCCGTCGGGCCGCGGCCACCGCGCTCGACCTGCTGGCGCTGCTGGTCGACGACCGGTCCGGGCGCTCCCGGCCGCAGGCCTCCCGGAGCGCAGCCTCGCTGGAGCGGGTCAAGGAGCACATCCTGCGCAACCTCCGCGATCCGGACCTGTCGCCGTCCACGATCGCGGAGGCGAACTTCATGTCGGTCCGCTTCCTCCACAAGCTCTTCCAGCTCGATGGCACCACGGTGGGCGGGTGGATCCGGACCCAGCGGCTGGAACGGTGCAGCCGAGACCTCCTCCGCCCGATGGCCGCGGAACTCGGGGTGGCGGGAATCGCCCGCCGCTGGGGCTTCGCCAACTCCAGCCACTTCAGCCGGGCCTTCCGTGCGGCCTACGGCATGACGCCGAGGGACTGGCAGGTCGGCGGCAGTCCCACGCGATGACCCTCCGCCCGCCCTCGGCACCTCCGCCCCGGGCGGGCCCGGCCATGCCGAAGTCAGTGCCAGTACCCATGTCGACGTCGTCGGCATCGCCACCGACCACTGCGTCAAGGCCACCGCCCTCGATGGCGCACGAGCCGGCTTCACCGTCCGCGTCCTACTCGACCACACCGCCGGCGTCGCCACTGACACCACCACCGCGGCCCTCCACGAACTACGCCAGGCCGGCGTCCACCTCACCGGCCACCCCGTCGTCCTCGGCTGAACCGCACCACGACGGCTTCGTGGTCTTGTGGTGGTCCGTCGCCGCGCCGATCGCGGGCACGTGCGAGGTGAAGACGCCTCCCCGTGCGTGTCCGGCACACGCGAACCAACCACTGCCCGAACCGGCGCCACAACGTCAGACAGCCTGCTCGGTGGTGGGGCCGCCCGAGGGCGGGCCCACCACCTGACTCGGACAATGACGCTGTCTCAGGTCTCAGATGACGATGCTCGCGACGGTGCTTGTGTTCGGATCCGCCTGGCCCAGTGCGACCACGGCAGCCGCGCCGACGGTCAGGCCGGCGAGGATCGCCACCCGCAGCCGGGCCTGGCGGGCCGCGTGGTCAGCCGCCGTGCGACGCTCGTCGGTCTCCTGCAGCTCGTTGTCCACTCTGTCGAGCAGTTCGCCGTCCATCATGGTGATGCCCTCCCTCTTGTTCGACGGGCCCCGGTCCTGCTGCTGGTCGCAACAGCAGCACCGAGGGGATCCTGGGGCCGAAGCCGAGCCGCAGCAGGCCGTAGCCGATGCCGGCCAGTCCGGCCAGCAGGCCGGGTGTGGGCACCTCACCGGGGGTGCCGCAACGGGCGCCTTGCTGTTCGACGGACCGCATCAGTCGAGCGGCCGTACGGCGCCGGCCGGCAGAGGTCGGCACCGGCTCCACCAGTGGTTCCAGCAGACCGAGTTCACCGTGGCGGAGCGAGTGGCCCGGCGTCGGCACGCGGTCGGCGAGCAGAGCGAGGTGCTGGTCCGCCGTGCGGGCGCGCAGCACCCGGCCGACCCGGTCCGGGCACCGGCCGGGGCCGTCGGCGTCCGCCAGGTCCACCGCCGCTCGCTCCCTCAGGGCCCACGCGACGCCCTCGTGGCCGTAGAGGAATCCGGGCCGCTCGGGACGGGGCCGATGGCCCGCCAAGGTCCTGACGGTTCGGGCGAGTTCGGCAGCCGCCGGCAGCCGCGTCTGAGTGTGCACGGCCTCGGCCGCGAGCAGGGCACCGGCCAGGCCGTCGGCGATGTCCATGGGGGCTGCCGGGTCGACGGCGGCCGTGTGAAGTGCGGCGAGGCCGGCGGGCAGGGCGGCGCTCAGCTCCGCGGAGTCCAGCAGGGTGGCGAGCCGGGCGGTGGCGTAGCTGATGCCGCCGAGCCCGGAGAAGCCGCCCGGCCCCACGGCACGCGCGAGTTCGGGGTGCTCCGCCAAGAGCCTCAGGAGCCGGGGGAGGACGCGGACGGCCTGGTCGGCGGCCTCCTGATAGCGGACCGCCCCGGTGAGCCGGCCCAGCTCGGCGAGGAACAGCGCCGGGCCGGTGTAGCCGTCGCCGAGCGCCATGCCCATCGGCAACACCGCCCACTGTCCCGGCCCGGCCTCCTGCAGCCCGAGCCAGTTCACCCGGCCCTCGCCCCGACAAACCCGGGCGAGCAGGTCCTCCCCGATCCCTCGTGCGAGCTCCAGCGCCCGGGCACCCAGGTCACCGTCGTAGGCGTCCCGGGATTCGGCAGCAGGGCGCCCCGGACCATGGCGGCCCGGACCATGGCGGCCCGGAGACCGCCGTCCGGCGGCCGCCAGGGAGGCGCGGATCAGCCATGCCTGCCGGTCGAGGTCGCCCTCCGACATCCCCCGGATCGTCCTGGTGGCGGCCGTCAGCCCGGATTCATCGAGCAGCAACGGGAGTTCGCGACCGTCCCAGGTCCGCGGGGTGCGGTCCGCGGGGGTCATGGTGAAGAACGGGATGTCGCCGGCGAGCAGGTCGGTGAGTTCGTGGGGCGCCAGCCCGTGCAGGTGCGGGTAGCCGGTCTCGTCGTGCAGTGCGGCGAAGGCCCGCTCCCGACCGGAGCGGTCGCGCAGCAGCTCCGGCTCGGTCGCCTCGGCGAGCAGCGTCGCATAGCTCTGACTGGGCCGCGCGACCAGACGCATCGCCTCACCCGCAAAACGAGACAACAGCCCCTGTTCACCGAGCAGTTCATGGGAATGTGCGGCAATCATCCGGTAGCCGGCGCGGAATCCGCACAGCAGCCGGTCGAGGTGGTCGGCCGGATCGGCGGGTCTCCCGGCCAGCACCGGACGGTTGTCGGCACCCGGCCAGCGGACCGGGCGGCGGACCAGCCGCATCAGGTCGGTGCCCGCGTCCGCCCACCCGGGCATCGGGTCCGGCGTCCACTGGTCGGCCTGGCCACCGAGTGCCGAGAGGTCGAGTGAACCGCTGTCGCCGAAGCACGGGTTCGGCAGCACCATGGTCCGCTGCACGGACGCGGCGAGCGCCCGGGCGGCCGGATCGGCGCCGCCGTCGGTGACGGGCACCCAGCACGGATGGAACAGCGTCTCCACGTCCACCACGACCGGCTGGTCGCGCGCGGCGATGAGGTTCTCGGCATGGATGTCGACCGCGTTCACCGCGTGCAGCAGCGCGAGCTGGGCGCCGAGCCGCTCGTAGAACCGCCCGACTTCGGCTTGGGACCGGCATGGGCTCGGCGCGACGTACTCGGCCCAGCCGTACCCCGCCTGCGGCAGCACCCGAACGGCTCGCGCCGCCAGTCGGGGCCGGCGTCGGCCGAACCAGGCGAGCAGTTCGTTCCACCGGGCGTGCAGACCGAGCGGGCGCGGCTTGTACACCAGGCGCCGCCCGCCGTCGAACTCCAGCACGGCGACGGACCGGCCCGCCGAATGCGGGTCCCCCAGTCCGAAGCGGACCCGGGTCAGCCGACCGGGCTCGCCGTCGAGCAGGCCGGCGGTGAGCTGCTCCCGGTCCGCGTGGAGCCGCTCCAGCAGTTCGGTGGCCGTGGCCACGGTGCGCATGCACCGTTCGGCCAGCAGCCGGGCCAGCACGGGATGACGGTGCAGCACCGCGCCCAGGGCCGGCCCGGCGGCGACCTCGCTCAGGAACGTGTCGAACCGCTCCCGCCCGTCCTGCCCGGTCAGGGTTCCCGCCCGGCGCGCGTGTCCCAACTCCTGTACCAGTGTGCGTCCGGCCAGCCGGACCAAGCCGCCGGCCAGGTGGCGCCGTGCACCGGCCCACACCACTCGCCGCTCCACCGCGGCGGGGTTCGCCGCCGCGAAGTGGCCGGAGGTGGTCCGCAGGAACGGCCGCAGCGGATGCAGCAGTCGGCCCTCGGGACCCGCCCCGGGGAGCGGGCGGATCCGCCCGCCGGGCGCCGGGTCGGCGCACCGCAGCGCCTGTTCCACCAACGCGGCCCAGCGCGGCGTCCGTCCGGGCGGCAGGGCATCGCGCTCGGCCGACGACAGTGCGGGCAGCCACCAGGCGCCGGACGCCGCAGGCAGCGGAACCGACCGAGTCGCCTGCACTGTCACTCCACTACTCTGACACACCATCACCATCTCTGACAGAGTGGCGGGCCGGATTCCCGGCGGGCCTACCGTGCGGCGAGGAAGTCCGCCACGAAATCGCACAGCTGGGCGCGGGTGGCGGAGTTCGTCTTGCCGATCAGACTGGCGACGTGTTTCTCGACCGTCCGGGGAGAGATCTGCAGCCGGGCGGCCACGGCCTTGTTGCCGACGCGTTCGACCAGCAGGCAGAAGACGTCGTACTCGCGCATGGTGACGCCGAGCGCGACGAGTTCGGCCGGAATCCGATCCGTGCCGGTGCGGCGCTGCCCGACCGGAGCGCCCAGCGAACGCAGCCGGGAGCGGCACGCGACGGCGATGGCGTCGGCACCCGCGTGGTGGAAGTACGTCTCGGCCTCGGTCAACCAGTCGCGGACTTCCCCCCATCCGTCGACGACTGCGGCGTCAGCGACCAGACGCAGGCCGAGGTGACGAGCCGTCGGGAAGACCACCGCGTCGGCCTGCGCACCGCGACACGCCGCCACCGCCTCGGCCGGGCGACCTTCCCGACCGTACAGGACCGCCCGGGCCAAGCCGACGAACTGCCGGTTCCACCGCATCCGGCCCGCCTGACTCGCGGCGATCCGTTCGACCTCCGCCCAGTCGGATCGCCCGGCCAGCACGGACAGCAGCAGGACCAGCCCGTGGCTGCCGGCGAGGTGGAAGTAGTTCTCCTCGTCCGGCGGGACGGCGACGGCCAGTCGCGCGGCCAGCTCCGCCGCCTGCTCGTGGTCCTCCTCCAGCAGCGCGCAGAACAGCTCGGCCAGGCCGAGCACGAGCGGTGCCTCCCGCGACTCGTTCCCACCGCTGTTCCGGAACCGGGCGAGTGCCGCCCGCAGTTGGGGCCTGCGGGCCCGGTGGGCGGCGGCCACCGCACCCACCATCAGGGCGTACCGGGTCACCGAGTGCAGCTTCAGTCGCTCGGTCTCGGCCCTGGAGCCGTCCAGCAGGGCCGTGGCCCGGTCGAAGTCGGCTCGCAGCACCGCGTCGAGCGCCAGCATCGCCCCGACGTTGTGCGCCAGGCTCACGCAACCGGTGCGCATCGCCTCCTGGTGGGCGTGGTGCAGCCCGTCCAGGTCGGCCTCGGCGAGCCAGGCGTTGCTGCCCAGGCCGATCAGCCCGTGGTTGTGCCAGCTCACCTGGCGGCTCTCGGCGGCCATCCGCAGCGTGCGGCGGAAGCACTGGTCGGATTCGGCCAGGGAGCGCCCACGGGTCGCGAAACCCATCGCGTACCACGCCTGGCAGGCCAGTGCGTGGTCACCGCGCTGTTCCGCGCCCTCGATCGCCCGGCGGGCCAGTTGCTCGCTGCGGCCGATCCGCCCCTGCTCCGCTGTCGACACCACCAGGTAGGCCTCGACCACATCGATGCCCGCGGTGTCTCGCGCACTCGCCCCCTCGGGCAGCAGCTCCCGGGCCGCGCGGACCTGTTCCAGTCCCACGTCCCATTGCCCGGCCACCTGCGCCGCCCAGGCCAGCCGCACGTGCAGCTCGACCCGGCGTCCCGGATCGGCCTCGACATCGGCCCGGCGCAGTTGCTGCGCCACCTCGGTGGCCCGGTCGAGCCTGCCGTCGTCCGCCAGGGCGAGCAGCAGGGTCTCCAGCAACTCCCGTCGCACGCCGGCCGGTACGGCGTCGTCGGGCAGATGGATGTCCGATCCGTCGACGGGCCCCAAGGCCGACCGGGCTTCGTGCAGCACGGCGATCGCCGTTCCGGGCCCGTGGCCGGCCAGGGCACGGCGGGCCACCTCCAGGTAGCGGACGGCGGCGGTGCGGCGGTCCCCCGCCTGCCCGTGCAGCCGCGCGGCCAGCAGGCACCAGGTGCCGGGCAGGCTCGGGTCGAGCTCGTTCATGGCCGCCACGGCCCGGGCGGCGAGCTCGGCCCGGTCGGCCGGCGTGAGCCGGTCGAGCAACGCCTCCTGGGTCAGCGGATGTTCGAAGGCGTACCAGTCGGGCCCACGCTCGTCGTCCGGCACCAGCAGGCCGTCGACGACGGCGGAGCGCAGCGAGGCGGCGGGCTCGTGGTCGTCCGGTGCGGCGCAGCGCCGCGCCACCGACAGCGGGAAGCTGCGGCCCAGCACTGCGGCGGCCGACAGCAGCTGGAGCGTCTGCGGTCCGAGCCGCTCCGCCCGCTGCTCGACCGCCCGGACCAGGGTGAACGGGATGGCCGCGCGGCTGGTGCCGACCAGCTGCCAGCAGTCCTCGGTGCGGACGAGCCGGCCCTCGGCGCGCATGCCGCGGATCAACTCGACGGCGGTGAAAGGGATTCCGCTGCTGTCGGCGAGCACCCGGTCGGACACCGCCACCGGCAGCTCGTCCGGCGGGCAGCCGAGACAGCTCGCGGTCAGCGCGTGCACCTGCGCTGCACCGAGCCGGCCGAGTCTCACCAGGCCGGCTTCCCCCCGCTGGGCCAGCGTGTCCGCGAGCGCGTGGGCGGCGCCGGGCGTGTCCCGCAGGGTGGCGACGACGGCGACCGGCAGCAGGGCCAGGTTGGCCGCCAGGTACTCCAGGACCGCCAGCGTCTCGACGTCCGCTTCGTGCAGGTCGTCGATGACGAGCAGGCAGCCGCGCTCCCGGCCGCAGGCGGCGGCCAGCCGGAGCACGGCCTCGGCCAGCACGATCGGCGACCGGTCGCAGGCGTCCCCGATCGCCCACTCGGGTACCAGACGGCCGAGCACGGGCAGGTACGGTCCGAGCGCGTCGGTGGGCGGCGCGCCACCGGCCCGGGCGAGTGACAGCAGTGCCTCGGTGAGCGACCGGTACGGCACGGCCGGGCCGGTGGCGATGCAGCGGCCCTTGAGCACGGTCATCCCGGCCTCCCGGGCCAGCGTGATCGCCTCGCCGGCCAGCCTGGTCTTCCCGATCCCCGGCTCTCCGGTCACGCACACCGTGCCACCCACCGACTTCCGCGCGTCCTGCAGTGCGCGGTCCAGCAGGGCGAGTTCGTCCTCGCGTCCGACGAGTCCGCTGAACCGGTCCACGCGCGGTTCCGTCATCGTGCCCCCTCCGGTCTGCCGATCCGATCAAGGGGGACCCTATGCCGACTCGTCGTCGCCCTTGAGGGCCTCCTCCAGCCACTTCACGACCGTCTCGGCGGCCTCGTCGGGGCCCTGCATGGCAGGCCCGACGCCGTTTTCCTGCTGCCACAGCACGAACATCTCGCGCTCGGTCGGCTCGACGACGGTGTGGCCGTCGGCGCGCAGCGTGCTGACGTGACGCCGGGTCGCGGGCTTGCGCCACATCGAGCCGTTCATGTTCGGGAAGAAGAGTGCGGGCCGCTCGTGGGCCAGCAGGACCGTCTGGGCCGGCGTGGCGGCCAGCCCGAGGGCCGCCGCGGCCAGGGTGTTGGCGGTGGCGGGCAGCACCACCACGCCGAGCGAGCGGTGTGCGAACTCGGTGGGGTTGAGGGCCGGGTCGTCGGCGACGTACACCTCGTCCGCGTGCCAGGCCAGTACCTGGGGCTGGACGAAGCGCGCGGCGCTCGCGGTCAGCAGGACCCGGAGCGGCAGGTCGATCTCCTGGCGGAGGAAGACGAGGTAGTTCGGCAGGTCCTTGGCCACGATCGAGCCACAGGCGATCACGGAGAGGGCGTCATTTCGCATGGCATGGATGGTGTCCGAGCCCGGCCGCCCCGGTATGGGGATCGGGCCCCCGTTTTCCGTCCCGGCCGCCGACCGGAAGACGGGGACCGACTACCCATGTCCGCCCACCCGGCGCCGTGCCATCGTCTGACTCGCCGATCCGCCAGCAGGGCGGGACGGCGCCAACCCGCCTCTTCGTCAAGGGAGTCGAACCATGAAGAAGATCACTGTGCGCAAGACCGGTTCCATCAAGCTCACCTCGCCGGCGTCCTACGTCCTGGTGGTCTGCTGACCCGGTGATATCCCCGGGCCTGCGTGCAGCACAGCACGCAGGCCCGGGTTCGTCCCGCCGCCCCCGCCCGGAAGCCCGCACCCCTCCGAGCGGCCCGCAACCCTCCGAGGGAGAGATCATGGCGACCGCCGACCTCGCCTTCCATCCGCTCACCTTCGTCACCGAACGCGACGGCACGATGGTGGGCCGGCCCGACACCGGGTCCTTCGCGCTGCTCCCGGAGGACGGCGCGGCGCTGCTGCGACGCCTGGCCGACGGCATGCCGCTCGCCGAGGCCGCCGCCTGGTACCACGCGAC
This sequence comes from Kitasatospora sp. NPDC038210, assembly GCF_055600605.1. Taxonomy (NCBI): domain Bacteria; kingdom Bacillati; phylum Actinomycetota; class Actinomycetes; order Kitasatosporales; family Streptomycetaceae; genus Kitasatospora; species Kitasatospora sp. NPDC038210. The sequence goes on along the minus strand of NZ_JBVJYK010000001.1, from coordinate 599,277 downwards.
CTACGGAGAGCCGGTCGACCTGGCCGACTTCGTCGAGACCATGCGCGATCTCGGCTTCGTCCACGAGTCCGGCGCCGCCGCCGAGCCCACGCCCGTGCCGGTGCCCGTACGCTTCCAGGCCTGGGGACGTGCCATGTTCTCGCCGCTCGGCTGGAGCTGTTACGCGCTGATCACCGCGCTGGCGATCGCGGCGATGATCTACGAGCCCCGACTGCAACCGCACACCCGGAACGTGTTCTTCGTCCCGTCCCTGGTCGCGGTGGAGGTGGCCCTCGCCGTGCTGCAGATGCCGCTCATGCTCTGGCACGAGGGGTGGCACGTCCTGGCCGGCCGCAGGCTCGGCCTGCCCACCAGTCTGGGCATCGGACGACGGCTCTACTTCGTGGTCTTCGAGACCCGGCTCGACGCGCTGTTCGGTGTGCGACCCGCGCAGCGCCACCTGCCATTCCTGGCCGGGATGCTCGGCGAGGTCGTGCTCTTCGGCGTGCTCACCCTCGCGGCGGCGGCCGACCTCGCGACCGGACCGTCCTGGGCCGGGCGGTTCGCCCTCGCCGTGGCGTACCTGATCCTGCCCCGGCTGGCCTGGCAGTTCCTGATCTTCCTGCGCACCGACCTCTACTACGTCCTCGCCACGGCCCTGGGCTGCGCCAACCTGCACGAGGTGGGTTCGGCCTACCTGCGCCACCGTCTGGGCCGGGGCCGGGGCGGCTGGGCGGAGGACCGCTGGTCGGCGCGGGAGCGGGCGCTGGCGCCCTGGTTCGCCCTGCTGACCGCGATCGGCACCGCCGTCCTGCTGATCGCCGCCGTGTTCACCGTCGTCCTGCCGACCGTGACGTTCGCCCAGCGACTCGCCGACGGCATCGCGCACCGCTCGCTGGGCGACAGCCGGCTCTGGGACGCCGCCGTCGCCCTGCTCGTCATCGTCGTCCAGGTCGTCGTGCTGCCCCTGCTGGTCGGCCGCAGGCAACGCCGCGCCGCCGCGTGACCGGCCCGCGCACTCACGAAAGGAAAACCCGTGACCTCCCACACCTGGCGCCTCCAGCCCGAAGGCACCGCGCACGACGACCGGTACGACGCCCGAGCCGACTGCCACCGGCGGCTGCGCGGACCGTACACCGGTCTGGGCACACTGCTGCGCTCACTGGTACCGGATGCGCACCGGGCCCGCCCGGAGCTCGTGGCGCGCCACGCCGTCGAAATCCTGTCCGCCGCTCCGGAGCTCAAGGACCTGATCGGCGCCGGACCGCAGACCCTCACCTCGCTGGCCGTGCCCAACGAGCGCACCCGCCTCTACCCGGCGAAGCGCACCCGCCGTCTCGCCCACGGCATCGTCGAGTTCCTGCACGGCCACGCCCGCGAGCTCGGCCACGCGCTGGCCCTGCGCTTCGACCGGGTCGACGAAGCCGATCACACCGACCAGGAGTTCCTCGCCATCCTGCTGCGCCGGGCCCTGCCGGACCTGCTGATGGTCACCGTGCACACCGGGGGCGCCGACCTGATCCCCGAACTCACCACGGCCCTCGCCACCCGTACCGCCCGTGCCGCCGATACGGACGCCCAACATTCGGACGCTCGAACTGATCTGACGGACCATCACAAGCCGGCCCAGTCCTACGTCGAGTCCGACGGCACCTCCCACGACCCCGTCGAAGAAGCCGCCTACCACCGCCTCGACGCCGCCGAGCGGGCCCGACTGCACGACCAGCGGGCGGCCGAGCTGCGCCGCCGCGGAGAGTGGAGCCTGTCCCTCGGGGCGATCCCCTATCACCTGGAGCACGGCGGCGACCGGGAAGCGGCCGCCGACGCGTTCTTCGAAGCCGCCGAGTACCTGGTCTCGATGGGCTTCTACCACGCGCTGCTCGACGTTGCCGGCCGTGGCACGGCCCTGGTGGACCCGGCCGAGGAGCCCCGGAAGTACTGGATGCTGGCCACCAAGGTCACCACCGCACTGGCGATCCTCGGCCGGCCGGAGGAGGCCGAACGGCGCTACATCGAGCTGCGCGCCATGTTCCAACAGCCGATGCTGCACATCTTCTCCGGCTACGCCCTCGCCATGCTCTACACGCGCTACCACCCGGCCGAGCACAAGGACCACCAGCTGGCCAAGGCCCACCTGCACAACGTGCTCGCGATGGCTTCCCTGTTGCCGGACCACGACCAGCGCGTCTTCCAGTCGGTCTTCAACCGCAACGGCCTGGCCCTGGTGGAGCTCCAGCTCGGCAACCCGGCCGAGGCGCTGCGCCTGGTCAGCACCGGTCTGGCCGACATCGACCGCGAACTCCCCGCCGAGAAACACCGCTTGCACCGCTCCGTGCTGGTGCACAACCGGGGCCGGGTGTACACGGCACTCGGCCGCCTGGAGGAGGCGCTGGCCGACATCGACACCGTCATCGAGCTGGATCCCAACTACCCGGACTACTACTTCGACCGGGCCGACCTGCGGCGCCGGATGGGCGACCTGCCCGGTGCGCTGGCCGACTACAGCGAGTCGATCACCTTCGCCGCGCCGTTCTGGGAGATGCACTACAACCGGGCCGACCTGCTCCTGGAACTGGGCGACCTGGCAGGCGCGATCGCGGACCTGACGTACGTACTCGATCTGGAACCAGACGAGTTGGACGCCCGGATCAACCTCGCCAGCCTGCTGCGGGAGCAGGGCGATGCGGCGGGATCACTGACCCAGGTCGAGGAGGGGCTGCGCCACCACCCGGGCGACGCCCGCCTGTTGTCCGCCCGGGGGCTGCTGGCGCTGGACGCGGGCGACGACCGGGCGGCGCTGCGCGACTTCGACCTGGCGCTCACCGCCGAGCCGGACCTGGTGAGCGCGCTGGCCAACCGCGCGACCCTGGCCCTGGAGACGGGCGACCACGGCACCGCGGTCGCGGATCTCACCCGGGCGCTGGCGATCGAGACCGACAATCCGGACCTGCTCTACAACCGTGGTTACGTCCACCAGAGCGCCGGTGACTGGGAGTCGGCCCGCCAGGACTACACCGCCGCACTGCTGCTGCCCGGCGCCGACCGCGCCGACCTGCTGCGGCAGCGCGCCGAATGCCACCTCGCACTGGGCGATCCGGCGGCTCATCAGGCCGACCTGGTGGCAGCCGAGTCGGCCGCGAGCTCGCCGGACGCGGCCGCGGATCCGGTGAGGGTGTCGTGACGGCCGGGCCGGATCCCGGCACCGTGACCGGTCCGGTGACGCCCCGGCCGGAGACCCCGGCCGTCACCGGACCGGCCCTGCGGAGCGTCATGCGCCGCTGGGCCACGGGGGTCGCCCTGGTCACCGCCACGACCCAGGGCCGGCCGACCGGTTGCACGGCCAGTTCCTTCACCTCGGTCTCGCTCAGCCCGCCGCTCGTGCTGGTGTCGCTCCGCCGGAGCAGCCGCACCCTGGCCGCGATCACCAGCCAGGGTGCCTTCGGCATCAACCTGCTCGGCCGCCACCACCAGGACCTGGCCGACCGGTTCGCCACCGCACCGGCCGAACAGCGGTTCGCCGGGATCGGCCACCGGCTGGTCCGGGGCGTCCCGGTGATCGACGAGGCGATGGCGGCGCTGGTGTGCCGGGTCGAGCGCACCGTCGCCGCCGCCGACCACCTGCTCGTGCTGGGGCAGCCCCTGTGGTGCGACCAGGACGGCGCCGCCGACCCCCTGGTGCACTTCGGAAGCCACTACCAGTGTCTGGCCGTAGGATCAGCACCTGCGTGATCCGGTTGCTCGCCCGAGGGGGGACGAGAGGGAGGGCTGCCGGTGATCATCGGCGCCGACCTGGCGGGTACGGCCTCGGCGCCGCTGCTCGCCGAGCGGAGTGAGCAGGTGCGCACGGTAGCCCACCCCGGGCGTCGGCGGCTGCTCACCGCCGCCGCGAGCTGACCGGGCCGGCCGGGGTCCAGCCCGGCCCGCGGGAGGCCCCGTTCGGTTCGCGGGACACCTGCCCGGGGCCGACGCCCCCGGTGCGCGGGCGGCCGCCCGGCTCGCCGCTCAGGCGCCGGTCACCAGCGGCCAGAGCCGATCGCTGCCGTCCTCGACCACCCGGCGGCCGATCCGGCGGGCCCAGGCCTGCTCGGTGCCGTCCTCGTCGCGCCACGACCACAGCCGGGTGGTGGAGAGGTGGAGCCGGCTGAGTTCGGTGAAGCCGATCGCGCCGTGCAGCTGGTGGGCGATCCGGGTGATCTCGGCGACCGAGGCGCAGGCCTGCGCGGCGGCGACCCAGGCGGCGAACTCGGCGGTGTCCGGATCGGCCAGGGCGGCGGCCGCCGCCTCGACGGCCGCGCCGACCAGGGCCGCCTCCTCGATCAGCCTGGCCTCCTCCTGCTTGACCGCCTGGAAGTGGCTCAGCGGGCGGCCGAACTGCACGCGGGAGCCGGTGTGGGCGATGGTCAGGTCGACGCAGCGGCGGGCCGCGCCGGCGATCAGCGCGGCCCGGGCCAGACCGGAGCGCCACCGCGCCTGACGGGCCAGCGCGGCCGGGATCCGGCGCACCCGCTCGGCGGGAACGGCCACGTCGATCAGCACCAGGTCGTCCCGCGGCTCGCCCGCCAGGTTGGTGCCCTCGACCCGCAGCAGGTCGACGGCGTCGAGGAGCAGCAGTACGGGCCCGGTGGACGGCCCCGCGGTCAGTACCACCACCGCGTCGGCCGCCCCGGCCCACGCCACCCGGCGCAATGTGCCGCTGACCCGCAGGGCGTCGTCGGTCCCGCCCGCGCCCAGGGGGCCGACCCGGCCGGCGGTGTCCACGTTCGCGAACCGCACGTCCAGCGGGCCGGCGGCGACCGCGAGCGGCCCGTCCGGTGCGGTGAGCCCGGCCGCGGACAGCAGCGGGCGGGCGACCAGCAGGGTCTCGGCGAGCGGCCCCGGGGTGCTGTGGTAGCCGGCCTCGCGGGCCAGCGCCACCAGGACGGCCGGGTCCGCGTCGGGCGGCGGCAGGGCGCCGGCGGCGCGCAGCCCGTCCCACACCGCCCGCGCGGACTCGGCGGGCCACTCGCCGGCGCCGGCCAGGACGGCGCGGGCGCGTTCGACCGGCTGCTCGGTGACGGGTTCGGTGCGCGCCTGGGGCCGGGTGCCCGCCGGGCAGTCACCGCCCATCGGGTTCCCGCTGCCCATCGGGTCCTCGCTGCTCACCGAGTTCTCGTTGCTCATCGAGTTCTCGCTGCTCATCGGCTTTTCGTTGGTCATCGCGACGCCTCCAGGCCTCGGGTGATGATTCCGCGCAGGATCTCGTTGGTGCCGCCGCGCAGGGTGTAGCCCGGGGAGTGCAGGATCGCGGTGGCGAGCAGTTCGGGGTAGCTGCCGCGGGTGGCGTCGAACCGGGCGGCGACCGGCAGGATCTCGCGGGCCTCGTTGACGAGTTCGCCCTCGAACCGGGTGCCGAGGTCCTTGACCAGTGCGGCCTGCACGTCGGCCGGGTGGCCCGCCTCCAGCGCGGCGGCCACGCCCAGCGACAGCTGCCGGATCGAGGCCAGCCGCGCGGTGAGCCGGCCGACCCGGGCGTGCTGCTCCGGCGTGCACGCGGTCTGCCGCAGCTCGCCGACCAGGGCGAGCAGCAGCGGCAGCGTGGACAGGAACCGCTCGGGCCCGCTCCGCTCCAGGGCCAGCTCTCCGGTGACCTGCCGCCAGCCGTCGCCTGGCCGGCCGAGCATCGCGTCGTCGGCGAGCTCGACGCCGTCCAGGTGGACGCGGTTGAAGGTGTGCTCTCCGCTGAGCAGCCGGATCGGCTCGACCCGGATACGCGGGTCGCGCAGGTCGACGATGAACTGGCTCAGCCCGGCGTGCCGGTCGGCGGATTCGCCGGCGGACTCCCCGGTGCGGGCGAGCACGATCGCGTAGTCGTTGACGTGCGCGCCGCCGGTCCACATCTTGGTGCCGGTCAACCGCCAGCCGTCACCGGTCCGTTCGGCCCGGGTGCGCACCGAGGCGAGGTCCGAGCCACTGTCCTGCTCGCTCATGCCGATGGAGAAGAAGCACTGTCCGGCGGCGATCCGGGGCAGGAAGCGGCGCCGCTGCTCCTCGGTGCCGTGGCGCAGGATGGACGGCCCGGCCTGCCGGTCGGCGACCCAGTGGGCCGAGACCGGGGCGCCGGCCGCCAGCAACTCCTCGATGACGACGTAGCGTTCGAGGTTGCCACGGCCGCTGCCGCCGTAGTCGCGCGGCAGTGCCATGCCGACCCAGCCACGCTCGGCCAGTCGGCGGCTGAAGGCCGGGTCCCAGCCGGTCAGCCAGGAGTCGGGCCGGCCCATGATGGTGCCGGCGGCCCGTTCGGCGTTCAGGAAGTCGCGCACCTCCCTGCGCAGTTCTGCTGCTATGTCGGGGAGTGGAACGGAAGAGTGATGACTGGTCATATCGGCTGCTCCTCGTGGCGGGGCGGGTCAGGCGCCGGTGAAGTGCGGGGGGCGGTGGTCCCGGCGGGCCCGGACGCCCTCGCGGAAGTCGTCGGTGGTGAGCGTCACCGGCTGGGCGAGCGCCTCCCAGGCCAGCGCCTGCTCGACGGTGAGCGGGCCCCGGGCCAGGCCGCTCCTGGTCAGCCGGACGGCCAGCGGCGCGGCGGCGGCGATCTCGTCGGCGGTCTCCAGCGCGGTGCGCAGCACCTGGCGGGCCGGCAGGGCCTGCTGCACCAGGCCGATCGCGGCGGCCTCGGCGCCGCCCAACAGTCGTCCCGTCAGCAGCAGTTCGCGAGCCCGCGGCAGACCGACCGCTTCGGCGAGCAGCGCGGTGGTGGCCATGCCGGGGTGCAGGCCGAGCCGGACGAACGGTGCACCGAGCTTCGCCTCCGTGGCGGCGTAGCGCAGGTCGCAGGCCAGTGCCAGGGCCAGTCCGGCGCCCACCGCGTGGCCGTTGACGGCTGCGATGGTGGGGACGGGCAGCTCGCGGACGGCCAGCCAGCTCCGGTAGAAGGCGGTCAGCCGTGTCCGGGCGGTGGTCAGGTCCTGGCCGTGCCCGTCGGCGAGGTCGCCGAGGTCGGCTCCGGAGCAGAACGCGGGGCCGGTGCCGGTGACCACGACGGCCCGGAGCCCGGGGTCGGCGTGCAGAGACCGCATCGCATGCTGCCACTGCTCGGTGAGCCGGGCGGTCATCGGATTGCGTTTGTCGGGGTGGTCGAAGGTGAGCACGGCGACACCGTTCGGCCGGTGTTCGACGCGCAGCGGTTCCTGCTCGCTCATCGGGTCTCCAACGGGGTTCGGGTGGTGGGGTGGTGGCCGATCTCGGCGAGGACCTCCTCGGTGTGCTCGCCGATCCGCGGGCAGTGCCGCCGCAGGCCGGCCGGGGTGGCGCCGAACCGGACCGGTTCGCCGATCAGGCGGTAGCGGCCCTCGGTGGGGTGCTCGACCGTCCTCAGCAGGCCGCCCTCGGTGGCGTAGGCGCTGTCCGCGGCCTCGTCCAGGCTCAGCACCGGGGCGGCCGGGATGCTCGCCGCGTCGCAGAAGGCGCGCCATTCGGCGGTGGTGTGCCGGCCGGCGAACTCGTCCATCAGCGCGTAGAGTTCGTCGGCATTGCGGGCGCGGTCGGGCAGCGTGCCGAAGCGCGGGTCGTCGGCCAGGTCGGGGCGGCCGACGAAGGTGAAGAAGTCGCGCCAGTTGCGGTCGCTGTAGGGCAGGATGCACATCCAGCCGTCCGCCGTGCGGGCCGCCCGGCGGACGGAGCTGAGCGCCCGCGCGTAGCCGATCGGGCCCTCGGGCGGGTCGAGGGTGGCCGCCGCCAGGTGCTCGACCAGGTTGAAGGCCAGCATGGTGTCGGCCATCGGCACCTCGACGTGCTGGCCCCGGCCGGTGCGGTCGCGGTGGTGGAGCGCGGCCAGCACCGACTGCGCGATCACCAGGCCGCAGATCTTGTCGGCGAGCACCGTGGGGACGAAGTAGGGCACGCCGCTGACCTGTTCGTTCAGCCAGACCAGGCCGGAGGCGGCCTGGACGATGTCGTCGTAGGCCGGCCGGGTGCCGAGCTCGGAGTCGCTGCGGAACCCCTGGGCGTTCAGGTAGACCAGGCCGGAGTTGACGGCGGCCAGCTCGGCGTAGCCCAGGCCGAGGCGTTGCAGGGCCTGCGGGCGGATGTTGGTGATGAACACGTCCGCGGTCGCGATCAGCGCGAGCAGCGCGTCGCGGCCGCCCGGGGCCTTGAGGTCGATCGCGACGCTGCGCTTGTTGCGGTTGAGGTTGAGCGCCAGCACGCCCATGCCCGGGTTGCGGGTGGGCGGGTAGTGGCGGGTCATGTCACCGCCGGGCGGCTCGACCTTGATCACGTCCGCGCCGAGGTCCCCGAGCTGCTGCGCCGCGTACGGCGCCATGATCACACTGGCCAGCTCGACCACCCGCACGCCGTCCAACGGCCCGGTCGCACCGGCCTGTTGCGGTTCTGCCGACATGACACACCTCCGATCGCCATCGGGATCGACGTGGCTCGCCGATCCGCTGACCATCAGTCAAATCCCGGCCGCCCCATACCGTCCAATACTTCTTACGGCCGTCTTTCATATGCTGGACGATATGGAACTGACCCAGCGCGTCCTCCAGCAGTTCGTGGTACTGGCCGAGGAGCAGCACTTCGGCCGGGCCGCCGAGCGGCTCTCGATGAGCCAGCCGCCGCTCAGCCAGGCCATCCAGCGGCTGGAGCGCGGCCTCAAGGTGGTCCTGTTCGACCGGGGGTCGCGCGGCGTCCGGCTCACCCCGGCCGGCCGCGCGTTCGCCGAGGACGCCCGACGGCTGCTGGACGCCCAGACGGCCGCCGTCGAGCGGGTCCGGCGGATCGCGGCCGGCCAGGAGGGCGAGCTGCGGCTGGGGTTCATCGGCAGCCTGGGCTACCAGCTGGTGCCGCGCCTGCTGCGCCGCAGCCACACCGAACTGCCGGGCCTGCGGCTGCACCTGAGCGTGCACCCGTCCACCGAGCTGGTCGGGATGCTGCAGGCCGGGGCGCTCGACCTGGCTCTGGTCCGCCTCCCGGTCGCCGGCACCGAGCGCCTGACCGTGCGGCGGCTCAGCACGGAACGGCTGGTCGCCGCGCTGCCCGAGCAGCACCCGCGCGCCGCCGAGCCGTCGCTGGACCTGCACGACCTCGCCGCGGAAGCGTTCGCGCTCCCCAGGCCGGGCACCCTGCCCGGGCTCGCCGAGCAGGTGGCGCTCGCCTGCGCCCGGGCCGGATTCAGCCCGCGCCCGCTGGGCCAGGCGGACGACCTGCCGGGGCTGCTCGGCTTCGTCGCCGCCGGCCTCTGCGTGGCGCTCGTCCCCGAGCAGGTGCGCTCGCTGGGCGTCCCCGGGGTGGTCCACCGCCCGCTGCTCGGGGGCTCGCCCTACCTGGACAGCACGATCGCGGCCGTCCACCGCCCGGACGACCCGGACGCCGCCGTGCACCGACTGCTGGAGATCCTCGCCGCCCTGGAGCTGGCGGCGGACTGAGGCGGGCGGGCCCCCCGGTGGGGGATCGGTCCTTCTCCGTAGCGGGAGGTGGCGGAGGTCCGCCGCAGGGACGGAGGACCTCCACCACTTCCCGCTACGTCCACACGGGCCGAGTGCTACCAGTGGTCGGGGCCGTCGCAGTGGTCATGATGCCCGTCGTGGCCGTCATGCCCGTCGTGGCCGCCGTGCCCGTCGTCGTCGTGCCCGTGGCGCTTGATCGTGGTGGGGTCGGTGGCGGTGCGGGTGGTGCTGTCACCTCCTCCGGTGACGGTAGCGGTGTTGGTGACCTGCTCACGGGCGTGGCAGGAGACGTCGACGGTCAGGGTGATGGGCGGGTAGCTGCCACCGGCAGGCAGGATGTCGCTGCGCGTACAGGTGAGGGTGGCCAGAACGCAGGTCCATCCCGCGCCGGTGATCCCTTCGGCCCGAAGACCTTCGGGGAGGCGGTCGTGGACGGTGACCGGGGTGCCATTGGTCGGGCTGGCCGTCGCGAGGTTACCCACAGTGATGGTGTAGACGCCGTCCTCGCCCTTGACGAAGGGGTCCGTGTGACTCTTGGCGATGGTCAGGCTGACTGGGACGACCGTGAACGCGAGGCCGGTGGTGCCGACACTGCCGGCCCTGACAGTGCCGCCGGGGCCAGTGGTGGTGCCACCGGGTCCGGTGAGGCCGATGGCGGCGAAAGGCTCGACCACCGGCGTCGTCGCCCCGCCGACCTGGGCGACGTAGGCGGGTTGAACCGTCGCGGTCCAGGCTGTGGCCAGGACGATCGCCAGGACGGCCAGCCCGGTCAGCGTGACCGCCCCCGCCCTCCGGGCCCGAGCCCTCAGCCAGGATCGGACCATGCCGCCCGCACCTCCCGTGCCGCGGCTTGCTCCGGCCCACCCTCTCCCGTGTCCGAACACCGACATCTCCGCTTCCAACCGTCGAGAACAAGCTGTGGATACTCATAGTGAAGTGACCATTACTCAAAGCATCCGCGCACGGCCGGGGGCGGACGAGAGGTGTGCCGACGTCGGCACGCCGGCGAGGACGACGTCGGCGAAGAAGGAGCGGTGACGCGCTCGACGAGGGCCGTCATGCGTCACTCACGGAGCAGATCAGCCGACTGCAGGCGCAGGGGCAGGTCATGGTCGGAGTCGTCATCGACGGCGCCGGAGGAACCTGGAGAGCAGCAGGCAGAGAGCGGCGAGGGCGAGGGCTGACAGCCAGGCGACCACCGAGGTGGGGAAGTCCCCCTGCAGGGCGACCGACGCGGCGTCCGCTCCGACGCCGCCGGGAGTCGACGGGAAGGTGAGGGTGGCGCGGGCGTTGTGCTGGACCAGGCCGCTTCCGAGCGTGAGCTCCCCGGTCCACGGGCCGTTCGGCAGCGTTGCGTCCACTGGGACGACCACCTCCCCGCGGTCGCCCGGAGCCAGTGTGGCGCCCGTCCTGGCGGTCGAGAACGGTCCGGCGTGCTGTCCGGCCGGCCCGGAGAGGAGGGACAGTGTCCCGCCGATGTCCAGGGCGCGACCCCCCGTGTTGTGGATCCGGGCGTGAACCTCTCCACGCCCGTCACCGGCGCGGGTCGGATAGAGCCGTTCGATCGTGAAGTCCGAGGGTGACTCGGTACCGCGGCCGACGTCGACGTACATGCGGACGCCTACCCGGCCCAGCACCGTCAGGGTGTGCGAGCGATCCGTGGGAGCGCTCGTCTGCGCCCAGATGACGCCGTATCGCTCCCCGGCGGCGGCGTCCTCGGGCACGCGGATGGTGGTGCGCACCCGCGCCGTTTCGGAGGCTCCCAGCTCAAGGTCCGTCGCGTCGAACGACGTCCAGCCGGTCAGCTCGCTGGGAGTGCGCTCCGGCGCGAAGGTGAACTCACCCTTCGCGATGGTGGCTGCCGCGGCGTAGACGTCGACGTGCATCGGCGTGGACGACTCGTTGGTGATCTCCACCCGCCGTTCGATGGTCGAGCCGGGTGCGAGGTGGTCGACGACGTAGGCATGCGCTCTGGGATCGGCACGGCGGTTCTCCGGAGCGTCGAGAAGCTTGATGGCGATGCTCCTGCCCGCAGCCGGATCCCGGGGGGAGGGCGCCCCGGCTGCCCGCCCCGCCGCCGGCATCACCCCGGCGGCCTGCACGAGGGCCAGCATCAGCAGGAGAGTCCAGAACCGGCGCACACCCTTCGTTCCGTCAGGCAACGGACTGGGTCAGCGTTCCGGTGTAGGTTCCGCCGACGGCACTGGCGGGCACGTTCACGGCGACTGTCGGGTTCCAGCTCGCGGTGTTGTCCCCGACACCGGCGGTCCCGGTGAGCACCGTCTGCGCGGAGTTGCTCAGCGTCACGTTCGTCGTGGTGACGGTGATGGTGCCGGTCGTCGTCACCGTCCCGGGCGTGTAGGTGGCATCGGTGGCGGGAATGGTCGACGATCCGTTCACGAAGTCCGTCTCCGCCGCGGTCACCGTCCAGGAGGCCGAGAGGAGGGCGCGGTCGTCGGTGACGGTACAGGGGCCGATCGGTGCGCTGATCGTGGTGCCGGGCGCTCCCGAGCCGAGGGTGGCGCTGGCCGGCACCGACAGTGTCAGTGCGCCGGACGTGACGGTGAACGTGACCGTGGTGCTGGGGTCGCTGTCCGCGGTGGCGATGCCCGGCTGGACCAGGGCGAGAATGGCGGCTGCGGCTGCAGCCGCGGCCGCGACAGACAGGCTTCGTGTACGCATGATGGCTCCTGGAATCCCGCCAGAGGACGTTCTGGCTGACGGCGGACATGCCGATTGACGCGCCCCAGACAATCCGGCGCGACCTTTTCGCACAAGCCGACGCGCGCCGCGTTGGGCCACACGAATGGCGATATCTCAGCCGGAGAGAAGCCCGGCCGAACCACATGTCCTCGCGGGCCGCTGCCGCCGCACCGCGGCGCAGCACCTGCGGGTGGACACGGGTCGGGCCGTGCCGGGAATCCCGGCACGGCCCGATCGCATGGCGCCCGCCCGCCGGCTCAACGGCGGCCGAAAAGCCTCGCCAGGAAGCCGCCGCCCTTGGCCGCGCTCCGGTCGCAGCTGCAGCGGTCGGCCTTGCGAACCCCGGCGAGCACCTGGTCGACGTGCATGCCGCACCCCGCATAGGTGGCCTTGCCGCAAGTGCGGCACGTGGTACGTCGACACATGGATGAACTCCTCGCGATCACTCAGGAGAAGGGTGTCCCCTTCGCTTCCAATATACCTGGAGGGGTATTTCGCGGCCGGATGTGCGCGCCCCACATCGCTCGGCGCTGCAGCCCGCACACGTCCCGCGCCCGGCGCCGAGCGCCGTCCGGGTGACGCCGCCCACGGTCAGCTCCTCCGCCGGAGTGGACCCTCATGGATCGCCGTGTGGACCGATGGGCCCTGTCGGCTACGGGGGTCGTGTGGTGGGGTGGAGGTCCGGGCTGCCTTCGGCACCGCTGCGGCGGCACCGAGAAGACTGGAGGTTGTCATGGCTCGAACGGATGCCCTGGCGACCGGCCGCACCGAAGGACGGCCGTCGGCGGCCCGTGTCCGCCGATGGCTCGCGCCCGGCCTGCTGACGGCAACCGCCGCGGCGCTGGCCGCGGGCGGGATCGCCTGGCTCGCCGGGAGCCCGGCCGCCGCGGACCTGTGCTGGGCGGTCGGCACCGTGCTGGCCGTCGTCCCGGCCGTGGCCTGGGTCGTGGCCGCGCTGCGCAAGGGGCGGGCCGGCGTCGACCTGATCGCGGTCCTGGCCCTGGTCGGCACCCTGGCCGTGGGCGAGTACCTGGCGGGTGCCCTGATCGCCCTGATGCTGGCCACCGGCCGCGCCCTGGACGCCGCCGCCGAGCGCCGCGCCTCGCACGACCTGCGCGCCCTCCTGGAACACGCGCCGCGCTCGGCCCGCCGCCGCAGGGGCCCGGACGTGGCCGTCGTCCCCCTGACCGAAGTCCTCGTCGGCGACGTGCTGGTCGTCGGGCCCGGCGACGTGGTCCCGGTGGACGGCCTGGTCAGCGACGGCACGGCCGTACTCGACGAGTCCGTACTCACCGGCGAGTCCGAACAGCTGGAACGCGGCATCCAGGACGCCGTGCGCAGCGGCGTCGTCAACGCCGGCGGCGTCTTCGAGATCACGGCGACCGCCACCGCCGAGGACAGCACCTACGCGGAGATCGTCCGCCTCGCCGAACAGGCCGGCGCGCAGCGGGCACCCACCGTGCGCCTCGCCGAGCGCTACGCCGCCTGGTTCCTGCCGCTGTCCCTCGTGCTCGCCGCCCTGGCCTGGGTGCTGAGCGGCTCCGCCACGCGCGCCGTGGCCGTCCTGGTTGTGGCGACACCCTGCCCGCTGCTGCTGGCCGCACCGGTCGCCATCGTCTCCGGCCTGTCGCGCGCCGCACGACGAGGAGTCATCGTCCGCGACGGCGTGGCACTGGAGAACCTGGGCCGGGCCCGCACACTCGTGATCGACAAGACCGGCACCCTCACCGCCGGCCGCCCCCGCGTCCTCGAAGTCGCCGCCGCCCCCGGCCGCACCCCGGCCGAGGTGCTCCGCCTGGCGGCCTCCCTCGACCAGGTCTCCACCCACATCCTCGCCCAGGCCATCCTCCACGAGGCACGCACCCGCGACCTGGCACTCTCCCTCCCCCGTGACACCACGGAAGAACCCGGGCGCGGCCCCGCCGGCACCGTCGACGACCACCGGCTCACCGTCGGAAAGACCGACCTCGCACCGGCAGCCCTCCCCGCCTGGGCACGGGCCGTCGACAACCGCGCGATCCTCGACGGGGCCGCCTGCGCCTGGCTCACCGTCGACGGCACCCTCGCCGGAGCCGTCCTGCTGCGCGACCCGCTGCGGCTCGACGCCCCGCACACCGTGCAACGCCTGCGCGAGGCCGGACTGACCCGACTGGTCATGCTCACCGGGGACCGCCCCGAGCCCGCCCGGGAAGTCGGCGTCGTCCTGGGCCTGGACGAGGTCAGATCCGGCCAGTCACCCGCCGACAAGGTCGCCGCCGTCCGCGCCGAATCCGCCCGGGCGATCACCCTCATGGTCGGCGACGGCGTCAACGACGCGCCGGCTCTGGCCGCCGCCGACGTCGGCGTGGCGATGGGCGCACGAGGCTCCAGCGCCTCCTCCGAAGCCGCCGACATCGTCCTCACCACCGACCGCGTCGACCGCCTCTCCGAGGCCATGGAGATCGCCGTCCGGGCGCGCCGCATCGCCGTCCAGAGCGCCGCAGGAGGCATGGCCCTGTCGCTGCTCGCCATGGTCGCCGCCCTGTTCGGCCTGCTGCCGCCGGCCGTCGGCGCCCTCCTCCAGGAGGCCATCGACGTCGTGGTGATCCTCAACGCACTGCGCGCCCTGCTGCCCGCCCGCGGCACCCGGCCGCCGCTCGAACCCGACACCGAAGACCTCATCCACCGCTTCGCCGCCGAACACGACGACCTCCGCGACACCCTCGACCTCATCCGTGACGCGGCCGGCCTGCTCACCACCGAACACGGCCCACGGGCCCTCGCCGCCGTCCGGGAGGTCAACCGACTCCTCACCGAGCGCCTGCTCCCGCACGAACACGCCGAGGAGCACCAGCTCTACCCCGCCCTGACCCGCCGCCTCGGCGGCCCCGAAGCCACCGAGACCATGAGCCGCGCCCACACCGAGATCGACCGCCTCGCCCGCCGCATCACCACCCACCTCGACCTCGCCGCCGAACAGGGCTCGCTGCAGCCCGAACAGATCGACGACCTCACCGCCTGCCTGTACGGCCTCCACGCCGTCCTGCGCCTGCACTTCCGGCAGGAAGAGGAGAGCTACTTCTCCCTCGTTCCGTGAAAGGTGGTCGCAGCGGCAGACGGTGGCGGCCGGACCGGCGGTCCCATCGGGTACCCGTGGATTCCCTGGCGGGCCCAAGGCGGGTTCGGCCAGGGACCGCTGGGCCGGCGCCGCGCCCTGCGCCACGGTCGACGCCCCTCCTGGTCGCGCCCGACACCACCGGACCCGCCCGGAAGCCCCGGCGCCCCCACGACCCGGAGGTCTTCGAGGTGATCGAGCCCGACCGCCGTCAACGACGCTCATGGTCACTACACCTGGTGCACCGTGACCCCGGTGGGCAGCTGGAAGCGCGGGTCACGCTGGCCCCCGCTCAGGAACTGCCGGAAGGCGGTACCGGGTTGGGCCCACAGGACGGCGGTGACGTGCGGGTTCGCCATGAGCGTCGGGCATTCCACGCGCTGCCAGGTGTTCCCCCGCCGTACGGCGTCGCCGAAGACGATCCGGATCTCGCCGCGGGCCGCTTCGGAGAATCCCACCGAAGCGTTCCGCCAGAAGGCGGCGGCCCGCTCGGAGTAGTCGGAGTAGTACGGGGTCGGCAGGCCGAGGTCCTCGATCAGCATCATCATCGTCCGGCCGCCGTGCCGTTCGGCCGTGGCCTTCGCCGACGCCTCGACCGGCCTCCCCAGGTAGGTGCCGCAGTAGTACCACAGGGCGGTGGGGCCGGTCCTCCTGGTGGCGTCGCGCATCTGCGCCCTCGTCACCCATCGGGAGACGTCGTCCGTCTGGCCGGGCAGGACGACGCCGCCGCCGTTGGTCGGTGCCCGGTCCTCGTAGGGCACCCACTCCCCGAGCGGTTCGGCCCTGATGCTCCCGGCGAGGGCGGGATCACGTGTCGGGGGCGGGCCGAGCAACATCCGGGGTCCTCTCTGTGGGGCTGCGCGCCGAAGGCCGGACCACCCGCACCGCGGGGCCCGTCGGACCGGGAGCCTAGACCGGAACGGCACGACCGGTGCCGCACCGGGCCCCGACGCCACCACACCGGGCCGCCGCCGCTGCAACGCTTGCACGGATGCGTGCCACCGCTGCGCCGGCGCAGGACGCCGATCAGCCCGCGGCACCGCCGGCATCGCCCTGCACCAGCAGGGCCCGGGCGGCGCCGACGGTGTCGGACAGCGAGTGGTGGATCGTCAACTCCGGCCGAGCTAGCGAGAGTTGGATTTCCACATCGCGCCGGCGCAGATAGTTCCGGTCGACACCCACCGCGATCGGGGCACCTCGTCCGGCGTGCATCCCGAGCTCGTACAGCGCGATCGGCTGCACGCTGTCGACGCTCCGGGGGAACCAGAACAGCACGACCGCGGCCCGGTGCAGGTGCCGGTACTCCCAGGCGATCTGGTCGGCCACCGGGATCGGCGAAGTCGCCGAACTCCGGCGGGGATTGAGCACCGCGACCTCGTCGTCGCCGAACATCCGGACCGCGGTGGCCTGCCAGTCGGGGCACCCGGTGATGCCCCCCGCCAGGAACACCGCGGGCCGGCCGCCGGGGTGGTACTCGGCCGGGGCCTCGAAGTATTCCATCAGTTGCTCCCACACCGGTCGGCCGGGCCGGAAGCGGCCCGGGCGGCCCATTGTCCGGCCGAGGAGAGGGGGCGTCCAGGTCGGCGGGACGGTCCGCCGCCGACCACGGAGCGGATCGGTGGAACCGTCCCGGCCCCGTCGTGCACGCTTCGGGGAAACCGTCGGGAGTTCCTTGTGCCCTCCTGACCGGGGCCCATAGCTTCGAGACGTCTCAGCGAGAGACGAAGCATCCCGGTGGAGGCCGGTCGTTTTCCCCCCGACCGATCTCCTCCGGATCCCGCCCGGAATCCCGGGAACCCGGCATCTTGGAGGAATCATGAGCGACACCCAGAACACCACCCCGGAGACCGCCGCCGACGACTTCGCGGCCGAGATCGGCGACGAGGACCTGGAGGCCATCTCGGGTGGCCTTGAGCGCATCTGACGTCCACTCCTCGGCCGGGGGCCGGCGATCCTCGCCGGCCCCCGGCCGGTCGTCCGTACGGAGGCCCGCGTTGAACCTGCCCAGCGACCTTGCGCACGCAGCCGAGCGGCTTCGCGAGCGCATCACGCGCAAGGCGTCGTCCCGCTGGTTCCTGGAGAAGCGCCAGGAGATCGAGGACCTGGCGCCGTACGACCCGGACCGGGGGCGCGAACGTCTTGACCACCTGCTGGCCGTCGCCGTGGAACGGGCGCCGTACTACGCCGCCCTTCGCTCCCGCGAGCGGCCGTGCCTGCGCGACTTCCCGCGGGTCCACAAGAGCGACCTGCGCGAGCGCTTCCTCGACTTCGTCACCCGCGACGCGACCGGCCGGATGGCCCCCGGTGCGTTCTTCCTGTCCCAGACCAGCGGCAGCACCGGACAGCCCGTCACCCTGTTGTCCACCGCGGAGACCGGCGGGCTGCTGACCAACGTCGTCCGCGAGCGGTTCAGCGCCTTCCTCGGCCTGCCCGACACCGGCACCGTGCTCAACCTGGGGCTGCTGTTCCCCGGCACCCGCCTGCTGGAACCGGTGATGCTGCCCCGGCCCTACGTCAAGTGCAACCTGCGCGGGTACGACCCCGACGACCCCGGCATCGTCGCCGACTACGAGGCCGTGGTCGGCCGTCTCCCCGTCGACCAGATCACCGGTTCCTCCAGCCGGGTCATCGCCCTGGCCCGGTACTGCCTGGACCGCGGCATCGCCCTGCGCCCGCGGGGAGTCGTCGCCACCTACGAGCAGATGCCCGACAGCGGCCGTCGGCTGGCCGAGGAGGCCTTCGGCTGCCCGGTGACCATGCTGTACGCGACCGCGGAGACCGGCTACGCGGCCTTCGAGTGCGGGCGGCGGCGCCTGCACTTCCAGGACGACTTCGTGCTGCCCGAGATCGAGCTTGCCGACGGCCGGGAGGTCGGCGAGATCGTCCTGACCTCCCTGGTGTCCACGCCCATGCCGGTCATCCGCTACGTCACCGGTGACCTCGCGCCCCGCCCGACCAGCTGCGGCTGCGGCCTGCCCGGCACCGTCACCGAAGGGCTCGTGGGCCGCGCCCGCTGCAGCCTGGTCGGCCGGGACGAAACCGTCTACTCGCCGTACGCGCTGCTCGCCTCGCTCGCCGCCGCCGGACTCCCCGACTACCAGGTCGTCCAGGACGAACCGGGCACGCTCGACCTCGTCACCGCCGGCCCCGCGGAACCGGCCGCCGCCTGCGTCCGTGACCTCAACACCCGGCTCGCCGCGACCTTCGGGCCGCACCAGGGCTTCCGACTGCGTCACCGCCCGGATCAGGCGTTCCACTTCACCCCGGGCGGCAAACGCAACCCGGTGGTCCAGCTCCTGCCGCTCCCGGACGGCCCCGAACGCTCGGGCTACCTGTGACGGTCCGCGACCAGCTCGACCGCCACGACCACTTCGACCACCTCGGCCCCAGGGCCGAGGTGGTCGAAACTCGGTGCCCCGCGAGACCGGGTGGCTGCCCAAGAACGACGGGATCGTCCTGCCCGGTCAGACGAACGATGCCGCCCGCTGGGTGACGCGGGAACAGGTCCGGAGCGCCGCCGAGGGCCGTGGCCCCGCCGCGCTCTGGTACTACAGCGGCACCTGCCGGGGACGGTCGGTCAAGGAGGCCACCTGGGCCACCGCCGGGAAGTACGGCGGGGAGACCATGATGATGCTGATCGAGGGCCTCGGCATGCCCACCCCGTTCTACTCCGGCTGCTCGCACCGGGCCGAGGCCTTCCGGCGGGACGCCTCGGCCGGCTTCTCCGATGCCGCCCGGGGCGAGGTGCGCGTCGTCTTCGGCGACACCGTCCGGAGGATGGGCAACCGGCACCGCGTGGAATGCCCGAAACCCGCACCGACGCCGCGCCCCGGCGTCACCCTCCACCGATGCCGAGTGCCCGCGACCCCGGTGCCGGGGTCGCGGGCACAGGGGCTCACACGTACGGCGGGTAGGTCGGCTGACCCCCGTCGCCGCCGCCGATGGCGTCCAGGTCCCCGTCGCTGATCTCCTCGTCGACCTCCGTGCCCGCCGCGGCGGCGTCCTCGGCGTCGGTGTTCCGGAAGGTGTCGTCCTTCATGGTGTACTCCTCTGGTGGTGTTTCGCGGGTGTGCCTGGCAGTGGTCAACTGACAGCTGTGGGGACCTCGTTGTAGCCGATGACCTGGGCCTTCGACCCCGAGGCCGCGGTCGGGACGTACGTCAGGAAGGTCTGCAGCCGACTGATGGTGAACCGGCTCGCCGTCGCGCCGCCGGGTTTGCCCAACTGCGCGGCGTCGCTGCTCTTCGGGCCCAGGGAGACGGTGCCGTCGGCCTGGACCGGGGTCAGTGTGTCGGTGACGACGTCGGCGGTGAACACGAGCACGCCGCCGTCCTCGGTCCGCAGGGCGTAGCTCTCGGGGAGCGTCCGGGTCAGCGCCCGGGACAGGGTCGTACCGCGGCCGCTGAGGGCCTTCGTCCCCGCGGCGAACCCACTGGAGAGGTTGTCGTCCAGCGGCGCGCTGTAGGCGAACCCGTCCTTGCCCACGAGGTTCTGCTGGTAGTGGGCGAGGATCTCGGTGCCCAGGGTCCCCGGGGGGATCAGCAGACCGTCCGGGCTCGTGACGGCGGTGGCGGTGCCCGCGGCGTCGACGGCGACCTTCGGCACCGGCCCGCCGGCCGTGAGCGAGTACGCGGCGAGGTAGGGCGCTCCGGGCCCCGCCTGCACGAAGACGCGGTACGTCGGGCCGGGGAACGGCATGCCGCCCTGCGCCCGGCTGGACACGGCCAGGAACCAGCGGGGGTAGGCCGAACCCGCCGGGGCGTGGACGGTGATTCCCTGGTCGCTGATCGGGGCGACCGACTGGTTCAGCTCCTTGCTGATGCGCATCCAGGCGACGTCCGCGCTGAGCAGCGGTTCGGTCTCGATGCCGGGCAGGCCCGCGCTGTCGAGGGCCCCGTTGACCCGGTTGTTCTCGTCGTCATAGCGGCTGACCGCCGCCACCGCGTCCGCCCGGGAGACGCCCGTCTCCGGGGCCGTCGCTTGTGCGCCGGTGGCGCCGCCCCGCACCGAGCCGCAGCCGGCCGTCCCTCCGAGCGCCAGCAGGACGGTGGCCGCGGCGGCCCGCAGCCGGAGTCCCCTCCTCCTGAGGTTCATGTCATCGCTCCTTCTGATTCGTGCATCTGCCTGCGCACCAACTGGTGGAAGAGGCTCGTGGGGTCGCCGAGGAGATCGGAGGGCGGAGCGCACTCGGCGACCCGGCCCTCGGCGAGGACGACGACCTTGTCGGCGTCGAGGACGGTGGAGAGCCGGTGCGCGATGACGACCCGGGTCGCGTTCAGCCGCTGGGTGCTCTCGGTGACGATCCGCTGGGTCTCGTTGTCCAGCGCGCTGGTGGCCTCGTCGAAGAACAGGATCCTGGGGCGGCGGATCATGGCGTGCGCGATGGCGAGGCGCTGCCGCTGGCCGCCGGAGAAGGTGCCGCTGTCGCTCACCATCGTGTGCATCCCCATGGGCATGGCGCGGATGTCCGCGGCGATGCCCGCCAGTTCGGCGGCCGCCCACGCGTCGTCGTGGCTGTAGTTCAGGGTTCCGGTGATGGCCTGGAAGACGGTGCCGGCGAACGGCTTCGTCTGCTGCAGGACGACGCCGCACTGCCGGCGCACCGCGGCGCTGTCCAGGGTGGCCAGGTCCTGGCCGTCGTACAGGACGTTGCCGCTGAAGGGGGTCTCGAAGCCGAGCAGCAGTCGCAGCAGGGTGGACTTGCCGCACCCGCTGGGGCCGACGATCGCCACGAACTCGCCCGGCCGCATGCTCAGGGACACGTTGTCGAGCACCGGCGGGCTGTTCTCGTCGTAGCGGAACGTCACCCGGTTCACCTCGATCTCCCCGGTCAGGTCGCCCGGGACCGTGTGCGTCTCCGAGACCTCCGGAAGCTCGGCGAGCAGCGGCTTCATCCGCTTGAACATGGGGATCACGGCGAAGGCCGAGGAGAGGGAGTTGGTGACCTGCATGACGGCCGCGAGGACGATGCCCAGGGCCGCGTTGAAGGACAGGAACCTGGTCATCGACAGCTCCCCCCGTGCCGGCCCGCTGATGACCGCGAAGGTGAGCAGCACGCAGATGAGCGGGTAGACGGCGTTGAACGTGGCTGCCGCGTTCTGGTACCGGCCGATGCGCTTCTGGAGCTCCTTCTGCTGCGCGAACTCGTTGGCCCAGGCTGCGAAGGCACGGTTCTCGGCACCCGCCACCCGCAGCTTGGGGAGTCCCCGCAGCCGCTGGTACACCCGGTTCGCGAGTTTGTGCTCCAGGTCCAGCGACTGGGTCTGCCAGGTCATCTGCCGCGCACCCAGCACGAGGAAGAACACCACGGCGACCAGGACGTACAGCCCGGCCAGCAGGGCCAGCGGCACGCTGAACCAGAACATCACGGCGAGGTTCACCACCGCGACCACACTGGAGTAGAGCACCACGTAGCTCACGTTCATCAGCACCGTGCGGATGTTCTTCACCCCCAGGGCCGCGCCGGCCAGCTCACCCGTGGAGTACCGGCGGAAGAACGGGGCCGGCAGGCGCAGCAGCCGGTCCCAGACGGCGGCCTGCAGGGTGGCCTCGAAACGGCCCCCGACGCGCAGCAGCGCCAGGTTCTCCAGCACCGCGAAGACGGCCGACGCGAGGGCGGCCACCAGCGTCAGGACGCACACCTGCACGATGAGGTCCGTCTCGGCATAGGGGACGAAGGTCCCCAGGACCAGCCCGGTGCTGACGGGCACCACGGCGCCGACGGCCACCGCGACCAGGGTGAAGGCGATCAGGTTGCGGATGTCCCGCCCGCTGCCCTTCAGGCCGAAGAGGATGAGCCGTCCCGTGCCGACCGGCCGCTCGGGCAGGGGAGGGTAGAACAGCACCCCCGTGTCGTCGAACTCCCCCGCCGTCCGGTCCCGCACCGGGTCCTGCTCGCCGGTGACCGGGTCCCACGCCACGTACCGTCCGCGCCTCCAGACGAAGGCCACCGGCTCGCCGGAGGCGGCGCGGCGCCCGACGAACGGGCCGATGTTGGTACGCCACCAGCGTGCGCCCAGGTCCACTGCGCGGATGCGGAAGCGCGAGCGCACCGCGATCGCCTCGATCGGGCCGGTCTTGCCGCCGGCCGCCGAGCCGCGCGCGGGCGGAATGGCGATGCCCAGTTCGTCGGCCACGATCCGGCAGACCGCCTCGGTGGGGTCCTCGGCGTGGACGGGGCCGCTGCGCGAGACGTGCTCGGCCGGCTGGAGCACGGCGGTCAGGACCCGGTTGGCCTTGTCGGCGAGCGCGTCCTCCATCTCGCGCACGGCCCGGATCCGGGACTCGGCCTGCTCCCCGTCGGCGGCGATGACCCGGTCGGCCATCCGCATCAGGCGCCCGCTCACCTCGGCCAGGCGGTCCCGCCACCGGCTGCCGGCCAGCAGGTCGCCGGTCGCGCAGGTGGTGAACGAGGCCGTCGGATCGCCCTGGACGGTGCTGCCCCCGGTGACCACGAAGGTGTCACCGCGGGAGAGCCGTTCGCCGCTGTCGGGCGTTCCGACCCGGAGGCGGCCGGCCAGGACCTCGATCCAGAGCAAGTCCCCGGCCGCACGGCCGCGTTCCCCGTCGGCCAGTTCGCCCCGGCCTCCGGCGCCCAGGAGCCGGTGCTCACGGGAGTCCGGCGGCTCGGTGACGAAGCCGAGGAGACCGTCGAGCCCGGCGTCGATCCCCCGGGCGAGGGCGGCACGCCGGGCTGCGGGCTCGCAGGCGTGCCCGCAGCCGGAGCGGGCGTGCCCGGAGCCGGTGCAGGCGGACAGGAGGCCGGCCAGGTCCGCCGCGTCGAGGCGCAGGACGCGGGCGCCCAGGACGGGCCGCAGGACCGGCACGCCGGTGGCGCCCGCCGGTGGCGCGGCGAGGACGGCACCCGCGGTGAAGCGGTTGACGTAGTGCCACGGACCGCCCTCGACGGCCTCCACGACGAAGAGGTCGACGGCTCCCTCGGTCACCACCCACAGCGTGTCCCCGTCCGTCAGCCGGACGTGTCCCTCACCGAAGTCGACCTCGGTCCCGGTCCCGGCCGGCGGTCGCCAGGCCGGGACCGCCTCGGTTGCCGGGGCAGTCGCCGCAGCCGGGGCGACCGGGGCGACCGGGGCGACCGGCCCGGAGGATGTCGTGCTCATGCGTCAGTGCTCCCTGATGAGCTGGGCGTAGGCGCCGCCGGCCGCGGACAGGGCCTCGTGCGTCCCCCGCTCGACCACGTCGCCCCGGCTCAGCACCACGATCTCGTCGCTGTCGCGGATGGTGCTCAGCCGGTGGGCCACGACGACCGTGGCGCAGCCGTGGCGGCGGATGTTGTTCATGATCAGGAGTTCCGTCTCGGCGTCCAGGGCGCTGGTCGCCTCGTCCAGGACGAGCAGCCGCGGCTTGCGGACGAGCGCCCGGGCGATCTCCAGCCGCTGGCGCTGTCCGCCCGAGAAGTTGCGGCCGTCCTCCTCCACGTGGGCGTGGATGCCGCCCGGGCGCGAGGACACCACGTCGTACACCGCGGCGTCGCGGAGCGCGGCGATGACCTGGTCGTCCGGGATGGAGGAGTCCCAGAGCGTGATGTTGTCCCGCACCGTCCCCTCGAACAGGAACACGTCCTGGTCGACGAAGCCCACCGAGGCGCTGAGCACCTCCGGCGCGATGCTCTCGCGCGGGCGGCCGTCGATGTCCACCGAGCCCTCCCAGGGCCGGTAGAGGCCGGAGATCAGGCGCACCGCGGTGGACTTGCCGCTCCCCGAGCCGCCGACCAGCGCGACCTGGCGTCCGGGGCCCACCGCGAAGGAGAACTCGCTGACCAGCGGGGCGTCCAGCGGGCTGTAGCCGAAGGTGACCCGGTCGAAGGTCAGGTTGCCCGCGAGACGCCCGGCCGGGCCGTCCGAGGCCTCCGGCCCTTCCTCCGGGCGGTAGTTCTCCACGTCGCGCAGCCGGGACACCTGGACGGCGAAGTCCTGGACGCGCTGAGCCACCGCGATCAGCTGCGCGATGGGACTGACGAACGCCGACACCAGGGCCTGGAAGGCGACGAGCAGACCGACGGTCAGGTCTCCCCGCACGGCCTCCAGGCCGCCGATCAGCAGCAGCAGCGAGGTGGTGACGGACGCCAGCGTGGGCGCGACCACCGCCATGACGGCACTCGGCACGCCGACCTTCTGCTGCCCGGTGACGACGACGGACTGTTCCTTGGCCCAGCGCCGGAAGAAGGTGTTCTCGCCGCCGGTGGCCTTCATCGTCTCGATGAGCTGCAGGCCGCTGTACGAGGTGTTCAACAGCTGCGCCTCGTCCGTGGCCAGCCGGCTGACCCCGCCGGCCCTGATCCGGGCCACCGTGCGCAGGGCCACGATGTTGAGCAGGGACAGCGACACGCTCAGCACCGTCAGCCAGGGGTCGTAGGCCCACAGCAGGCAGGCGTACAGCACCACGACCAGCGCGTTGACCAGCATGCTCGACAGGTCGCCGGACAGGGTCACGGCGACCTGGTCGTTGGACTGCACGCGGCTGCTGATGTCCGCCGGACTCCGCTGGACGAAGAAGTTGATGGGCAGTCTGAACACGTGCCGCAGGAAACGGCTGCTGTTGATCGTCGCGTTGGAGATCCGCAGCCGCAGCAGGAAGGTCTGGCGCAGGAAGGTGAGCACGCCCGTCACCAGGACGGTCGCCGCCATCAGGCCGAAGAACGACGTCAGGAACGAGCGGTCGCCGCCGAGCAGGATGGAGTTGACGAACGCCCGGGTGAGCGCCGGGTACGCCACGCCGACCACCGCGAGCAGCACGCTGACGTAGGTGCTCAGGGCGAGCAGCCCCCAGCTCCCGCGCAGCCGGGTGGGCATGCTCGCGAGGAAGCCGGGCCGCCGGCCTCCGGGGCGGAACCCCTCGCCCGGCGACATGGTGAGCACCACGCCGGTGAAGCTCTCGTTGAAGTCCGCGAGGTTGACGACCCGCGGACCGCTGCCGGGGTCGTTGAGGTGGACCACGTCCTGACCCAGGCGCCGGCCGAAGCCGTTGAGGACCACGAAGTGGTTGAACTCCCAGAACAGGATCGCCGGGGGCGCCAGCTTCGCCAGCGCCTCGGTGTCCATCCGCCGCCCGGTCGCCGTCAGGCCGTAACTGCGGGCCGCCTTCAGGACGTTGGAGGCCTTCGAGCCGTCCCGAGAGACGCCGCAGGCTACCCGCAGCTCCTCCAGCGGCACGTAGCGCTTGTAGTGGGCGAGGATCATGGCGAGGCTCGCGGCCCCGCACTCCAGCGCCTCCATCTGGAACACCATCGGGGGCTTGGCGCGACGGGCCGGACGGCGCCTCGGCCGGGTCCTCGTCCGCGGAGTTCCGTCGGTGGTGGTGAGTTCGGACATCTACGACAACACCCAGCTAATCGGTCTGACCGATGGCAAGTGCACGGAAGCGCTCACCAGCGTGCGGGAATCAATCAGGTACGGCGGGCCGGATCGGGTGGACCACTGGAACCCGCTCGTGGTGCCGGGTTCCGTCAGCAGCCGCACGACCACTTGCATCGGCTGGCCCTGGCCGGAGAACTGGCCGGCCAGCTGGGCGTCGCCCAGGAAGGCGGCGATCTGCTTCTGGGTCTGCGAGAACTGGCTGACCGACTGGACGACGCCGCGCAGCACCCCGTACTCCTGGGCCGGGGCGGACCGCAGGTCGAGGTCCACGGTGCTGCCCTCGGTGATGAGCCCGGCACTGCTCGTCGGTGCGTACAGCACCGCGATCAGGGGATCGGTCGGCCCGCTGACGCGCTCGACCACGGCGAGATTGGTGCCGGCCGTGACCACCTGGCCGACCTGCGCCAGGATCGCCGTGGTGCGTCCGCCGCTGAAGGCGCGGACGGTCTGCTGGGTCGAGTCGACCTGGACGGTGAACAGCGGGGCCTGCGCCGGGAAGGTGGTGCCCTGCTGGGCGAAGACGCCGGTGATCTGCCCGGAGACGGGACTGTCCAGGGTGTAGCTGCCCTGCCCGTAGGTGAGGATGCCGGGCACGGTCACCTGGCGCGGTATCGCCCCGGTGAACGCCCAGAGCGACCCGAGGGCGACGAGCACCGTGACCATGAGCAGCGCGACCAGGCTGCGCGGCTTGGCCAGCGTCGCCGCTGTGCCGAGGTCGGTGGTGGACTGGAGCTTGGCGAGTGCCTGCTCACGGAACTGCACGGTTGAGCTTCCTTCCTGCGGTCGGGGCGCCGCCCGCCGGTCAGACGGCCTGGAGGACGGCGGCCGCCGAGTACGCCCCGCCAAGCGCCTTCTCCGTGCGCAGGAGCGCCTGGACGACGTCGCCCACCGTGGCGGCCAGGTCCTCGCGCACCGGGAGGCCCGGCCGGATCAGCCGCAGCTGGGCCCGCAGATCCTCGCGGCGCACGTAGCCGGGCTCGGCGCCGACCGCGATGGTCTTGAACGTCCCAGCGGCGACGCCGAGTTCGTAGAGCGCGATCGGCTGCTCGGGCGCCTTCTCGTTGCCCCGGGGGAACCAGAAGAGGACCACGTCGCAGGAGCGGAGGGCGTCGTGCTCCCAGCGCACCAGCTCCTGGCTGAACGCGCGGCCGGGGACGACCCGGCTCGGACTGAACACCGTGACCGGGCGGTCGGCCCCCGCCCGGCGCCACTGGCCGGCGAGCGACTCGATCGCCTCCTGCCGCCAGTCGGGGCAGTTGCGCATGCCGCCGGCCAGGAACACCGTCAGCTCCTCGGGTGCGGAGGGGAACTCCTCCAGCGATCCCACGACCCGGAGGGTCGGTCCGTTCACGGCACATTCTCCTCTTCGGGACGGAAGGGCGGTCGGTGGCCGTCGCGCTGCTTCGCCGTCGCAGCACCTCGCTGCCGCCCCGTCACGTCGTCGTGACATGACGAACCGTCACAGGTGATACGGGGAAGTGATTCGGACGGAACCCGCGGCTCCGCTCGGTGGTGGTGCAGACGCTATTTCCGGACTCCGGCACCCGGCAAGCCTTCCGCGGAAGTGCCACCAAGGCGCGCAGGGCAGCGCTCCACCGTGACAGCGATCCGTGTCATCGAGCGCTCTCCACCGGCGTCCGGCGGTGTTCCGTGAGGCCCAGGCGGTCCCGGAACGTGCCGGGCCCGTACTCCTCGGGGAGGACCCCGCGGGACCGGAGCTCGGGAACCACGTGCTCCACGAAGTCGTCCAGCCCGCCGGGTGCCCGGTCCGGGACGATGATGTACCCGTCGCAACCGCCGGCCCCGACGTGCTCGATCATCTCGGTCGCGATGTCGGACGGCGTGCCCGCCAGCGGCTTCGTGTAAGTGATCAGCGCGACGAGCTGCCGGATCGACAGCTTCCTGGACTCCGCGACCTGCCGCAGGAACGCCACCCGCTCCGCCCTCCGCCGTGCGTCCATGCCGCTCGGCCGTCCGCTGACGAACGCCCCTCCGTCCGGGTCCGGGTCGACGCCGGGCAGCGGTCCGTCCGGGTCATGGGCGGACAGGTCGCGCCCCCAGAGCCCCTCCAGGTGGTGGATGGCCAACTGCGGCGTCACGATGTCCAGCTGCCGTGCCCGCGCCCGCTCCTCGGCGTCCGCCCGGGACCGCCCGACCGCGTAGGTGATCGCCGGCATGATCCTCAACTGCCCCGGGGCGCGCCCGTGGCGCGCCAGCCTTCCCTTGAGGTCGGCGTAGAACTCACGGCCCGCGCGGCCCCGCTTCCTGCTGTAGACGATCTCGGCGTGGGCGGCTGCGAACTCCCTCCCCTGCTCGGAGTCCCCCGCCTGCACCAGGACCGGCTCGACGCCCTCGTAGGCGGTGTCGGCCACTCCCCCGGCCCGGAAGTGGTTTCCCTCGTGGGCCACCGGCCCGGTACCGAAGGGCCCGCCGGAGCGCCAGAACGCCCGGCACAGCGCGACGAACTCCGCGGCCCGCTCGTAGCGTTCGGCGTGCGGGAGGAAGCCACCGCGCCGGAAGTTCTCGCCGACCCAGGCGTCCGGCGTGGTCACCACGTTCCAGCCCAGCCTCCCGCCCGAGAGGTGGTTGACGGTGGCGAGCTGACGGGCCAGGTCGTAGGGCTCGTTGAAGGTGGTGTTGACGGTGGCGACCAGGCCCAGGTCCTCGGTGACGGCCGCGACAGCCGAGAGGATCGTCAGCAGGTCGTGCCGGCCGGCCACTCCGACCTCTGTCACCTCGCCGTCGCGCTCGGGCAGACGGAGGTCGTCGGCGAGCAACAGGTAGTCGAACCCGCCGCGCTCGGCGGTCCGGGCCAGCCGGGCGATCGCGGCGAAGTCGATCTGGCTGCCGGGGCGGCCGCCCTGCCACACCGTCGTACTGGGGTTGACCGGGAAGAGAACGCCCAGGTGGAGTCGGCGCGGTTCAGGGTTCACTGAGGGCTTCCTAGGATGGTGACGGGCCCGGCGGACCCGGTCGTTCCGTGCTCGGGGCCGGTCCGTGCGGACGGAGTGACGTGGTTCCCCTACGGGACCATGCTGTTGGGCGCCCGGTGCGGCAGCCCCAGGTGCTCGCGGAAGGTGCGGCACTCCTCGCGCCAGGGGGTGACGAGCCCGCGCCTGCGCAGTTCGGGGACGGCTTCGTCGACGAAGCCGGCCAGTTCCGCGCCCACCTCGGCGAACACCAGACGGAACCCGTCCACCGGGCCCGTCCCCGCGTGCCGCTGGAGGAAGTCCGCGAACTCGCCGACGCCGCCGGTCTCGAACGCGCCTCCGGTCCCCCACGCCCACCGGCCGGCCGGCAGCCCGCGGCGGTCCACGAACAGGTCCGCGATCGTCCTGGTTCCGCTCCTGAGCCGTGGACGGGCGTCGGCGAGCCGTTCGAGGCGGCCGAAGACCAGGTCGGCGCGGGCGGCGAGCGCCAGCTCCTGCTCCGAGGTGATCCGCACGGCAGTCACCGGGTGCCCCTGCGGCGGTCGCGGGACGATTCCCGGGCCCTTCACCCGGAAGTACCGGCCCTTGTGGTTCACGGCACGGATCTTGGTGCGGTCCAGGAAGCGCCCGGTAGCGGCGTCCCGGATCTCCGCCCCGTCCTCCCAGCTGTCCCAGAGCAGCGCGACCACCTCGGTGAACTCGGCGGCCTCCTCGCACAGTTCGGAGAGGTCCCGGTCCGGGCGCTCGCCGAGGAGCCGGGCCTCCTCCGAACCCCCGGCCACCCGCACGCACCAGCCCGCCCGTCCGCCGCTGACGTGGTCCAGCGTCGCCAGGGCCTTCGACACGTGGAAGGGTTCGAGACCGGTCACGGTCGCCGTGGCGACGAGCCCGATCGAGGTCGTCCGCGGGGCGACGTGGGCGAGCGCGGTCACCGGGTTCAACCGGCTCTGGGCCGCCCCCCGGACGGGCGCGGAGACCGCCGGGGGCGTGAGGGCCTCGTCCAGCGTCAAGAAGTCCAGGGATCCCCGCTCGGCCAGTCCCGCGGCACGCACGCAGCCGGACACGGCGGACCGCGCGGATTCCGGCTCGCCGATCTCCACACCCAGGAACACGCGCAACTCCAACTTTCACGTACGTCCGCCGACGAACCGGGCGGCGCTCACCCGATGAATGCGGAACGCGGCGTGAAGAATCCCGGGCCGGCCGCCTTTTCGCGCCACCCTAGTGCGACCGTCCGGAGGCCCACAAGAAATCGGACCGGCCGCACGCATTCATGCCGGACTTCCCCCGGGGATTGCATCGATCGGTGCCGGGGAGACCTCCCCGGCCAGCACGGCCGCCACCTGGTCCGGGTGTCCGGACCACCACGAGAGCAGCAGTCCGTCCATGACGAACAGGTGGTCCCGCGTGCGGTCCCCGCGTCCGTAGTGCCGCTCCAGGTGGCGCAGGTCGCAGGCCCGCTCCCACCAGAGGAGCTCCGCTGCCCCGGCCAGCTGCCGCTCGGACAGCGGTGACACGGCGAGGTATCCGGCGACGAAGGCCGCCGCCTGCGCGGTGGCCAGCCCCCTGCGGTCGCGGGAGGGGAAGAACAGCATCAGCGACCGCACCACCTCCTGGGCGTAGACCCGGACGGTGAGGGCGTCGAAGTCCAGGACGGCGGCGATCCGGCCGCCGTGCCACAGCACGTTCGCCATGTGGAAGTCCCCGTGCGTCCAGCCCGAGCCCCCCGGCTCCGGAGACGGCCGGAGCGGGCGGGCCGCCTCCAGCAGGGCCCGGCGGCACGGCAGGTGCGCGCGGACGAACCGGTCGAAGGCGTCACAGTCGGACCTGCGGGTGACCCGGAGGAGGAAGACGTCTATGGCACGCAGGGCCGCCTCCCGGTCCGTCGGGGCAGCGGGTCCGGGGCTTCCCGGAGGCAGGAGCTGCGCCAGCTCCCGGTGGAGGAGGGCCAGTTGACGGCCGAGGAGGGACGCCTGCTCGCGGCTCATCCGCCAGCCTGGCAGATGCCGCCCCTCCACCCAGGGGTAGAGCGCGAACAGGCCGCCCGCCGCCTCGGTCAGGGTGTGCCCCTCCGGCGTCACCAGGGGTGCGGCGACCGCCAGGCCGCGCTCCCGGAGGGCCAGGACCGTCCGGTGCTGGTCCCTCAGCCGGTCCGGCTCCGCGCCCAGGAACTGCTTGACGAACAGGCGCCCGTCCCGGTCCGTCTCGACCTGCCAGCAGCGGTTCGTCAGGCCCACCGTGACGGGCCGCACCTCGCGGACGCCGCGCAGGCCGAGCCGGCGCAGCACCGCGTCCGGGAGCCCGCCGTCCGGCGGGGGGACGGCCGGCAGGGGCACGGCCGGAAGCGACAGGGGCATCGCCTGCTCCAGTACTCGTCGAGTCGGTGCCGGAACGATTCCGGGGCCGTCATTCTCCGGGGCCCGCCGGGCGGAGGTCCAAAAGGCGAAGCAGCCGGAAAAGGGGCGTGACACGATTCGGTGGAACGGTCCGGAATGACCCGTGCCGTTACCCGCGCAAGTGTCGGGGAATTCTTGCGCCGCCCGTCGGCGGACCCTAGATTCGGCGCCCGTGAGCTCGTCCCGCTTCGGAAGGCCACTCCCCCGAATGGAAATTCTCCGCTCCCTGGTGGGCGACCCCGCAGCGTTCCTGGAGACGGTGTGGCGCCGCCGGGCCCGTCTGCTGCACCCGCCCGCACCGCTCGCCGCGCCGGTCACCCTGGCGGACGTCGACGACGTCCTGGCCTCGGGCATGCTGCGCGTCCCGTACCTCGAACTCGTCAGCCGGGGCAAGGCACTGGACCAGGGGGAGTACACCAGCGCCCACCACCTGGTCGACCGCAGCTTCCGCGGCTACGCCGACGCCGCCAAGGTGATGCGTCACGTCGGTGACGGCGCCACCTTGCTGATGCGCAACGTCGAGCACTGGCACTCCGGGGTGGCGGCGCTCGCCGGCCGCCTCGGTGCCGAGCTGAACCGGGAGGTCGAGGCCTTCCTCTTCGTGACCCCGCCCGGCCGGAACGGGTTCGGCTCCCACCGGGACGACGCGGACGTCTTCGTGCTCCAACTGCACGGCAGCAAACGGTGGCAGGTCCACCCGGTCCCCGAGGACGGGCACTGGCGGACCGGCTTCGAACCGGCGCCCGGGCCCGCACAGCTGGAGACCACGGTGCACGCGGGCGAGGTCCTCTACGTCCCGCGCGGCGCACCGCACTCGGCCGTCGGTCACACCGACGGCCTGTCCTTCCACCTGTCACTGACCGTCCGGCAGCCCGGCACCGCCGACCTGCGCACAGCCCTCACCCGCCGCTTCGAGGAAGGTCTCGACCTGCCTCCGCTACCGGTGGGCCCGGCAGAACTGCGCCGGACCGCAGCGGAGTTGCTCGACCACTACCGGAAGCGGCTGGCCGAACTCACCCCGGAGGAGTTGTGCGCCGTCGTGGAGACCGTCCCGTCCCCGAAGGTCGGTGCCGCCTCGACCGAACCGCACCGCACCCTGGCGGACCTGGCGGCGACGCCGGGCGACTGAGGCCCGTGGCGGTGAGCGCCGGGGCCGGGTCCGCAACGGTCCGTCCCCGGGCGCTCGCCGCCCGTCCCCCGTCCCCCGTCTGATCAGTAGGGCATCTCCGGAAAGCCCTGAACGCCCACGCCGGCCACCAGCGCGTCCAGTTCTTCCTCCGAGAGGTCCCGCTCCTCGTACCGGTCGGGGCGGGGCACGAAGAGCGTGAGCCGCCCGCTGACGGCCGCCTCCTCCCAGGACCGGATCTGCGCGTCCAGTACGTCCGGTGCCGCGGGCCGGTCACGGTCGACGACCACGGTCGTTCCCGCCGGCACGCGAATTCCGTGCTCGGCCAGCAGGACTCGCGGGTTCTGGGCAAGGAGCCGTTCCTGGCCCGGATCGGACCAGACGGCGGCCACCGCCGCGCTGTAGCCGGAGGCGAAAGCGGTGCGTTCGGTGGAGTGCATGGCGCGGTCCTCTGCTCTCGGGTGCGATGGTGTGCGTGCTTCTACCGGGTCGGGACTTCTCGTACGCGGAAGCTCATGCCGACTCCCGGCTGTCGGGCAGGCAGGAGCCGAGGGCGAACTCGGCGACGGCCGGCTCGGCCAGCGCGTCCAGGCCCGCCAGCGCGGAGAAGGAGGCCGTGTCCCCCGCACCGAGGGCACAGGGGGCGAGGCCCATGTCGGTGGCGACCAGGTACATCCAGGCGGTCAGGATTCCGGCGTCCTTGAGCGCCAGCGTGTACGGGATCCCCTCGTACTTGCGCATCAGCGGTCCGACCCGGGCCGTGATCACGAACAGGACCTGCGGCGGGCCCGGCATGGTGGCCGTCCCCCGGGCGAAGGACAACATCCGTTCGGTCTCCGGGCCGGGCGAGGCCACCGGCGCGAGCCGGTGGTGCACCGAGTCGTAGTGGTAGAGGCCGCCGGGCAGGCCCGCGCACCGCGAGACCAGCGGGTAGACCTCCAGCTCACCGAGGCCGCCCGCGCCCGGATAGGGCCGGACTCCGGTCGTCTCGCCGTCGCGGTCGCGGCGTTCGAGGCGCTGCACCCGGTGGAGGAACTCGCCGAGCTGGGCCAGGGTCACAGGCCGGCTGTCATCGTGTCCTCGCACGCTGCGGCGCCGCGCCATGACCGTCGACAACGAACCGGACTCGCGAGTCTCGTACGGGGGCCCGGGCAGGGCGATCGAGGAGCGGTCCTCAGCGGCGGCCGTCCGCCCGAGGTCCGCCGCCGGCAGACCGCGGAAGCGGTCGGTGGCACCGATCGGGGCCGCGTGGCGCTCCGGGCGGGAGCGGTCGTGCAGCCAGAGTTCCTCCGCCGACCAGAAGGCCATCGGTGCCGCACCGGCCTCGGCCTCGGCTTCCTCGGGGGTCAGCAGGAGGCGAGCGGAGAGCAACTCGTCCAGCATGAACCCCGCTGCCGACTCGTCGACCCCCGCCTCCCCTGCCACCTCGCCGAGGCCGATCTCCTCCGCACAGGCGCGGGCCAGGACGGCGGCCAGCCGGAACCGGGAGCAGCTGATCCCGACGGTGCTGAGCGGAGAGTACGCCACCATCCGGCCCCGCTCGGCACGCAGAACCGCGAACCTGGACATCCGGTAGACCGCTCCGGGTCGGTGGCGGCGCTGCGGGGGTACGCTCTGGGCGCCGATGCGGCGGGGCACGACGTCCAGCAGGACTCCGGCTCCGGTGGAGACCCGGCGTTCCAGCCAGGAGTGCAGCAGCAGTCGGCGCACCAGCAACTGGGTCGGCAGCAGCCGCGAGTCTCCCTCCAACCCGGCGACGAGTTGAGCGACCTGGAGGTCACTCAGCCAGTTCTCCACCATCCGCAGCAGCACCGCGCGGCGCCCTGCCTCCAGCCCGGGCAGGCGCAGCCGGTAGCGGGACTGTTCGAGGACGAGCGAGCCGCCCGCCTCCTCGGTCAGCCGAGCGTCGCCGCGGAGTCGGTAGCTCTCGGTCTTCACCGTGCCCGGCAGGGGACTTGTTCGGTTCACTGGCTCTTCGTGCTTCCGGTACTGGGACGGCCGTACGGCACGTCGGCAGGGCTTGTGGTGATCGAGGCCTCGCGGCCGTCACACCGCAACTCCGCGGGTGACGAGACACCCTGACGGCGTGCCTGCGATTCGACCGTTCACGGAGAAGAACAGGATTCGGCCCGTCATCGGCTCACGATTGCACGAAACCCTGCCGCCGACCGGACGCTGTGCCCCGGCCGAGGCCGCGTTCACCCGTTCTCGACCACCAGGTGCTCCTCGACCCAACTGTCCGAACCACCGGCCTCCATGAGCAACTCGGTGACGAGTTCCCGGCCCCGGTCCTCCGCGGCGGCCCGGAACGTGCTGACCAGCAGCTCCACCAGTCCCTCGGTCAGTCGCGCGGTGTGCGGCCCGCCTGCCGGTCCCGGCGCCGCCACGGGTGCCGACCCGCCCTGCTCCTCGGCGGCGCGGACAAGGAGTTCCGCACTCGACGAGGCGACCAACTCGTCGGCGGCGCTGGCGATCCGGTCCAGCGAGCGGGCCAGGCACCGCAGGGCGGCCTTCGGCGGGACGCCCGTCCGGACGAGCTCCATCGTCGCCCGGTGCACCGCCGGCCGTGCAACGGTCACGGTGCCGTCGGCCTCCCATCCGAGCATGCCGTGCCGGTTCAGGGAGTAGAACACCGCAGGCTGGTCGCGCACGGCGCGGTTGACCGCGGAAGCCAGCCGGGCCTCCTCGTCGTCGCGGTCCCCCACCCCGAGGAAGGCCGCGATGGACACCAGGTTGAAGCCCTGGCGCTGCAGGTGGACGATGTGCCGCAGCCGACGGACGTGGGTCTCGTCGTAGTACCCGACCCGCCCCCGGCGGACCGGCGGCGGGAGCAGCTTGCGGGACTGGTGGGCCCGGATGTTGCGCGGCGACATACCGAGCAGCCGGGAGACCTCCTCGACCGTGTAGGACGCGTCCGGACGATCCGATCGGGGCACGCCCTGCGGCGGAGTCGGTTCCATCTATGTCTCCTCGGTGGTTCCATGGCGCGACGGGGCTGCGTCGAGATCCGCGAAGATCACGCCCCGGTAGTGTGTTTGACGGCCCGCAACGCCCCCGGGTTCACCCGCCCGGGCACGGCAGCGACCCCGTGGAGGTACGCGAACACCGGCAGCGCCGGTAGGGCTTCGTCGGGTCGGAGCCGGTCTCGACCTGGACGGCTGTTGCTGTCGGAGGGTCAAGCCGCCAGCGGGAACTCGCACCAGACGTTCTTGCCGCTGCCGAGCGGCTCCACGCCCCAGCTCCCGGTGAGGGCGTCCACCAGCAGCAGGCCGCGGCCGGAGGTGGCGGTCTCGCCGGGGGCGCGGCGGCGCGGCAGGACGCTGGAGCGGTCCCGGATCTCCAGCCGGATGCAGGGAGCGGTCCCGGCCCGCAGTTCGATGGTGAGCAGTGCGCCGCCGTCGGTGTGGACCAGGGCGTTGGTGATCAGTTCGTCCGCGGTGAGTTCGACGTCGGACAGCAGGTCGGTCGCACCCCACGCGGCCAGGGCCTGGCGGAGCATGGCCCGGGTCTCCGCCAGCCCTTCCGGGTCGGCCTGGTGGACGTGCTGGGTCATCTGCCGGGTGGCGTGGGCGCCGGGTACGGCTGCGCGGTGCAGCAGCAGGAGTGCCACGTCGTCGCTGCTGCCGAGGCGGCTCGGATGGCCGCCGCAGAGGTGGTCGGCGAGCGCCTCGGTGTCCCACGGACCGTCGCGCAGGGCGTCGGCGAGGGCTTCGATACCGTCCGTGATGTCCCGGCCGGGGTGTTCGACCAGTCCGTCGGTGCACAGCAGCAGGGTGTCCGCGGGGTTGAGGTCGAGGCGGGTCTCCGGGTAGCCGTCCTGGCCGAACACCGTGGCCACGCCCAGCGGCAGGCCGCCCCGGACGGCGGGCCGGCCGGTAGGGCCGGCGCTGTGCCGCACGAGTGGTTCGAGGTGGCCGGCCCGCACCAGGCGCAGTGTTCCGGTCTCCAGGTCGGCGTCGACGTAGATGCAGGTCGCGGACCGTTCGGTGTCGAGATCGGCGAGGAACCTGGACGCGCGGGCCATGACCGTCGCCGGGGTGTGCCCCTCCGTGGCGTAGGCCCGCAGGGCGATCCTCAACTGACCCATGATGGCGGCCGCGTGGCTGTCGTGCCCCTCCACGTCGCCGACCACCAGGCCCACCCGCCGGCCCGGCAGGGGGATGACGTCGTACCAGTCCCCGCCCACCTCGCGTCCGCTGCGGCCGGCCCGGTAGCGGACGGCCACCTCGCCGCCGTTGATCTCGGGGATGCGGCGCGGCAGCATGGTGGTCTGGAGCGTGGTCGCGAACTCGCGCTCCTGGTCGAAGAGCATGGCGCGTTGCAGGGACTGCGCGACCGCGCTGCTGAGCGCGATGCAGATGTTGCGGTCCTCGGTGCTGAACTGGTGCCTGTCCCGGTAGAAGAGGCCGAGCGCGCCGATGGAGCGGGCCTGGGCGGCCAGCGGCAGGAAGGCCGCCGCCTCGATCCCCATCTCCTCGGCGTAGGGCAGCAGGCGGGGGTAGCGGGTGGTGAGCTCCTCCCTGGTGCCGAGGAACCGTGCGCGTCGGGTGAGCACGGCCTCGGACAGGGGCAGGCCGTCCCCCAGGTGGGTGAGCGACAGGTCGTCCCGGGCCCTGAGTTCCGCCGACGGCTGCTCGGTCGCGGCGACGACGCGCATGACGTCCCCGTCCACCAGCCCGAGGGCCAGCCCGTCCGCCCCGAATCGCCGCAGGCCTTCGCTGTCGGTCAGCACGTTGGTCACGTCGTGGACGGTGACGGCGCGGGCGAGGGCGTCGGTGGTGGCGCGCACGGAGTCGGTCTGGCGGCGCCGGTCGGCGGCGAGCGTCCGCATCCCCTCGGCGTGGGCCAGCTCCTCCTCGGCGTTGCGGACGATGCCGACGATGCGGTACGGACGCGCATGTGCGTCGCGCAGGATGCGCCCCTGGGTGTGGGCCCAGCGCAGGGTCCCGTCGCGGCAGACCAGGCGGAAGTAGGACGCGAAGGTCAGGTGGCCCTCCTGCAGCGCGAGCGACACGGCCTCGTCGAGCCGCTCGCTGTCCGTCGGCAGGACCCTCGCGGAGAGTGACGCGGGCTCTCCGTCGAACTCGTCGGCCCGCAGGTCGAACACGTCCAGGCCGACGTCGTCGAGGTGGTAGGTGCCCTTGTCGAGGTCCCAGTCGAAGCTGCCCATGCCGTTGAGCGCCAGCCGGTCGTTGGCCGCGGTCGGCTCGGTGTCGTCCCGGGGGGCCGGGGGCGACGACGGGGCGCGGGCGGACACGGGACGGGTGGCCTCGGGGTGGTCGCCGCCCGGAGACCTGGACGTGTTCGCCATGGCAGGGCTCCCGTCCGATCGATGGCCCCGCTGCCGGATCGTCCGCGACCGGCTCGCCCCCTGCCACTGCGGTCACGGAGGGTGGCGCACGCACGACCACGGGGCACATCGGGTGCTCCGTCGCCGGCGCCGGGTCCGTTCCTGGAACGCCTGGTCAGTCTATCCAGGGGGCGACGGCTCGGCATCGACGCAGGTGAGCGGTGGGACCGGCCCATGCGACCGCAGCCGACGCGGGGCGGGGGCAGGGGCAGGGGCAGGGGCGGGGGCCGGAGCGGGGCGGGTCCGAAGGGCCGAGGCCCGCGCCGGGAGCCGCGCGGGCCTCTTGGTGCTCCGGAACCACTCGTGCACGTCAGGGCAGAAGCCGTCCTTCTCGGAAGCCGTCCTTCTCGGAAGCTGCCCTTCTCAGGAGTCGGCCTTCTCAGAAGTTGGCCTTCGCGAACGCCAGGGCCGCGCCCACGTTGGCGAGTCCCGGCCCGGTGGCCTTGTCCGGGCCCGGCCCGGCCGGATTGTTGAACCGGGGGTGGTTGTGGCCGGCGGTCACGTCGGTGGCGGTCTTCACGAGCGCCTCCGTCACCTGCTCGACCGTCATGTTCGGCCGGCCATTCTGGCCGAGCAGGACGGCGGCGGCGCCGGCGATCTGCGGGGCGGCCGCCGAGGTGCCCGAGAAGAGCGCCCAGGCGTCGTCGAAGGTCGTGCCGTCGGGGGTGTCCGGCATCTGCCCGTCGCTCGCCTGGCTCTGCTCGACGTCGAGCTCGCAGCCCGGCTGCACGGGGAGCATCAGGTACTGGGCCCGCGGCAGCATCCCCACCAGCCCGCAGACCGTGGGGACGACCTCACCGGGGAACCAGGGGCTGGCGTACCCGCTCGCGTAGTCGGACGCCTGGAGGCCGAGACCGCGGTCGACGAACACGCCGCCGGCCGCGATGACCCCGGGGACCTGCGGCTCGACCGAGAAGTGGCCGTTGCCGGCCGAGAACACCACCACGATGCCCTTCTCCACCGCGTCCTTGATCTCCAGGATCCAGACCCGGGACGCCGCGGGCGGCTGCGCGGACAACGGCGGGAAGTCGAGGTCGCCGCCCCACGAGTTGGTGAGCACCTTCGGGTGGGCGGCCTTCGCCTTGAGGAAGCCGGCCACGGCGCTGGTCAGGTTGCCACTGGCGTCGCTGGCCCGGAAGAACTTCAACTTGGCACCGGGGGCCACGGCGAAGATGTTGGCCGACTCGCCCGTCCCGTGTCCGATCGGGTCCTTGGCGGGGCTGGTCCCCGGCACCACGGTGACGACGGGATCGACGTCGTAGCCCTGGAGGGTGAAGAAGGGGTGCCGGTAGTGCCCGGTGTCGACCATGGCGACGTCCACGCCCGCGCCCACCGCGCCCTGTCCGTGCGCAGCGGTGGCGCCGAGCAGCATGGCCACGTCGCCGGGGAGCCGCAGGTGGAACTTGGTCACGTTCGGTGGCTGCGGGCTCGGCGACAACCGGTAGCAGGAACGCGGCTGTTCGAGCACGACGGCCTCGATGTCGTCGGCGTCCGGCGCGGCCCCCACGCCCCGGGCCTCCGGCTGGCCCGGACCCTCCAGGTCGAGGTGCGTCACGTAGCGGCGGCGCCCGATCGACACGTGCTGGAGGGCCTCGTACGAGGTGACCCGGCCGCCGGTCAACTGCTCGTAGGCCGCCGGCGATCCGTAGACCGTGAAGCCCAGCCGGCTCTCGGCGGTGACCGTGAGCCCGGCTTCCTCCGCCCGTTCCCTGGCCCGGGCGCGGATGGACTCACTGGCCCGGAAGGGTGCGGCCGAGGTCAGGTCGACCGCCTCGGTCATCGGCGTCCCGCCCTCCGACCGCGCCGACACGTAGCCGAACACCAGGTCGGGAGGAAGTTGCCCGTTCTGCGTTGTCTTGGGAAGCATCATGTCTCCTCAGTGGATGAACCGGGCCTCGGCACCCGGGAGAACCGTCGTCGGTCATGAGTCGTCGGTCATGAGTCGTCGGTCGTGAGTCGTCGGTCGTCAGTCGTCAGTCGCCAGTCGTCGGTCGTCGGGGGAATGGGGTTCGGGCACCGGCAGCACGGTGACGGACCGCACGGCCTTCCGGAGTCCGTCCGGGACGGGCAGCGCCTCCGCACCCGAGGGGTCGACCTGACCGTGCCCGAACGCCTCCCGGAACCGCGCCGCCGGGCCGGTGACCAGCGCACCGGCCGCCATCGGCAGGACCGAGATCCCGCGCCCGGCGCACCAGTCCCGCAGGGCGTCGAGCCGCGTCCCGCCGCCGGCCCGCAGTTCGACCACGGCCTCGACGGCGCCCGGTCCGGCGCCCGGTCCGCGGCCGTGTGCCGTGTCCATGGCTCTAGGCGGCCGCCCGGGGCGGCGCCGCCGTACCCGGGACCGCCACACCCGGCGCCGCCGCGCTCGGGTCCGGCCGGCCGTACTGCTGCGCGAAGGCCGTCAGGGCCATCGGATGGTCCGCCCCCAGCAACAGCACGTCCCCGTTGGCGCGCGCCCGCTCCAGCTCGGGGTGCAGCGCGGACTCCTGCGCCGCGAAGAGCACTTGCACCCGCCCGTCACCGGAACCGCGCTTCGCCACCGGGGCCACCGCGACGGCCTGTCCGGCCGCGTCGACGACCCACAACTCGAAGTCGTCCCGTTTGAAGAAGACGATCTCGGTCACCGGGCTCGGGTAGTGGTGCACGCCGCCGCCCTGCGGCAGCGCCGCGGAGTGCACCTCGTGGGGGAGCGGCACGCTGGCGTTGCAGATCGAGTCGGTCCACCGCTGCACCCCGGCGGCATCCGTGATCGGGGTGTCGAGCAGCTCCCTGATGCCGAGCTCCTCGACCGCCCCCGGACAGAGCGCGTACAGCCGCTTCGCGTTCTGCCGCAGCAGGTCGACCTTCGCGGGGTCGGCACAGAACTGCGCGGACCACTCGATCCCGACCAGGTTGCGGACCAGGTACCAGCCGTCGGAGTCCTTGAGCCACAGACCGCCGCCGTGGTGGTCCTCCACCGGCTCGGCCCCGTAGAAGGGCCTGTCGAGCGTGTCGGTCAGCCGGTGCATCGCGGCCCGCGCGACCCGGTACTCCGCAGAATCGGCACGCGGCGGGTGACCGGGGATGTTGATCGTCCAGCCGAGGTCCTCGGACTCGGTGTGGGCCTTGGTCGGATCGCTGTTCGCTTCGGCAGTCATGGAAACCTCCCATGAGCTGAGCCTGTACACGTCGGGGCAACATTTACCTGCCACATTTACGTTGTATCTCCAGACTGCGCGCTGCGCCGTGACGGGTCAAGACCGTGCGGGCACGTACCGGCAACGGCCGGGCACTGCGGCGGGTGTTCAGCCACGATCTCGGGGGCATCAGCCCCGCGACCCCGTTCCCGTGTACGTTGTCAGCTTCCCCTGCCTACCCCGGCCGGCGCTGGGCAGCGACAGCGGCGAGCGCCGGAGGCAGCAGCAGGACTTCCTCCTCAACACCCTCTTCATCCCGGTGACCCGGGTGTCGGACCGCCACGGCGTCCCGCGCCCCAGCACCTGGCCCACACCACCCGACCGCCCCGCCCTGCGCCACCGCTTCACCGCCCTCCTCGACCCCGCGACCGGCCGGTGCACCAGCGGGCCGCACGGCCTCACGTACACCCGGAGGAGGGTCTCCGCCGGTAGCCGCGGACGGGTCGGCGGCAGGTCGGGGCGGGACCGCTGCAGAGAGGCCCGCCGGTCCGCGGATCAGTGGGCGGACAGCACCAGACGACGGGCGGTGTTGCGGTAGCCGAGGCGCTCGAAGGCGGTGGTCATCGGTGTGTTCGTCAGGTCGGTGTCGGCGCGGACCTGCTCCGGGTCGATCTCGGACGCCAGTATCCGGGTGATCTCGGACAGGATGTCGTCCGCGTATCCGCGGCCCCGGTGTTCGGGCAGCACCCCGAGGTAGCCGACCACGGGGGACGCGTGGTTGCGCGAGGGGATGCCGAAGCCGACCACCTCTCCGTCCGACCGCCGGGCGGTCCGCCACCAGGAGCGCTCCCCGAGCATCGTCTCGCGGTAGAACGCGACGTCGTCGCGTGCCTGCGCGTCGGCGCCGATCCGGTTGGCCTCCCTGCGCGACGCGGTGTCGAGGGTGCCGGTCAGGACCCGGCGGAACAGGTCGACGAAGACCTCGTCGTCGGGCTCGGCACGGAAGGACAGCCGCCCCGACGGCTCCGGGCGTCCCGCCTGCGGCGTCCACTCGTAGCGCAGTCGCTCGCGACTCTCGGGGAGCCCGGCGCGCCGCGCCGCCGCCTGCCGCCAGGCCACGGCCGCCACCGTGTCGGGCCGGTCGTGCCAGTCGCCCGGGAGAAGGAGGTGGTACTCGGGGGCGACGCTCACTCCGGCGTCGGCGTACGCCGCGTGTGCGGCGGCGAGCAACTCGGCGGCCAGGGTGGTGCGGTCGGCGCTCGACCGCACCGAGTGGTGGGCGAACACGCCGTCCAGCGCGGAGGGCCGGTCGGCGCCCGGGTCACCCCACCAGACGGCGAGCGCGAGCGGAGCGGCACCGGATGGGTCGTCGACGATCCACGTCCAGTCGGGCCGGTACTCGCCGTCGGCCAGCCGGGCCCGGTAGGTGTCGGCCGTCAGGCCGCCGACCGGGTCGGTGCCGAGGAGCGGGAGAATGCGGCCGAGGTCGGTACCGACGGTGGGGCGGAAGATCACGGTGCCTCCGGGGCGGTGAAGCTGGAGGCGCAGCCCGGTCCGGAGCGGTCGGCGACTCCGACGCCCGTGGGAGCACCGGCATGAGTGTACGTCGCCCTTCCGCTTCCGGAACGGGGGCGGCGTCCCGGATCGAATCACACGCCGAACCTCTTGATCACGTGGTGGGGCCGGGCCCTAGGCTGATCATCAACAGCCGGAGGGGGACCGGCCCGCCACAGCCTTCACCTCGTGCGACGCGCAGCCACACACTGCTGCGCGTCGCGGCCGGCCATGTCCCGTCCCGCCACCGCGAACCGGGTGGCCGTGCCAAGAGAGCGAGACCAGGATGGACCCTGCGACCGATTCGGTCCCACCGCCGGAGCACCCGGAGCCCCCGACCGCCGCCGTCGCGACCGGTGCGGCGGAGCCCGACACGACGGAGCGCGACACGACGGAGGACGGTGCGGAAGCGCCGGAGTCCGCCGGGTACGGGACCGCCGGGGCCGCCGGGAACGCGAAGACCGGCACCCGCCGGCCAGGACGCCTTCGGCGGCGCCTCCTGCGGACCGCCGTGGTGCTGCTGGCACTCGTCCTGGTCGTATCCGGCGGCGCCGCCGGATACGCGTACTGGGCGGTCCGCGCGTCCCTCCCCCAGTTGTCCGGGCAGGCCAAGGTCCCCGGGCTGTCCGGTGACGTCCGGATCGTGCGTGACGCCGCGGGCATTCCCCAGATCTACGCCGGCACCGCACACGACCTGTTCGCCGCCGAGGGCTACGCACAGGCGCAGGACCGTTTCTGGCAGATGGACACCCAACGGCACATCACCGCGGGCCGGCTGGCCGAGATGTTCGGCCCCGACGAGGTGAAGACGGACAAGACCGCCCGGACCATGGGGTGGTACCACGTCGCCGAACAGGAGGTGACGATGCTGTCCCCGCAGAGCCGCGAGTACTTGCAGGCGTTCTCCGACGGTGTCAACGCCTACCTCTCCGGGCACAGCGGCGCCGACCTCTCGGTCGAGTACGCCGTCCTCGGCTTCGTCGCCGATGACTACAAGCCCGACCCGTGGACGCCGGCCGATTCGGTCTCCTGGCTCAAGGCCATGGCCTGGAACCTGAACACCAGCATGATCGACCAGTTCCAGCACGCGATGCTCGCCGCCAAGCTTCC
This sequence comes from Kitasatospora sp. NPDC038210, assembly GCF_055600605.1. Classification (NCBI taxonomy): domain Bacteria; kingdom Bacillati; phylum Actinomycetota; class Actinomycetes; order Kitasatosporales; family Streptomycetaceae; genus Kitasatospora; species Kitasatospora sp. NPDC038210. Next base: position 556,118 of record NZ_JBVJYK010000001.1, on the reverse strand, counting down.
GCCGGACGCGGTCGCCGAGCTCTTCCCGGGCTACGACTACGGCCGATGGGCGCCGATCGTCCACGACTCCGCGGGCGCGCAACAGGCACCCGCCACCGCGCCCACCGCGCCCATGCCCGCCGCACCCGCGGCGCCCGCCCTGCCGGCCGAAGCCGCCCCCGCGCTGGCCGGCACCGCATCCGTGCGCGCCTCGCTGACCGCCGTGCTGGGCCAGACCGGCACCGGCATCGGCTCCAACTCGTGGGTGGTCGCGGGCAGTCGGACCACCACCGGAAAGCCGATGCTGGAGAACGACCCGCATCTGGCCCCGTCGCTCCCCGGCATCTGGTACCAGGTCGGACTGCACTGCACCAAGCCGAGCACCGACTGCCCCTTCGACGTCACCGGCTTCACCTTCGCCGGCATGCCGGGCGTGGTGATCGGCCACAACGCCGACATCGCCTGGGGCTTCACCGACCTGGGCGCAGCCGACTCGGACGTGTTCGTCGAGCGGGTGAAGGGCGACTCCTACGAGTATCAGGGACGCCGAGTTCCGCTGACAACGCGCCAGGAGGAGATCAAGGTCGCCGGCGGCAGGACCGTCTCCTTGGCGGTGCGGTCGACGATCCACGGGCCGCTGATCTCGGACACCCTGCCGTCCGCCCAGCAGGTGTCCACGGACGGCAAGGAGCCGGACGTCCCCGAGCACGGTGACGGCTACGCCGTGGCCATGCGCTGGACCGCCCTCGACCCCGCCCCCACCATGAACGCGCTGTTCGCCCTGGACGAGGCCTCCGACTGGGCGTCCTTCCGGGCTGCCGCCGAAGCCTTCGCCTCACCCGTGCAGAACATGGTCTACGCCGACCGGGCCGGGAACATCGGCTACCAGACGCCCGGCCGGATCCCGGTCCGCAAGGCGGGCGACGGCACCTACCCGGTGCCGGGCTGGACCGGCGACTACGACTGGACGGGCTACGTGCCCTTCGACGAACTGCCCACCGCCTTCAACCCGCCGGAGGGGTACGTCGTCACCGCCAACAACGCGGTCACCGGCCCCGACTACCCCCACCTGATCAGCAAGGACTGGGGCACCGGCTACCGGAGCCAGCGCATCGCCGACCTGATCGAGAAGGGCGGCAAGCTCGACGAGGCCGCCATGGAGCGGATCACCCAGGACAGCTACAGCGGCAACGCGGCCACGCTCGTGCCCTACCTGCTGCGGACCGAGGTCGGCCCGCAGGCCAAGGCGGCCCAGGACCTCTTGCGCGGCTGGGACTTCCAGCAGCCGGCGGACTCGGCGCCCGCCGCGTACTTCAACGCCGTGTGGCGCGAACTGCAGCAGAGCGCCTTCACCGACCGGCTCTCCCGCGCGGGTCTGAAGACCTACGCGTATCCGGATGCCGGCGGCCGCTGGTGGGACATCGTGCGCGGCCTGCTGGACCGGCCCGACGACACGTGGTGGACCAGCGCCGCCGACCCGTCGGTCCACGGCCGCGACGCCATGCTGCGCCAGGCGATGGAACGGGCTGCCGCCACGCTGAAGGACCGGCTGGGCGGTGACCCGAAGTCGTGGCGCTGGGGCGCGCTGCACACGCTGACGCTGGAGAACCAGACCCTGGGCACCGCGGGCCCCGCCCCCGTGCAGTGGCTGCTCAACAGTGACGCCTACGAGGTGGGCGGCGGCCCGGACAGCGTGAACGCCAACAGCTGGGACCCGCAGAAGGGCTTCCAGGTGATCTGGGTGCCGTCGATGCGCATGGTCGTCGACCTCGCGGACCTGGAACGCTCCCGCTGGATCAACCTCACGGGCGCGTCGGGGCACACCACGGCCGCCACCTACACCGACCAGACCGTCCGCTGGCTCAAGGGCGAGACCCTGCCGTGGGCCTTCGGGCCGGCCGCTGTCGAGGCGGGCCGGAAGGACGAGCTCAGGCTGGTCCCCTGATCCCCTGAGTACGGCCCGAACGAAGAGGTGCGTGGGTCCGGCGGTTCGCCGGACCCACGCACCTCTCGCCTTCCCCGACCGCGGCCGGAGCCGCCGGACCGGATCGGTTCAATCCGTCGACGAGCACCGGACCGGCTCGTCGCCGAGCATCAGAGCAGCCGGTCGGCGAGCACCGGACCGATCACGGCGAGCGCCTCGGGGCCGGTCAGCCGGTGGTGCGGGACGTCCAGCGGACGGTCCGTCACCTCGCCCTCCACGAAGGGCTCCCACCACCGGGACAGGGCCACGTCGTCCCGTCGGCCGGGCAGCGCCTCGAACAGCAGGACGTCGCCGTCGAACCGGCCGGGGACCTCCCGGTCGGTCAGCGCGAGGTTGTTGGCAGTCACCCGCAGCAAGCGTGCCAGCGTGTCGGTGTCGAGTCCGGCCAGCACGCTGCCCTGGTCCCGGAGGGCCTGCGACACCTGCGCGGCCGAGGGCAGGCCGGCGCCCAGTTCGCTCACCGCTCCGTCCGGCTCCGGCAGGTCCAGTCCGTCCAGTGCGAGCGAGAGGAGCTCCGTCGCGGTGAGCGGCTCCTCGTCCCGTCCCGGGCCGGTGGGACGGGAGTCGAGCATCGCCAGCAGGGCCACCTTCTCCCCCTCCTCCTGCAGCCGGCACGCGATCGCGTGGGCCACCGCGCCCCCGAACGACCAGCCCAGCAGCTGGTAGGGGCCGTGCGGCTGCACCGAGCGGATCCGCCGTACGTAGTCGTCCACCATCTCGCCGACCCCGGCGGGGAGTTCCGCGTCCTCGGCCAGGCCTCCCGCCTGGAGCGCGTACACCGGCCGGTCCTGTCCGACGTACCGGACCAGGCCCGAGTAGCACCAGCCGAGGCCCCCGACCGGGTGCACGGCGAACAACGGCACACCCGCACCGCCCGTGCGCAGGGCCAACAGGGGCTCCAGGCCCTCCGATCCGGTGCCGTCGCCCCCGGTGGCCGACCGCTCGGCCAGGGCCGCCACCGTCGGGTGCCGGAACACATCGCGAACCGTCACGTCCCGCCCGAGGACGGCCCGGATCCGGCCGACCAGGGCGACGGCCAGCAGGGAGTGGCCGCCCAGGTCGAAGAAATTGCTCTCGGCGCCGACCGCGGGAAGGCCCAGCACCTCGGCGAACAGGCCGGCCAGCACCTCCTCGCCGGGGCCGCGCGCCGCCCGGCCGCCGCTGGGCGTCAGGAAGTCGGGTGCCGGCAGCGCCGAGCGGTCCAGCTTGCCGTTCGGTGTCAGCGGCAGGGCCTCCAGCGCCACCACGGCCACCGGCACCATGTACTCGGGCAGGAAGGCGGCAGCCCTGCGGCGCACCTCGGCGGGGTCCACCGGCCCGCCCGCCGGCACGACGTAGCCGACCAGTCCGGCGCCGCCCGGCAGGTCCTGCCGAAGCACCGCCACCGCCTGCCGCACCCCGGGGTGGCGGGCCAGTACGGCCTCGACCTCGCCCGGTTCGATCCGGTGCCCGCGGATCTTGACCTGGTCGTCGGCTCGGCCCAGGAAGTCCAGCTCCCCCGCCGCCGTCCAGCGCGCCACGTCCCCGGTCCGGTACATCCGGGACCCGGCGGCCCCGAACGGGTCCGGCACGAAGCGCTCCGCCGTCAGTCCCGGCCGGCCGAGGTAGCCGCGGGCGAGCCCGGCGCCCGCGAGGTACAGCTCGCCCGGAACGCCGACGGGTACGGGCCGCTGGGCGGCGTCCAGGACGTAGGCCCGGGTGTTCGCGACCGGGCGGCCGATCGTGGGCCGGGTGCCGTCGGACGGGTCGTCGAGCCGCACGGCCGTCGAGTAGACCGTGGCCTCCGTGGGTCCGTACAGGTTGGTCACCGTGCCCAGGCGCCGCAGCGATGCGGCCACTTCGGAGCCGAGCGCCTCGCCCGCCACGAGGATCCGCAGGTAAGGGAGGCTGTCTGCGGTGAACGCCCGGTCCGCCAGCAGCGCCCGCCACAGCGACGGGGTGGCCTGAACGGCCGTGGCCCCGGTCCTCCGGATCAGGGCCGCGAGCCCGGCCGGGTCCTGTGCCGTCCCCTGGGGGGCCAGGACCACCGCGGCTCCCGTGACGAGGGGCAGGTGGAGCTCCACCGCGGCCACGTCGAAGGCGACGGTGCTCAGTGCCAGCAGCCGGTCCCGCGCGTCCGTCGGGACGTGCTCCCGGACTGCGGCGAGCAGGTTCGCGAACGCCGCGTGGGTGACCACCGTGCCCTTGGGCGCCCCGGTCGACCCCGAGGTGTAGATCACGTACACGGGGTGGGCCGGCAGCAGGGCCCCGGTGCGTTCCTCCGTCTCGACCGCCTCGCCCGGCAGGAGGGCCAGCGCGGCGGCCGTCTCCGCCGAGTCGACCACCACTCGGGGCAGCTCGGAGCCGGCCGGCAGACGGTCCGCGGTCGCCTCGTCGGTGACGACCAGCACGGGCACGCAGTCCGCGAGGACGTAGGCGATGCGCTCGGCGGGGTGCTCCGGATCCACCGGCAGGTAGGCGCCGCCGGCCTGGACGACCGCCAGCATCGCGACCACCAGCTCCACGGACCTGCCCTGGCACAGGGCCACGACGGTCTCCGGGCCGACGCCCCGCGCGATCAGCAGCCGGGCGAGGCGGTTCACCCGCCGGCCCAGCTCCCGGTAGGACAGTTCGGCTCCGTCGGCCACCAGGGCGACCGCGTCGGGCGAGTCGGCGGCCTGCTGCCGGAAGAGCTCGGGGAGCAGCGTGTCCGGAACCTCCAGAGGAGTGCCGTTGCACGTCGTCAGCAGCCACGCCGACTCCGCCGGGTCGAGCAGGTCGAGCCGCCCCACCGGCTGGTCCGGGCCGGCCGCCGCGGCCGTCAGCAGCCGCACCCAGCGGGCCACCAGGGCCTCCACCGTGCCCCGGTCGAACAGCTCGGCGGCGTACTCGACGCCGCCGTTGAGCCCGGCGGGGGCGCCGTCCTCGTCCGTGGCCTCGGCGACGCCCACCAGCAGGTCGAACTTCGCGGTCGCCGTCCCCAGCGGCCTCGGCGTGACCGTGACGCCGGGCAGGTCGACGGTGGCGGCGGCGTTGTTCTGGAGGATCAGCAGCACCTGGAACAGCGGGTGCCGGGCCAGGGCCCGCGGCGGGTTCAGCGTCTCCACCAGGTACTCGAACGGGACGTCCTGGTTGGCGAACGCCGCCAGGTCCGTCTCCCGCACCCGGGAGAGGAGTTCGACGAAGCTCGGGTCGCCGGAGACGTCGGTGCGCAGCACCAGGCTGTTCACGAAGAAGCCGACGAGCTCGGAGAGCGCCTCGTCGGTGCGGCCGGCAGACATGGTGCCGATCGGGATGTCGGTGCCGGCACCGGAGCGGGCCAGCAACGCGGCCAGGCCCGCCTGGAGCACCATGAACAGCGTCACCCCGTGGGCCCGGGCCAGTTCGACGAGCCGCCCGTGCAGCTCCGCCGGGATCGTGACCGGGACGGTCCCGCCGAGATGGCTCGGCAGCGCCGGACGGTGGCGGTCCGTGGGCAGGGTGAGCTCCTCCGGCAGCCCGGCCAGCGCGCCGCGCCAGAACTCCACCTGCCGGGCCAGCAGACTGTCGCCGTCCTCGGCACTGCCCAGCAGCTCCCGCTGCCAGAGCGCGTAGTCCGCGTACTGCACGGGCAGCGGCCGCCAGGACGGCGCGGTGCCGCGGCGGCGGGCCGCGTAGGCGGCCGAGACGTCGTCCGCGAGCGGGGCCAGTGACCAGCCGTCGCCGGCGATGTGGTGCAGCACCAGCAGCAGGACGGACTCCTCCGGCCCCAGGACGAACAGCCGTGCCCGCAGTGGCGGCTCGGCCGCCAGGTCGAAGCCGTGGTCGAGTTCCGCCTCCAGGGCGGCCGTCAGCCGGTCCTCGTCGGTCTCGGTGACCGCGAGCGCCGGGGGCAGCTCGGCGACGTCCAGCAGGCGCTGGTACGGGAGGCCGTCCGCTCCCTCGACGAACACCGTGCGCAGCGCCTCGTGGCGGATCGTCACGTCGTGCAGCGCGGCTTGCAGCGTGGGCACGTCCACGGCGCCGGAGAGGTGCACGGCGAACGGCATCAGGTAGGTCGCTCCCGGTCCCTCCAGCCGCTCCAGGAACCAGAGCCGGCGCTGCGCGTACGAGGCGGGCACGAGGGACGGCCTGGGCACGGGCCGCAGCGCCGGCCGAGCGGCCGCCGCGCCGTCCAGCAGCCGGGCCAGGCCGGCGACGGTCGGCGCCTCGAACAGGTCACGGACGGACAGCTCCGCACCGAGCACCGCACGGACCCGGCTGACCAGCCGCATCGCGATCAGCGAGTGCCCGCCGAGCGCGAAGAAGTCGTCGTCGGCCCCCACGTCGGAGAGCCCGAGCAGGTCGGCGAACACACCGGCGAGCGCTTCCTCGCGGGGACCGCTCGGCGGTCGGCGTGGCCCGGACACCACCGGGCCGGGCACGGGCAGGGCGCGCCGGTCGAGCTTGTTGTGCGCCGTCAGCGGCAGTTCGTCCAGCACCACCAGCGCGGTGGGGACCATGTAGGCCGGCAGGGCGGCGGCGAGCCGGTCCTGCACTCGGGCCGGGTCCGGTGCGGTGCCCGCCGCGCCGACCAGGTAGCCGACCAGCCGGCGGTCGCCGGGCCGGTCCTCGCGGACCACCACGGCGGCGGCCGACACCTCGTCCTGCGCCAGCAGCGCTGCCTCGATCTCGGCGAGCTCGATCCGGAAGCCGCGGATCTTCACCTGGTCGTCCAGCCGGCCGAGGAACTCGACGGCGCCGTCCGGCAGGTGCCGGACGAGGTCGCCGGTGCGGTACAGCCGCGCGCCCGGGACGGTCGCGAACGGGTCCGGGACGAACCGCTCGGCGGTGAGCGCGGGCAGGCCCAGGTAGCCGCGCGTGACGTTGGCGCCGCCGATGAACAGCTCGCCCGGGACGCCGGGCGGGACTGGCTGCATCCGGCCGTCCAGCACGTAGGTGCGGGTGTTGCCGAGCGGCTTGCCGATCGGCACGATCGCGGTGGTCGGTGGTTCGACGGCGCTGAGCGGGTGCGTCGTGACGCCGACGGTGGTCTCGGTGGGGCCGTAGTGGTTGGCGACGGTGCAGCCGGCCCGGGCCAGCAGACCGCGCACCCATTCGCCGGCCGATCCCTCGCCGCCGATCACCAGCCCACGGCGCGGCAGGACGTCGTACTCGGCGCCGGGGCCCTCCAGCGCGGCCAGGTGCGAGGGGCTGATCTTGAGGTAGTCGATCCGGTGCTCGGCGAAGTACGCCGCCAGGACGCGGCCGTCGGCGGCCGTGTCGGGGTGCACCATGTGCAGGGTGCCGCCACCGAGCAGGGCCGCGCAGAGGAAGGTGACGCAGGAGTCGAAGGTGAACGGCTGCACCATCGCGTAGCTCGCACCCGCGGCCAGGTCCAGGGCGTCGATGACGGCGGCGGCGTAGTTGAGCACCTGGCGGTGCTCGACCACCACGCCCTTGGGGCGCCCGGTCGAGCCCGAGGTGAACAGGACGTAGGCGGCCCGGTCCGGGGTCACCGTCGTCGGCGGGGCGGTGTCCGGCAGCTGCGGCTCCGGCTCGTCCAGCAGCACCTTCGCCGGCGCGTCCGGAAGGCGGTCGGCCAGCCCGGTGCGACTGACCACCACGGGTGCGCCGGTGTCGCCGAGGATGAGCGCCAGCCGTTCGCGCGGCTGTGCCGGGTCGACGGGGACGTAGCAGCCGCCCGCCTTGAGCACGCCGAGCAGGGCGACCACCGTTCGGGCGCTGCGCTCCAGGCAGATGCCGACCGGGGTCTCCGGGCCGACGCCGAGCCCGATCAGCCGGTGGGCGAGCCGGTTGGCCCGTGCGTCCAGTTCCGCGTAGGTGTACCGGCCGTCGACGCCGACCACGGCGACGGCGTCCGGGGTCCGCGCTGCCTGGTCGGCGAAGCGGCCGTGGAAGGTGCCGGCGGGCCCGGTGTCGAGGTCGGTGGCGTTCCACTCGTCGAGCACCAGGCGGCGCTCCTGCTCGGTGAGCAGCGGCAGGAGGCCGATCGGGCGGTCCGGGTCGGCGACCGCCGCGGCCAGCAGGTTGACGTAGTGGTCGAGCATGCGCTCGGCGGCGGCGTCCTCGTAGCGGTCGGTGCGGTGGCTCAGGGTGACGCTGAGGCCGTCCGTCTCCTCCGAGAGGGTGAAGGTGAGGTCGCGCTTGACGTCCAGGGAGCTCGGGCCGTCGAGCGGGCTCAGCGCGGGCCCGTCGGCCGGGCCGGGGGCCGGGGCGCTGCCCTCGTCGAACACCAGCATGGTGCGGAACAGCGGGGCGGTGCGGTCGTCCTGGTCGGCCCGGACGGCGCGGACGACGGCGTCGAAGGGCACCTCCTGGTACTGGAGGTCGCGGCGGCTCGCCTCCTGGACCCGGTCGAGGAGCTCGCCGAAGCCCGGGTCGCCGGACACGTCCCCGCGCAGCACCAGGGTGTTCACGAAGCAGCCGATCAGGCCTTCCAGTTCGAACCGCTCCCGGCCGGCGACGGGCGTGCCGACGACCGGCCCGGTGGAGCCCGTGTAGCGGTGCAGCAGCGTCTGCAGTCCGGCGAGGGCGACGGTGAACAGGGTGGTGCGGTGCCGTGCGGCGAGCGCCCGCAGGCCCGCGGTGAGGCCGTCCGGCAGACGGCGGACGGTGCTCTTCCCACTGCCGCCGCCGAGGACGGGCGGGCCGGTGCGTTCGGGCAGCGGCGCGGCGTCCTCGATCCCCTGCAGGCGCTCGCGCCAGTGGTCGAGCCCCTCCTGGAAGGCCGGGCCGGACATCCTGTCGCGCTGCCAGAGCGCGTAGTCGCCGTACTGCACCGGGAGGTCCGGCAGTCGGGCCGGCCGGCCCAGCAACGCGGCCCGGTAGGCCTCGTTCACCTCCTCCAGCAGGACGTTCATCGACCAGCCGTCGCAGACGATGTGGTGCAGGGTCACGGCCAGGACGTGGTCCAGGTCCCCCGTGCGCAACAGCCGCGCCCGCAGCAGCGGGCCGTCGACGAGGTCGAAGGGCTCGGCCGCCTCGGCGGCCAGCCGGGCCCGGACCTCCGCCTCGGCGGCGTGCGGTTCGAGCCGGCGCAGGTCGACGACCGGCAGCTCGAACGGGATCCGGGCCCGTACCTCCTGGTGCGGCACGCCGTCGTCCGAGACGGTGAACGTGGTCCGCAGCACCTCGTGCCGGGCGATCACCGTACGGAAGGCCTCCAGCAGCAGAGCCGGGTCGAGTTCGCCCTCGAACCGCGCGGCCACCGGGACGTGGTAGGCGGCCGACGCCCGGTCGAACTGCTGTGCCAGCCAGATCTGTTCCTGGCCGGCCGACAGCGGCACGCGGGCCCCCGGGGTGCGCGGCCGCACCCCGGCGGCACCCTGCGGGGCCCGCCCGACCAGGCGCTCGCGCAGCTTGGCCTCCAGCAGGGCGCGCTGCTGGGGCGGCAGGGCGGCGATCATCCGGGCGACCTCGGCCTCCCGGTCGGACGGCTGTGCGGCGCCGGTGCCGCTGGTCGGGATGCTCACGATGTTCTCTCCGGAGGGGTGGAGGCGTTGCTGGACGGCGCGGTGCGGGGCGCCGGTCAGAACAGGACGCGGGACTCGGCGTTGAAGCGGGCGTCGCGCGACTTGCGCAGGTCGCGGACCACGTTGACCCGCTTCAGCCAGCGGTCGGTGCCGTCGAACCTGGCCTTGAACGGACTGCGGCCGTGCACGGCGCGGTAGTTGTCGACGAACACGATGTCACCGGGGTTGAGGCTGACGCCCCCGAGTCTGCGGTCGATCTCGGCGGAGAGCCGTTCCAGCGCCGCGCGGGGCTCCGGGTCGAGCCGGCCCAGGTCCATGAAGTACGGGTCCAGGCAGATGTACGGGTCGGTCGGCGAGCCGAACAGCACGGGGACCGGTTCGGCGGCGTCGCGCATCCGCTTCAGCCGCCCGTGGGCGGCGTCCAGCAGTTCGGGCGCGCCCTCCAGCGGACGGCCGGGCCCGCTGTCCAGCATCTGCAGGTGGGAGTTGTCGGGCAGCATGAAGTAGCGGGACTCGGCGAGGACCCGGCGGTCCTCGGGGGCGATCTCCAGGTCGGTCACCGAGGCGAAGGTGGTCGGCACCCGGTCGGGGTTGCGCAGGCACATCAGGCCGACGTAGTCGCCCCGGTACGGGTGGAAGGCGTCCTCGACGTGCCACCAGATGGTCTGCTCGCTGCCGGTGCCGATCTGCTCGTGCTCGTGTCCCCTGACCGGCAGGACGTCGTGCACGAGGTAGCCGTCCTGCTGGGTGGACCAGGCGACGGGCTCGCCCAGCAGGGCCGAGCAGAGCAGCAGGAAGAGTTCTTCGCGCAGCGCCGGGGAGACGCCGTCGCGGTCGCGCCAGTGCGCCGGCGTCGGGCCGATCCGCTCCTCCCGGAGCCGGTAGCCCGAGACCACGCAGGCACCGGCCGGCTCGCGCAGCTTGAAGTCGGTCAGGAAGCGGCGCAGCGCGATCGGCAGTCGGTGCGACTGCACGGCGATCTCGCGCTGGAACTCGGCGTCCTCGACGTCCTGGTGGAGTTCCGTCAGTTCGTCCAACAGGGCCTCGACGGCGAGGGCGTCGAGGTGGTCGAGGGTCAGGGCGTGCATCGATGTCACCTCGGGTGGTCGGGCAGGTCGTGGCGTACCGGGGATCAGCTGGGGTCCGGCAGCAGGTCACCGAGCCGGGTGAGGCCTGCGGTGAGTTCGTCGGCGGGGCCGCCGAAGCCGACCCGGACGTGTTCCGGGCGGCCGAAGCAGTTCCCGGGGACGACCAGGACGCCGTGCTCGCGGTCGAGCCGGTCGGCGAAGGCGGTCACGTCCGGCACGGTGGTCAGGGCCGGGAACGCGGTGACCCCGCCGGCGGGCAGGTCGCCGGCGACCCGGTCGGCGTGCGCGGCCAGCCAGTCGGCCAGCAGCTTCCGGTTGGCGGTGGCCTGGGCGAGGCGCGGGCGCAGCAGTTCGTCCGCGTGCTCCACGGCGTGCGTGGCGACCGCCTCGACCAGCGGCGACAGCGCGAGGCTCAGGTAGTCGCGGCGGCGGACGCAGCCGGCCAGCACCTCGGGTGCGGCGAACGCCCAGCCCACCCGCAGACCGGGCAGGCCGTACGCCTTCGAGAGCGTGCCGAAGGAGACGGCCCGCTCGTAGCGCAGCACCGGGTCCGGCAACGGCTCCCGGTCGTAGACGAGTTCGCGGAACGCGCCGTCCCAGGCAAGCCGGGTGCCGTGTGCGGCGCAGGCCTCGATGATGGCGTCCTGTTGGCCGGGGGTGACGGTGGCCCCGGTCGGATTGTGCGGGAAGTTGACGACGACCAGCTTGGTGCGCGGCCCGATCAGGGCGATCAGCTCGTCCTCGTTGGTGACGATCCCGTCCTCGGTGCGCATCGCCCAGGGGACGATCCGGGCTCCGATCGAGGCGGCCACCTCGACCAGCGCGTGGTAGGCGGGGGCCTGGACGACGACCTCGTCGCCGGCCTCCAACAAGGCGTGCATGACCAGGTAGATGGCCTCGCTCGAACCCTGGGTGGCGATGATCGACCCCGGGTCGACGCCGTAGCGCCGGGCGAGGGCGGCGCGCAGCGGCTCACCGCCCAGGGAGTGGCTGTCGCGGAACACGATGCCGCCGAGCGAGGCGGCGCTGGTGCCGGCCAGCGCGAGCACCTCGTCCACGGTGTAGTTCTCGACACCGCTGCTGCTGATGTCGAAGGTGGTGGTGAAGTACCGCTCGCGGAGCCAGTCCTCAAGCAGTGCGGGCGTGATGGTCATCGGTGCGTCCCGAGGTCGGAGGGGTGGGTGGGGGGAGGTCTGGGTCCGGCACGCCGGGAAGGCTGAGGGTCCCCGCGGAGAACCGGGACCAGGTGACGGCGGTGAAGACGGTCATGGCCGCGCAGGCGCACCAGAGCGGACCGGTGACGCCGAGCCCGCGGGCGCACAGGCCGCCGAGCAGCGCGCCTGCGGCGGAGCCACCCACGCCCAGGGCCATGTGCACGCTGTTCGCCCGGCCGTACAGGGCGTCCGGCAGGGCCCGCTGGCGCAGCGTCGTCGCCACGACGGCCCACACGACGGTGTGCGCACCGAACAGGGCCATGACGCAGGCGGCGAGCCAGGGCTGCCGGACGGCCGCGAGGGCCGCCGGCGCGCAGCACTCCACGAGCAGCCCGAGCCGCAGGACGGCCGCGTCGCCGAGCCGTCGCTGGACCGCGGGCGCCGCGACGGCGCCGGCCACGCCGCCGACCGCGCCGACCGACAGCAGCAGGCCGTACCCGGAGTCGGAGAGCCCGAGCCGCTGCCGGGTGTAGAGCACGAAGATCGCCGCGATGGCGGCGAAGGTGGCGTTCATCAGGCAGAGCGAGAAGGTCAGCAGTCGCAGCGCCGGGTGTCCCAGGATCGTTCGCACGCCCGTCCGGACGTCCGCCCCGAGGCTGCGCCGCGCCCGCGCGACGCCCGGCCGCGGCCGTAGCCGCAGGACGAGCGCGACCGCCACGAGGAAGGTGGCGGCGTCGAAGGCGAACGGCAGCCCGGCGCCCTGGAGGAAGAGCCAGACCCCCAGGGACGGTGCGACGAGCTGGCTGCCCACCACCGCCGCCCCGGAGACCCGGGAGTTGGCCCGGGTCAGGTCGTCCGGCGCCACCGATCCCACGACGAGCGCCCTGGCCGCGCCATCGGCCAGGGTCTCGGCCGTCCCGAGCAGGAACAGTGCCGTGTACACGGTCAGGACGCCGGCGGACCCGGTCCAGACCGCGGCTGCGAGCGCCCCGATGAGCACCGCGCGCGCCAGGTTGACCAGGACGACCAGCTTCCGCCGGTCGAGCCGGTCCACGTACACGCCGCTGATCAGGGAGAACAGCAGCCACGGCACCTGCTGGGCGAACACCGCGCCGGCGACGACCAGCGGGTCGGAGGTCAGCCGCACCATCAGCAGCGGTGCGGCGGCGAGGGTGACGCCGTCCCCGGCGGCCGACAGCGCGCCGGCCGCCCAGAGCCGGTGGAACTCCGCCCCCAGCCCCTGCGCCCGGGCCGCGCCGCCGGTCACTTGATGGCCTTGACGACGACCATCGAGTCGGCCCACCAGTAGTGGCAGTCGGCCGGCGGCTCCAGGTCCCGGACCACCTCGACGGAGAACGAGCTGAAGTGCTCCAGCAGCGCCCGCTGGTGGCCGCGGCCGAGGGAGTCGATCTCGTTGCTGTAGTACGTGAAGACGCCGCCGGGGCGCAGGTGGGCCGCCGCGTGCGGGAAGAAGTGCGCGGCGAAGGTCACGTCGTCGACGACGTACGCGAGGTACTCCTCCTCGTCCGCGGGGTAGGTGTCGAAGAAGATGCCGTCGAACTCTCCCAGTCCGTCCAGGACGTCCTGCCACCGGCCGGGCACCAGCCGGACGTCCTGGCCGGGGCGGGCGGCCGCCCAGTCGGCGAAGCGCTCCTGCACGTCGGCGTTGGCCTCGATCACGGTGTACGAGCGCACCCCCTCCCGGAGGATGCGGGTGGCGGAGATGCCCATGCCGAAACCCAGTTCGAGCACGTCCCCGCCGCCGCCGGTGACGCAGCGGGCCATCGCCGCCATCAGCGGGGTCTCCCAGTCCTGCATCACCTGCTGGTCCTCGATGATCAGCTGGGAGTCGTCGTACTCCGCCCGGCTGTCGGACCAGGTGTTGCGGATGGCCGGCCGGTCGGTACCGGTCACCAGACGGCGGGCAACGGTGTCGAGGTGGGTGAGGTCGGCGGCCAGCTCCTCCGTCGCCCGGCCGACGAGCCAGTTGTGCTGCTCCTCGCGCGGGGTCCGGAGGAACCCGTCGTTGGTGAGGTCCACGGTGATGGTGAAGTCCGCTGTCCTGGTCTTCATCGGTCGTTCCTCCTCGGCCGGTGGGGCCGTGCGTTCGGTCGGTGCGGTGGGCGGGCGGCGGGCGGCGGGCCGCCGCGGGAGGGCCGTCACGGCTGTTCGGCGCCCGGCTCGGGGACGCCCAGTTCGGCCATCAGGGCGGTCAGTTCGTCGAGGTCGAAAGCCGCAGCCTGGAGTGCGACGACGTTCACTGCGAGTTCGCCGAGGGTCGGTGCCTCGAAGAAGGCCCGCAGCGGGACGTCGACCGCGAACTCGGCCCGGACCCTCGTGATGAACCGGGTCGCGAGCAGGGAGTGGCCGCCGAGTTCGAAGAAGTCGTCGTCCATCCCGACCGGACCGGTGCCGAGGAGTTCGGCGCACAGCTCGGCCAGCCGCTCCTCCACCGGCGTCTGCGGGGCCCGGCCGGGCCCGGTGGCGTCGACCCCGGCCCCGGGGTGCGGGAGCGCCGCCTTGTCGATCTTCCCGTTGGCGGTCAGCGGGAGGGCGTCCAGCACCACGACGGCCGACGGCACCATGTAGCCGGGAAGCCGGTCCCGGAGGAACGCCCGCAGCTCGGCCGCGCCCACGGGTCCGGTCGACGACGTACGGGCCACCGTCACGTACCCGGCCAGTCGCCGGTCGGCGGGCCGGTCGCCGTACAGCACCGCCACCGCCGCGGTGACCGCGGGGTGGGCGGTCATCGCCGCTTCCACCTCGCCGAGTTCGATCCGGAACCCGCGCAGTTTCACCTGGTTGTCGGCGCGGCCGATGAAGCCGATCGTGCCGTCCGGCCGCAGCCGGGCCATGTCGCCGGTGCGGTACATCCGCGCACCCGGCACGGCGCTGAACGGGTCGGGCGTGAAGCGGTCCGCCGTCCGGGCCGGGTCGTGCAGGTAGCCGCGGGCCAGTCCCAGACCGCCGATGCACAGTTCGCCGGGCACCCCGGGCGGCACCGGCCGCAGGTCGCGGTCGAGCAGGTAGATCCGGGTGTTGTCCACGGGCCGGCCGATGGGCAGCCCGGCGGACGGCACGTCGTCGTCGTCCGCGGCCGGGCCCTCGACCAGGTGGACGGTAGAGGTGCAGGTGACCTCCGTCAGCCCGTAGACGTGCAGCAGCGGCACCCCGAAGCCGCGCCAGGTGGCGAGGCGGTCGGGCAGGACGCGCTCCCCGCCCATCGCGATCAGCCGCAGGCACTGCGGCGGACGGCGGCCGGAGACCTCCAACTCCTCGACCCAGGCGTGCCAGTAGGCGGTGGTGAGCTCCAGGCAGGTGACCCGCCGGGCCTCCACGTGCTCGGCCAGGTCGGCGCCGCGGGCGAGCAGGGGCTCGCCCGGCATCACCACGGTCGCCCCGGCGGCGAGCGCGGGGAAGACCTCCTCCAGCAGCACGTCGAAGCCGATGGAGGCCAGCTGCAGGAACCGGTCGTCGGCGGTGAGCCGCATCGCGTCGACCATGGTGCGGGTGTAGTTGGCGAGGGCTCCGTGGGTCACCGCCACGCCCTTCGGCACGCCCGTCGTACCGGAGGTGTAGAACACGCAGGCCAGGTCCTCGCCGTCGACGTCGACGGCGGGCTCCTGTGCCCGGTCGGCCCGGGCGTCGGTGACCTCGATCGGGCGGATCATCCCCGGATCGGGCACCGCGTCCGCGAGGGCGGGCGCAGAGCCGGCATCGGCCAGGACGAGCCGGGCTCGCGAGTGCTCCAGGATGCGCCGCATCCGCTGCGCCGGGTACGCCGGGTCCAACGGCAGGAAGGCGGCGCCGGCCTTGAGGACGGCGAGGATCGCCACCACCAGGTCGGCCGTGGGCGCCGACACCAGCGCCACCACCGAGCCGCGGCCGACGCCCGCTGCAGCCAGGCTCCGGGCGAGCGCCCCGGCGCGCTCGTCGAGCTGCGCCCGGCTGAGGACGGTGCTCCCGCCGTCGACGGCCTCCGACTGCGGCGAGCGGTGGGCCAGTTCGGCGATCAGCCGGTGCACGGGGAGCTCCGGGACGGACCGGTCCGTGTCGTTGAGCTCCACCAGGACCCGGCGCCTCTCCTGCGCGTCGAGCAGGCCGACGCCCGACAGGCGGATCTCCGGGTCCGCGCTGACCTGGTCCAGGACGTGGCGGTAGCACCGGGCGAAGCCGGCGACCGTCGACGCGTCGAACAGGTCGGCGTCGTACTCGAAGGTGACGGCCAGCTCGTCCCCCTGCTCCACCACGGTGCAGACCAGGTCGGTGAGCGAGGTCGAGGTACCGGCCGCCAGCGGGGCGATCCGGACCGCGCCCATGGCCAGCTCGGGCATCGGGGCGTTCTGCAGCGCGAACATCGCCTGGAACACCGGGGTTCGGGTGGTGTGCCGGTCGGCGGCCACCAGGTCCGCCACCCGCTCGAAGGGCACGTCCTGGTGGGCGAACGCGGCCAGCGCGTCCGCCCCTGCCGCGGCCAGGACGTCGCGGAAGCGCGGGTCCGCGGCGAGGTCGGCGCGCAGCACCACGGTGTTGACGAAGCAGCCGACCAGCCCCTCCAGTTCGGACCGGGAACGGCCGGCCACCGGGGTGCCGACGGCAACGTCCGTCCGGCCGGTCAGCTTCCCCAGCAGGACCTGGAAGGCGGCCGACGCCGCCGTGAACAGCGTGGTGCGGCCCGACGCCGCCAGTGCGCGGACGCGGGCGGCCAGTTCGGCGCCGATCACGAGATCGACCTGGCCCCCGCGGAAGGAGGTGCCGGCCGTCCGCGGCCGGTCGGTGGGCAGGTCGAGCTCGGTGACCCCGGACAGCCGGTCCTGCCAGTACCGCAGTTGCTCGTCCAGGGCTCCGGAGTCCGCCAGCTCGTGCTGCCAGAGCGCGTAGTCGGCGTACTGGAGGGGCGGTTCGGGCAGCGTGCCGGGGCGGCCCGCTGCGGGGTAGAGCTCGGCCAGCTCCCGCAGCAGGACACCGGTCGACCAGCCGTCCACGGCGATGTGGTGCAGCACCGCCAGCAGGGCGTGGTCCTGCTCCCCGAGCCTGACCAGCTCCCACCGCACGGGCGGCTCGGCGGCCAGGTCGAACGGCCGGGTCGCGGCGGCCGCGACCCGGTCCCGCAGGGCCTGCTCGCGCTCCGCGTCCGATCCGGCGGAGGTCAGGTCGATCGGCGTCAGGGCCACGCCGGCGGCCGGCAGGACCTGCTGCACGGGCTGGTCGCCGTCCAGGCGGTAGACCGTGCGCAGGATCTCGTGGCGTGCCACCAGGGCGCCGAGCGCCGCGCGCAGCGCGTCGGCGTCCAGCGGACCGGCCAGCCGGACCGGCAGGGGGACATGGTAGACGGCGCTGCCCGGTTCGAGCTGGTCGGCGAACCACATCCGCTGCTGGGCGAAGGACAGCGGCGCCCGCTCGCCCCGCTCGACGCGGCGCGGCGCGGGCCACGCCGGGCCGGCCTGGGCACCCGTCAGCAGCTCCTGGACGGCGCTCTCCTGGGCGGCCAGCGTCCGCGCCTCGAAGAGCATCCGCAACGGGACGTCGACGCCGACGGCGTCCCTGATCCGCGCCGCGAGCCGGCTGGCGGACAGCGAGTGCCCGCCCAGTTCGAAGAAGTCGTCGTCCATCCCGACGGCGGCCACGTCGAGGACCTGCGTCCACGCCCCGGCGAGCCGGACCGCCAGCTCGGTGGTCGGCGGGTCGGCCGGCGCCGGCCGGTCCGCACCGACCGGCTCCGGCGCCGGCAGCGCGGCGCGGTCCACCTTGTCGTTGGGCGACAACGGCAGTTCGTCGAGCCGCACCAACACGCCGGGGACCATGTACTCGGGCAGCGCCGCCGCCACGTGGCCGCGCAGCTGCGCCGCGTCGAACAGCGCGCCGGGCGCCGGAACCACGTAGCCCACCAGCCGCTTGTCGCCCGGCCGGTCCTCGCGGACCACGACCACCGCCTGGGCGACCGCCGGGTGTCCGGCCAGCACGGCCTCGATCCCGGCCGGCTCGATCCGGAAGCCCCGGATCTTCACCTGCGCGTCCGCCCGCCCGACGAAGGCGAGCGCACCGTCCTCCAGCCACCGCACCAGGTCACCGGTGCGGTACATCCGCGAGCCGGGCGGACCGTACGGGTCCGGCAGGAAGCGCTCGGCGGTGGGTCCGGGCCGGTCCAGGTAGCCCCGGGCCGTCCCGACCCCGGCGACGTACAGTTCGCCGACGACGCCGACCGGCACCGGCTGCAGAGCGGCGTCCAGCACGTGGACCCGGGTGTTGTCGAGCGGTCGGCCGATCGGCAGGGCACCGTGCCGGGCCTCGTCGCCCTCGACCGCGTGCGTGGTGGCGAGCATGGTGACCTCGGTCGGGCCGTAGCCGACGACGACCCGGGCATCGGGGCAGACCTCCCGGACCCGGGCGACGGCGACCGGGGAGACGACGTCACCGCCGGTCAGGATCTCCCGTACACCGCGGAAGCAGGCCGGGTTCTCCTCGGCGATCAGCGCGAACAGACCGGCCGTCACGAACACGCCCGTCACGGCGTGCTCGGCGAGCAGGCGGTCCATCTCCCGGGCGCCGAGCACGCCGTCGGGGGCGACCACGACCTGTCCGCCGCCCAGCAACGGCACCCAGAGCTCCGCCGTGGAGGCGTCGAAGGAGTACGGCGCGTGCAGCAGCACGCGCTCGTACCCGCCGCCGGTGAAACGACGGTCGGTGGCCAGCGCGACGACACCCCGGTGGGTGGCCGCCACGCCCTTGGGCCGACCGGTCGAGCCGGAGGTGTACATCACGTACGCGAGGGCGTCCGGGTCGTGGGCGAGACCGAGGTCCGACGGGTCGAGGGCGAGCAGGTCGTGCTCGCCGTCCGCGAACAGCGCCGGAACGGTGTTGTCCCGGACCAGCTCCGCGGCCTCCTCGGCCGACCCGCGGTCGGTCACCAGCACCCTGGCCGCGGTCTCCTGCAGGATCAGCCTGCGGTGGGCGGCCGGGTAACGGGAGTCGAGCGGCACGTAGAACCCGCCCGCCTTGACGACGGCCAGGATCGCCACCACCAGGTCGACGGAGCGGCGCATCAGCAGCGCGACGCCCGTCTCCGGCCCGACCCCGAGGCCGACCAGCCGCCGCGCCAGGCGGTTGGCGCGCGAGTTCAACTCGCCGTAGGACACCTCGCCGCCGTCGTGGACCAGCGCGACCGCGTCCGGGGCCCCCGCGACCCGCTGCTCGAACAGGCCGGGCAGGGTGGTCACGGCGGGCAGCTCGACTGCGGTGTCGTTCCAGTCCTCCAGCAGCCGGCGCCGCTCGCCCTCGGGCAGCGGTGAGAGCCGCGCCAGCGGGGCGTCGGGGTTCGCCACCGCCGCCGCCAGCAGGGTCTGCCAGTGCGTCACCACCCGCTGCGCGACGGTGGCGTCGCACAGGTCGCGGTCGTACTCCAGGCGACCGGAGAAACCGTCCCCGTCCTCCCAGAGTTCGAGGTTGAGGTCCATGTGCGCCCACTCGTACGGCAGGGCGACCGGCTCCACCTCCAGGCCGTCGAGCTCCAGCGCGGGCAGCGGGGCGTTCTGCACCACCAGGCCGGCCTGGAGCGGCGGGTTGCCCTGGCGCTCCGGGGACGCCACCGCGGCCCAGACCCGCTCGAACGGCAGGTCCTGGTGCTCGAACGCCTCCAGCGTCACCTGGCGGACCTGTCCGAGCAGCCGGCGGTAGGTCGGGTCGCCGGCCAGCGAGGTGCGCATGAGCAGCGTGTTGATCAGGCAGCCGACCAGGTCCTCGGTGCCCGCCGGTCGGGTGGCGCGGCTGGTGTTGACGACGATGTCGTCGGAACCGGTGTAGCGGCCCAGCAGTGCCTGGAAGGCGGCGAGGAACGCCATGTACGGCGTCACGCCCTCCTGCCGGCAGAGCTCCCGCACGGCCCGCGACAGCGCCGCCGGCAGATCGAAGGACACCTCGGCCCCGCGGTACGAGCGTGCGGCCGGGCGGGTGCGCTCGAAGGGCAGTTGCAGCTCGCCCGGCAGCGCCTCCAGCTGCTTGCGCCAGTACGCGGTCAGCCGCTCCCCGTCGGGGCCCGCACAGCGCTCCTGCTCCCAGGCCACGTAGTCCGCGACGCCGACCGACGGCGCGGCGGGCTGCGCACCGGTGGCCCCGGGCCCGCCGGTGCGCGCCAGGTACCCGTCGGTGAGGTCCCGCATCAGCACGCCGAGCGACCAGCGGTCCGCGACGACGTGGTGGACGGCGAGCACCAGCAGGTGCTCTTCCGAGCCCAGCCGCAGCAGTTCGGCCCGCAGCAGCGGCCCACGGCCGAGGTCGAACGGCTGGTCGATCACCTGCCGGGCGTGCCGGACCCAGCGCTCCTCCCCCGGGCCGACGTCGACGAGCGGCAGCTCGACGGCGCGCCGGGGCAGCACGAGCTGGACCGGCTCGCCGCCGCGCGACGGGAAGACGGTCCGCAGGGCCTCGTGGCGGTCGACCAGCGCCTGCAGGCTCGCGCGCATGGCGTCGACCTGGAGCCTGCCGCGCAGCCGCAGGCCCACCGCGATGTTCGACACCGCGGACTCCGGCGAGATCCGCTGGAGGAGCCAGAAGCGTTCCTGGGCCGACGACAGCGGGATCATGCGGACCTGCGGCGCCCCGGCGCCGGTCGCCCCGGCCGGGGTCTGGGTCGGGGTCGTGCCCGAGGGCTCGGTCGGGCTGCTGCCAGCGATCATGGTTCGATCCCGTCCATCAGTGCAGTGAGTTCTTCCGCGGTGAGGTCGTCGAAGCCGCCGACGACCTGGTCGAGCGGTACCGCCGTGTGCTCCCGGCGGGTCACCGCGGCACCGGCCGCGGGAACGGCCGGCCCACCGCCGTCGGCGGCCGCCCGGCGCGCGGCCGCCGCGAGCCCCGCCGCGGTCCTGGCCTCGAACAGCGCCCGGAGCGGCAGGTCCGTGCCGAGCGACGCGTTGACCTGGCCCATGACCTGAACGGCCAGCAGCGAGTGGCCGCCCAGGACGAAGAAGTCGTCGGTCATGCTGACCCGGGGCACGCCGAGGACCGTCGACCAGACGTCGGCCACGGCCTTCTCGGCCGGGTCCGCCGGCGGGACGTAGCCGACCCCGGCGGAGAGCCGCACTCCGTGCGGCGCGGGCAGGGCGCGGTGGTCCAGCTTCCCGTTCGACGTCAGCGGCAGCCGGTCCAGCAGGACGAACGCGTCGGGCACGAGGTACTCGGGCAGCCGTGCGCTCAGGTCCGAGCGCAGCTCGGGGACCAGACGGCGCAGTCGGCGGCCGGTGCCCGGGTCGTTGGCGAGTGCCCGCGGTTCGGAGTCGTCCTCGGTGGGTGCGGGGAACACCGGCGTCGGCCCGGGCCGGCCGTCGGCCGGCCGGGGCACGAACGCGACGTCGAAGGCACCGTCCGGGTGACCGGCGGCCCAGCTCAGCTCGACCGAGCAGGACAGCGCGTCCGCGAGCGCCAGGAGCTCTCCCGGGTCGACCGCCGACGGGGCGGCGACGTCCGGATCACGAGTGTCCCCCGGAGCCCGGTCCCCGAGGATCCGGGCCGCGGTCCGGACGGCGCCGTCCACCCGGGCGTTGCGGACGCCGGTGTAGCCGACCGCGGTCGGGGACGCGCCGCCCAGCAGCCCCGCCACCCGCCTGCCGATCGCGGCAGCGTCCGGCCGGTGCCGGTCCCAGCCTTCCCAGGACACGTCCGGTTCCGCCGCGGCGGAGGGGCCGACGGTCAGCACCACGTCGTAGCGGAACATGACCATCTCGTTGCGGTCGCGGCCCGGCTTGGGCCGCACCTCGACGCCGGCCACGGCGGGGACCGCGGCGCCCAGGGCCGTGAAGAAGGCCGGGTCGAGCAGCAGTTCCTCCTCCTGCGCCATGGCCTGCAGCGTCCGGTGCCGGAGCTCGGCCGGCGTGCCCTCCGCGTCGAGGAGCGCGGCCTGCACCGACGCGTGGAAGGCCTCCAGCAGACCCAGGTGGCGCACGTCCCCCACGAAGATCCGCCCGCCGGGGGCCACGACCCGGGCGGCCTCGCGGAGCACCCCGGCGAGGTAGTCGGCGTCCGGCAGGTACTGCGCGACCGAGTTGAGGACGACCAGGTCGAACTCGTCGTCCGCGAAGCCGTCCAGCTCGTGCGCGGCCCGGCGTGCCAGCGAGACGTGCGCCCAGTCGGCCGGCAGGTGTCCGGCGACGTGCTCCAGCGCCTCGTCCGAGATGTCCGTCCCGACGAACCGCTCGCAGTCCGGGGCGAGCCGGAACAGCAGCAGGCCGGTGCCGCAGCCGATCTCCAGCACGCGCTTCGACCGGGCGTCGCCGATCGCGGTGAGCGTGTCGTCGACCCAACGGCCCATCTCCTCCTGCGGGATGGGCTCGCCCGTGTAGCTGCTGTTCCAGCCGGCGGTCTCGAAGACCGGCGTGGCGGAGCGGTCCTGCGCCCCGGACGGCTCCGCCCGGCCGGCGTAGGCGGCGTCGAAGACCTCGCGCCACTGGGCCACCCGCTCCTCGACCGCGGCGGGTTCACCGTCCGTCCCGGTGACCGCGTCGCCGTCGGTCTCAGGTACGACGTACGCCACCAGGCGACGGTCACCGGGCGTGTCCTCACGGCCGATGACCGCGGCGTGCCGGACCGCCGGGTGCCTCCGCAGGGCCTCCTCGACCTCCGCCGGTTCCACCCGGAAGCCGCGGATCTTGACCTGGTGGTCGATCCGGCCGAGGTATTCGAGGCTGCCGTCGGGCAGGTACCGTGCCAGGTCGCCGCTGCGGTACAGGCGGTCGCCCGGCTCGGTGGC
The DNA here is from genome assembly GCF_055600605.1 of Kitasatospora sp. NPDC038210. Classification (NCBI taxonomy): domain Bacteria; kingdom Bacillati; phylum Actinomycetota; class Actinomycetes; order Kitasatosporales; family Streptomycetaceae; genus Kitasatospora; species Kitasatospora sp. NPDC038210. The sequence continues at coordinate 533,742 of NZ_JBVJYK010000001.1, read as the reverse complement.
GAACGGGTTCGGCACGAACCGCTCGGCGGTCAGGCCCGGCCGGCCGAGGTAGCCCCGTGCGAGCCCCGGTCCGCCCACGTGGATCTCGCCCGGGACACCGACCGGGACGGGGTTCAGGCGGTCGTCGAGCAGGTGGACGGTGAGGTCCGGCATGGCCCGGCCGACCAGGTTGCGGGAGCCGTCCAGGTCCTCGGGAACGACCTCGTGGCAGGTCACGTGGACGGTGGTCTCGGTGATGCCGTACATGTTGGTCAGCCGGGTCCGGTCCGCCCCGTTCCGCTCGAACCAGGGCCTGAGCAGCTGCTGCTGGAGCGCCTCGCCCGCCAGCACGACGTGCCGCACGCTCAGGCGGCCCGCGCCGTCGTAGCGGCTGTCGGCGTGCACGAGGTTCTGGAACGCGGACGGAGTCTGGTTCAGCACGGTGACGCCCTCGGCCCGGAGCAGGGCGTGCAGTTCGTCCGGCGCCCGGTTCACGGCGTGCGGGACGACCACCAGCGCGGCACCGTGCAGCAGCGCGCCCCAGATCTCCCACACGGAGACGTCGAAGGCCGTGGAGTGGCAGAGCGCCCAGACGTCCCGCTCGGTGAAGCCGTACCAGTCGGCGGTGGCGGCGAACAGGCGCAGCACGCTCCGGTGCGTGACCAGGGTGCCCTTCGGCGTTCCGGTCGAGCCCGAGGTGTAGATGACGTAGGCGAGGTTGTCCGCCGAGGCGGCGGCGGCCGGCAGGGGCGGATCCCGGTGCTCGTCGCACCACGTGCCGTCCAGGTCGAGCACCTCGGCGTCGGCGTCGGCCAGGGCGGCGGCCTGCTCCCGGCCGGCGAGCACCAGCCGGCAGCCGCTGTCCGCCAGGACGAAGTCGCGCCGGGTGTCGGGGTACCGGGGATCGATCGGCACGTACGCGGATCCGGCGGCGAGGACGGCGAGGATCCCCGCGATCAGGTCGACCGACGGTTCCGCGTACAGGGCGACGGGTACCTCTGGGCCCGCGCCCTTGGCCCGCAGGCCGCGGGCGAGCCGCACGGCCCGGTCGTGCAGTTCGGCGTAGCTGACGCCACGCCCCTCGAAGCGCAGCGCGACCGCGTCCGGGGACCGCCGCGCCCGGGCCGCGAACGCCTCGAACAGGCTCGCGGCCTGCGGCTCCACCACCCGGCGCGTGGCCCAGTCGCCCAGGATCGCGGAACGCTCCTCAGCGGTGAGCAGCGGCAGGGCGTCGACCGGAGCGTCCGGGTCGGCGACGGCGCCGCCGAGCAGCTCCTCGAAGTGCCGGAGCATCCGCAGCACGGTCGGCTCGTCGAACAGCTCCGTGCTGAAGTCGGCCATGCCGCGCAGCCCGTGGTCCGTCTCCCACATCTGCAGGTGCAGGTCGAACTTCGCGGTGCCGCTGTCGACCGGCTCGATCTCCATCGCCAGGTCCGGGAGTTCGGCCTGGCCGCGCGCGGTGTTCTGGAGCACCAGCATGACGTTGAACAGGGGGGTGTGGCCGGAGGCGGCCCGCTCGGGCGCGATCTCCTCGACGATGCGCTCGAACGGGACGGTCTGGTGCTCGAACGCGGCGAGGGTGGTTGCGCGCACCCTGCGCAGGAGCGTGCGGAAACTCGGGCGTCCGCTCAGATCGGTGCGGATCGGCAGGGTGTTGACGAAGAACCCGACCAGGTTCTCCAGGTCCGGGTGGCTCCGGTTGGCGACCGGGGAGCCGACCACGATGTCGGTCTGACCGCTGTACCGGTGAAGCAGGGCGTTGAAGCCCGCCATGAGGACCATGAACAGCGAGGCGTCCTCGGCCCGGCCGAGTTCCTTGAGCCGCTCCAGCAGGTCGGCGGGGAGCTCCCAGGTGCGCATGGCGCCGCGGAAGGTGCGCCGGTGCGCGTGCGGACGGTCGGTCGGCAGGCTGACGTACGGCGACGCCCCGTCGAGCTCGGCGCGCCAGTGGGCGAGTTCGGCCTCGAACCGCTCCCCCTGCATTCCGGCCCGCTGCCACAGCGCGAAGTCCCGGTAGCGGACGGGTGGTTCCGGGAGGTCGAGGGGCAGGCCGCGGACCAGCCGGTGGTAGGCCCGGGCCAGTTCGGGCAGCAGGACGTCGAACGACCAGCCGTCGGCCACGATGTGGTGGACGACGAAGACCAGGACGTGCTCCTCGGCGGCGAGCCGCAGCAGCCGCATGTGCAGCAGCGGCGCCTCGGCGAGGTCGAAGGAGGTGTGCGCGCCCGCCCGGGCGATCCGGGCGACCTCCCGATCGCGCTCGTCGGCCGGCACCTGCGAGAGGTCCGTCAGCGGCAGCGCGACGTCCACCCGGTCGGCGACGGTCTGCCGCGGCAGGCCGTCCTCACCGACGGTGAAGGCGGTGCGCAGCGCGTCGTGCCGGGCGACCATCTCGCCCAGGGCCGCCTGCAGCGCCCCGGTGTCCAGGACGCCGCGCAGCCGGACCACCGCCGGGATGTTGTACAGCGCGCCGCCCTCGATCTGCTGGAGGAACCAGAGCCGCTGCTGGGCGAAGGACAGCTGGACGGGGCCCTCGTCCGGGTGCCTCGGAATGGGCGTCGGCCCCTGCGCCGCCACTCCCCGCTCCTTGAGGAGTTCGGCCAGCAGCCGGACCTTGTCCGCCGAGAAAGCCTGCTTCACGCTCGGTTCGCCTCCCGCGCGGCCAGTTCGGCGCGCACCTCGTCCTCGTCCATCAACAGCAGTCGCATCGCGGTCTCGGCGATCAGATCGACGTCGGTCCCGGTCTCCCGCGCCTGCCGCCGGATCTCCGCGGCCAGGTCGGCGACGGTCACCGCCTCGAACAGGGTGCGGAGTTCGACCGCGACCTGGAGCACCTCGCGGATCTGCGCGATCATGCGCGCCGCGAGGATGGAGTTGCCTCCCGACTCGAAGAAGTTCTGGTCCCGGCCCACGTCGTCGAGGCCGAGCAGGGCCTGCCACAGCGCCGCCAGCGTGGTCTCGACGGGGCCGACCGGCGGTGCGGAGGCGGGCCGGACGCCGGCGCCACCTCCGCCCTCGCCCTCGCCCGACAGGTGCGCCCCGAGCACGGCAGCGGGCCTGGTCAGCCGGGACAGCGGCAGCGTGGGGTCGGCCACCACCGAGGCCAGCAGGGCGAGCCAGTCCTCCAGCAGGCCGGAGACCGTTGCTGCGTCGAGAACGTCCGAACTGAACTCGACCGTACCGACGAAGCGGCCGTCCTCCTCCCACAGGTGGAAGCTCAGCGGGAGCTGGGCGGCCCGGCGGGCGACGTCCACCCGGCTGACCGTCAGACCCGGCAGCGCCGGGACCTTCAGCGAGGCGTTCTGCACGAGCGCGACCTCGGTGAGCGGAGCACGGTACGGGTCCCGCCCCGGCAGCGCCCGGGCCACCGCCTCGTCGAGCCGGACCGCCTGGTGGTCCATCGCCCCCAGCATCACCGTCCGCACCCGGCGGAGCAGTTCGGCGACGGACGGGTCGTCGGCCAGCGAGGTGCGCAGCAGCAGTTCGTTCACCAGGCACCCGACCACCGCCTCGGTGCCGGCCGGCCGGTCGGCGACCGCGGTGCTGATCGCCACGTCCTCGGTGTTCCCGTACCCGCCGACCAGCACCTGGAGCGAGGCCAGCAGGACGACGAACGGCGTGACGCCGTACCGGCCGGCGGTGCCGGTCACACCCTGGCTCAGCTCGGGCGACAGTCGCACCGGGACCGATCCGCCGGTCAGCGAGGGGACCGTCGGCCGGGGCCGGTCCAGCGGCAGCGCAGGCGCGGGTGGCAGGCCGTGCAGGCGGTCCTGCCAGTAGCCGAGCGAGCGTTCGCCCGCCTCGCCGTCCAGGGCCTCGTGGGAGGCGATCGTGTAGTCGGCGAGCTGCAGGTCCGCTCCGGCCTCCAGGGCCTCCCGTCCTGCGGCGTCCGCGGCGTAGAACCCGGCCAGCTCGTGCAGGAGCACGCCGGCCGACCAGCTGTCGAAGACCAGGTGGTGGGCGGTCACTGCGAGCACGCGCTCCTGCGGCCCCAGCCGCAGCAGCGCGAACCGGATCAGCGGGCCGTTCCGGAGGTCGAAGGGGCGGGCGGCGTCCTCGCTGAGCCGGTCGGCGAGGGCCGCCTCGTCGGCGCCGGTGAGGTCGTGCACCGGCACGTCCACGGTGGCCCACGGCGCGACCAGCTGCACGACCTCGCCGTCCACCTCGTCGAAGGCGGTGCGCAGCGCCTCGTGCCGCCGGACGGCGGCCCGGAGACCGGCGATCAGCGCCGCCTCGTCGGCCGGGCCGACGAGGCGGACCGCGAACGGCAGGTGGAAGGCGGAGGTGTTCGGGGTGATTCGCTCGGCGAACCACATCTGCCGCTGGGTGTGCGTGGCAGGGAAGACGTAGTGATCGGCAGCCATGGTCACCGCTCGGCTCGGAGGGCAGGGACGTTCACGCTCGGCGCCAGGTCGGCGCACAGCTCCAGGACCTGATCGGTCACGTGGGGGGACTCCAGGTCGCCGTGGGCCACCCGCAGGTGGGGTTCCACGACGACGGACGCGCACGCGCGCCCGAGTGCTGCCCGGCCGCCGCCACTGACGTGCAGCAGCGTGACGGCGTCGGACGGGACGAGACCGTCGGCCACCGCCCGGCGGAGCGCGGCGAGCGCCACACCAGCGGGAAGTTCGACGTCGATCCCCTCGACCGAGCGGAACAGCTCGCAGGCCTCCCGGGCCTCCTCGTTGTCCGCCACGAGCACGTCGCCCCCGGTGGCGGTCAGCACGTCGTGGAGTCCGCCGCGGATCGAGTACGCCGGTCGGCGGTTGGTCAGTTCGCCCGCCGCGGTCGCCCGGACGGCCCGCACCGCGTCCATCGGGTCCCGTTCGCGCACCACGGCGGACCGGGCCTGCCAGGCCTCGTGCACCGGCGCGAACGGGAGGTTCTGGCAGGCGAGCATCCGCGGCAGCCGCTCGCCGGTGGCGGCGGCGATGCGGGCCGCGCCCTCGTGCGCGGCGAGGACGCCGGCGCCGCTGCCGATCGCCTGTACGTAGCAGTCGGGCAGGGCGCCGATGGTGTCGGCCGCCAGCAGCATCGCGGTCGCGAGCCCGTCCCGGCGGGCGACGTTGCGGGTTCCGCCCTCGGCCACGAAGCCGGGCAGCCGGGAGATCCGGTCGGCCAGGGCGATCGCGTCGGCGTAGTCCGCCGGATCGTCGAGGACCACGACGCGCACGCACGGGTCGAGTTCGCCGGCGAACCGCAGGCTGGGCAGTGCGGCCTGCGGCACGATGATCAGGCACGGCCGGCGGTGCCGGGAGCATGCGCGCGCGACCGCCGCGGCGGTGTTGCCGGCCGAGGCGAGCACCAGGGTCGGGGCCCGCTCGGGCAGCCGCCCGAGCAGGGTGAACGCCTCCAGGTCCTTGAAGGTGCCCGTGGGCAGGTCCGCCCCCCGCTCCGGCCAGTAGCCGCTGAAGGCGACCCACAGGTCGTCCAGGCCCAGCGCACGGCCGAGGCCGGTGCTGCGGTAGACGGCCGGCCGGCCGGCGCCGGGCACCGAACGGGCCACCGGCAGCCACTGGCGGTACCGGTAGATCCCGTCGTCGGGCTGGACGGTCATCGTCTTGGCGGTGTAGTCGGTGCGCAGCAGCGCCGGTGCGTGGGGCTCGGAGCAGTCGAGCCTCAGCCCGTCGTCGGGGTGGCGCGCTCCGCACAGGGTGCAGACCAGGTCGTAGTGGGTACCGCTCATGCCTCGTCCTCGTTCTTCTGCCGGGTGCCGGGGATCGGCGCTGCGCCGCTGCGGCCGCGGTCGGCCCGGTACTGGGAGCGGTCGGCCCGCCGGACGACCGGGGCCGCCACGGACGGCCGGGCGGCGGAACCGCGGTCGCGGTCGACGAGTTCGGCGATCCCGGCGACGGTGGGTGCGGTGAAGAGCCGGCTCAGCGGCAGCTCCGTCCCGAAGTCCTCCCGGATCCTCGCGACCAGCCGGGACATCAGCAGCGAGTGCGCGCCGAGGGCGAACAGGTCCTCGTCTCGGCCGACGCCCGGGATCTCCAGCATCCCGGCCACCAGTTCGGCCAGCGCACGTTCGGTGGCGGACGCCGGGGGTTCGGCGTCCCGGTCGGCCACCCGGTCGGTCGCCTCGCCGTACGGTTCGGGGAGCGCGCTCCGGTCGATCTTGCCGCGCGCCGTCATCGGCATCCGGTCGACGACCTGGATGACGGACGGGACCATGTAGGACGGCAGCCGCTCGCCCAGGGCCCGCCGGAGCTGCTCCGTCGTGCGGGGCACCGGCTCCCCGTCCGGTTCCACGTAGGCGACCAGGCGGGCCAGCAGTCCGGTGCCGAACACCTTGACGGCGGCGCGGCCGACGCCGTCGAGGTCGCGGAGCACCGCCTCGATCTCGCCGGGCTCGATCCGGTATCCGCGGAGCTTGACCTGGTTGTCGGCCCGGCCGGCGAACTCCAGGGTGCCGTCGGGCCGGTGGCGGCCGAGGTCGCCACTGCGGTAGAGCCTCCGTCCGGGCACCGGGGAGAACGGGTCGGGCACGAAGCGCTCGGCGGTCAGGCCGGGCCGGCCGAAGTACCCGCGGGTGACGCCGTCGCCGCCGATGTGGATCTCGCCGATCGCCCCGGGGGCGACCGGCCGGCCGTCCTGGTCGAGCAGGTAGACGGTCTGGTTCGCCATCGGCCGGCCCAGCGGCAGGATCGTCCGGGGTGTCCCGGCTCCCGGGTCCACCGGGCCGCCGGTCGAGTAGACGGTGGTCTCGGTGGGCCCGTACATGTTCCAGAGGCTGCCGCCGGTGTCCAGCAGCCTTCGGGCCACGGCAGCCCGCAGTGCGTCACCGCCGGTGATCATGGTGAGCCCCGGTGCCCGCTCCCAGCCGGCGTCGAGCAGCAGCTGCCAGGTCGCCGGGGTCCCCTGGAGGTGCGTCACACCGTCGTCCTCCAGTGCCTCCCGCAGCGCCCGGCCGTCGACGGCGAGCTCCCGGCCGGCGACCAGCACGGTCGCTCCGCTGGTGAGCGGTGCCAGCAGTTCGAAGACGGCCAGGTCGAACGAGAGCGTCGCGACGGCGAGCCACCGGTCGCCGGGCTTGAGGGCGAAGAACTCCCGTGCGCCCGCCAGGAAGTTGACCACGTTGCGGTGCGTGAGCACGGCGCCCTTGGGTCGACCGGTGGAGCCCGAGGTGTAGATCAGGTAGGCGGCGCGGTCGGCGTCCGTCCCCGGGTCGGGGAGTTCGGCACTCTCGGGGCCGTCGGTGTCGGCGCCCGGGTCGGGCCGGTCCACGTCCACGGCGCGGAGGTCGGTGGGCAGGTACGGGCGGTGCGCCCGGTCGGTGACCGCGACCGTGACACCGGCGTCCGCGAGCATGAGCTCGATGCGCCGAGCGGGCAGGCCGTCGCCGAGCGGGAGCACCACGCCACCCGCCTTGAGCACGCCCAGGACGGCCGCGGCCATCCCGGGCGAACGGGACACGTGGACGGCGACGACCGTCTCCGCCTCCACGCCCAGGGCCACCAGCCGGTGGGCGACCCGGGTCGACCGCCGGTCGAGCTCCGCGTAGTCGAGCTCGCCGCCGCCGTCCTGGGAGCGGACGGCGCAGGCGTCCGGTGTGCGGCGCGCCTGGGCCTCGAACAGCCGGTGCGCGAACCCGTTGCGGTCGTAGGCCAGTTCGGTGGCGTTCCACCGGTCGAGCACGGTGGTCCACTCGTCGGCCACGAGCGGCGACAGCTCGGCGACCGGCCGGTCCGCCGCGTCGGCCACCGCGCCCAGCAGGGTGGTCAGCTGGCGGCCCAGCCGGGCTGCGCCCGCCGGAGTGAACAGCTCTTCTCCGTAACGCAGTTCACCCGTCAGCTCATCGCCGTACTCGACCAGGTGGAGGTGCAGGTCGAACTGCGCGGCGCGGGTGGGCAGCGGCAGGGGCCGGAGCGTCATCGGCCCGACGGCCAGGGCGGCGTCGGCCCGCCCGGCGAAGAAGGCCGCCAGTCCGGTGCCCGACTCCCCGGGAGGCTGGTGGAAGGTGAACATCGCCTGGGCCAGAGGCGAGCGGGTCGCGTCCCGGTCGGGCTGGAGCAGTTCGACCAGCCGGGTGAAGGGGAAGTCCGCGTGCCGGAAGGCGGAGTCACTGCTCTCCCGGACCCGGGCGACCAGGCCCGGGAAGTCCTCGGCCGGCTCGATCCGGGTGCGCAGGGCGACGGTGTTCACGAAACAGCCGATGCTGCGGGCCAGATCGGCGCGCTGCCTGCCGTGCACCGGGCTGGCGACGACGACGTCGCGCTGCCCGCTCTGCCGCCAGAGCACCAGCTGGAACGCGGCCAGGACGACCTGGTAGAGGGTGGCCTGCCGCTCGGCCGCGATCGCCTTGAGTCGCGCGGTGACCTCGGGGCCGACGGTGACCGGTACGCCGGCCCCGCACAGGCTCCGCGCCGCCGGGCGCGTCAGGTCGGTCGGCAGTTCGAGTTCCTTGGGGGCGTCCGCGAGCCGCCCCTGCCAGAACGTCCAGTCCCGCTGACCGTCGGGGCCGTCGATCAGGTCGGACTGCCGCCGGGCGAACTCCGGGTACGGCAGGGCCGGCGGCAGGGCGATTTGTGCGGCCTCGCCGTCACCGGCCAGTTCGGCGGTGTACAGCACGTCCAGCTCCGAGGTCAGGACCGAGAGCGACCACATGTCCGCCACCAGGTGGTGGACCGACAGGACGAGTCGGTGGTCGTCCGGACCGCAGCTGAACAGCGTCAGCCGGAGCAGCGGCTCGCCGGCGGTGTCGAAGGTCTCGACAGCCGCCGCCTCGACGCGCGCCTGCAGGACGTCGTCCGCCCAGCCGGTGGCGTCCTCGCAGGTCAGCACCGGGCTCAGGCACCCGTGCACGCGCTGCACCGGCGTGCCGTCCACCACCGGGAAGGTGGTGCGAAGCGCCGCGTGCCGGTCCGCCAGGCGGTCCAGGGCCCGCCGCAGTGCGGCCGGGTCGACCGGCCCGTGGACCCGGGCTGCGGCGGAGATGAGGTAGGCCGGGCTTCCGGGTGCCAGCTGTTCGCTGAGCCAGATCCCCCGCTGATTGTAGGAGAGCGGGAAGTCCCCGCTCTGCGCCGCGCGGTCCGCGGCGGGCCGGTTCGACGCCGCGTCCGCCGGTGCGGTCGCGGCGGCGAGTTCGGTCAGCTCGGCGATGCTGCGGGAGAACAGGTCGACGCTCTGCAGCGTCATCCCCAGCGCCTTCTCCAGACGGTGGGACAGCTCGACCGCGGACAGCGAGTCGAGCCCGAGCTGGATCAGCGGCACGTCGACGGGCAGGTCGTGCCGGCCCGTGACGAGCGCCAGCTGGGCGCGGACCGGATCGGTCGCCGGGTCGACCGGCGCCGCGTCCGCCGACTGCACCCCGGAGAGCGGCAGGACCCCGAGGTCGTGGGCGAGCAGAGCCAGTTCACCCGAGCGGTACCCGTCCCGGCAGGCGAAGCGCTGCACCTTGCCGCTGGAGGTCCGAGGCAGCAGGCCGGCCCGGATGAGGGCGACCGCATGCACCGCCAGCTCGTGCTCGCGCACGACGGCGGCCCGGATCTCCCCGGCCAGCGCGGCCAGTTCCGCGGCCGGGTGGTGGCGCGGCACCTCGTGGACGACCACCAGGCGCTGCCCGCCGTCCTGGTCGACGGCGAAGGCGGCACCGCCGAGCCCGTCGAGGGCCGGGTGCGCGGACTGCGCCGTGCGCTCGATGTCCTGCGGATAGTGGTTGGCTCCGCGGACGATGATGACGTCCTTGGCCCGTCCGGTGACGAAGAGCTGGTCACCCCTCAGGTATCCGAGGTCGCCGGTCCGCAGGAAGCGCGTCGTCGGCTCGCCGGAGAGGGCAGCGTCGAAGGTCCGGGCACTCTCCTCGGGCCGGCCCCAGTAGCCCTGCGCCACGCTCGGCCCGGTCAGCCAGATCTCGCCGACCTCGCCGTCGGCCTTCGGCGTGCCGGTCGCCGGATCGACGATCTCCAGGCGCTGCCCGGCGCACACCCGCCCCGCGCCGACCACGGCCTGCGCGTTCGGGCCGTCCGCCGGTTCGGGACGTCCGCGGGCGAGTGACGCCGGGTCGACCTGCTCGACGACCGGGGATTCGTCGTGCGAGGTGGAGGCGACCATGAGCGATGCCTCGGCGAGGCCGTAGCACGGCGTCCACGCCTCGGCACGGAAGCCGTACGGCGCGAAGGCCCGGGTGAATCGCCGCATGGTGTCGGCGTTCACCGGCTCGGCACCGGTGAACGCGACCTTCCAGCTGCTCAGATCGAGTGACGCCAGGTCGGTCGCCTCCGCGGCGCGGTTGGCGCAGAGATCGAATGCGGAGTTCGGTCCGCCGCTCACCGTCGACCGCGTCCGGGATATCTCGCGGATCCACTCCAATGGATCGCGCGCGAACGCCGAAGGGGCCATCAGCGTGCAGGTCGCGCCACTGAAGATCGTCTGCAGGGCACCGCCGATGAGTCCCATGTCGTGGTAAAGCGGAAGCCATGACACCGCCCGGGTCTCGCCCGAGGTCCCGAACGCCCGGCGGATGAGACGGGAGTTGTGCAGCAGGTTCCCGTTGGTCACGACCACGCCGCGGGGCTCGGCCGTCGACCCGGAGGTGTACTGCAGGAACGCGGTCGTCCCGGGCCCCACCGACGGGCGCTCCCAGCCCGCGGCGTCGGCCGTCGGGAACTCGTCGGCCGGGACCAGGGGCAGGCCCGCCAGCTCTCCCGCACCGGCGGTCAGCGTGGCCAACCGCGCCAGGACCCGACGCGTCGTCAGGACGGCGACCGCCCCGCTGTCCCGGGCCATGCCGGCCAGGCGGTCGACGCCGCGCCGGGGGCCGGACGGCACACTGGCCGGCGCGGCGATCACCCGTGCGTAGAGGCACCCCAGGAAGGTCGTCAGGAAGTCGAGGCCCGGCGGCTGGACGAGCAGGACGGGCTTGTCCGTGTACCCCAGCCGTTGGAGGTTGGCGGCGATCGCGCGGGCCCGCCGGTCGAGCTCTGCGTAGGTGAGGCGGTCCGCTTGCTCGCCGCCGTACTCGAACGCCGGCTTGTCGGGACATCGCGCCGCCGCCCCGGCGACGACATCGATCCAGTTCTCGGTCACTGCTGCGACGACACCTTCGCACGTTGGGGAAACACACGCGGGCCGGCCCGGCCGCGCCGGTCAACCCCTGGACAAACTTCTCCGGGAAATGCCCCCTAGACGGCGCCGTCCACCTTCGACCGAAGGCTCAGCGGCCGCATGTCCGTCCACACCCGGTCAATGTGCGCGAGGCATTCGTCTTTGGTTCCGGAAACGCCTTCGTCGTGCCAGCCAAGCGGATTCGACTGGTCCGCCAAGATGATGGAGTACTGCTCCTCGTCGTTGATCACGACACGGTAACGACGGGAATCGTCAGAATTGCTCAAAGTCCGCTCCGAATGAGAGGGATTTCAGAATCAGAAGGAGATCGACCGGCTCAGGGCCTCGATCGCGCGGGGCTCGGAGAGAATTCCGACCCCGGTACCGCCGAGCTGTCGCGGAACACCCCAGGAGGAACCCGGCGCACCCGCGATCAGGTCGTCGCTGGCGAATACGTGAATGTCCACGCCGGCCGGCACGGCCACCGGCTCGGTTGCGGACAGGGAATATCCGATCCACGCGGCGTAGCGCGTCAGGAGCTGCGCGCGGGTGTCCTCGGGCAGGTCCCCGAGGGCGGCGTCGAGCACCGCGCCCACGAAGGACAGCAGGCTCGGGACGGCGGTCTCACGGTTCGCCGGCAGCGGGCACAGCTCGGCGTCGCCCGTCGGGTCCAGAGCTGCGGCAATCTCTACCGCAACCTCTCTGACCTGGGACAACGTAAAGGTGATCGGGTCGAACAGGCCAATCGCCGACACCTCGCGACCCGCCGCACGAAGAGCGGAGGCCAGGGCCAACGCCAGGTTCGCGCCGGAGCAGTAGCCGAGCACCACGAACGGGCCGTCCTCGGCCGCGAGCCGGTCGGTCCAGTACTCGGCCTGCGCCCGGCAACCCGGCCCGGCCGCGACGCCGGGAGCCCGCAGTGGATCCAGCACGACCTCGCCACCGTGCGGAAGCCCGGCCACCAGGTCGCCGAAGGAGCGCACCGGGGTTTCACCGGAAAATTCGATGCGGACCACCGTCGGCAAAGGGCACGACGCACCGCTGAAGTCTTGCACAACTATCCCCCGTCTCGCGGGGTTGATCTTGCACGGCACTGGAGTACACGTCAAGCACTGCCGGGAAACCGGTCCGCATTCTCATGATCATCCATCTATGGTCCGTTTCGCCCCGCTTTGGCCGCGCCGCATTCTGCAATGCCGGAAAATACGATCGGATAGGGCCGGTCTCCTCGCCCGGCTTATGCTCCTTGTTCCGCACCGTCGAATTGCATACGGTGATCGCCTGCCTGCCGGTGCGGGTCAAGTGCCGATGGTTACCAACGATTACTAAGGGGCGCCCCGGAGTGGCCATATCCAAGGATCCCGTCGACCTCATCCGAGCACGCGCAGCCGCCGATCCGGCACGCGTGGCCGTCGAGATGGACGGCGTCGCCTGGACGTACGACCGATTGCTCGACCGGGCACGGCGGTTCAGCGCCCTGCTCGACACGACGGGAGTCGGCGACGGCGACGTGGTGCTCGTCCGGATGGCCCGCTCGCCCGAGGCGGTCGCCGTGATGCTAGGCACCCTGATGTCCGGCGCCGCCTACCTCCCGGTCGAGCCCGGGGTGCCGCACGAGCGCCTCCGGACCATCGTCGAACAGGCCCGCCCCCGCCTCGCCGTGGGAACGGAGCCGAGCGAGCTGCCGCGGTCCGCACCGGTGTGGGTGCCGCCGAGCGAGGCGTTCACCGCGCCGCCCGCCGACCCGCCGGCCGCGGCACCGTCCGGCCCGGGCTCCGCTTACCTGATCTTCACCTCCGGAAGTACCGGAACCCCCAAGGGAGTCGTGGTCAGTCGGGCCGCCCTGAGCTGGCACGCGGAGACCACGGCCCGTGCGTACGACCTCCGGCCGGACGACCGGGTGCTCCACGCCACGTCCCTGGGCTTCGACGTGGCGGCGGAGGAGATCTGGCCCACCCTCGCGGCCGGAGCGACCCTGGTGGTCCTCCCGACCGAGCTCGGTGCGATCGGCTTCGAGGAGTTCACGGAGCGGCTCGCCGGCTCTGACGTGACCGTCTGCAACCTGCCCGCGTCCTACTTCGCCGGCTGGGCACCGAGCCGGTCGGACCTCCCGGCCCGCCTTCCCCGCCTGCGACTCGTCGTCGTCGGCAGCGAGCAGCTCCCCGCGGCACCCGCACGCCAGTGGCTCGCCGACCCGCGCAGCTCCCGGCTGGTCAACGCCTACGGCCTGTCGGAGGCCACCGTCACCTCGATCACCTGCGAGCTCACGCCCGGGATCCTGTCGAGCGGTCAGGTACCGCTGGGCACCCCGCTGGACGGCATGCGGGCCGAGGTCGTGGACCCGGACATGCGCCCGGTCCGGGCGGGTGAGCCCGGCGAACTGCTGCTCAGCGGCCCGGGACTGGCGGAGGGCTACCTCGGGGACCGGGAGCTGACCGACGCCCGGTTCATCACGCGGCCGGACGGTCAGGACGCCGAGCGGTGGCTGCGCACCGGCGACATCGTCCGGGAGACCGACGGCCTGCTGGTCTTCCACGGCCGGTCCGACGACCAGCTGAACATCGCGGGCCGCCGCATCGAACCGGGTGAGGTCGTCCACGCACTGCTCTCCGCAACCGGCGCCCGGGACGCGCGGGTCGTCGAACTCGAAGGTCAGCTCGTGGCCTGTCTGGTCGGCCTCGCGGAGATCGACGAGGCCGGACTCCGCACCCGGCTGGCGGCCTCGCTCCCCGCGCACATGATCCCCGGGCGGTTCCTGCACTTCGACGCGCTCCCCACGGCGGCAGGCGGGAAGGTCGACCTCGCCGCGCTGCGCGCCGTGGTCGCCGAGTCGGACCGGCCGGAGCCGGCCGAACCGTCGGCGCCCGACGCGACCCCGGCGGAACTCGCCGAGCTCTGGGCGCAGGTCCTGGTGACCGACGAGCCGATCGGCGAGGACGCCAACTTCCTCGCCCTGGGAGGGACTTCGCTGCTCGCGGCCCGGCTGCTCCTGGCCGTCCGCCGGCGCTGGGGCCTGGCACTCGCCCTGGACGACGTCTTCGCGGCGCCCCGACTCGCCGACATGTGCGCCGCACTGCGACGGGCCGCTCCGGTCACGCCGACCGCCGCCACCGCAGCGGCGACGCGGCGCCCGACGGCGCCGGTCCGCGGGATCCGGGCGACCACATCCGACGAACTCGGCCTCGCCTACGTGGAGTTGTACGTCGACGACCTCGCCGCCGACAGCCGGGAATGGGTCGACCAGTACGGGTTCCAGGAGACCGGGCGCCGGGGATCCGCCGCCGAGGGCTTCCTGAGCTCGGCTCTCCGGCAGGGTGACATCCTCCTGGTGCTCACCCAGGGCACCTCGCCCGAGCACCCCGCCTCCCGGTACGTCCGCGCCCACGGGCGCGGCATCGCCGACATCGCGCTCCGCACGCCCGACGTGCGCGCGTTCTTCGACGGGGCGGTACGCCGCGGCGCCCGTCCGGTCACCGGGCCGGCGACCGGCGACGGCGGCGCGGTGACGGCCACCATCGGCGCGTTCGGCGACCTCGTGCACACGCTGGTGCAGGCCGACGGCTCCGGCGGCTCCGACCTGCCGCCGGGCTTCGCTCCGGTGGCCGCCGCCGAGGGCACCTCGGCCGGGCCGGCCGGCCGGGCGGGCCTGGAGCGGGTCGACCACTTCGCGGTCTGCGTCCCGGCCGGGGAACTGGACGCCACGATCGCGTTCTACCGGCAGGTCCTCGGATTCCGCGAGACGTTCCGGGAACGCATCGTCGTCGGTTCCCAGGCCATGCTCTCCAAGGTCGTCCAGAGCACGTCCGGCGCCGTCACGTTCACCGTGATCGAACCCGACACCGGCGCCGACCCCGGCCAGATCGACGGATTCCTCACCGCGCACGCGGGCGCCGGAGTCCAGCACGTGGCCTTCGCCACGGGTGACATCGTCGAGTCCGTCGCCACCCTGCGCGGCCGCGGCGTCGCCTTCCTCACGACCCCCGGGGCGTACTACGACCTGCTGGCCCGGCGCATCGATCCCAAGCGGCACAGCCCTGCCGAGCTTCGCGAGCACCACGTCCTCCTCGACGAGGACCACGCCGGTCAGCTGTTCCAGATCTTCACCCGGTCGTCCCACCCGCGCCGGACGCTGTTCTTCGAGGTCATCGAGCGGATCGGCGCGGAGACCTTCGGGAGCGCCAACATCAAGGCGCTGTACGAGGCGGTCGAGGTCGAGCGGTCGCGCACCGACGGACCGGCCCGATGAGCCTTCCGGAGCAGCCCGTCTGCCTCGACGACGTGGAACGCCTGGCGGCCGCGGTGCTGCCCGCCGCCGTCCGGGACTTCATCGCCGGCGGCAGCGGGAACGAACTCACCATGGACGCCAACCGGGCCGCGCTGGACGGCGTCCACCTCGTGCCCCGTGTCCTGCGCGACGTCTCGGACTGCACGGCCGAGACGACGCTGCTCGGCCGGCCCGCGGCCCTGCCGGTGGCCGTGGCTCCGATGGCCTACCACCGGCTGGTCCATCCGGAGGGCGAGCTCGCCACCGCACGGGCCGCCCGACGGGCCGGCATCCCCGTCACGGTGGGAACCCTGAGCAGCCTCCCGCTGGCACGGATCGCGGCCGAGGGCGCCCGGACCTGGTTCCAGCTCTACTGGCTGCGCGACCGGCAGAAGGTGTCCGACCTGGTCAAGGAGGCCGAGGAGGTCGGCTGCGAAGCCGTGATGCTCACCGTCGACGTGCCCTGGATGGGCAACCGGCTGCGGGACGTGCGCAACGGCTTCGTGCTCCCCGAGGGTGTGGTCGCCGCCAACCTCTCCGGCGGTGCGTCCGCGACCGCGCGCACCACCCGCGCCGCCGGCTCCGCCGTGGCGGCCCACACCCGTGAGGCGCTGGACTCCGCGCTGAGCTGGCGGGACGTCGAGGAGATCCGGTCCCGCACCGACCTGCCGCTCGTCCTCAAGGGGATCCTCGACCCTCGGGACGCCCGGCGGGCCGCCGACTGCGGCGTCGACGCCCTGGTGGTCTCCAACCACGGCGGCCGCCAGTTGGACGGCGCCGTTCCCGCGATCGCCGTGTTGCCCGGGATCCGGGACGCGGTCGGCGGGCACTGCGAGGTCCTCTTCGACAGCGGTGTCCGCAGCGGCACGGACGTCCTCAAGGCCCTGGCCCTGGGAGCCTCGGGCGTCCTGCTGGGGCGGCCGGTGCTGTGGGGGCTGGCCGTCGGCGGCGAGAGCGGGGCGACCACCGTCCTGCGGCTGCTCGCCGAAGAGCTCCACACCGCCCTCGGCCTCGCCGGTTGCCGTCGCGTGACCGACGCGCAGGACCTCAGGGCCTTCGGCTCCGCGGCGTTCACCGCCCTGTCCCCCCAGCCCGCAATCCCGTAACCCGAACCTAGGAGCAGCCGTCATGACGGGCGTCCCGGAGCAGTCCTCACCCCATCGGATCCCCGCGGGGTCCCTGCACTCCTCCCTCGGTGACCCGGCCCTGGAGTCGATGAACTTCCTGAACGAGATCGCCGGCCGCTATCCCGACGCCGTCTCGTTCGCACCGGGACGCCCCGTCGAGGAGTTCTTCGACCTGGAGCAGATCCACACCTACCTCCGCCGCTACGAGCACCACCTCGTCACCGACAAGGGCTACTCGCCCGCGCAGGTCCGCCGGGAACTCTTCCAGTACGGCCGCACGAAGGGCGTCATCCACGAGCTGATCGCCCGCAACCTGGAGGCCGACGAGGGCTTCCGCCCCGACCCGGACGCCATCGTGGTCACCTCCGGCTGCCAGGAGGCGATGTTCCTGGTCCTGCGGGCCCTGCGGCAGGACGAGCGCGACGTCGTCCTCGCGGTGGCGCCGACCTACGTCGGCCTCACCGGCGCCGCCCGGCTCCTGGACATGCCGGTCCTCCCGGTGCACAGCGGAACCACGGGCGTGGACCTCGAACACCTCCGCGCGCGCATCCGCCGGGCCCGCACCGAAGGCCTGCGGCCGCGCGCCTGCTACCTCGTCCCCAACTTCGCCAACCCCTCGGGGCTCAACCTCGATCCGGAGAGCAGGCGAAGCCTCCTCGAACTCGCCGAGCAGGAGGACATCCTGCTGCTGGAGGACAACCCGTACGGCCTGTTCCACGCCGGGGGCGAGCGGCTTCCCTCCCTCAAGTCGACGGACACCCGGCGCCGGGTGGTCTACCTCGGCTCGTTCTCCAAGACCGCCATGCCCGGGGCCCGCGTCGGCTTCGCCGTGGCCGACCAGCAGGTGGAGGAGGAATCGGGCGAGATCGGCCTGTTCGCCGACCGACTGTCCAAGCTCAAGAGCATGGTGACCGTCAACACCTCGCCGATCGCGCAGGCGGTCGTCGCCGGGAAACTGCTGGAGCACGGCGGCAGCCTGGTCGAGGCCAACCGCCGGGAAACCGAGCTCTACCGGACCAACCTCCGCCACCTCCTGGCCGGCCTGGAGCGGCACCTCGCCGGCACCGGAGTCACCTGGAACACCCCGGCCGGCGGGTTCTTCCTGGTCCTGACGGTCCCCTTCCCGGTGCACGACGACCTGCTCGAACTGTCGGCCGACCGGTACGGGGTCCTGTGGACGCCCATGCGCCACTTCTACGACGACCCTTCCGCCGACCGGCAGATCCGCCTCTCCTACAGTTCCCTGACTCCGGACCGGATCGAGGAGGGGCTGACCCGGCTCGCCTCCTTCATCCGGGAGCAGTGCAGCTGACCACGGCAGCCGGCCGACGGGCGTGGACGGACCTTGCCGGAGCGGTGGCGCCGTCCGTCGCCGGCGGACGACTGTAACGAGTGGTAGGTACACTCGGCGCATGAGCAAGAAAGAGGCACTGACCCGGGCTGCGGCGGAGCTGTTGTGGGAGCGCGGGTACACCGGCACCAGCCCGGCCAAGGTCCTGGAGCGGGCGCACGCGGGGCAGGGCAGCATGTACCACCACTTCTCCGGCAAGGCGGAGCTGGCGGTGGAGGCCATGACGCGGATGAGCGAGGAGCTCCGGGCCCGGGCCGAGGGGGCGCTGGGCGGTGAAGGCGGGGCCGTCGCCCGCATCGACGCGTTCCTCGACCTGGAACGTGACCCGCTGGCGGGCTGCCGGCTGGGGCGTCTGACCCAGGACTACGACGTCGTGACGGACGATCGGCTGCGCGCGCCGCTGGCCGAGTTCTTCGACTGGCTCGACGAACGGCTGACGGCGGTCCTCGCCGAGGGGGTGCGCACGGGGGAACTGCGGCCCGGCACCGACCCCGTGGCGATCGCCGCACTGATCATGGCGACGGTGCAGGGCGGGTACGTCCTGGCACGGGCCTGGCAGCAGCCCGAGGCGTTCCAGCGGGCCGTCGAGGGGGTCCGACGGGTCCTGGCCGACCTCCGGGTCCACCCCGGCCAGGACTGACCCCGAGCCGGGGCTGACCCCAGGTCAGGGGCGGCCCCAAGGTCAGGGCCGGCCGGGGTCGCCGACCCCGTGACCCGGCGGCGGGACGGCGTGCGGCTGCCGCGGTGCCCGACCGGCCACCGCGGCGGTGAGGACACAGACCGCGCCGGCGGCGGCCGCCGCCGCCAGGGCCCACCAGAGGGCGTCCGGGCGCAGGCCGAACAGCACACCGCACAGCAGCGGCCCGGCCGCGGCCCCGAGCGAGACTCCCATCTGGCTGCAGGCCGTGGCCCGTTGCTCCCGTCCGGGGTACGGCAGACCGATGACGTAGTGCAGCAGGCCCGCCCAGCCCCAGCCGCCGCCGTACGCGAGCAGGGCGCCGAGGAGGGTCGGCGCCGTCCCCCGGTGGGTCAGCAGCACGGCGCCCACCGCCCCGGTCGCGAACAGGCCGACGAGGGCGGGCCAGGCGAGCCGGGGCAGACGGCCGACCAGCCAGCCCGCGGCGAGCCGGACGGCGATGTTCAGTGCGGCGCCGGCGGTCGCCACCGCTCCGGCGACCGACAGCGAGGCGCCCCGGGCGGTCAGTGCCAGCACCAGGAAGCCGCCCAGCCCGTTGCCGACCATCGCGCCGAAGAATCCGGCGCAGCTGAGGGCGGTCAGGTGGACGTCGGCCGGCAGCGGCGCACCGCCGCCCGCGGCCGCCGGTCGCCGCCCGTCCGCGGCGCTGCGCCGTACCACCAGGGCGGCGCCGAGGCCGCACGGGACCGCGGTGGCGGCGAGGACGCCGCGCCAGCCGACCGGGTCGGCGAGCAGCGGCATCGCCGCGCTGGCGAGCAGGGTCGCCGCCGGCACCGCGGCCTGCTTGAGTCCGAACGCGAAGGCCCGCAGCCGGGGGGCGCACCGGCGCATCAGGAGGGCGTTGGTGTGCGGCTGGGTGTACCCGTAGGCGAAGCCCCCGAGCGCCGAGCTGATCCAGAGGCCGGCGACCGGTGCGCCGGCTGCGCAGAGCAGCCCGACGCAGGTGGCGCCGAGAGCGACCGCCAGGGTCCGTTCCACTCCGGCGGGGAGTTCGGAGCGCCTGCTGACGAAGGCACCCGCCAGGGAGGCCAGCCAGTAGACGGCGAGGACGGCGCCCGTCCGCGTCGTGCTCCAGCCCAGCTCCGCGCAGATCAGGCCGTTCGCGGCGCCGGGGAGGAAGACCGGCAGCGAGGTGAGGACGGTGACCGCCGCCACCCCCAGGGCCGTGGACAGTCCCGACGCGCCGGAGCCCGCCGGGTCGGGCCGCGCAGCCCGTGCGGTCCGTGCGGTCCGTGCGGTCCGTGCGGTCCGTGCGGTCCGGACGAGGGTGCTCACCGGGCCAACGCCTCCATCCGGTCGGCGTGGTGGCGTGCGGCGCTGTCCAGCAGGGCCCGGGCGACCGCGTCCGCGTCCCCGAGCGTCACGGAGTCCACGCCGGGCCGGACCCCGGCGGCGGTGGCCCAGTGCACCCCCTCGGTGGGGACGCCGAGGGCGTACCGCTGCGGGTGCACGCGGCCGCGCGCGTCCACGAGGCGGCTCGGCCGCTCGGTCACCGCGAGCGCCCCGGTCTCGTGGTGACCGCCGTCCGGGTCGGGGATCCGGTACGGCGCCGCCTGGCCGGTCTCCAGGAGCCCCCGCAGCAGCCGGTCCGCGGTGGTGCGCACGTCCGGGTCCTGGATGCGCGCCTCGATGAGGGTGGTGACCGCGATCGCCGGCCCCGGCACCGTGGCCGAGGAGACCAGGAACCCGTCGTGCCGCGGTGCCGGCGCCACCCGCATCCCCGGGCCCAGCGGGGTCACCACGCCGGCGCGGACCAGCGCGGCCAGCTCCGCGATCCGGCGCCCGGGCGGGCCGATCGACAGGCCGGCGTTGAACGGCGAGAACCAGCCGGTCAGTTCCTCCCGGTAGGAGCGGCCGGTGATCCCCGCGTGGTCGACGACCTGGCGGATCTCGTTGCGCAGGTCGCGCAGCGCGTCGAGGGCCGCCTTGACCGGGTCGTCGATGTTGCCGCCCCGGGCGGCGGCCGCGTCGCGGTCCAGGTGCTCGGCCAGCCACCGGCCGAACTCCGGCCGCCCGCGCAGCGCCCGTTCGTCGTACGGGGTCTCGACCAGCCGCCAGTTCCACTGCGTGTCGACGGTGATGCCGTGCCGCCGCAGCAGCGGCTCCGGCAGCGGCAGGTGCGCCGGCGAGTACAGGCAGGCCCGCAGGAAGCCGTTCACCGCCTCGGCCGGGGCGGCGCGGCCGTTCAGCAGCGTCCGGTAGTAGACGATCTCGACCTCGCGCGCGATCAGCGGCCAGACGTCCCGGCGGAACCGCACGTCGCCGCGGGCGGCGGCGCGCTCGCGCAGCGCGCGGATGGTCGGCCCGGTGAGCAGCAGCGGTCGGTGCCGTTCGCCCAGTTCTTTCTGGTTCTCGCCGCGCGCCCGGTACGGGAGGCCGCGACGGGAGCCCGCGTAGAGCCGCGGTTCCCGGCCGGACGGGCGGTAGTCGAGGCGCCCGTCGGCGCGCTGCTCGAACACGCCGCCGCGCCCCTGGGTGAGCAGGGTCAGGTAGTCGAAGAAGGCGAGCCCGAGGCCGCGCACGGCCACCGATTCGCCCGGGGCTATCGCCTCGGTGTCGACCTCCGCCGGGTTGCCCGGCGGCAGGTGTCGGCCGCCGGCCGGGGTCGGGGCCGGGGTGGCGTGGGTCGTTGCAGGGCCGGTCGCTGCGGGGGCGCGGCCGGTCGCTGCGGAGCCTGCGGGGGCGCGGCCGGGGGCGGTGGGCAGATGGCCCTGGGCGAGCACGACGGCGTCGAGCAGGATCCGGTCGCCGCCGGCGAGGCGCAACAGCTGCTGCTCGCCGAAGTCCTCCAGTGCGACGGCGCTGTCCCGGTGGACGCGCACCGTCACGTGCGGGGGCGCGGTCCGCACCGCGCGGCGGAAGGCCCAGCGCAGGTAGTGGCCGTAGAAGGGCCGGGTGGGGTAGGAGTTCGGGCCCAACGCGCCCGCCTCGCGGAGGATGTCGTCCGGGTACGCGTCGTCCGGGCCGAAGTCGTCCCGGCCGCAGTCGTCCCCGCTGAAGTCGGCGTGCCCGTCGGCCCCACCGAGGTCGTCCGGTCTCGGGGCGCCCGGTCTCGCCCCGGTGAGCGCCCGCGCCCACTCGTACAGGTTGGGGCCGGGCACCACCGGTCCCGCGCAGACCACGCTCGCATCGGTGAACACGGTGATCTGCTCCGCGACCGTGTTCATCAGCAGCTGCGGGGACTGGTCCGTCCGCCAGACCCGGCCCGCCCCGGGCGGGGTCGGGTCGATCGCGTGCACCGTCACCGGGCCGCAGTCGGGTTCGGCCGCCGCATTGGCGCACAGGCGCTCCAGCAGAATGAGTCCGCGGGGGCCCACCCCCACGATTCCGACACTGAATCGATTCCTCAAAGCCCGTCCCCGGTGTCTGGCGCCGCCCGATCGTTCGCTCACGCCGATCCTAGTCAGCACGCCCCGCCATTCATGCGGCCCGCGCATCATTCATGCACCGGCGCCATGGAACGCCATTCATGCAGCCGGCGAATGGATGGTCGGGGCGATCTATTTCCCATCCCCCCGGCCCCCCGGTTAGCTTTTCGGCACGGCGTGCGGCGGCCGTCCGGGGCCGACCCCGTCCGACCGGTGCGGCTGGCACGACCAGCGGACTTCCCGCACACCGGGCGTTCCCGGCCGGCCCGATCCGACGGCCGGACCGCGGGCCCCGGAAACCGGCGCACCGCCCGATTCCGCCGCCGCGCGACACTCGCAGCCTCCCGTTTCCGTCATTCGAGCGGAGAAATACACATGGCCGACCTCAGCCCTGCCAAGTACAAGCCGTACAACCGGTCGTCGATAACGCGGTCCCCGCAATGGGAGCGGATTCCGCAGGACCTCCGCGAAGCCGTCGAGGTGGTTGCCCACGTCCTGCCGTTCCGGACGAACCAGTACGTACTCGACGAACTCATCAACTGGGACAAAATTCCCGACGACCCGATATTCCGGCTCAACTTCCCGCACCGCACGATGCTGGAACCCGACGACTACACCGCACTGCGCGACCTGGTCCGCTCGGGTGACAAGCAGCAGCTGGCCAAGCAGATCTTCGAGGTCCGCACCCGGATGAACCCGCACCCGGCCGGCCAGCTGAGCCACAACGTGCCGGAGCTGGACGGCCAGGTCGTCCCCGGGATCCAGCACAAGTACGACCAGACCGTGCTGTTCTTCCCGAGCGCGGGCCAGACCTGCCACGCCTACTGCACGTTCTGCTTCCGCTGGCCCCAGTTCGTCGGCGAGGAGGACCTGCACTTCGCGGCCCGCGACGCCGAGGGCCTGGCCGCCTACCTCAGGCGGCACCCCGAGGTCACGGACGTGCTGATCACCGGCGGCGACCCCATGATCATGCGGACCGGCGCGCTGGAGCGGTACCTCGAACCGCTGCTGGCGCCCGACCTGGCGCACATCCAGAACATCCGGATCGGCACCAAGGCCGTCGGCTACTGGCCGCAGCGCTTCGTCAGCGACGTGGACGCGGACGACCTGCTGCGCCTGTTCGAGCGCATCGTCGGCGCCGGCAAGCACCTCGCCCTGATGGCCCACTACAACCACCCGGCCGAGCTGCGCCCCGCCATCGCCCAGCAGGCGCTGCGGCGCATCACCGGCACCGGCGCGGTCGTCCGGATGCAGTCCCCCGTGCTGCGGCACATCAACGACGACGCGGCGGCCTGGAAGGAGCTGTGGACCCTGGGGGTCAAGCTCGGTGCCGTGCCGTACTACATGTTCGTCGAACGCGACACGGGTGCCCGGTCCTACTTCGAGCTGCCGCTGGCCGAGGCGTACGACATCTTCCGGACCGCCTACAGCTCGGTCTCCGGGCTGTCCCGCACCGTGCGCGGCCCGTCGATGAGCGCCTTCCCCGGCAAGGTGCTCATCGACGGCACGCCGACGATCCGCGGCGAGAAGGTGTTCGCGCTGCAGTTCCTGCAGGCGCGTCAGGACGGCGTCGTCCGCCGCCCCTTCTACGCGAAGTTCGACCCCGCCGCGACCTGGTTCGACCAGCTCGTCCCGGCCTTCGGGGAGCGCTCCTTCTTCTTCGAGGAGGAGCCCGCCGGGGACCGCCCCGGGACCGGCCGACCGCTCGACCTGGTGGGGGTGTGACCCGGATGGCCGGTCGACCGCTGCCGACCTACGAGGTCCTCGCGCTCCGGTTCGGCACCCACGCCGACCGCCCCGCGCGGGACAACTTCCTGCACGACGAAGGCCAGTTCACCCCGGGCAGCGCCGGCCCGATGGACTTCTACCTCTGGGTGATCCGCGACGACCGGCACTTCCTGCTGGTGGACACCGGCTTCCCCGAGGAGATGGCCCTCCGCCGCGGTCGCACCCTGTTCCGCTGCCCGGTCGACGCGCTGGCCGACCTCGGGGTCACGGCCGAGCAGGTGTCGGACGTCGTGATCACCCACATGCACTACGACCACGCGGGCAACCTGGACCGCTTCCCCACCGCCCGCATCCACCTGCAGGAGGAGGAGCTGCGGTTCTGCGCCGGGCCGGCCATGCGCCACCGGGCCGTACGCCGGCCGTTCGAGCCGGTCAACGTGCAGACCGCCGTGCAGGGGCTGTTCGAGGAGCGGCTGGTGCTGCACCGCGGGGAGGCGGAGATCCTGCCCGGGGTGACGGTGCACCCGGTGCCGGGCCACACGCCGGGCACCCAGGTGGTCCGGGTCCACACCGCGCGCGGCTGGGTCGTACTGGCCAGCGACGCGACCCACCTGTGGGCCAACATCCGGCTGCGCAGCCCGTTCCCGATCCTCGACCAGCTCACGCCGATGCTCGAAGGCTACGACGTGATCGAGTCCCTCGCGGACGGCCCCGACCACGTCATCCCCGGCCACGACCCCCGGGTGGCCCGGCGGTTCCCCCCGCTGGCGGCGGCGCCCGACTGGGTGCGCCTGCACGAGGCCCCACTGGCCGACACCCCGGACACCCAGGGCACGCAGGACATCGCGAGCGGGACCGACGGCGCCGCGGCCCGCGCGGAGCGGATCGGGGCGGCCCGATGACGCTCCACCAGGTCTCGATCATCGGCGTCGGGCCGCGCGGCCTGAGCGTCCTGCAGCGGATCGGCGAACTGGCCGACCGGCTGCCCGCCGACCGCCGGCTGGAGGTGCACCTGATCGACCCCGGCGAGCCCGGCCAGGGCGCGCACCCCGCCGGCCAGCCCGCCCACCTGCTGACCAACACCGTGGCCAGCCAGGTGACGATGTTCACCGACGGCCGGGGCCCCTCGTTCACCGAGTGGGCGGCGGCCGTCGGGTACCGCGAGTTCGACACCGGGTTCCACCCCACCGGCGGCGAGGGCGGCCGCCCGATCGGTGAACACGCCTACCTTCCCCGCAAGCTGCTCGGCGAGTACCTCACCTGGGTGTTCGACCGGACGGTGCGCGCGCTGCCGGAGCGGATCAGGGTGGTGCACCACCGCGACCGGGCGTGCGACGTCGAGGCGCACCCGGGCGGCGGCTACACCGTCCACCTGGCGAACGGCCACCGCCTGCCGAGCGACTACGTCCTCCTCACCACCGGGCACTGCGAGCGGATCCCCACCGACGAGGACCGGGCCCACACGGAGTTCGCCCGGGAGCACGCCGACCGCAACCCCTGGCTGGCGTACTGCGCCTCGCCGTACCCGGTGCAGCGGCTCGGCGGGATCGCCCCCGGTTCCACCGTCGCCGTCCAGGGCTTCGGGCTGACCGCGCACGACGTGATCTCCGAGCTCACCGTCGGCCGCGGCGGACGGTTCGACGACTCCGGCGCGGAGCTCGTCTACCGGCCCTCCGGGCGGGAGCCCGCGATCCGGCTGTTCTCCCGCCAGTGCCTGCCGTTCGCCGCCCGCGGTGTGAACCAGAAGGGCACCACCGGGCAGCACCGGGCGCGGTTCTTCACCCCGGAGGCGGTGCGCCTCCTCAAGGAACGCGCGCTGGAGCGGCGCAACGACCCGCGCCTCGACTTCGAGGAGGAGGTGCTGCCGCTCCTGAAGCGGGAGATGGCCTACGCCCACCGTGCCGCGCAGCAGGGCGGCGCCGTCCCCGCGGAGGGGTTCGAGCCGAGCCCGGCCGAGCTGGCGGCCGTCGAGGCGATCCTCGACCCGTTGCACGAGCGGGAGTTCGACAGCCAGAAGGCCTTCACCGAGTTCTTCCTCGACCACGTCGCCGAGGACCTGGCGCAGGCGGAACTGGGGAACACGACGAGCCCGGTCAAGGCCGCCACCGACGTCATCCGGGACACCCGGGCGAGCCTGCGGGAGGCGGTGGAGTTCTCCGGGCTCACCCCGCGGTCGCACCGGGTGTTCAACCGGACCTACGGCCCGATCATGAACCGGGTCTCGTTCGGTCCGCCGCTGGTCCGCAACCGGCAGCTGCTCGCGCTGTTCCGGGCGGGAGTGGTGGACCTGGCCGGCGGGCCGGGCTGCACCGTGGTCCACGACCGGGAGACCGGACGGTTCGTGGTGCGCACCCCGTACCCGCAGGGGGCGGAGTCGGT
The DNA here is from genome assembly GCF_055600605.1 of Kitasatospora sp. NPDC038210. Taxonomy (NCBI): domain Bacteria; kingdom Bacillati; phylum Actinomycetota; class Actinomycetes; order Kitasatosporales; family Streptomycetaceae; genus Kitasatospora; species Kitasatospora sp. NPDC038210. Next base: position 507,806 of record NZ_JBVJYK010000001.1, on the reverse strand, counting down.
GGCCGCCGACGCCCTGGTGATCGCCCGGCTCGACGCCTTCCACCCGGAACTCGACGGCTCGCCGCTGATCGGCAACCTGCTCGGGCGCGGGCTGGTCCGCCCGTACGCCAACGGCCCGTTCCGGCCCGGCGGCATCGAGATCGACGAGTGCGGCCGGCCCGTCACCGCGACCGGCGAAACGCTCACCACCGCCTGGGCGATCGGCTACCCGGTCGAGGGGCCGCGGTTCTACACCCACGCGCTGCCCCGGCACGCGATGGCCTCGCAGTTCTCGGCCGACGCGGACACCGCCGTACGGGACCTGATCACGCACATCCACCAGCGCACCGACGTCACCCCGGAGGCAGAACGTGGCGATACAGCCCGGACAGCAGTTTCCGTACCCTGAGTTCCGCCGGCGCCATGCGCGGCCGCAGCCGGAGCCGGTCCTGTGGCAGTGGGAAACCCTCGCCGAGGAGCTCCGGGTGACCGAGCACACCGAGTACGGCACGATCACCCTGGCCCGACCGGACGGCGGCCACGAGGTCGTCCCCGGCACCTCGATGACCTTCCAGGCCGTCCGGCCCGGAGAGCGCACCACCCCTCACTCGCACACCTGGTGGCACCTCTACTTCGTGCGCTCCGGGACGGGCACGGTGGTCTTCCACGAGAGCGGCGACACCACCGGGTTGAACGAGGGCGACATCCTGCTCATCCCGGCGTGGACCGTGCACCACTTCGAGAACGGGGCGGGGGACGCCGACCTGCTGCTCCTCAACATGTCGAACCTTCCCCAACTGGCGGCCCTGCACAACAACTTCTCCAAGTAGCCGGCCGGACGAGCAGCACGAGACGTACGAGCAGCACCTGACAACGAGAGGCACGAGAGGCAGACCATGTTCAAGCGGATCGACCACATCGGCGTGGTGGTGGACGACATCATCGAGGCCCGAGCCCTGCTGGAGAGTCTGGGCATGCAGCTGGAACGGGCTCAGGACATCCCCGAGCGCAACGTCCGGATCGCGTTCTACCGGTGCGGGGACGGCCGGATCGAGCTCATCGAGCCGACCGGTGCGGAGGCGCGCAGCCGCAGGCTCGGCGAGGGGGCGCAGGCCCGGATCGAGCACATCGGCGTGGAGGTCGACGACGTGCCGCAGATCATGAAGGCGGTGCAACAGCTGGGCATCGAACTCACCACGAGCGAGCCTGTGTTGGTGGGGCCGAACCTCAATGCCTGGACGCAGCCCGGGACTTCCGACGGGATCCAGTTCCAGCTGGTCCAGCGGGACGTGGTCTGAGGCCGCGCCCGTGACGGCCGGGGGCGGGACCGTCCAGTCGGTGCCCCACCCGCCCCCGGCCGCCCGTCGGCCGCCGTCCGTCCAGCGCCGTCCCGCCGGCCGCCGGCCGTCCGCCGTCCGAGCCCGGACCGCCCTTCGCCGGCGCCGGATTGCGACTGTACATACTAGTAGTTACACTCCGGGATGTGGATTCCTTGAAGATCTCTGCGGCAACCGAGGCGGTGCCGGTCGAGGCACCGCACACCCCCGGGGACCGACGCGGCGGACGGCCGTTCTGGATGCTGGCGTCCCTGCTCGGCGGCATGTTCCTGGGCAACGTCGACATCGCGGTGGTCAACGTCGCGATCCCCTCGATCCGCGATCGGCTGCACGCCTCCAGCGGCGCCCTGGAGCTCATCGTCTCCGGGTACACGCTCGCCTTCGCGATGCTGCTGATCACCGGCGCCCGACTGGGCGAGATCCACGGTCGGCGGCGCGTCTACCTCGCCGGGCTGACCGTCTTCACCCTGTCCTCGCTCGGCTGCGGCCTCGCACCCGACGCCGTCGTCCTGGTGTGCGCCCGGGTGGTGCAGGGATTCGGCGCCGCCCTGATGATCTCCCAGGTGCTGACCACCATCCAGGTGGAGTTCGAGGGCCGGGCCAGGCGCCGGGCGCTGGGCGCGTACACCGGCATCCTCGGCGTCAGTTCGGTGGTCGGCCAGGCACTGGGCGGCATCCTGGTGTCGGCCGACATCCTGGGCACCGGCTGGCGGCCGGTCTTCCTGATCAACGTGCCGATCGGCGTCGTCCTGCTGTTCACCTCGCTGGCCTTCCTGCCGGACGACCGCCCCTCGCAGCAGGGCGCGTTGGACCTGCCCGGCGTGGCACTGCTCTCGCTCGGACTGTTCCTGCTGGTGACACCGCTGGTCCTGGGGCGCGACGCGGGCTGGCCGCTGTGGACCTGGCTCTGCCTGGGATCCTCGCTGCCGGTGTTCGCCCTCTTCGGCTGGACCGAGCGGAGGGTGGTACGACGCTCGGGCGCCCCCCTGATGAACGTCGAACTGCTGACCCGCCGTCATGTCGCCCTCGCACTCGCCTCGCAGGCCGCCACCCGGGCCGGCTACTTCGCCGTGCTGTTCGTCCTGGCGCTCTACCTGCAACAGGGACTCGGCAAGAGCGCGGTCTACTCCGGCCTGGTCCCGGTCGCCTGGGTGGCGACCTTCGCCCTGATCGGGCCGATCCTCGGGCGACTGGGAACGCGCGCCCGCCGGCTGGCCGCCCCGGTCGGGGGCGGGCTGATGGCCGTCAGCTTCGCGCTCATCGCGCTCGGCGCCCAGGGCACCGCCGCCCTGGTCGTCCTGCTGGGGATCGGCGGCGTCGGCTACGGCGCGGCGTTCAGCGGCACCCTGGCGCACATGACCGAGACCGTCGAGGCCCGGTACGCGCCGGACGTCAGCGGCCTGTTCAACACCACGCTCCAGGTCGGCGGCACCCTGGGCGTGGCCGTGTTCGGCACCCTCTACCTGGATCTCGTCGGCGGCAGCGGGACACCGCAGCACGCGTTCGCCACCACCACCGCCGTCCTGGCGGTGATGTCGCTCGCCGCCTCCGCCCTGATCCTGCTCGCCGGGCGGTCCTCGTCGACCGGCTCGGTGCTCGGCGAGCAATAGCCACCCGCCGCCGGTCGCCCACCGATGACCGACGACCAGCGGCCGATGGCCGATGCCAAATGACCAATGACCGATGACCACGAAGGAGTTCACACGATGGATGTCATCCACCACCCCGGAGACTCGACCAAGGGCCCCGAGGACCGCTTCACCGGCGACGTCTGGCTGTGGCCGCGGATCGGCGCGACCGCCAACGCCGAGGTGCGCAACGTCCTGTTCACGCCCGGCTCCCGCAGCCACTGGCACACCCACCCGGCCGGACAGGTCCTGCACGTGACCGAGGGCGTGGGCGTGGTCCAGGCCCGCGGCGGCGAGCGGCAGGAGATCAGGGCCGGCGACACGGTGGTCTGCCACCCCGGCGAGGAGCACTGGCACGGCGCCGGCGAGGGCACGTTCATGACCCACATCGCCGTCACCGACGGGCCCACCGACTGGCACGAGCACGTGACCGACGAGGAGTACTCGGGCTGAACCCTCCGCTCCCGGGCCGGACCGGTCGGCCTGCTCGACGCCGCCCACGGGCCCGGGAGCGGTCGGCGGCCCGTGGCCTCCGGCCCGGGAGATTCCGCAGCGGCGGTGACGGAGACTCAGGTGAATGCCGGTCAACTGTGTGGTGGAACGGGCGGAAACAGCCCGGGCCCGGGAGTGGGGCCGGCCGCCGGAAAGCCTGCCGAGGCACCGGGGAAGGGCCCATTGCGTCCGACATCTCACAGCTCCCGACGGCCCGGGACATCTGATGACGCATATGCCTCCCTGCATATGCTGCTGTCCATGAGTATCGAGCTGCACCACCTGCGCGGGTTCCTGGCCCTGTCGGAAGAGAGACACTTCACCCGCGCCGCCAAGCGGATGAACGTTTCCCAGCCGACGCTCAGCAGAAACATCAAGCGCCTGGAGGAACTGCTCGGCCGGAAGCTACTGGAACGAACCACCCGTCAGGTGACGCTCACCCCGGAAGGCGAGCGACTTTACGATCAACTTTCCTTTCTCATAACTCGGTTGGAAGACGCATTGCGTTTTGAACCGAAGGACGTGCTCAGGCTCGGATTCGCCTGGGGTTTCCCTTCCGGGTGGCCGCAGGAGGTGATCGCCGAGTTCGAGGCCGAGACCGGCGTCACCGTTCAGGTGCAGCGGCACGACGCCAAGCTCGCCGGGGTCGACCGCGGGAAAAGCGACCTGGCGATCCTGCGCGGTCGGATCAAGGCCCCGGACGTGAAGGTCACGACCCTGCTGCACGAACGGAGGATCGCCGCCGTCTCCACACGATCCGAGCTGGCCGGAAAGGAGGAGATGAGCTGGGCCGAAATCGCCGAACTGGGCCTCGTGCTGAACGAAGTGAGCGGAACGACGGACCTGACCGACTGGCCGGCCGACCGCCAGCCGAGCGTCTCCGCGATCTGCAGCAATTTCGACGAATGGCTGGAAGCCGTCGCCGCGAACCGGGGCGTGGGCGTGGTCCCCGAATTCGTCGGCCGCCAGCACGTGCACTCGTTCGTGTCGTTCATCGCCATCCCGGACGCCCCGCAGGTGCCGCTGAACCTGGTCCATCCCCAACGCGGTGCCCATCCACTCATCCCGCGCTTCATCGCCATGGCGCGGGCCGCCGTCGGCGCTCCGTCCTGAACCCCGTGGAGAACGGGAGGAGCGGGCGGACAACGTGGTCCGGCCCGCCCCTCCCCCTGCTCCTCCCGCAGCTCCTCCCGCAGCTGCTCCCCCGCGCTACCGGGCGGCGACCGCGTCGCCGCGGCTGGTCCGGGTGCCGGGCACCGGCTCGGCCGGGTCGTCGGTGTGGGCGAGCGGGCGGTTGTCCGCGTCGACCATCAGGACCTTGGGGACGAGGGCCTTGGCCTCGGCGTCGCTGACCGTGGTGTAGCTGATGATGATGACCAGGTCACCGGTGTGGATCAGCCGGGCGGCGGCGCCGTTGATCCCGATGATCCCGCTGCCGCGCGGGCCGGCGATCACGTAGGTCTCCAGGCGGGCGCCGTTGTCGATGTCGACGATGTGGACGAGTTCGCCGGGCAGCAGGTCGGCGCCGTCCATCAGGTCCTGGTCGATCGTCAGCGATCCCACGTAGTGCAGGTCCGCCTGGGTCACGGTGGCGCGGTGGATCTTGGACTTGAGCATGGTGCGGTTCACGGCTTGGCTCCGTCTTCGTCGTGGTGGGGTGACCGGATGTCAGGGGGCGGACCGTCGCCGGAACCGGCGGCCGGCGACCAGCCGGGGCGTCTCCCGGGTCGGGCGCTCGGCGTACTGGGGCAGCGCGGCGGCCAGCGCGGCGACGGTGGAGCGGTCGAACAGGGCGCGGACCGGTACGTCCAGCCCGGTCGCGTCGCGCAGCCGCAGCGCGATGCGGGTGGCCAGCAGGGAGTGGCCGCCGAGGTCGAAGAAGTTGTCGTGCACTCCGACGCGCTCGACGCCGAGCACCTCGCACCACGCGCCGGCGACGGTCCGTTCCTGCTCGGTCCGCGGCGCCAGGTACTCGCCGGTGCGGGCGGCCGGGGCCGGGGCGGGGAGCCTGCCCCGGTCGACCTTGCCGCTCGGGGTGAGCGGCAGCGCGTCCAGCACGACGAAGGCCGCCGGGATCATGTAGTCCGGGACCAGCCGGCCCACCAGGTCGCGCAGCTCGCCGCCGTCCGGCGGCGTGGCGCCGGGGAACGGCTCCAGGTAGGCGACCAGTTCCGCCTCCCCGGTGCCCGACGCGACCGGGTGCACGACCACGGCCCGCACCTCCGGGCAGCCCAGCAGCACCGCCTCGATCTCACCGGGCTCGATCCGGTGGCCGCGGATCTTCACCTGGTGGTCCGCCCGGCCGAGCAGCTCGACCCGGCCGTCGGGGTGGCGGCGGCCGAGGTCGCCGGTGCGGTAGAGCCTGGCCCCGGGCTCCCGGCCGTGCGGGTCGGGCACGAAGGCCTGCGCCGTGACGCCGGGTCGGTTGAGGTAGCCCCTGGCCAGGCCGGCGCCGCCGAGGCAGATCTCCCCCGGGACCCCGACCGGCACCGGCTCCAGCCCGCCGTCCAGGACGTACAGGACGGTGCCGGGCACCGGCGACCACTGCTCCGGGGTGCCGTCCGCGTGCAGCCGGGTCACGGTGGTCCACACCGTGGTCTCGGTGGGGCCGTACAGGTCCAGCACCCGGGCGCCGTCGGCGGCGAGCCGGCGGGCCAGCTCGACGGGCAGCCGCTCGCCGCCGCACAGCACCACCAGCCCGGCGGGGGCCGACCAGCCGCTGTCCAGCAGCATCCGCAGGGTGACCGGGGTGGACTGGACGATCGCGGGGGCGGTGGCGGTGATGAGCGCGGCCATCCGCAGCGGGTCCCTGACCTCCTCCGCGGTCGCGAGCACCACCGGGGCACCGACCAGCAGCGGCAGGTAGAGCTCCAGGACGGAGGGGTCGAAGGACACCGTGGTCAGCGCGGCCACCGGCGCGCCGGGGCGCAGTCCGGGCAGGTCGAGCATCGCGGTCAGGAAGTCGGCCAGGCCGCCGTGCGTGATCATCACGCCCTTGGGCCGGCCGGTGGAGCCGGAGGTGTAGATGACGTACGCGAGGGCGTCCCGGTCGAGCTGCGGCCCGGCGAACACCGGGCTCTGCCGGGCGATCGCCTCCCGGTCCGCGTCGAGCAGCACGGTGACGGGGCCGCCGGCTGCCGACGGCGGGGCGGTGAGCCGCTCCGCCGGGCCGGTCCGGGTGACGATCACCGAGGCGGCGGTGTCGGCGAGCACGAAGGCGTTCCGCTCGGCCGGGTGGTCCGGGTCCAGCGGCACGTAGGCGGCGCCCGTGGCGAGCACGGCCAGCAGGGCGACCAGCAGCTCCGGACCGCGCTCCAGGAAGACCGCCGCCGTCGCGCCCGGGCCCAGCCCGCGCTCCCGCAGGTGTCCGGCCAGCCGGGCGACCTGCTCGGCCAGTTGCCGGTAGGTCAGCCGGTCGCCGGAGGAGATCACGGCCACGGCGTCCGGGGTGCGGGCCGCCTGCTCCTCGAACAGCGCGACGAGGCTGCGGCCGACAGCGGCCGGCGGCTCGGTGTTCCAGCGCTCCAGCAGCGTGCGGCGGTCCGGCTCGGGCAGCGCCGTGCGGCGCGGGTCGGACTGCGGGTCGGCGGCCAGGCCGACCAGGACGTGCCGGTACGTCCGGGCCAGCAGGTCGAGTTCGGCCCGGCCGACCCGCTCCGCGCCGGCCTCCAGCACGAAGCCGTCCGCGACGGTGGAGACCGAGAGGCCGAACTCGTTCGCCGTGCGCTCGCCGACCTCGTCCAGTCCGATGGACTCGCCGTCGACCACCGTCAGGTCCGTGTGGTTGAAGAAGACGTCCACCAGCGGCGTCCCCTGGCTCCAGGCCCGCTGCATGGCGGGCAGCGGGTAGTGCCGGTGCGGCCACAGGGCGGTCTCCTCGGCGAACACCGCGCGGGCCAGCTCGGGCCAGCTCGGGGCGTCCAGCGTCAGCCCGAAGGGCACGGTGTTGAGGAACATGCCGCGCGCCTGGTCGCCGTCGACCGTCTCCGGCCGCACGTTGCAGACCAGGCCGGTCCGGAAGGCGATCGGGCTCCCGGTGCCGCCCCTGATCATGCCCAGCACGGTGAGGTGCGCGGCCAGCAGGACGCTCTTCAGCGGCACCCCGGCGTCCTGCGCCACCGCGCGCAGCCGCGGCAGCAGGTCGCGGAAGTCGACCCGGGCCACCTCGTCCGTCCCGGGGCCCGTCTTCGAACCCTCGTCGTCCGCCGCGCCGGGCGGGCTCGCCCAGGCCTGCGGGAGCGCCAGCGGGGTGTACCGGGCGACCCGCTCACGCCAGAACTCCTGGTCCGCCGCGGACGCCAGGGCCCGCTTCTCCAGGGCGATCGCGTCGGCGAACCGGGCCGCGGGCGGGGCGGCCGGCGCCGGATCCCGGCCGTCCCGGAGGGCCCGGTAGTAGCCGAGCAGTTCGCCGACCAGCGAGCTCTGGCTCCAGCCGTCCAGCAGGGCGTGGCCGTTGCTGGCCGACAGCTGCCAGTGCCGCTCGTCCAGCTGGTAGGCCACCACCCGCAGTTGGCCCGGCACGGCCAAGTCGAACGGCGCCAGCCGGTCGCGGGCGACGGCCGCGGCGAGCTCGGCCCGCTGCTCCGCCGCGCCCAGCTGCCGCAGGTCGACGTGGGAGACCGGGATCGTCGCGGTGGGGTGCACCAACTGCAGCGGCTCGGAGAACGAGGACAGGTCGACGGAGGTGCGCAGGATCTCGTGGCGCTCCACCAGGAGCGCCGCGGCGGCGCGCAGCGCGTCCGGCGAGAACGCGCCGTCGTCGCGGACCGGGTGGCTCAGGTTGGTCAGGTAGACGCCCCGGTCGGCGCCCGCGAGCATCTCGTAGACCATGCCGGCCTGGGCGAGCGACAGCGGGTAGGCGTCCGCCAACCCGGCCGGGAGGCGATCGAGGTCGGCCTCGGCGAGCAGCTCGAAGGGAGCCGTCCCGGCCTGCTCCGCGCCGGCGCCGCGCGGGGCGACGGCCTCGGCGAGCCGGGCGACCGTCTGGTGCCGGAACACGTCCTGGACGGCGATGTCGAGCCCGGCGCCGCGCAGGCGGCCGACCGCGCCGATGGCGCGGATCGAGTCGCCGCCGAGCGCGAAGAAGCCGGAGTGGACGCCGATCAGGTGCGGCTCGATGCCGAGGGCCTCGGCCCAGCTGCGGACGATCAGGTGCTGGAGCGGGGTGCTCGGCGGGGTGTGGTTCGCCGCGTCGACCGGTGCCGGGTCCGGTGCCGGGAGGGCGTTGCGGTCGATCTTGCCGCTCGGGGTGAGCGGGAGGGCGTCGAGGGCGCGGTAGTGGGTGGGGAGCATGTGGGCGGGCAGGGTGGCGGCGAGGTGGTCGCGCAGCCGGGCCGGGGCGGGCGGGGCGCTCTCGGGGACGGTGACGGTGTACGCGGTGAGGTGGTCCTGGTGGACGGTGACGACGGCCTGGCTGACGGCGGGGTGGCTGCGCAGGGCGGTCTCGATCTCGCCGAGCTCGATGCGGTGGCCGTGGAGTTTCACCTGGTGGTCGGTGCGGCCGTGGTAGGTGAGGGTGCCGTCGGGGTTGTGGTGGGCCTGGTCGCCGGTGAGGTAGAGGCGGGTGCCGGGGTGGCGCGGGTCGGGGTCGGGGACGAAGCGTTCGGCGGTGAGGGCGGGGCGGCCCAGGTAGCCGCGGGCGAGTTGCACGCCGGCGAGGGCGAGTTGGCCGGCGAGGTGGAGGGGTTGGGGGGTGAGGTCCTGGTCGAGGACGTGGGTGCGGGTGTTGGCGATGGGACGGCCGATGGTGACCGGCTGCCCCGGCGGGCAGGGGGTGGCGGTGACGTCGACGGACGCCTCGGTGGGGCCGTAGAGGTTGTGGAGTTCGGCGTGCCGGATCGCCGGGTGGTGGTGGAAGGCGTCGGCGAGGTCGTCGGGCAGGGCTTCGCCGCTGCACAGGACCCGGCGCAGCGGGGTGAGCGCGCCGCCGGTCGGCAGGGTGTCGAGGAGGAGCCGCAGCATGGCGGGGACGAAGTGGGTGGTGGTGATCCGCTCACCGGTGATGGTCTCGGCGAGGTAGCCGGGGTCGCGGTGCCCGTCCGGGCGGGCGAGCACCAGCGTCGCCCCGGTGGCCAGTGGCCAGAAGAACTCCCACACCGAGACGTCGAAGCTGTAGGGCGTCTTCTGCAGGACCCGGTCGTCCCGGTCGAGCCGGTAGGCGTCCTGCATCCAGCGCAGCCGGTTGACGATGCCGCGGTGGGTGACGACCACGCCCTTGGGCAGGCCGGTGGAGCCGGAGGTGTAGATCACGTAGGCCGGGTTGTCCGGGTCCACCGGCACGGCCGGGGACGGCCGGTCCGCGGCCGTGCCGGCCTCGCCCTGCTCGGCCCGGGGTTCGTCGCCCCGGGCCTCGGCGACGAGCACGGTCCGGGCATCGTGCCCGGGCAGGCCGGCCGCCAGGTCGGCGGTGGTGATCACGACCGGGGTGCCGGAGTCGGCGAGCATGTGGGCCAGCCGCTGCGCCGGGTACCCCGGGTCCAGGGGCAGGTACGCCCCGCCGGCCTTGAGCACGCCCAGCAGCGCCACCGGCAGCTCCAGGCTGCGGTGCAGGCACACCCCGACGACCGACTCCGGTCCGACGCCGGTCGCCCGCAGCCGCCGGGCCACCCGCGCGGCCGCCGCGTCCAGCTGCGCGTACGTCAGCTCACGGCCCTCGAAGCGCACCGCCACCGCGTCCGGGGAGCGCTCCGCCTGCTCCTCGACCAGCCCGTGCAGCAGCCCGTCCTGCGGGTACTCCACCGCCGTGTCGTTGAACCCGGCCAGCAGCTCCAGCTCCCCGGCCGACGCCAGCGGCGCCTCGTGCAGCGTCGTCTCCGGGTCGTCGGCGAGACCTTCGAGCAGGGTGCCGAAGTGCCGCGTGAGCGCCGCCATGCGCTCCGGGCCGAACAGCGCCGTCGCGTACTCGACGACTCCGCGCAGCGAGCCGTCGGGCTGCTCGGTCAGGTGCAGCGTCAGGTCGAACCTGGATCCGTGCCAGGGTGTCGCGAGTTCGGTGGCCCGCAGGTCCGGGCCGTCGAACTCCGCGGGGTCGGTGTTGTTCAGCGCGAACATGATCTGGAACAGCGGGTTGCGGGAGGGGTCCCGCTCCGGCGCCAGCTCGTCCACCAGCCGCTCGAACGGGACCTCCTGGTGGGCGAAGGCGTCCAGCGCCGTCTCCCGCACGCGGTCCACGGCGGCCAGGAAGGACGGGTCGCCGGACAGGTCGGTGCGCATCACCAGGGTGTTGACGAAGAAGCCGACCAGGCCCTGCACCTCGGCCCTGGTGCGCCCGGCCACCGGCGTGCCCGCCACGATGTCCGTCCGGCCGGTGTGCCGGGCCAGCAGGACCTGGAACGCGGCCAGCAGCACCATGAACGGCGTCGCGCCGCGCGAGCGCCCGAGCTCCGCCAGGGCCCGCGCCGTGCGGGCCGGTACGGTGAACGGCAGGGTGGCGCCGGCCGGGTCGAAGACCGGGGGGCGGCGCCGGTCGGTGGTCAGGGCGGTCGCCGTCGCACCCGCGAGCCGGGACCGCCAGTACGGCAGCTGCCCGGTCGCCGGGCCGCCCTGTTCGCCGCGCTGCCAGGCCGCGAAGTCGGCGTACTGCACCGGCAGCGGCTCCAGCGGGACGGCCGAGCCGGTGGCGAACGCCGAGTACAGCACGCCGAGTTCACGGGCGAGCACGCCGACCGACCAGCCGTCGACGGCGATGTGGTGCAGGGCCAGGGCCAGCACGTGGTGGTCCGGGGCGAGCCGCACCAGCCGGGCCCGCAGCGGCCAGCGCGCGGCCAGGTCGAACGGCGTCCTGGCCTCGCGCTCGATCGCCTCCGCCGTCCGCGCCGGGCGTTCGTCGGGGCTCAGGCCGCTGAGGTCCAGCTCGGCGAAGTCCGGCTCGGCGGCCGGGTCCACCACCTGGACCGGCCGGTGGTCGTCCTCCCGGTAGCGGGTGCGCAGCACCTCGTGCCGCTCGACCAGCTCGCGCAGGGCACGGCGCAGCGCCGGGACGTCCAGCGGCCCGTGCAGCTCCCAGCCGAGGGGCACCACGTACTCGGCAGTGCCGGGGCGCAGCTGCTCCAGGGTCCAGAGCCGCTGCTGGGCGAAGGAGAGGGACAGCTGCCGGTCGCGCGGTGCGGGACCGATCGCCGCGGAGGCGCGCGCGGGGCCGGCGGCGCCGCGCAGGAGGCTGTCCAGCAGTGCCTGCCGCTGGTCCCCGGAACTCCCCGGCGCACGCCGGTTCGGCACTGTGCTCATCCCTCACGCACCTGCGACAACATCAACTCCACCTCGGAATCGGTCAGTTGCTCGACATGATCGGTGATCGCCCGGTGCACCAGGGCGGCCAGCCGCTCGACCGTGGGCGCGTCGAACACGGCACGCACGGGCAGCGCGACCGGGAACCGCTCCTGCAGTCGGGCGACGACCTGGGTGGCCAGCAGCGACTGGCCGCCCAGGGTGAAGAAGTCGTCGTGCACGTCGATCGGGTCCACGCCGAGCAGCTCGGTCCAGATCTCGGCCACGGACTCCTCCAGCGGCGTCCTGGCCGCCGTCACCGGTCCGCGCCCGCCCGAGGCCGGGTCCGGCAGGGCCGCCCGGTCCACCTTGCCGTTCGGTGTGAGCGGCAGGGCGGCGAGCGTGACCCAGGCGGTCGGCACCAGGTAGTCCGGCAGCCGTTCGCCCAGGTGGGCCCGCAGCTGCGCGCCGGTGGGCGCCGCGTCGCCGGCGGGGACGACGTAGCCGACCAGTTGCTTGCCGCCGGCGGCGGTCGGCCGCACGGCGACCGCCGCCGCGGCGAGTTCGGGGTGGTTGCTCAGCGCCGCCTCGATCTCGCCGGGTTCCACCCGGTGCCCGAGGATCTTCACCTGCTGGTCGCGTCGGCCCAGGAACCTGAACAGGCCGTCGTCCTGACGGACCACCAGGTCGCCGGTCCGGTACAGTCGGCCGCCCCGCGTGGTGCCGAACGGGTCCGGCACGAAGCGCTCGGCGGTGAGGGCGGGCCGCCCGAGGTAGCCGAGGCCCACGCCCGGGCCGCCGATCAGCAGTTCGCCCTCGGTGCCGGGCGGGGTGCGCCGGCCCCGGTCGTCGACGACGTACGCCGTGGTGTTGGTGATGGCGGCGCCGATCGGGATGCTGCCGGCCGTCTCGGCCGGGGTGATGCCGCGCCGCACGCAGCTGAACGTCGTGCACTCGGTGGGCCCGTAGCCGTTGCTGACCTCGACACCGAGTTCGATCAGGGCCCGCACCTCGGCGGGCGGTGCCACGTCGCCGACCACGAGGACGTGGCGGACCGGGGCCAGGGCGTCGGGGCGGGTGCGCACCACGTGCTGGAACAGCCCGCTGGTGAGCATCAGCAGGGTCACGCCGTGGTCGCGGACGGCCCGCTCGATCGTCTCGCCGGTGGGGATGCCCTGCGGCAGGACGGCCAGCCTGGCGCCGTTGGCCAGCGGGCCCCAGATCTCGAAGGTCGAAGCGTCGAAGGAGAGCGAAGCGAGCATCAGCACCACCTGCCCGGCGTCGAGGTCGACGTAGTCGACCCCGTGCACCAGCCGCAGCACGTTCCGGTGCGTGATCCCGACCCCCTTGGGCCGGCCCGTCGAACCGGAGGTGTACATCAGGTACGCGAGGTCGTCCGGGTGGGTGGCGACCGGCGGCGGGGTGGTCGGGCGGCCGGGCGCCACCGGGCCCTTCGCCATCGGGACGGCGTGCAGGCCCGGGACGGCGTCGAAGCGGTGCGCCGACTCCGGCTGGACCAGCAGGATCCGGGCCCCGGAGTCGGCGGCCATGAACGCCAGCCGCTCGGCCGGGTACTCCGGGTCCAGCGGCACGTAGTAGCCGCCGGCCTTGAGCACGCCGAGCAGTGCGACCACCACCTCGGTGTCGCGCCCCGCGCAGACCGCCACCGGGTCACCGCGGCCGACGCCGTGTTCGCCCAGCAAGTGGGCCACCTGGTTCGCCCGGGCGTCCAGTTCGGCGTAGGTCAGCCGCTCGCCGGCGCACTCCACCGCGACGGCCTGCGGCGCGGCGGCCGCGTGCTGCGCGACCCGCTGGTGCAACGAGAGGTCGGGCAGCGGCACGTGCTCGCTTCGCTCGCCCATCAGGCCTGGCTCGCCTGCTCCATGCGGCGGCGCAGGCTCAGCGGGCGCATGTCCGTCCACACCTCGTCGATGTGGTCCAGGCAGGCCTGCCGGGGGCCCTCGAAGCCCTCCCGGTACCAGCCGAGCGGAAGCTCCCGGTCCGCGAGCCAGATCGAGTACTGCTCCTCGTCGTTGCGGACCACGCAGTAGGTGCGCTCGTCGGTGTTCTCGTCAGCCATCCCGCTGTCCTCCCGCACTGCTCGACCGGCCCTCGGTGTCCGGCTCTGTCGCAGCACAGCGTGCCGCAGGCCGGCTCGGCGGCCACAGAGAAGAACCGACGGCGGAGTGCGCAGTCGTGCGGCGCGCAGGTCTGCCGGTCCCTCTCTACCGGGCACCGCCGGATCCTCGGCAGGCTGACCGCACGCCGACGTGGCGCTCTGTGGGAGGTGGCAGGTGAACGGTGGTTTCGGCCCGGAGGCCGACGTGGCGGACGGGGCTGCGCAGGGGCAGCCGGTGCACTGCCCGACGTCCTTCGCCCAGGAACGGCTTTGGTTCATCGACCAGTTGCGACCGGGGGCGGCGGACTACCTGCTGCCGCTCGTGCTGCGGATCACCGGGCCGCTGGACACCGGCGCGCTGACCCGGGCGGCGCAGGCGGTGCTGGACCGGCACGAGGTGCTGCGGACCCGGTACCCGGCGGCCCAGGGCGTACCCGTACAGGAGATCGCCGAGCACGCCGAAGTGCCGTTGTCGCGGCTCGATCTGACGTACGTCCGGCCGGAGGAGCGGGAGGCCGAGGCCCGCGCGGTCGTCGAGCGGGGAATCCGCCGTCCGTTCGACCTGGCCACCGAGCTGCCGCTGCGCCTGACCCTGCTCCGGCTGTCCGACGAGGAGCACCTGCTGCTGCTGGTGGTGCACCACATCGCCTTCGACGGCTGGTCCTGGGGCGTCCTGGCCCGGGAGCTGGACGCCTTCTACGGCGCGTTCACCGGCGGCGGGGCACCGGTCCCGGAGCCGCTCCCGGTGCAGTACGCGGACTTCGCCGACTGGCAGCGCGAGTACCTGTCCGGCGACCGGCTGGCCGAGGACCTGGCGTACTGGCACGACCGGCTCGCCGGGCTGGCGCCGCTGGACCTGCCGACGGACCGGCCGCGGCCGGCGGTCTGGGACGCGGCGGGCGACAGCGTGGACTTCGCGCTCGCCCCCGAGCTGGTCGCGGCGGTCGAGCGGCTGGCGCGGGCCCACGGCGCGACGCCGTTCATGGTGCTGCTCGCGGCCTTCCAGGCCCTGCTGGCCCGGCACACCGGCCGGACGGACGTCGCCGTGGGCACGCCGGTGGCGGGCCGGTCCCTGGTGGAGGTGGAGGAGCTGGTCGGCTTCTTCACCAACACCCTGGTGATGCGGGCCGACCTGTCCGGCGACCCGTCCTTCCTCGACCTGCTGGCCCGGGTGCGGGAGTCGGCACTGGACGCCTTCACCCACCAGGAGGTCCCGTTCGAGCGCCTGGTCGACGAACTGGCGCCGGACCGGGACCTCTCCCGCAACCCCCTCTTCCAGGTCTCCTTCGCGCTGCAGAACGCCGCCGCCCGGCCGTTCACGCTGCCCGGCCTCCAGGTGAGGGTCGTCCCCACGCCGGGGGCGGGCGCGGCCTTCGACCTGACCCTGCACGTGCTGGAACACGAGGACGGCACCCTCTCCGGCTCCCTCCAGTACGCCACCGCCCTGTTCGAACGCGAGAGCGTGCAGCGGCTGGCGGACCACTACGGCCGGCTGCTGGCGGGCCTCGCCGCCGACCCGGGGCGCCCGCTCGCCCGCTTCGACCTGCTGGACGCCGCCGAGCGCGACCGCCTCGACGAGGCCGGCCTCGGCCCGGTGGTCCCGCGTCCCGACCGCTGCCTGCACGAGCTCTTCGCCGAGCAGGCCGCCGCCACTCCGGAGGCGACCGCGGTGGTCTTCGGCACCGAGGAGGTGACGTACGGCGCGCTCGACCGGCGGGCCGACCGCCTGGCCCGCCGGCTGGTCGAGCTGGGCGCCGGCCCCGAGGTGCCGGTGGCGGTGTCCCTGCGCCGCGGCCCGGACCTGGTCACCGCGCTGCTCGCGGTCCTCAAGGCCGGCTCGGTCTACGTCCCGGTCGACCCCGAGCACCCGGCGGCCCGCCGCGAGCACCTGCTGCGGGACAGCGCGGCCGCGCTGCTGATCGCCGACGCCTCGCACGACCTGCCGCAGTTCCCGGCCGACGTCATCCTCGACGGCGGGGAGCCGGCCTTCCCCGACGGGTCCGACACCGTCGACCTGCCGCGGGTCGACCCGGCCGGCGCCGCGTACGCCGTCTACACCTCCGGTTCGACCGGCCTGCCCAAGGGCGTGCTGGTGCCCCACGAGGGGATCCGCAACCGCGTGCTGTGGACCGTCGAGCGGCACGGCCTCTCGGCCGGCGACCGGATCCTGCAGAAGACCACGATCGGCTTCGACGCGGCGATGTGGGAGTTCCTGGCACCGCTGGTGTGCGGCGCCACCATCGTGCTGGCACCCGACGGCGCCCACCGCGACCCGGCCGCGATGCTCCGGGCGGTGGCCGAGCACGGCGTCACCGTGCTGCAGCTCGTGCCGTCGGTCCTGAGCACCCTGGTGGACCAGCCCGGCCTCGCCGAGTGCACCAGCCTGCGCCTGGTGTTCTGCGCCGGCGAACCGCTGCCGGCCCGCCTCTGCGAGAAGCTGCTCAGCCGGGTGAAGGTGGAGCTGTACAACACCTACGGGCCCACCGAGTGCTCGATCGACGTGACCGCCTGGCGCTACCGGGCCGACGACCGCGCCCGGACCGTCTCCATCGGCCGGCCGCTGGACAACCTGCGGATCCTGGTCCTCGACCGGGACGACAACCTCTGCCCGGTCGGCGTCCCCGGCGAACTGTGCGTGGTCGGCGTCGGACTCGCCCGCGGTTACCTGGGCCGCCCCGGGCTGACCGCCGAGCGGTTCGCCCCCAGCCCCTTCCCGCAGCAGCCGGGCGAGCGGCTCTACCGGACCGGGGACCGCGCGCGGTGGCACGCCGACGGCCGGCTGGAGTACCTGGGCCGGATCGACGGCCAGCTCAAGGTCCGCGGTGTGCGGATCGAACCGGGCGAGGTGGAGGGCGTCCTGTGCACCCACCCGGGCGTCGCCGCGGCCGTGGTGGGCGTCCAGCGCCGCGACGACGGGGACTCCCGGCTGATTGCGCACGTCGTGCCCGAGGCGGCGGCGGTGCTCGACCCGCAGCGGCTGCGCTCGCACCTGGCGGGCCGCCTGCCGGAGGCGATGGTCCCCTCCGCCTTCGTCCTGCTGGACGCGCTCCCGCTGACCGCCAGCGGCAAGGTCGACCGCGCGGCACTGCCCGCGCCCGACCCCGCACGCTCCGAGGCCGCGGGCGCGTACGTCGCCCCGCGCTCCCCCGTCGAGCAGACCCTGGCCGCGGTCTTCGCCGAGGTCCTGGGGCTGGAACGGGTCGGCGCCCGGGACGACTTCTTCGCACTCGGCGGGCACTCGCTGCTCGCCACCCGGGTCGCCTTCCGGCTGCGCGACGCGCTGGGCGTCGAGCTGCCGCTCGCCCAGGTCTTCGCCCTGCGCACACCGGCCCGGCTGGCCGAGCTGATCGAGACCGGCTACCGGGGCGTCGAGCTGCCGCCGATCACCCCCGCCCCCAGGACCGGCCCGCTGCCGCTCTCCTCGGCGCAGCAGCGCCTCTGGTTCCTCGACCGGCTGGAGCCCGGCAGCGCCGAGTACCTGGTGCCGGCCGTGCTGCGGCTCACCGGCCGGCTGGACGAGCAGGCGCTGGCCCGGGCCCTGGACCAGGTGGTGGCCCGGCACGAGGTGCTGCGCACCCGGTACACCGAGGTGGACGGGGTGCCCGTGCAGGTGGTCGACCCGCCGCGCCCGCTCGGCCTGGCCGCGCGGGACCTGCGCGGCCAGGCCGAGCGGGAGGTGCACGAGCTGCTCGCCCGGGAGACCGGCCGGCCGTTCGAGCTCGACCGCGAGCCGCCGGTGCGGGCCGCGCTGCTGCGGACCGCCGCCGAGGAGTGGATCCTCGCCCTGACCTTCCACCACATCGCCACCGACGCCTGGTCGATGGAGGTGGTCACCGGCGAGATCGGGCGGTTCTACCGCTGCTTCACGGCCGGCCTGCCGCTGCCGGAAGCCGCGCCCGCCGTGCAGTACGCCGACTTCGCCGCCTGGCAGCGCGACCGGCTGGCCGAGCCGGTGGTCGCCGCACAACTGGACTACTGGAAGGAGCACCTGGCCGGCCTCCAGCCGCTGGAGCTGCCGACCGACCGGCCGCGCCCCGCGGTGCGCGACCCGCGCGGCGAACTGCTCCACGTCGAGGTGCCCGCCGACCTCGGAGCGGCGGTCGCCGCCGTGGGCCGGGCCCGCTCGGCGACCTCCTTCATGGTCCTGCTGGCCGCGTTCCACGTACTGCTGGCCCGCTACAGCGGTCAGAGCGACCTCGCGGTCGGCACCCCGGTGGCCGGCCGTACCCGCGCCGAGACGGAGGACCTGGCCGGCCTGTTCGTCAACACCGTCGTCCTGCGGGCCGACCTCTCGGGGGCGCCGACCTTCGCCGAACTGCTCGACCGGGTACGGGCCGACGCCGTCCAGGCCTACGCCCACCAGGACCTGCCCTTCGAGCGGCTGGTCGACGAGCTGCGCCCCGACCGCGACCTGTCCCGCAACCCGCTCTTCCAGGTGATGTTCGAGCTGCTGCACACCCGGCAGAGCCCCCTGGAGATCGACGGCCTCGACGTCGAGGAGCTGCCGGCCGACTGGCGGGTCGCCAAGTTCGACCTCACCGTCACCTTCGAGGAGCAGCCCGACGGCACGCTCTCGTGCGCCTTCGAGTACTCCACCGCGCTCTTCGACCGGTCCACCGTGGAACGGATGGCCCAGCACTACCTGCAGCTGGTGCGCAGCGCCGTCGGCGCGCCGGAGGTCCGGATCGGCGAGCTGGAGATGCTGACCGGGCCGGAGCGGCGGCAGCTGCTCACCGACTGGCGCGGCACCCCGGCCGGGCAGCCCCGGGCCTGCGTTCCCGAGCTCTTCTCGGCGCGGGCCGCCGCGCAGCCCGACGCGCTCGCGGTGGTCTACGCCGGCCGGCCCGAGCGTCGCCTGACCTACGGCGAACTCGACGCCCGGGCCAACCAGTTGGCGCACCACCTGCGGGCGTCCGGGGTCGGCCCGGAGAGCGTGGTCGGGGTCTGCCTGGAGCGCGGACCGGATGTCGTGGTCGCCCTGCTCGGCGTGCTGAAGGCCGGCGGCTGCTACGTGCCGTTCGACCCCGAGCACCCCGCCGAGCGGCTCGCCTTCATGCTGGAGGACGCCGGGGCCTCGACGGTGCTGACGCACAGCCGCTTCGCCGACCGCCTGGCCGGCGGGCGGGCGACGGTGATCAGCCTGGACGGCGACGCCGACCTGCTGGCACAACGGCCCACCACGGCCCCGGCGGTGACCGTCGACCCGGACCAACTCGCGTACGTCATCTACACGTCGGGGTCCACCGGGCAGCCCAAGGGCGTGCTGATCCAGCACGGCTCCTACGCCCACCACTGCGAGGTCATCGCCGAGGCGTACGACATCGGCGCCGACGACCGCGTGGTGCTGCTGTCGGCGCTCACCTTCGACGTGGCGATGGACCAGATGGCGGCCACCCTGCTGGCCGGTGCGACCGTGGTGGTGAGCGATCCGCTGTTCTGGAGCCCGGCCGAGCTTGCGGACCGGCTGGCCGAGTACCGGGTCACGATCATGGAGATCACGCCGGCCTACTACCGCGAGCTGGTCGCCGGCCTCGCGCCGGGCGACCGACGGCTGGAGCGGCTGCGGCTGATGAACGTCGGCAGCGACGTGGTCACGGTGGACGACGCCCGGCACTGGGCCGCCACCGGCCTGCCCGCCCGCTTCCTGTGCAACTACGGCCCCACCGAGGCCACCGTGACCTGTGTCCTGCACCCCGTCGCCGGCGCACTCCCGGGCGCCCGCGGGGAGTCCACGCTGCCGATCGGCCGGCCGGTGCCCGGCACCACGGCGTACGTCCTCGACCCCGACCTCAACCCGGTGCCGGTCGGGGTGCCGGGCGAGCTCTACCTCGGCGGGGTCCGGGTCGCCCGCGGCTACCACCGCAGGCCCGCGCTGACCGCCGAGCGTTTCGTGCCCGACCCGTTCTCGCCGGCGCCCGGCCGCCTGTACCGCACCGGCGACCTGGTCCGCTACGCGGCCGACGGGGTCATCGAGTTCCTCGGCCGGATCGACCAGCAGGTCAAGGTCCGCGGGTTCCGGATCGAGCTCGGCGAGATCGAGGCGGTGCTCGCCCAGCACCCCCTGGTCCGCGCGGTCGCCGTGGTGGCCCGGGACGTGCGGCCCGGCGACCGCCGGCTGGTGGCCTACCTCGTCACCGGTGACGGCACGGCCCCGGACATCGCGGCCCTGCGCGCCTACCTGGGCGACCGGCTCCCCGAGTACATGATCCCCTCGCTCTGGGTGGAACTGCCCGAACTGCCGCTCACCAGCAGCAAGAAGGTGGACCGCAAGGCCCTCCCGGCCCCCGAGGCGGGCCGCCCGCAGCTGGAGCACGGCTACCTCGCCCCCGGCACCCCCGCGGAGGAGGTCGTCGCGCGGATCTGGGGCGAGGTCCTGGGCCTCGACCGGATCGGCGTGCACGACGGGTTCTTCGACCTCGGCGGGCACTCGCTGCTCGCCACCAGGGTGCTGGCCCAGCTGCGCCGGGCGTTCGCGGTCGAGCTGCCGCTGCGCCTGCTCTTCGAGGCGCCGACCGTCGCCCTCCAGGCGGAGGCCGTCGAACGGGCGGTCGAAGCCGAGATCGCGGGGCTCTCCGACGAGGAGGTCGAGGCACTGCTCGCCGAGGAGGCGTAGGGCACCGCCCGCAACCACCCTGACGCGGCCGGCGGGCCGGCCGGGCCCCGAGCCCGGCCGGCCTCGCCGGCTTCCCCGTCCGCGGCTTCCCGCACCCCTCGGGGGGCCCGCGTCCTCGGGGACCCGGCCGTCGGGTGACCGAACGTTCGGTCACCGGACGGTCGTGCTCCGGTGGGCGGACGCCACCGCTCCGGCCGCGTCGGCCCCACGACCGGCGGCCTGGACCGTCGCGGCCCTTCATGGGGGCATCGCCCCCATGTTTCTCCGTCCGGCCTGGCCACCGCCCGACGGTTCGCGCCACGACCGTCCGACGGCGGACGATCCGCGGGCCGGGCGCGGCCGGGCCGGGCGGCGCGGGACGTGGCGCGGAGCCCCGCGCAGGTCGGAGTCGTCCGGCGCCGGTCCGGCCCGCGGGCCGCTCGGGAAATCTGGGGGCCGTCACCCGATGCCGCGCGGGCGCCCACCGGTCGATGCTCTCTACCTGTCGGGCACGGGCACACACCCCAGGAGGAGCCGATGGGCGAACCGGTGAGAGTCAGCGTCGTCGCACAGGACCCGGTGCTGGAGGCCGGTGCGCGGACCAGCCTGCAGTGCCACGGTGACATCGCGGTGGCACTGCCCGGGGAACGGGCGCAGGTCGCGGTCATCATGGTGGACCGGGTGACCCCCGAGGTGATGGAGACGGTGCGCTCCGCCCGCGAGGCGGACCAGCGCCGGGAGATCGTGCTGGTCGCCACGGAGCTGGCGGCCGGCGACGCCGCCCAGGCCTTCGCGGCCGGCACCCGGGGACTCCTGCGCCGCTCCGAGGCCACCGCCGAGCGGCTGGCCTGGACGGTCGTGGCGGCCGCCGCGGGCGACTGCACCCTGCCGCCGGACCTGCTGGACGGGCTCCTCGACGGCGGGGACGGCACCCGCCGTGCGGGCGCCGTGGCGGCCCCGGCGGGCTGGGAGCTGTCGGAGCGGGAACAGGCCGTGCTGCGGCTGGTCGCCGACGGCCGGGAGACGGAGGAGATCGCGCGTGAACTGTGCTACTCCTCCCGCACCGTGACCACCGTGGTGCACGACGTCACCCGGCGGTTCCGGCTCCGCAACCGCGCGCACGCGGTGGCCTTCGCCCTGCGGGCGGGTCTGCTGTGATCGCGACGACGGCGGCCCCGGCCGCGAGGAGCACGGCCCCCGCTGCGGCCGTGGCGACGGCCACCCGCCCCACCGCGGGGCCCAGGGTGCGGGTGCGGTCGAGCGACGCGGTGGCGCGTGCGGGCGTGGAGGCCAAGCTGGTGGTGGCGGGGCTCCGGCCGGTCCACGTGCCGGATCCGCAGTCGCGGGACGTGCTGGTGGCCGTCGGCGACACCGTGGAGGGCGCCATCGAGGCCTGCCGGCCGGCCCTGCCGGGCAGCGGCGAGCGGCTGTTGGTGGTGGTGGCCGACGTGCTGTCCCGGCACGGTGTGCTGCGGGCCCTGAAGGCGGGCGCCCGGGCCGTGCTGCTGTCCGCCGAGGCGACGCCGGCGCGGCTGGCCGCGGCCGTCCACTCGGCGCACCGCGGCGAGGGCCGGCTGTCCCACCCGGTGCTCGCCTGCCTGCTCAACGGCTCCTCGGAGCCGACCGGCCGCGAACGGCGTTCGGGCAGCTCGCCGTTGACGGACCGGCAGATCGAGGTACTGCGGCTGATGGCGGACGGCCACGGCAACGAGGCCATCGCCCGGACGCTGAGCTGCTCCAAGCACACCGTCAAGAACGTGATCTACGAGCTGATGGGCCAGCTCCAGGTGCACAACAGGGCCCACGCGGTGGCGCACGCCGTACGGACCGGGCTGATCTGATCCGCCGGCCGGGGCACGGCCACCGGCCGGGACAAACGCGCAGCGGCCCGGCGCCGAGGCTGCCGCTCGTTCCCTGGCACCGTGCCGCGCTCCGGCGGCACGCTGCTCCTGCCCGTGTCCACCAGGCGGACACGGCGAACCCTCCCTCCACCCGCGGGCGCGCCGCCCCGAGCGGCCCGCCGCGGGTTCGATCCCTCCCGAGAGGACCCGATGGACATCGCCGAGGACACCCCGACCACCGGCCAGGATCCCCTGCCGGAGCACGAGTTCAAGACCTTCGAGGAGCTGGAGTCCGAGGTCCGGCTGTACTGCCGCAAGTTCCCGGCCGTCTTCGAGCGGGCCAAGGGCGTCGAACTGCACGCCGAGGACGGCCGGACGTTCATCGACTTCTTCTGCGGCGCGGGAACGCTCAACTACGGCCACAACAACGACTTCATCAAGGCCCGGGTGGCCGAGTACCTCGCCGCCGACGGCATCGCGCACGGCCTGGACATGTACACCGTGGCCAAGCGGGAGTTCCTGACCGCCTTCGCCGACACCGTGCTGCGCCCCCGCGGGCTGGACTACAAGGCGCAGTTCACCGGCCCGACCGGCACCGACGCCGTCGAGGCCGCGCTCAAGCTGGCCCGCAAGCAGACCGGCCGCAGCGGCCTGGTCGCGTTCACCGGCGCGTACCACGGCATGTCGCGCGGCTCGCTCGCGGTGACCGGCAGCCGCCGGGCCCGCCGGGCGGGCGGGGTCAGCGGCCAGGACGTCACGTTCGTCCCCTACGAGGACGGCCCGCAGGGCGCGTTCGACTCGATCGGCTACCTGGAGCGGCTGCTCGCCGACCCCTCCTCGGGCGTCGACCTGCCCGCCGCGGTCATCCTGGAGCCGATGCAGATGGAGGGCGGGGTCTACCCGGCGAGCGCCGAGTGGCTGCGCGCCCTGCGTGAACTCACCGAGCGGCACGGGATCCTGCTGATCCTCGACGAGATCCAGGCGGGCTGCGGCCGCTCCGGCCGGTTCTTCTGCTTCGAGCACGCCGGGATCACCCCGGACGTGGTGACGCTGTCCAAGTCGCTCAGCGGCTACGGGCTCCCGCTGTCGATGGTGCTCTTCAAGCGGGAGTTGGACGCCTGGGAGCCGGGCGAGCACACCGGGACGTTCCGCGGCAACCAGCTGGCCTTCGTCGCCGCCACCGCGGCCTGCGAGCTGTGGCGCCAGGACTCCTTCCACACCCACCTCGCCGCCGCGACCGACCGCCTGGAGGGCTTCCGCGGCGAACTGGACGCGCTGGGGCAGGACCTGGTGATGCGCGGACGCGGGATGGCGCTCGGCATCGACCTCGGCGCCTCCGGCGGCGCACTGCGCGCCGACCGGCTGCAGCGGTACGCCTTCGAGCGGGGGCTGATCGTCGAACTCTGCGGCCGTGATGATGAAGTGGTCAAGCTGCTGCCGCCGTTGACCGTCGACCTCGCACTGCTCGACCGGGGACTCGACGTGCTGCGGCAGGGCCTGCAGACGATCTGACACACCATCACGTGAGGAGCGCGCAATGTCCCGACCGATACGCCGCCACCTGATCTCGATCGACGACCTCGACTTCGAGTCCATGCACCGCATCGTGCAGCGCGGCGCCGACTTCGCGGCCGGCCGCTGCGAGGACGCCCGTCCCCTGCACGACG
The DNA here is from genome assembly GCF_055600605.1 of Kitasatospora sp. NPDC038210. Lineage (NCBI taxonomy): Bacteria > Bacillati > Actinomycetota > Actinomycetes > Kitasatosporales > Streptomycetaceae > Kitasatospora > Kitasatospora sp. NPDC038210. The sequence continues at coordinate 483,946 of NZ_JBVJYK010000001.1, read as the reverse complement.
CGGTGGTGGGCGTCCTGTTCCGCAAGACCTCCACCCGCACCCGCACCGCCTTCTCCGCCGGAACGCTGCGCCTGGGCGGCCGGCTGATCACCTACGGCCCCGGCGACCTGCAGGAGAACACCGGGGAGACGGTCGAGGACACCGCCGCCGTGCTGTCCCGGATGCTCGACGTCCTGGTGGCCAGGACCGTGGGCACCGAGGCCGAGCTGCGGGCGTTCGCCGCCCAGCAGCGGATGGCCGTCGTCAACGCGATGAGCGCCGTCGAGCACCCCACCCAGGCGCTCACCGACCTGACCACGCTGCTCGGCCGGTTCGGTCGGATCGAGGGCCTGCGGGTGCTCTACGTCGGCGAGGGCAACAACACCGCCTCGGCACTGACGCTGGCCCTCTCCCGCTACCCCGGGACGGCGCTGCACCTGCGCACGCCGGCCGGCTACGGCGTCGAGCAGCGCTACCTCGACCGGGCCGCCGAGTACGCGGCGGGCAGCGGCGCGCTGGTGGAGCAGCGGCACGACATGGCCGACCTGCCCGAGGTCGACGTGGTCTACACCACACGCTGGCAGACCACCGGTACGACCAAGCCCGACCCCGACTGGCGGCGCCTCTTCGAGCCGTTCCGGGTCGACAAGGCCGTCATGGACGCCGTCCCCGGCGCGCTGTTCATGCACGACCTGCCCGCGCACCGCGGCGACGAGGTGACCGCCGAGGTGCTCGACGGGCCCGACTCGATCGCCTTCGAGCAGGCCGAGAACAAGTACCACAGTGCCCGCGCGGTGCTGGAGTGGTGCGTCGGCGGCGGCCCGGCGGGAGCCGGCGACGAGTGAGCCCGGCCGAAGGGGCCGCCTCCCGGGAGGCGGCCCCTTCGGCGTGTCCGGCGGGCGCGGGCCCGCAGGGGCGGGGACGGAGTGACGGGGACGCCGAGGCCGACACGCAGAGGCCGGCCCCCCGCGGTTGTGCCGCGGGGGGCCGGCCTCGACTGCCGCCGACCGTCAGTCCTGCTCCGCCATCAGCCCGTCGAGCACCCCGGCGAGCCCGGCGACGTGCGGCGGCTGCAGCACGCCGAGGTGGTCGCCGCCGACCCGGTGGACCTCCAGGCCCCCGGGGGTCAGCTCGGTCCAGCGCGTCACGTAGTCCCGGAAGGACTGACCGGAGGCCACGTCGTGCGCGCCTCCCGCGAGTTCGTCGCCGATCAGCAGGTGCATCCGCCCCGGGTAGGGCCGGTGCCGGTAGCCGAGGGTGGCCTGGGCCAGCTCGCGCCAGACCTTCAGCCGGCCCGCCCAGAAGGTGTCACCGGGCCGCGGCGCCAACTTGGGGCCCTCGTCGATGACGTAGTCGAGCACCTTGAGGAACTCCGCCTGCAGCAGTTCGATCTCCTCCTCCCCCTCCGCCAGGTCGAGCTCGCCGAGCAGGCTCTCGCCGCGGGCGAGCATCGCCGCCTCGTCCCACAGGTTCCGGCGGGTGTGGCTGTCCAGGGCGGGGTCGAGCAGGGCGAAGGTGACCTGTTCGCCGTCGTGGTGCAGCCGGTGCGCCAGTTCACTGGTGACCGGTCCGGCCCCGCACCAGCCGAGCAGGTGGTACGGGCCGCTGGGCCGGATGGCCCGGATCCGGGCGAGGAACTGCTCGGCGACGCGGCCGATGCTCTGCGGGGAGGCGACGTCGCGGTGCAGGCCCGGCCACTCCAGGCCGACCACCCGGCGGTCCTCGGCGAGGTGTTCGGCCAGGTGGACGTACCACTGGGCGCCGCCCGGGTAGACGCAGAACAGCGGTGCCCGCCCGCCCTCGCGCCGCAGCCACAGCACGGAGTCCGCGAGGTCGTCCGCAGTGTTCGCCGGGTCGGCGACGAGCGCGGGCGCGAGGTCGGCGGCGACGGCGGGGTCGATCGCCCGGGCCAGCTCGGCGACCGTACGGTGCTGGTAGAAGTCGCGGAAGGCGACCGCCGTCCCGTGCTCCTCCCGGAGTTTGACGATCACCCGCATCGCGATCAGCGAGTGCAGGCCGAGGTCGGTGAAGGAGTCGTCCATGCCGATCCGGGGCAGGCCCAGCACCTCGGCGAGCGCCGTCGCCAGGATGCCCTCGATCGCGGTGCGCGGCGCCAGGTACGGCGTGGCGGGGAGGCTGTCGGCCTCGGGCTCGGGCAGGGCGTGCGGGTCGACCTTGCCGCTGCGGGTCAGCGGCAGGGCGTCCAGCAGGACGAAGGCGGACGGGACGAGGTACTCGGGCAGGTGCCCGAGCAGCCAGTCCCGCAGCTCCACGGGCTGGATGTCCGCGCCCTCGCGCCGCACGACGTAGGCGACCAGGCTGCGGTCGCCGCCGGCCGCGGCGCGCACCCGGACGGCGACCTCCCGGACCGCCCCGTGGCGACGGAGCATGCCCTCCACCTCGCCGGGCTCGACCCGGTAGCCGCGGATCTTCACCTGGTTGTCCGCCCGGCCGCCGAACTCCAGCAGCCCGTCCTCCCGGTAGCGGGCCAGGTCCCCGGTGCGGTAGAGCCGGGCGCCGGGCGCGGCCGCGTACGGGTCGGGGACGAAGCGCTCGGCGGTCAGCGCGGGCCGCTCGGCGTAGCCGCGGGCCAGCTGGGCGCCGCCGATGTACAGCTCGCCCATGACGCCGACCGGGACGAGCCGCTGGTCGCGGTCGAGGATCCGCATCACCGTGTTGGCCACCGGCCGGCCGATCGGCACCGGGCCTTCGGGCAGGCTGTCGGCGCGGAACTTCAGGATGCAGCAGCCGACGGTCGCCTCGGTCGGACCGTAGTGGTTGACCACCGCCGTGTCCGGGGCGTGTTCGGTCCAGGCGCTGAGCGCCTCGCGGGTGAGCTCCTCGCCGCCGACCACCAACCGGTCGGTGGCGGAGGCGAGCGCGGAGGGCGGCAGGGTCTGGTTGAGCAGCGCCAGGTGGGTGGGGGTCAGCTTGACCAGGCCGAATCCGCCGCGCTCCAGGACGGTGACCAGGCCGTCCAGGCCGGGGGTGCCGTCGTCCTCGGTGAGGGTGACCGGCCGCCCGGAGAGCAGCGCGGGGAAGAGCGAGGTGACCGGCAGGTCGAAGGCCATCGCGGAGTACAGCGGGGAGCCGGTGCCGTGCACGTCCGGGAACTCGGCGCCCGCCCAGGTCGCGTAGTTGACCAGGGACCGGTGCTCGATCATCACCCCCTTGGGGGTGCCGGTGGAGCCGGAGGTGTAGACGATGTACGCCAGGTTGGCGGGCGTGGCGACCGGGCCGAGGTCGTGCCCGTCCTGCGCGTCGGTCTCCGTGTCGCGGTCGAGCAGCACGGCCTCGGCGGGCAGGCCCGCGACCAGCGGGGCCAGCTCCGCCTGGGTGAGGACGGCCGCGGCGCCGGTCTCGGTGAGCACGCCGGCCAGCCGCCGGGCCGGGTGCGCGGGGTCGAGCGGCAGGTAGGCGGCACCGGACTTGAGGACCGCGAGCAGCGCCGCGACCAGGTCCGGGCCCCGCCGCAGCAGCACCCCGACCTTCGACTCGGGGCCGACGCCGAGCCCGCGCAGCCGCCGGGCGATCCGGTTGGCGCGGGCGTTGAGTGAGGCGTAGTCGACGGTGCTGCCGTCGGCGCAGTGCAGCGCGGCCGCGTGCGGGGTGCGGGCGGCCTGCTGCTCGAACAGCTCGTGCACGCAGGCGTCCGGAGCGCCCGTGCGGGGGCCGGTCGCGAAGCGGTCGAGCAGTTCGCGCTCCTCGGCGGCGAGTGCGTCGGCGCCGGAGTCGCCCAGCGGGTCGGCGGCCATCGCCTCCAGGATCCGCCGGTACAGCCCGGCCAGCCGTTCCCCGTTGGCCCGGCTGATCCGCTCGGGGCGGCCGTAGAGGACGAACACGCCGGGGAAGGTCGAGGCGTCCAGCGCGAACTCGTTCGGGCTGACGTCGACGACCTTGCCGGATTCGATCTGCCGGTCGTCCAGGACGTGGAAGTCCAGGTAGGTGAAGGACACCTCGACCAGCGGGCTGCCGTCGCCCCAGGCGCGCTGCATCTCCGGCAGCGGGAAGCGGCGGTGCGGCCAGGCGTCCACCTCGGCGGCGAAGACCTGCCCCACCAGGTCGCGCCAGGTGCCGCCGGTCAGTTCGACGCCGAGCGGCACGGTGTTGAGGTGCATGCCGCGCACCAGCTCGCCGCCCTCCGTCTCCAGGCGCCCGTTGAAGACCAGTCCGCTGTGGAAGCGGCGGCTGCCGCTGATCACGGCCATCGCCTTCAGGTGCGCGGCGAACAGCACGCTCTTGAGCGGCACCCCGCCGGCCGCGGCCAGCGCGCGCAGCCCCGGCTCCAGGTCGTGGAACGGAACGGTGACCTGGTACGGCCGCTCGCCGGCCGCCGGGTCGGCGGCCCAGGACGGCGGCAGGACCACGCGCTCGAAGTCGCCGACCCGCTGCTGCCAGAACGCGCGGTCCTCGGCGCCGGCGAGGGAGCGCCGCTCCAGCGCGATGTGGTCGGCGTAGCGGACGGTGTGCCGCTGCCCGGTGTCGGCCGGGGCCCGCCCGTCGCGGATCGCCCGGTAGTCGCGCATCACCTCGTCGATCAGCGAGTGGTGGCTCCAGCCGTCGAGGATCGCGTGGCACTCGATGAAGGAGAACGTCCAGCGGTCGTCGGCGGTCTGGTGGACGTGGAAGCGCAGCATCGGCGCCCGGCCGATGTCGAAGGGCCTTCGGCGGGTCCGGGTGGTGAACTCCGTGAGCTCGGCCTGGATCCGCTCCTCGTCGAGCCCGCGCAGGTCGTCGTAGCCGACCTCCACCGTCCCGTCGGCGTGGACGAGCTGGAGCGGCTCGGAGTACCCGGTGAGGTCGAAGCTGGTGCGCACGATCTCGTGCCGCCGGGCGAGCCCGGCCGCGGCCTCCCGCATCGCGCGCAGCGAGAACGGCGCGTCGTCGACGAACGGGAACAGTGTGATGTTGTGGTACGGGCTCTCGTCCCGGTCCGCGAGCATCTGGTAGACCATCGCGGCCTGCACCATGGCGAGCGGGTAGGCGTCCACCAGGCCGGGCGGCAGGGCGGCGCGGTCGGCCGCCGCGAGCAGCTCGAACGGCGCCACCCGCTGCTCCTCCACGCCGGCCGGTCCGCCGGGCGCGGCCTGGTCGGCGAACCGGGCCAGGCCCTCGACGCTCTGGTGCACCAGCAGGTTCTGCACCGTCAGGTCGATCCCGCGCCGCCGCAGCGCGCCGACGACCTTGATCGCCCGGATGGAGTCGCCGCCCAGGTGGAAGAAGTTGTCGAGGGCGCCGACCCGGGGCAGGCGCAGGACCTCGGCCCAGGTCTCGGCGACGACCCGCTCGGTACCGGTGCGCGGGGCGACGTGTTCGGGGCCGCCGAGCGCGCGGTGGGCCTCGGGGGCGGGCAGGGCGCGGCGGTCGATCTTGCCGTTGGCCGTCATCGGGAAGGCCGCCAGCGGGACGAAGACCGCCGGCACCATGTAGCCGGGAAGCGTCCGGCCGAGGGCCGCGCGCAGCTCCGCCACGTCGAGGGTGCGGCCGGCCCGGGGGGCGACGTACGCGACCAGGCGGGCCTCCCGCTCCTCGGCGCCGCGGTGCGCGATCACCAGGCTCTTGTCCACGTCGGGGAGGGCGCCGATGGCCGCCTCGATCTCGCCGGGCTCGATCCGGTGGCCGCGGATCTTCACCTGGCTGTCGGCCCGGCCGAGGAACTCCAGTTCGCCGTCGGCGCCGTAGCGGGCGAGGTCCCCGGTGCGGTACATCCTGGCGCCCGGTGTGCCGGCGTACGGGTCGGGCAGGAAGCGCTCGGCGGTCAGCCCCGGGCGGTTCAGGTAGCCGCGGGCCAGGCCGGGCCCGGAGACGTGGAGCTGGCCCGGGACGCCGATCGGCACCGGGTTGAGGTCCGCGTCGAGGAGGTGGAGCCGCAGGTCGCCGAGCGGGCGGCCGATCGGGCTGCGCCGGACACCGGCGGTCTCCTCGGCCCGCACCGGGCGGTGGGTGACGTGGACGGTGGTCTCGGTGATGCCGTACATGTTGACCAGGACGGGCCGCCGGTCACCGAACCGCTCGAACCAGGGCCCCAGTTCGGCCACGTCCAGGGCCTCGCCGCCGAAGACCACGGTCCGCAGCGACAGGGCCTCGGGGCGCAGGTCGGCCAGCGCGACGGCCTCCTGCAGGCCGCGGAAGGCCGAGGGGGTCTGGTTGAGCACGGTGACGCGCTCGGCGACCAGCAGGTCGAGGAAGTCCTGCGGGGAGCGCGAGACGGCGAACGGCACCACCACGACGCGGCCGCCGTTCAGCAGCGCGCCCCACAGCTCCCAGACCGAGAAGTCGAAGGCGTAGGAGTGGAACAGCGTCCACACGTCGTCCGGGCCGAAGCCGAAGTCCTCCTGGCAGGAGCGCAGCAGGCGCAGCACGTTGGCGTGCGTGACGGGGACGCCCTTGGGGGCCCCGGTGGAGCCGGAGGTGTGGATGACGTAGGCGGTGTTGCCGGACGTCGCCAGCGGGGCGGGGTCGGTGTCGGGCCAGTCCCGGTCGCCCGCGTCGGCCTGGCCGGCCTGCTGGTCGGCTCGGTCGGCTCGGCCGGCCTCGTCGAGCAGCACGGTGGTGACGTTCTCCTCGCCGGCGCTCCGGTCGGCGACCAGGACGGTCGCCCCGGCATCGGCGAGGATGTAGGCGAGCCGGTCGGCCGGCTGGCCCGGGTCCAGCGGGAGGTAGCCCGCACCGGACTTGAGCACACCGAGCAGCGCCACCACCAGGCCGAGCCCGCGCTCGCAGCGCACGCCGACCAGCTTCTCCGGGCCGGCGCCGAGCGCACGCAGCCGGTGGGCCAGCCGGTTGGCCCGGGCGTTCAGTTCCGCGTACGTCAGCGAGACGCCGTCGCTGGTCACGGCGAGGGCGTCGGGTGTGCGCTCCACCCACTGCCGGAACACCTCGGGCAGGGTCTCATCGGCGGGGTAGCTGCGGCCGGCTCCGCTCCAGGACGCGAGGAGTTCGCGCTCGGCGTCGGGCAGCAGGTCGAGCCGGTTGACCGGCCGGCCGGGGTCAGCGGCTATCCCGGCCAGCAGCCGCAGGTAGTGCGCGACGGTCCGCTCGATCGTCTCCGGGTCGAACAGCGCGGTGGCGTACTCCAGTTCGCCGCTGATGGAGCCGCCGGCGGTGGTGGTGAGCGCGAGCGAGAGGTCGAACTTGGCGGGGTGCCAGTCCACCGCCTGCAGCTCGGCGCGCAGCGCACCCGGCTCGGCCGGGGTGTGCGCGGCGAGCTGGAAGACCACCTGGAAGATCGGGTTGCGGGAGGGGTCGCGTTCGGGCGCCAGCTCGTCGACCAGCCGCTCGAACGGGGTCTCCTGGTGGGTGAACGCGCCGAGCGCGGACTCCCGCACGCGGCCGAGCAGTTCCAGGAACGACGGCTCGCCGGCGAGGTCGGCGCGCAGTGCGACGGTGTTGGCGAACAGGCCCACCATGGCCTGGACGTCGGCCTGCTCGCGGCCCGCGACGGGGGTGCCCACCACCACGTCGGTCTGCCCGCAACTGCGGCCCAGCAGGAGCTGGAAGGCGGCCAGGAAGACCATGAACGGGGTGGCGCCCCGGCTGCGGCCCAACTCCTCCAGCGGCGCGACGAGTTCGGCCGGAACGGTGAACATCGCGACGGCGCCGGAAGCGTCCCGGACCGGACCGCGGGGCCGGTCGGTGGGCAGCGCGAGCGGGGTGAGGTCGGCCAGTGTGTCGCGCCAGTAGGCGAGTTGGGAGGCCAGCCGGTCGCCGGACAGCTGCTCGCGCTGCCAGGCGGCGAAGTCCGCGTACTGCACGGCGGGCGGGCCGAGCGGGTCCGGCAGGCCGGCCGCGAACGCCTCGTAGAGCCTTCCGAGTTCGCCGAGCAGGACGTCCTCCGACCAGCCGTCCGAGGCGATGTGATGAATCGTCAGCAGCAGCGCGTACGCGTCGCCGGGGAGCTTGGCGAGCAGCACCCGGACGGGGTGCCCGGCGGCCAGGTCGAACGGCTGCCGGCCGTCCTCGGCCACCAGCTCGGCGAGCCGGCGCTCGGCCTGCTCCGGCCCGTCGGACGCCAGGTCGACGGTGGTCAGGGCGATCGGCCCCGGTGCGTCGATCACCAGCACCGGCTCGTCGTCCACGGCCGGGTAGCGGGTGCGCAGCACCTCGTGCCGGGCGACCAGCGCGTCCAGCGCGCGCCGCAGCGCCACCGGATCCACCGGTCCCGGCAGGCGCAGCAGCAGCGGCATCAGGTACTCGACGCCGCCCGGCCGGAGCCGGTCGAGCACCCACATCCGGCGCTGCGCGAACGACAGCGGGAGCGCGCCGTCCCGCGGCACGGGGGCGATCCCCTCCTGCCGCTTCTTCGTCAAGCCGCTGAGGCGCCGCTGCAGCAGCTCCGTGCGGGAGCTCGGGCTCGTGCTCATCCTTCGCCTTCCTGTGCGTGCGACCGGGTCAGCGGTCCGGTGACGCTCCACCGGCCCGGCGTCAGCCTGCCGACTGCGGGAAAGGGGCGGCAGGGTCAGCACGGCCGAGGTTCCGGCGACGAACTGCGCGCGTGACTGCCGGTCCTTCTCTGGGCCCGGGGCGGCCGGCCTCCCAGCATCGGACCATGACCGACACCGTGCGCGAGGAAGTCCCCCGGAACGTCCCGCCGCTGCTGCGCAACCGGGACTTCCTGCTGCTCTGGCAGGGAGCGGCGGTCTCCGGGCTCGGATCCAACGCCTCCAGTGTGGCCTACCCGCTGCTGGTCCTCGCGCTGACCGGGTCCCCGGCCGACGCGGGAGCCGCCGGCTTCGTCGCACTGGTGCCGCAACTCCTGTTCCAGCTCCCGGCGGGAGCCCTGGTCGACCGCTGGAACCGCCGACGGACGATGATCTGGTGCGACGTGCTGCGCATCCTGGCCATCGGCAGCGTCGCGGCGGCCCTGCTGCTGGACCGGCTGTCGCTGCCGCACATCCTCGCGGTGGGCTTCACCGAGGGCACGCTGACGGTGTGCTTCCAGATCGCCGCCTCGGCGGCCGTCCCCAACGTGGTGCACCCGTCCCAGCTCGCCGCCGCGCTCTCCCGCAACGAGGCGCGGGCCCGCGGCGCCACGATGCTCGGCAAACCGCTGGGCGGCGCCCTGTTCGGCTTCGGCCGAGCACTGCCGTTCCTCTTCGACGCCGTCAGCTACCTGTGGTCGCTGGTCTCCCTGCTGCTGATCCGCACCGAGTTCCAGGCCGAACGGCGCCCCCGCAGCGGCCCGCTGCACCGCGAACTCACCGAAGGCGTCCGCTGGTTGTGGCGCCAGCCGTTCATCCGCACCACGACCTTCCTGATCGCGGGCAGCAACCTGCTGTTCCAGGCCGTGTTCCTGACGGTCATCCTGATGGCGCGCGACCAGGGCGGCTCACCGGCACAGATCGGCGTGATGTTCGGCCTGGGAGCGGTCGGCGGGGTGCTGGGCTCCCTGCTGGCGCCCGAGCTGGAAAGGCGGCTGTCGATGCGGACCGTGGTGATCGGCGCCAACTGGGCCTGGGCGCTGCTGGTCCCGGTGCTCCTGGTGGTCCACGGCCCGTACCTGATCGGCGCGGTGTACGCCCTGATGTGCTTCGTCGGGCCGGTGTGGAACGTGGTGACCTCCGCCTACCAGCTCGCCGTCACCCCGGACGCCATCCAGGGCCGGGTGATCGGCGCGGTCGGCCTGATCGCCTTCGGTGCCGTCCCGCTGGGTTCGCTGATCGGCGGCGAGTTGCTCGCCCGGTTCGGGGCGCACTCCACCGTGGTGGTCCTGGCCGCCTGGATGGTCCTCCTCGGCGCGACCGCCACCCTCAGCCCCTCGGTGCGCTCCGCACCGTCCCTGGCCGCTGCCGCCCCCGGGCAGCCGGCCGGCGACGACGGCGCCACCGCTGCCGAGGCCGAGGACGTCGCCGGCATCACCGACGCCACCGCCACCGAGTCCGCTCCGAGCGCGTGACGCGTGACCCGCGACGCGTGGCGCGTGGATGCCGCGGCGCGTGGATGCCGCGTCGCGTCCGCCGGCCCGCGTACGCCGTCCGGCGGCCGTCCGGCACGGGTGCGCCGCCCACCGGGGTGACCGGCCGGTCCGCCGTGCGCTGCGTGCTTCGCGGCCCGGGACACAGCGGCACCGCGCGCATGCTCGTCCCGCTGCCCGTTTGTCTCTTGCCGCCGTTCCCCACGGCCCGGCAGGCTCGCCCCGTCGCAGTGTCAAACCTCAAGGCTAGGAGAGTAGTTGTGGCCGAGGAAGCCACCGAAACCTGCACGTCCCGGATCGTCGTCGACGATGTGGAGCCGCACACCGGGCCCGCGTGGACCGGGACGCGGCCGACGAGCCCGCGCCGCCGCACCACCGGCGACCCCATCGACGGGGCTCGTGCGCATGTCTGACACCGTGCCGGCCGGTGTACTCCGGACCGTGGGCCGAACGCCGCTGGTCGAGCTGACCAGAATCGACCCGACCAGCCACTTCCGCCTCTTCGCCAAGCTGGAGGCGCACAACCCGGGCGGCTCCATCAAGGACCGCTCCGCACTGGAGCTGTTGAGCGAGGGCATCCGCTCGGGCCGGCTGATCCCCGGGCTGTCGGTCGTCGTCGAGTCCAGCTCCGGCAACCTGGGCATCGGACTCGCCCAGGTCTGCGGGTACTTCGGGATCCGCCTCATCTGCGTGGTGGACCCCCGCGCCAACCGGCAGAACATCGCGATCATGCGGGCGCTGGGCGCCGAGGTCGAGGTGGTCACCCGAACCGACCCGGCCACCGGCGAGTACCTGCCGGTGCGGATCCGGCGGGTGCGCGAGATCCTCGCCAGGACCGAGCACGCCTACTGGCCGGACCAGTACTCGAACCCGCTCAACCCGCGCTCGCACCACGCGACCATGCGGGAGATCCGGGAGGCCCTGCCCGGCGGCCCGGACTACCTGTTCTGCGCGACCAGTTCCTGCGGAACGCTGCGCGGCTGCGCCGAGTACGCGCGGGAGCAGCAGCTCCCGGTGACCATCGTGGCCGTCGACGCCGAGGGCAGCGTCATCTTCGGGCGCCGGCCCGCGCCCCGGCTCATCCCCGGCCACGGCGCCGCCGTCCGGCCGGCACTCCACCAGGACGGCCTGGCGGACGAGGTGGTGCACGTCAGCGATCTGGACTGCGTGGTCAACTGCCGGCGCCTGGCGCACCGCGAGGCCATCCTCGCCGGCGGCTCGTCGGGCGCAGTGCTCGCCGCGGTCCGGCAGATGGGCGACCGGATCCCGCCCGGCGCGACCTGCGCGGTGATCCTCCCCGACCGGGGTGAGCGCTACCTCGACACGATCTACGACGACGACTGGGTCACGTCGCACTTCGGCGACGTCACCCACCTGTGGAGGGAGAACGGCCCGATGGCCGAGGTGACACCATGCTGATCCTGACAGCCCGCGAGGTCCGGCAGGTCCTGGACGGTGCGGAGCACCAGGTGGTCGAGGCGGTGAGCCGGGCGTACCGCCTGCACGCCGCCGGCCGGACCGCGCTCCCCCACTCGCTCTTCCTGCGCTTCCCCGAGGAGGCCCGCAACCGGATCATCGCCCTGCCCGGCTACCTCGGGAACACCGGAGCCGCCGACGACCGGGAGCCGGTCGCCGGCATCAAGTGGATCTCGTCCTTCCCGGGCAACCTGGCCTCCGGACTGGAGCGCGCCTCGGCCGCGATCATCCTCAACTCGATGCGCACCGGCCACCCCGAGGTGCTGCTGGAGGGCTCGGTGATCTCCGCCCGGCGCACCGCCGCCAGCGCCGCGCTCGCCGCCGCCACGCTCGCCCCGCAGGAGCCGCAGACCGGCGCCACCCTGATCGGCTGCGGCGTGATCAACTTCGAGGTGCTCACCTTCCTGCGCGCCCTGCTGCCCGACCTGGCCGAGGTCACCCTGTTCGACCTCGACCCGGCCCGCGCCCAGGCGTTCGCCGAACGGTGCGCGGCCCGGTTCCCCGGGCTCAAGACCACCACGGCCGACCGGATCGAGGACGCCCTGGCGGCCCACCGCCTGGTCTCCCTGGCCACCACCGCCTCCACCCCGCACCTGGACCCCTCCCCCTGCCGACCGGGGACGCTGCTGCTCCACCTGTCCCTGCGCGACCTCGCCCCGGAGACCATCTTGTCCAGCGTCAACATCGTCGACGACGGCGACCACGTCTGCCGCGAGTCCACCTCCCTGCACCTCGCCGAACAGCAGACCGGCCACCGCGACTTCATCGCCGACTCGATCGGCGCCGTCCTCACCGGCGGCCGCCACCACCGCGACCCCGAGGCGCTGACGGTCTTCTCGCCCTTCGGCCTGGGCGTCCTCGACCTCGCCGTCGCCGACCTGGTCCACCACCGGGCGCAGGAGCAGGGCCTCGGCACCGACGTCCCGGACTTCCTCAGCCCGGAAGCGTAGGAGCCCGGACGCGTCGGGACGCGATGCCGGGCGGGGCGGGGACCGAGGCGTCCCCGCCCCGTCCGGCATCGCCCGGAGCCCCCGGTGCCGTGGGCCCGTCGGACTTCCGGGCCGACGTCCGTCCAGTCCCCCGGTCAGGCCCCCCGGTCACGTCCCCCGGTCACGTCCCCGGGTCAGTCCCCGCACAGCGCCCGGGCGAGGCGGCACAGCTCCGCGCGGTCCGCGCTGCCCGTCTTCTGGAGCAGGCTGGCGATGTGCTTCTCCACCGTCCGGGGCGAGATGGACAGCCGCTGGGCGACGTCCTGGTTCCCGAGGCGCTCCACCAGCAGGGCGAACACGTCGTACTCACGCGGCGTCACCCCGCTCGCCCGCAGCGCCTCGGGGATCAGCTCCCGCCCGCTGCGCCGCTGGGCGACCGACACGCCCGCCTGCCGGATCAGCGACCGGCAGGCGCCGGCGACGGAGCGTACGCCGGCCTCGTGGAAGTACTCCTCCGCGGTCCGCAGCCAGGCGACCGGCTCTCCCCAGCCGTCGGCGAGGGCGGCCTCGGCGACCAGGCGCAGTCCGAGGTGCCGGGCGGTCGGGAACCCCCGGGACGCCTGCAGCGACTGCTCCACCCGGCCGGCGGCCTCCCCGCCGCGGCCCTCGCGTCCGAGCAGGACGGCGTCGGCCAGCAGCATGAACTGCCGGTTCCACGCCAGGGCGGCGGCCGGCGCCGCCAGGACGGTCGCGTACGCCGTGCGGTCGGCGGTGCCCGCGAGGACGCCGAGCAGCGCACCGAGGCCGTACCGTCCGCTGAGGTAGAACACGTTGGGGTGCCGGTCCTCCCAGGCGGCCGCGGCGGCGAGGTCGGCCACCGCCCGGGCGCGGTTCTCCTCCAGGAGCGCGCAGAACGCCCGGCACAGGCCGTGCAGGACCGGCGTGAGGAAGGAGTCCGAGTCGTCGGCCTGCTCGAAGCGGAGCAGTTCCCGCTCCATCTGCCGCCGCCGGCCCTGGTGGGCGGCGAGGGTGGCGGCCACCAGCAGCAGGTAGCGGTGGCTGCCGAGGTTGCGCATCCGGGCGCTCGGCTCCAGGCAGCGGTCGATGATCTCCCGGGCGGCCGTGAAGTCGGCGCGCTGCAGGGCGTCCATGGCCAGCAGGCCTTCCGCGTGCTGGGCGAGGACGAGGGCGCCCAGGTCGCGCGCGGCGTCCCTGGCCTCCCGGATCCGACGCGCGTCACCGGTGCGCATGAAGGCGTTCCCGCCGAGCCGCAGCAGCGCCTCCACCCGCCAGACCGGCAGGGTGTGCGTCTCCGCGACGGCGAGCATCCGCTCCAGGCAGGCGTCCGCGTCGTCGAAGCCGCGTTCGCGGGCCAGCAGGGCGAGCAGCTGCCACGCCTGGCAGGCCACCACCGGGAGCTTCTCGCGCTCGGCGACCTCGGCCGCCTCGCGGGCCAGCCGCTCGGTCTCCGCCGTCGCCCCGCCGTGGCCGGGCAGCAGCGCCAGGTGGCCCTCGACCACGGCCAGGGCGGCGGTCTGGCGGGGATCGCCGGAGCCGCCGAGCTGCGCACGGGCCGCGGCGATCTGCGTCCGGGTGTCGGCGGCGCGCTCGGCGATCACCGCCGCCCAGGCGAGCCTGGTGTGCAGGGCGATGCGACGCTCGATGTCCAGCGCGTCGGCCCCGGCCGCCGGCAGCGACTCGGCCAGCGCGAACACCCGGTCCAGCTGACCGGCCTCGGCCAGCGCATAGACCAGCGACTCGATGACGTCGGTGCGGTCGGCCGCCGCGGCCGACTCGTGGGCCCGCTCCAGCAGCTTCACCGCGGTGGCGGAGGCCCCCGCGGCGAGCGCCCGGCGGCCCGCCTCGGCGTAGAGCAGCGCCGCCCCCGCCCGGTCACCGCCCAGCTCCCGCAGGCGCGCCACCAGCTGGCAGCGTCCGTCGGCGAGCGCCGGGTCGGCCGCCAGGATCGCCTCGGCCGCCCGGCGGGCGATCACGGCCCGCTCGGCCGGCGGCAGCCCGGCGAGCAGGGCCTCCGCGGTGAGCGCGTGCCGGAAGGCGTACTGGTCGACGGCGGTGGAGTCCGGGACGACGAAGCCCGAGGCGGCCGCCGCCGCCAGGTGGTCGAGCAGCAGCCGCATGCCGTGGCCGGTGATCAGCTGGAGCGTGCCGAGCGAGAAGCCGGTGCCCAGGGTGGCGGCGAGCAGCAGCAGGTCGCGCACCTGGGGATCGAGCTGCTCCAGTCGGTGCCGCAGGCCGCTGACCACGCTGGCCGGCACGGCGGCCGCCAGGTCGCCGACGACCACCCAGCCGTCGCCGTCCTGGCGCAGCGCCCCGGAGCCGACCATCTCGGTCAGCAACTCCTCGACGAGGTAGGGGTTCCCGTTGCTGATGGTGCTCAGCCGGTCGACCACCGCAGCGGGCACCTGCCCGGAGCCCAGCTCCAGACAGCCGGCGGCGAGCGCGCCGATCTGCGTCGGCCCGAGCGGCTCCAGGGCGGCCAGCGAGGCGACCCGGCGCCGCTCACCGCCGCGGGCCAGCTCCAGGGCGGCCCCCGGCTCGGGCCGCAGGGTGGCCACCAGGAGGACGGGCAGTCCGGCCAGGTTGTCCACCAGGTAGTCCACCACGGCGATGGTGTCCGAGTCGGCCTCGTGCAGGTCCTCCAGGACGAGCAGGCAACCACCGTCCCGGCCGAGCACGGCCAGCAGCCGCAGCACGGCCTCGGCCAGCTCGACGGCACTCTCCGGGTAGCCGGGCACGGCCGTGTGCCGCCACTGCGGGATCACCAGGCCCAGCGCCGGACGGTAGGGCTCCAGCTCCGGGTCGCCGGGGACACCGACGACCCGGAAGCGGGAGTTCAACGCCTCGATGAGCGGGCGGTACGGGATCCCGGCACTGGTCGGGCTGCCGCGTCCGCGCAGCACCGGAAGGCCCAGCGCCTCGGCCCGGCCGGCACAGTCCCCCGCCAGCCGGGACTTGCCTATCCCCGCCTCCCCCACCAGGAAGACCGCGCGGCCCGCATGGGACTGAAGACCGCTCAGGCTGCTCTCAAGCAGCCCGAGTTCGGTCTCACGGCCAATGATCGTCGGGGAAGTGTTGCGCACATTCGCAGGCTACTGTGCCGAAGTTGTGATGAATAGTGATCTCCACAGGAAGGTGGTCGTGCTGCCGCGGGGTGCGCGGCCCGGGCCCACCTGCCTGTTCCGGCCGGTCCGCCCGGCGGTGCGGCCGGATCCGGCCTGCCCGGCGGTGCGTTCGGATCCGGTGATCCGGCGGTGCGATCGGATCCGGCCCGCCCGGCGGTGCGGTCAGTGACGCTCGTCACCCACCACCTTGCTGATGGTGGTCCACGCGCTGGTGGAGCGGAACGCCGTGGGCCCGCTCAGCAGCCGGGACCGGCGGCCGAGCCCGCCGCCGGTCCGCAGCCGGATCTCACCCGCCGGGTGATCGACGGTTGCGGCGCGGTGCGCGCCGGCGGGCTGCATCGGGCGCTGCGCGAGGGCGGTGGTGTTCATGAACGGTGTTCCCTTCCGGCAGATGATCTCGAAGGCCGACGTCCGACGGTCTCGGAGGCGACCGCGTGCTGTGACCGCGGTTCGGGCACGGTGGCCCGACCGGGCACGGTGGTTCGGCTGCGCACGGTGGTTCGGTTTGGCGGGGTGGTTCGGTCGGGCGCGGTGGTTCGGTGAGCACGGTCGATCGGCGGCGCACGGTGGTTCGGTGGGCACGGTGGTTCGGTCGGACGGGCTGGCGGCGGCGCTCAGGGGTTCGGTGCCCGCAGCAGCAGCGCCGACGGGACGCGGTCGGCGAAGCCGAGCCGCAGCAGGCCGTGGCCGAGGCCGGCCAGACCGGTGAGCAGTCCGGGCCGCGTGATCCCGCCGGGGGCCGAGCAGCGCGGGCCGCGCCGGACCGTACCGGCGGCGCGGACCCGGAGTGCCGAACGGTCGGGCACCCGGTGCAGCAGCTCCAGGACGCCCCACTCGCCGTGGCACAGACCGTGATCGGGCAGCGGTCCGGCGCCGGCGAGGCGCCCGACGACCTCGGCGACGGCCTCGGCCGACCCCGGGTCCCCCATCGCCTCGGCCCGGTCCGCGACCGCCAGCGCCACCCCGGCCCGGCCGGTGCACCAGGAGAGGTCGGCCCCGACGGACGGCACCGCGGCCACGGCCGAGCGCAACGCGGCCAGCCCCGACCGGCGGTAGCGCTCCCCGCCCCCGCCGGAGGCGAAACCGAGCAGCGCCCAGCCGACCCCGGCCGCACCGGTCGCGAAGCCCGGTTCCACCGGGACGGGCGCGGCGGCGAGCCGGTCGGCGCAGGCACCCGCGCCGCGCCGGAGCCCGGCCGACGGGAACACCCGGTGCGCGGCGAGCAGCGCGACCAGACCGCCCGCGGCGCCGTCGAGCACACCGAGCGACTGCTCGGCCCCGGCGGCCCGGACGGTGAGATCGGCCGCCGGCTCGACCAGGGCCCGCAGCCCGGCGTCGTCCAGGGCGACCGCCGTCTGCGTGAGGGCGTACAGGATGCCGCCGAGCCCGGTGAAGCCACCCGAGCCGACCGCGCCCAGGTCCTCGTCCGGGAGCGCGGCGAGGCGCTCCAGCAGTTCCGGCACCGGGCGCAGCGCGGCGAGCGCCGTGTCCGCGTAGCGGTCCGCACCGGTGACCGCGGCGAGTTGGGCGAGGAACAGGGCGACCCCGGTGTATCCGTGTCCCAGGTCGGCACCGCAGGGCGCGAGCCTGCGGTACCGCTCCCCGAGCAGCTCCATGGCCAGCCAGTTCGCCCGCCCCGGCCCCCGGTGCGCCTGCTCGACCAGCAGGTCGCCGATGTCCCGGGCCGCGGCGAGCAGCCGCTCGGGAGCGGGCAGTTCAGCGTCCTGTTCGGGGGTGCGCGGGCCGGGCACCGCGTCGGGATGGGCCGGTTCCGCGGCACGGCAGGCCAGCGACGCCCGGATGATCCGCTCCTGCCCGGCGAGGTCGGCCTCGTCCATCGCCGCCAGGCGCTCCATCACCCGGGCCAGGCCGGGCCGGTCGAGGGCGCCGGGGATGCGAGCACCGGTGCCGCTCCACAGGTCGACGCCACCCGGACGGGCGGTGAACACCGGCACGTCGCCGTCCCACAGCTCGGCGACCTCGTGATCGAGCAGTCCCGGCCAGCCCTGGTCGTCCACGGCGTCCGTACCGAGCAGCCGCAGCAGCCCCTCCCGGTCGCCCGGCTCCCGCAGCACGTCGGGGTGGGTCGCCTCGGCGAGGACCGTCGCGTAGACCTGCGTGGCCCGGGTCACCACCCGGACCTCGTCAGCGGCGAAGCGCCGCAGCAGTTCGGCCAACTCCCGCCGGCCCGTCAGGATCGCACGGTAGCCCGAGCGGAAACCGGCCACCAGCGCCCCCGCGTGAGCCGCGGGCTCGGCCTCGACACCGCCCAGCTGCGGGCGGTTGACCCCGCCGTCGACGACGCCGGGCCGGCGGACCAGCCGCATCTCGTCGGTGCCGGCGGCCTCCCAGCCGACCGTCTCCATCGGCGAGCCGTGACCGGCGCCGCCCCCCAGGCCGGAAAGGTCGAGCGCGGCCTCGTCCCCGAGCACCAGGTGCGGCAGCAGACCGGTCCGTTGGACGGACGCATCCAGCGCGCGGCCCGCCGGGTCGTCGTCGGTGCGGTCCTCGCCCTCGTACCCGGGCGGGTGGAACAACGTCTCGACGTCCACCGGTACCGGGTGGTCGGCGCAGGCGATCAGGTTCTCGTGGTGCAGGTCGGTGAGGTCGAGGACGTGCGCGATGGCGAGCAGCGCCCCCTGCCGCCGGTAGAACCGGTCCAGCTCCGACGCGGAGGCGCAGGGCCGGGCCTGGACGAACTCTGTCCAACCGTAGTCCGTCCGGCTCACCAGGGCGGGCGTGCACAACCCGGGAGTCCCCGGGCGGGCGTTGAACCAGTCCACCAGTTCGCCGAAGTGGCGGTCGACCGCGAGCGAACGGGGCTTGTAGACCACCCGACTGCCGTCGGCGAAGCACAGTACCGCCACCCGACGGCCACCCCGGTGCGCGTCACCGACGGCCCGGTCCACGGCGACCAACGGCCCCGGGTCGCGCCCGCCCAACAGCCGGGCGACCACCTCGGAGCGGTCGGCGGCGTAGCGGGTGAGCACCTCGGCCGTCGCCGCAACGGCATCCACACAGGTACGGCCGACCAGCATCGCCAACACCGGGTACTCGGCGAACAACCGCACCAACCCGGAACGGGTACCGGCAGCGGCGACGAAGTCCCGGAACCTGTCCTGCGGACTCGCCCCCGCCAGCCGCCCCTCACCCCGGGCCACCCGCAACTCCAGCACCAGCGCCCGCGCCGCCAGGCTGCCGAGCGCGGCAGCCGTGGTCGCGGTGAACTCCTCGACGATCCGGGGCAGTTCGACCACCTGCCCGACCACCGGATCGAACCTGCCGACCAGCTGCCGCGCAGCCAGCCCCGCGAACGGCGCCATCACGACGGCGAAGCCGGCCGTCCCGGGCAGCGGCCCGGCCGGCAGGACGGGCCTGCCGGGGGCTGTGGCGAGAGCGGCCTCGACGAACTCGGCCGATTCGAGGTGTCGCAGGCCCACGGCCCCCACCGGCGCGAAGGTCGGCGACCACCGCGGCGAGGCGACCGCCTCCGCAACTGCGAGCGCGTTGTCACCGATCACAGCGCAGAGACTGTCAGCCCGCGCAACAGCAGCGCAAGAGGTGGAGAACTGCCTGAATTACCCTACCGAGAAGCGGCCTTGAACCCATCCACCGCGGGCGCGTCGCTGCCCGCCGGCCAGGGCCTGGCCGGGTCCGCCGACTCTACGCCACGACGCCCGGGCCCCTCGAAGAAGTCGACCGTCTCTCCACTCGCCCTCAAGCGTCGTCTCGATCGCCCACGTGCGAGTACGCTTCGAGAGCGCGGGACAGTGGTCACCGACAACTCACGTCGACACGAGGAGAGATGAAGGCACGACATCGACTTCTCGCCGGAATGCCATCCCGTCGAACTGAGTCAACCAGCACCCTCTGACGCCGATCTCCGCTGGTCAGCAAGTGTCGGCCCCACACTCGCGGGGATGGTCCCTTCGGCGGCGACATGGCCCGACAGGTGATCCGGTTGCCCCGCGTTGACGAAGAACTCCATGCCCGTAGGGTCGCTGAAGCGGGCGGTCCGGTCGAGCGGCCTCGATCGCGCCGCGCCGATCGTCGAAGTCGGGTTCCAGCGCGTCGGCCTCGGCGCACGCCCCGTCGATCATGGCCCGGGACTCCTCGACATCCATCACGGCCCGAACATGCCAGGCGCTTCGCATCCCCACGCCTGCGGCAAGACCGGCGCCGGACCGGCTCCGGCGGGGCCGAAGGCGCCTCCCCGTACGGCCCTTGGGAGCTCCGCCTCAGCCGACCTGCCCCGTCGGCCGCACCGTGATGTGGTTGACGTCCACGCCCGCGGGCTGGTTGATGGCGAACACGATGGTGTCCGCGATCTGCTCGCCGGTCATCGTGGCGGCTGCCTCGGGGGTGCCGCCGCGGCCGTGCCAGAAGGGGGTGTCCACGATGCCGGGGGCGACAACGGTGACGCCGACGCCGTCCTGGCCGACCAGGAGGCGGGTGTTCTCGGCGAGGGCGTGGGCGGCCCACTTGGTGACGGAGTAGAGGTTGCCGGGGGTGTGGCGGACGCCGGCGACCGAGCCGATGATCACGATTCGGCCCTTGGACGTCCTCAGGTGGGGCAGGGTCTCCTGGATCAGCAGGGCGGGGCCCAGGACGTTGGTGAGGATCATGGCGCGCATGTCCTCGGGGGCGTGGGTCTCCAGGTTGCCGGGCAGGGAGAAACCGGCGTTGGCTATGACGTTGTCGAGCCGGCCCCAGGTGTCCAGCACGTGGCGGACGGCGGCGGCGACGTCATCCGCTTCGCCCGCGTCGCCGGTGATCGTCAGCAGCCGCTCGCCCGCTCCCGCGGTGGTGGCGAAGGCGGCCAGCTTGCCCGCGTCGCGTCCGGTGACGGCCACGCGGTGGCCCTGCTTGAGCAGGGCGCGGGCGGTGGCGGCGCCGATTCCGGTCGAGCCACCGGTGATCAGCGTGACGGGTTCCATGGGACGGCCTCCTCGGCGACGGGATCATCGGGGCAGAGCGCCTGCACTATACCCAGCGATCTTGGACGCTCGCTCCCGGCTCTTCCCGACGGGGGATGGTGTCAAATCCTGTGGACTGACTGACCGCCCGAATGACAGATCGGTCAAGCAAGCGGCTTGCGGTAACGGACGTACTCGTTCTGCCGCCGGAACCCCACACTCTCGTACAGATCGTAGGACCGGTGCGGATTTGACGTGCCCGTGAACAGCCGGGCGGTCGTTGCACCCTGCCCGCGGAGGCTGCGCAGCCCGTCCAGCAACAGGGCCCGTCCGATTCCGAGGCGCTGATGGTCCGTCCGGACACACAGTTCTTCGACCTCGCCCACGGTGTGGTCGTGACGGCGGATGGAGCAGAGGGCGACGCCGACCATGTCCTGCCCGTTCCATGCAGCACTCCAGCATGCCGGGTCGGCGGTGTCGACGAAGTCCTGGAATGGCCATTTCCGAGTGAAACCGGTGTCCGCGTACGCGTCGACGACGGTCCTCCAGGCCGCGCGGTAGTGGCTTGACCCGATCGGTCCCGTCCGTGTCCCGGCCGGCAGTTCGCTGCCCCGCTCGGGCAACTGCTGCAGATCGCGCAGCTCCAGCTCGACCAGGCTGAAGACACGTCGGTAGCCGGCTGCGAGCAGAAGCGCCGTGGCGTCCTGCTCGGTGGCCGTGGCGTTCGCGCCGATCACTGCCGTCCGCGCCGTTCCATGCTGTTCGACGAGCCGGCGGATCCGTTCTTCGGCCCAGCCCAGCATGGCTGAGCCGATGCCCTGGCGGCGATGCTCGGGCAGGAGGTGGCCGCGGTGCAGGTACAGCCACGTGTCGTCCTGCTCCTGCCACCACCGGATCGTCGAGTAGCCGACGACGCTCCGGTCGTGCACCACCAGGACCTGGTTCTCGGACGGCTCCTCCAGCTTGGCAGAGGCTTCGGCGATCTCGGTCGCTGTCGGGAGCCCTTCCACAACCGAACGGGCGTCGACCTGGTCCCGTTCAGCACAACCCAGCCGCACCGCGGCCATCGGGCCGTGGTCTTCGTCGCCGCGATACGGCTGGAACCCGAAGCCGACCGGAAGGTCCTGTCCCGGCGCACCATTCGACATGGTCGGATGGTCTCGAACTTCGAGGCAGGTCTGCCACCCTATTCATGCTGCGGTCGTCTGCGGCCGTTCGACGAGTTGGCCGCGTTCGAAGCGGGCCCCGGCATCTGCCCCGTTGCGGCGCAGATGGCCGGTGAGCGGGCCAGCCGTGGCCCGCGCTGGACACACCGACGACGTGGCCGACCTCGTGCCGGGCAACACGGCCCGCGGTTCGTGACGGCCTGTCAGACTTGTTTCCGGTCCGGGTGACGGCGGCTCTCTGTGGCGCGGGGCGGGGTGGGTGGGTGAGCGGGCGGTTGGTGTCTGCGGCGGGCCGGGGGTGGCTCGGGTTGGTCGCTGCCCTGGCTGCGGTGGTGGTCGCCGTGTTCGGGGTTCGGTACGCGGGTGCGGGTGGGCCCGGGGTGGTCGACGCTCGGGTGCAGTCGGCGGTGTACGGGGCGGGGCCGCCGTGGCGGGGTGTCGCGCTGGTCCTGGACTTCCTGGGGGAGCCCGTGGGGTCGACGCTGCTGGTCGTGGCCGTGGTGGTCGGCTGTCTGCTGGGCCGGCGTCCTCGGGGGGCGGTGCTCGTCGTGGCCGGGGTCGGCCTGACGGTCGGGACGGCGACGGTGCTCAAGCACGTGGTGGGACGCACCATCCACGGCGACGGCAACCTGTCCTACCCGAGCGGGCACACGGCGTTCTTCACCGCACTCGCCCTCGCGGTGGTGCTGGCCGCGCCTCGCCACCGCGGCCCCCTCGTGCTCGGTGGGGCGGCGGTGGCGGCGGGCGCCGCCATGGGGTGGGCGCAGGTCGCGCTGGGCGCGCACTACCCGACCGACGTCCTCGGCGGCTGGTGCACGGCGCTGGTGGTGGTTCCGGTGACCGCGTGGCTGATCGACCGGACCGCCGATCGGGCAGCCGGGGCCTGATGTTACGTCACACGAAGCGCCGGAACACCGGTTTCACCGGCCGGCCGCCCAGCCAGGGGGTGGGGTCACCGGCGTCCAGTGCCTTCCGGTAGACGGCGCACGCCCCGGCCACCGCCTCCACGGTGCGCTCGATGTCGTCCTCCCCCAGTGCGCTGCTCACCACGAAGGACGGGGCCAGCACGCCGCCGGCGAGCAGTCCACGCAGGAACAGGGTGCGGTACGGCTGCGACGGCTGTCCCTTCTCGTCGAGGGTGGCGAAGACCAGGTTGCTGGCCCGGCCCCGGACGAGGACGCGGTCGCCGACGCCCGCACCGGCTGCGGCCTCGCGGACGCCCGCGGCGAGGCGCTCGCCGAGGGCGTGCAGTCGCGCGGTGACGCCCTCCTCCACGTACGTGGTGAGGACGGCCATGGCCGCGGCCAGCGCGTGCGTCTCGGCACCGTGCGTGGTGGACAGCAGGAAGACCCGGTCGCCGGAGTGCCGCAGCCCGCCGCGTTCCATCAGCTCGCGGCGCCCGGCCAGCGCGGAGACGGCGAAGCCGTTGCCGAGGGCCTTGCCGAAGGTGGAGAGGTCGGGGACGACACCGTAGAGGCCCTGCGCGCCGGCCTCGGACCAGCGGAGGCCGGTGATCATCTCGTCGAAGATCAGCACGCAGCCGTGCCGGTCGGCCAGCTCGCGCAGGCCGGCGAGGTACCCGGGCGGCGGCTCGGTGTGGCCGGCGGGTTCGAGGATCAGGCAGGCGACCTCGTCCTGGTGGCGGGTGAGCAGTTCTTCCGTGGCGGCCAGGTCCCCGTACGGGAACGCCACGGTGAGTTCGGTGGTCGACGTCGGGACTCCGGCGGACATCGGCGTGGTGCCGATGAACCAGTCGTCGACGGAGAAGAACGGGTGGTCGGCGCAGATGGCCACCCGCGACCGCCCGGTGACGGCGCGGGCGAGGCGCACCGCGGCCGTGGTGACGTCTGAGCCGTTCTTCGCGAACTTCACCATCTCGGCGGTCGGCACCGTGGCCAGGAAGCGCTCCGCGGCCTCGATCTCCAGGACGGACGGCCGGACGAAGTTGCAGCCGCGGTCGAGTTCGTGCCGCACCGCCTCCAGCACGCGGGGGTGGGCGTGGCCGAGGCTGACGGACCGCAGGCCGGATCCGTACTCGACGTAGCGGTTGCCGTCGACGTCCCACACGTGGGCACCGCGGCCGTGGCTGATGACCGGGGCCAGGTCCTCGGGGTACTGGTCGTCGCCCTTGGCGTAGGTGTGCGCGCCCCCGGGGATCAGGGCGTGCAGCCGCTCGTTCGCCGCCCGCGACCGGGGCAGGGCGAACTCCTCGTTCGCGCCCGCCCCTTCGACGCCCACGGCGCGAACGGCGCGCACGGCTTCTGCAGTTCCCACAGTGCCTTCGGTGCCTACGGTGTGTTCGGTGCTCACGTCGGCCTCTCCTCCTCCTTGTGCTTCAGG
The DNA here is from genome assembly GCF_055600605.1 of Kitasatospora sp. NPDC038210. Lineage (NCBI taxonomy): Bacteria > Bacillati > Actinomycetota > Actinomycetes > Kitasatosporales > Streptomycetaceae > Kitasatospora > Kitasatospora sp. NPDC038210. The sequence continues at coordinate 460,084 of NZ_JBVJYK010000001.1, read as the reverse complement.
GCCTCGGCGAGGCTCGGTGCCTCCCGGTCCCGCTTGGACATCGACACGGCCGGCAGCGGCCAGGGGACGGCGAGCTCCGGGTCGTCGAAGGCGATCGTCACGTCCTCGGCCGGGTCGTGCGGGCGGTCGATCCGGTACGAGACGTCGGCGGTCCCGGTCAGCGCCTGGAAGCCGTGCGCGCACCCCGCCGGGATGTACACGCTCGCCTGGGTCTCGCCGGACAGTTCGAAGTGGGCCTGGTTGCGGTAGGTCGGCGAGTCGGGCCGCAGGTCCACGACGACGTCGAAGACCTTCCCGTACGAGCACCGCACCAGCTTGGCCTCTCCGGCGCCGGAGCGCAGGTGCAGGCCGCGCAGCACGCCCTGCACCGAGCGGGACAGGCTGTGCTGGACGAAGGCGTCCGGGTCGAGGCCCACCGAGCGGATCACGTCGGCGTCGAAGGTGCGGCAGAAGAAGCCGCGTTCGTCGGCGTGGGGCGTCGGCTCGAACAGGAACGCGCCGCTGATCGCCGGGACTCTGGTCACCTTCACTGTGTCTCCCGCAGGTCGTGGCCGTGGGTGTGGGTACGAGTGTGGTCGTGGGCGGCTGCGCGGTCGAGGGCGTCGGCACGGCCGCGGCCGGCCGCCGGGAAGAGGGCCGCGGTCAGGGCGTCGAACTGGTGCTGCACGCGCCGCGCGGCGGTCACGTTCCGCTCGACGAGGGTCCGCCGCAGCTCCGCCGATCGCTGTTCCAGCGCCCGGAACTGTTCGAGCAGCCGGTCGGCGTCGACCTCGCGCGCCGGGTGGCAGTACGCGCCGAGGCCCATGTCCGTCATCAGCGCCTCGCTCTTCGTCGCGTAGCAGAGGGCGAGCACCGGCGTACCGGTCTTCAGTGCGCAGATCAGGTTGTGGTAGCGGACCGCCACCACGGTGTCGGCGACCGCCATCTCCTTCATCAGGTCGGCCAGGGAGGCCGGCTCGGCGGCGGTGACCAGCGGCGAGTCCACCGCGTCGAGGATCGCGGCGACCACCGACGCGTCGCACCGGTCGCCGGTGAGCAGGCGGACCGGCCGGCCCTCCTCGACGAGCGTCCGGACGAACCGGATCGTCCCGTCGAGGTAGCGCCGGTGGATCTCGTCGGCCCGGGCGCGGTCGTCGTTGCCCCCGTGGAAGTCCATGACGCCGAGACAGACCACCCCTGACAGACCCGGCGGCTCCTTCCCCGGCGGCTCGGGAGGCGGCACGCTCGCCGTCGGCGCCGGCAGGGAGAACGCGAGGTCCGGGTAGACCTCGTCGCGCGAGGTGTCCACGCCCATCGCCCGCATCGCGTCGCGCGAGGGGCCGTCCCGGTACGACCGGTACGCGGCCAGCCGCGCCGACCAGCGCACCAGGGCCCGGGTCGGCCGGTTGCCGATCTCGGCGGCGCCGACGCTGACCAGCGCGACCCTGGTGCCCAGCAGCCGGCCGCTCGCGCAGAGCAGGAACAGCGCGTACGGGAAGCCCCACGGCCGCAGCGGCAGCGTGGCCTCCAGGACGCCCATGCCGGGCACGATCACCACGTCGTGCCGGCGCACCCAGGCCGCGGTGCGGACGACGTCGACGAGTTTGCCGAGGCCCTTCGCCGCGATCGAGCCCGCCCGGGACGCGGTCCGGTACTCCGCGCGGTTCCAGTGCAGCCGCGTGGCGGGGATCCCGAACCGGGTCGTCACGGCTTCGGGGCCGCCGCACAGCGCGTCCACGACCGCCTCCGGGTGCTCGGCGCGGAGGTAGCCGAGCACGGCTTCCAGCGAGCCGTCGTTGCCGAGGTTGCCGGAGCCGAGCAGCCCGAACAGCCCGACGCGCGCCGGAGCCCCGGACGCCCCGCCCCGCACCGGGGTACCGCCCCCGCCCCGCACGGCCGTCATGCCCGCCTCCCCTCACGGCCGGCCACGAGGGCGTCGACGGACACGGTGAGGAGGGCCGGGTCGACCGGGGCGCGGTCCTCGACCCGCTCGCCGGCGCCGGGCCGCAGCCGGCTGGTCATCCACGCGGCCAGGTGGCGGTAGCACTCGCGCCGGTCGGCCGGGCTCAGCGGCGCCCGCCGGATCGCCGACGCGAACCCCCAGACGTACTCGGCGAGCAGCCGGGGCGTCGGGTGCAGCGGGCCGGCCCGGCGCGGGTCCAGGTTGACGCACCGGGAGCGCTTGGACGGGTTCGCCCGCTCGGCGCGGGTGGGGTGGTCGCGGCGGAAGTACAGCAGCTCCGGCACCTGGTGGAAGGGCCCGTGCAGGGTGATCTCGGCGACGTAGGTGCGGTCGGCGTGGTGGTAGCTGTCCATCGGCTTCACCCGGCGCAGGACATCGGTCCGCATCACCCCGTAGAAGTCGTCGCCGCCGGGCTCGAACAGCAGGCTGCGGAAGCGCTCGGGCGCGCGCGGGGAGTCGGTGGCGAGCCCGTACTCGTACGGGACGGTCACCTGGCCGTCGCCGTCGATGACCGCCTGGCCGGTGTGCGCGAGGATGATGTCCGGCCGCTCGTCCAGGGCCTCCACGCAGCGCAGCAGGAGGTCCCGGCCGTACAGGTCGTCGTGCGAGGCCCACTTGAACAGCTCGCCGCGGGCCTCGTCGAGCACGCGGTTGTGGTTCGGCGTGGCGCCGATGTTGCGGGGCAGCCGGAGGTAGCGGATGCGCGGGTCCTTCGCGGCGTACGCGCGGCAGATCTCCTCGGTCCCGTCGGTCGAGGCGTTGTCGGAGACGAGGAGTTCGTAGTCCTCGTAGGTCTGGCCGAGCAGGGCGTCGAGCGACTCGGCGAGGTACTCCTCGCCGTTGTACACGGGCAGGCCGATGCTGAGCCTGGGTCGGGTGGTCATGAGGTCCTCCCTTCGGGGACGGGTGTGCGGTGGTGCTCGCGCAGGGCGGACCGCAGTTGCAGCCACCAGACGGCGGAGCCGCTCAGGGTCGCGGCGGCGACGCCCCAGGCCGAGCCGACGGTGCCGCCGGCGGCGGCCCCGCCGAGCCCGCCGCCGACGTAGCAGGCGGAGGCGAAGAGTTGGCAGCGCAGGCTGCGCCGGGCCGCGCCGAGCGCGCGCAGCCCGGCCGCCGCGCCGGTGCCGAGGCCGGCGCCCGCGACGCCGAGGGTGATCGGCACGATGAGCTGCGAGGAGGAGTGCCAGACGTCGCCGAGCGCCAGCTCGCCGAGCCGGCCGGGCATCAGCAGCAGCGCCGCGCCCCAGAGCAGCGCGCCGACGGCCTGGCCGCCGCCCAGCAGGAGGCAGAACCCGCCGAGCCGGTGCGAGGCCTGCCGCAGGACGCGTGCCGCCTCCGGGACGGTGACCAGCGAGAGCCCCATGAGCACGGCCAGGAACGGGCCGAGCAGGAGTTCGGCGCCGCGCACCGCGCCCACCGCGCCGACCCCGGCGATCGCGCCGAGCCCGTACGCCCGCAGCTGGCTGGCGCCGCTGAGGCTGACGTTCTCGACCAGGTACCGGTAGCCGAGGTCGCGCTGTTCGCGGAGCCAGCCGCCTGCCTCGGCGATCCGGGGCCGGATGCCGGACTGGAGGTAGCCGTAGCCGGCCGCCACGGTGGCGGACGCGCCCCAGGCGAGCACGAAGGCGGCCACGCTGCCGACCCGGGCGGCCACCACCATGGCCGGGACGAGCGCGACGCCCCACACGACGTCGTTGACGAACGCCTTCCGCCCGGCGCCGGCGGCGAAGAACGAGAACCGCCAGGCGTCCTGGAGCAGCAGCCCCGGCATCATGACGGCGAGGGCGGCGAACGCGGCGCCCACCCGGCCGCCGAGGCCGAGCCCGGCGACCAGGCACACCGCGCCGATGGCGGTGCCGACGCCGAGGGCGGTGCCCGTCGACCGGGCCACCGCCCCGCGCCAGGACGCCTCCGGCACGCCGCTGAAGCGCACCACGAGCGGGTCGGTGGCCAGCCCGCGGGAGACGTTGAGCACCACGCCGTACGTCACCCAGGCGAGGCTGAACACGCCGAACGCGGTCACCCCCAGCGAGCGTGCCACGTAGATGCCCACGGCGAAGTTGCTGACGCTGGAGGCCGCCTGGTCGGCCAGCCCCCAGGACAGCCGGCCGACGAGGGCCCGCCGGGCGGTCCGCCGGCCGTCGCCGCCCGGGGCCGCCGACCCAGCCGTCGTCGACGCAGCCGCCGCCTCCCCCGTGCCGGTCGTCGCCACCGGCCCCTTCGCCCCCGCCGCCCCCGTCATGTCTTGATCAGCCCGGCGCCGTGCAGGGCGTCGGCCGCGACGGCGACGGTGTCGAACGGCAGCCCGGAGCGCTCGGCCACGTCCAGCAGGCTGTGCTCGCCGTCGGAGAGGCTGAGCACCCAGAGCATGGCCATCTGGGCCTGCTTGGCGTCGCTGCGGCCGCCGAGCGACTCGTACAACCCGCGCCGCCCCAGCTGCGGTTCGCCGTACGGGCTGAGGTTGAGGTACCGCCGGTTGCGGTCGAGGACGTCGAACGCCTCGCGGCAGACGGCGAGCGTGTCCGCCATCGCCTCCGGCGAGACGAAGTCCGGGTTGTCCGCCGAGGTGTGGTACTCGGGGTACCCGGCGTACGGGGTCCGGCTCAGCGAGCCCACGCCGAGGTCGAACCCGGGCGAGCAGAACTGCCGCTCGTCGTAGCCGTACGGGGTGAACTCGGTGATGCGGTGCGGGCGTTCGGAGGCGAGCAGCACGTGCTGCAGCACCCGGTCGATCTCCGCGTCGCCGCGCCTGCTCTGCTTGTACGTCAGCGAGCCCCGGTCCCCGGCGCAGGCCAGGACCAGCCCGTGCTTGACCCGCTCGACCCGTTCCGCGTTGCGGGCCAGCCAGGTGATCGCCCCGATGGTGCCGGGCGCGAACAGGAACCGGTAGGTGTACCAGGGCGTCCGCCGGGCCAGCTCCCTGGCGAGGAACGTCGCCACCGCGATGCCCGCCAGGTTGTCGTTGGCCAGCGACGGGTGGCAGACGTGGCAGGAGACGATCACCTCGTCGGGGACCTGCCCGGGGACGACGTGCTCGGCGTAGGTGAGGTGGCCGTCCGCGAGCGTGGAGTCGATGCGGACCTCGTACTCGCCGTCCGGCAGCGCGTCCAGGGTCTCCTGGGCCAGGCAGAACCCCCACTCCGGCGTGTAGTAGCTGGTGCGGTACGGCACCCAGGCCGGCTGTTCCGGCAGGGTGTGCAGGTGTCCGCGCAGCTCGGCCAGCGGCATGGTGGCGGACACCGGCACGCTGTAGCCGAGCACGTGCAGGCTGGACGCGGCGAAGTCGACGACCCGGTTGCCGGCCGGGTCGGCGACGTAGGCGTCCCGGATGTTCCACTCCTGCGGCACCGTCCAGTCGAGCACCTGCGTCCCGGTCGGCACCTCGTGCACCTGCAGCGGGAGGTACTCGCCGACGATGTCCAGGGTGGCGCGCACACCGTCGCCGGTGATGCTCCGGCAGATCGGGTACAGCCGCTCCACCAGCGCGTGCATCTCCTCGCCGGGCGTGCTCACCGGCGCCACCGCAGGGTGTCGTCGACGGTGCCGGCCGCGGACGCCTCGCGCAGCACGGCCAGCCGGGTGAAGCGCTGCTCGAAGGCCTCCTTGGTGAGGCCGAACTCGCGGTAGGCCTCGGCGAGTTCGAGCGCGCCCCGCTGGACGGTCCACTCGCACGCGAAGTCCGGGACGGCGGCCCGGAAGCGGGAGAAGTCCACCCGGTAGGAGCGCGGGTCGGCGCCCGCCTCCCCGGTGATCCGCACCTTGGAGCCCTCCACCGCCTCGGCGACCTGCTCGGCGATCTCGGCGACGGTGACGTTGTTGGTCTCGCTGCCGATGTTGAACGCCTCGTCGTGCACCGCCTCCCGCGGCGCGACCAGCGCGGCCGCGAAGGCCCGGGCGATGTCCGCGGCGTGCACCAGCGGGCGCCAGGGGGTGCCGTCGGAGAGCACCAGCACCTCGCCGGTCAGCAGCGCGTGGCCCACCAGGTTGTTCAGCACGATGTCGGCGCGCAGCCGGGGCGAGTAGCCGAAGGCGGTGGCGTTGCGCATGAACACCGGGCTGAAGTCGCCGTCGGCCAGGTCGTGCAGGTCGTCCTCCACCCGCACCTTGGACTCCGCGTACGGCGTCACCGGGCGCAGCGGGGCGTTCTCGGCGACCAGCTCGTCGCCGCCCGCGGCGCCGTAGACCGAGCAGGTGGACGCGTACAGGAAGCGCCGCACCCCGGCGTCCCGGGCCAGTTCGGCCAGCCGGACGGAGGCGTGGTGGTTGATGTCGTAGGTGAGGTCGGGGGCCAGCGAGCCCAGCGGGTCGTTGGACAGCGCGGCCAGGTGGATCACGGCGTCCACCCCGGCGACGTGCTCGGCCGTGACGTCGCGCAGGTCCACCCGGTGCCCGGCCGGGTCGGCGGGCGCCGGGCCCAGCACGCAGTCGGCGAACAGGCCGGCGTCGAGCCCGACGACCTCGTGCCCGGCGGCCGCGAGGACCGGGGCCATCACGGTGCCCAGGTACCCCTGGTGTCCGGTCAGCAGTACGCGCATTGGGTCATCCCCCCAGGTTCAGAGTCAGTTTGGTGACGGCGAACGCCTCGGCGTAGCGGGCGTGGCACTCGATGCCGCGGATCCGTGCCAGCCCGAGGAAGGCCTCCCGGTCGTACCAGGGGCGGTGGCGCTGCGAGGGGTAGTACTCCTGCAGCAGCCGGACCTTCTCCTCGGCGGTCTCCGGGGTCAGCGGCTGGTAGGCCACCGGGCGGCCGAGGTCGCCGTCCCACTTGACGATCTCGTAGCCGAGCACGAGGTGGTCGCGGAAGGCGGTGGTCATCAGTTGCGCCAGGCCCCGGTGGTCCTGGTGGGCGTCCTCGGTGCGCGGGGCGAGGACCACGTCGGGCTCGCTGCGCCCGCGCAGTTCCTCGACGGCGGCCTTGGCCTCGTCCCAGTGCGCGGGCAGCCGCCCGTCGGGCAGCTTGAGCACGGTCAGCCGCAGGTCGGCGTCCGGGCAGAAGGCGGTGAGCGCGGCCCGTTCCTCCTCCTCGCGTTCGCCCCCGCCGCCGGAGAGCACCAGGGCGTCGACCCGCAGGCCGGGCCGGGCCCGGCACATCGTCAGCAGGGAGCCGCCCGCGCCGATGGCGATGTCGTCGCAGTGCGCGCCCACGGCGACGACCGCGTCCGGGCGCCCGGCCCCGAGGCGGATCACGCGGTGCCCGCCGCGGTGCCCGCCGGACGGCCGGCCGCGGCGTCCCGCTCCCACACGGCCCACGGGCGGTCGCCCCGGGCGTAGGCGGCGTCCAGCGCGGCCCGTTCCTTCACGGTGTCGGTCGGCTTCCAGAAGCCGCGGTGCTGGTGCGCCACCAGCCGTCCGCGCTTCGCCAGTTGGGTGCACCCGTCGGCGACCAGGTCGCCGTTCTCCGGGATGTGGTCGAAGACCTCCTGGCGGAGCACGAAGTAGCCGCCGTTCTCCCACAGCGGCAGTTCGCTCACCGCCGTGATGCCGCCCACCAGGCCGTCCTCACCCAGCTCCACGCAGTGGAAGGAGGACTGCGGCGGCACCACCATCATCGACGCACCGGCGTCGCGCCGGGCGAACGCGTCGATCATCTCCGGCAGCGGGGCGTCGGTGAGCACGTCGGCGTAGTTGGCGAGGAACATCTCCTCGCCGTCGAGGTGGTGGCGCACCCGGCGCAGCCGCTCCCCGATCGGCGACTCGATGCCGGTCTGCGCGAAGGTGATCGTCCAGGAGGCGATGTCGGTGGACAGCAGCTCGGTCCTCCCGCCCCGCAGCACGAAGTCGTTGGACGTCGTCTCCTCGTAGTTGAGGAAGAACTCCTTGATGTGGTGGGCCCCGTACCCGAGGCAGAGGATGAACTCCGTGTGCCCGTAGTACGCGTAGTAGCGCATGACGTGCCAGATCAGCGGCCGCGGGCCGACCATCGCCATCGGCTTGGGCACGTCGTCGGACGCTCCGCTGCGCATGCGCAGCCCGTAACCGCCGCAGAACAGGACGACCTTCATGCCTTCACCTCGACGATGCTCAGTTCCGGGACGGGGAAGACCAGCCGGCCGCCCCACTCGTGCACGAAGGAGAGCTGCTCGGTCAGCTCGGCCCGCAGGTTCCACGGGAGGACGAGGACGTAGTCGGGTTTGTCGGCGGCGATCCGCTCGGGCGGCAGGATCGGGATCCGGGTGCCCGGGGTGAACCTGCCGTGCTTGTACGGGTTGCGGTCGACCGTGTACGGGAGCAGGTCGGGCCGGATGCCGCAGTGGTTGAGCAGGGTGTTGCCCTTGCCCGGGGCGCCGTAGCCGACGACCGTCTCGCCGCGCTCGGCCGCCTCGACGAGGAACTTCAGGAGGTCCCGGCGCACCTTGGCCACCCGGGCGGAGAACTCGGTGTACCCGGACAGGTCCTGCAGCCCGGCGGCCTTCTCCCGGTCCAGCACCTCGGCGACCCGGCCGGTCGGCTCGCCGGCCGCCCCGTCCGGGCGGGCCCACAGCCGGATGGAGCCGCCGTGCGTCGGCAGCAGTTCGACGTCCACGAGCGTGAGTCCGCCGCTGGCCAGCGCCCGGGCCGCGGAGGCGACCGTGTAGTACTGGAAGTGCTCGTGGTAGATCGTGTCGTACTGGTTCTCCTCGATCAGGGTCAGCAGGTGCTGCACCTCGATGGAGACCCAGCCGTCGTCGGCGACCAGGGCGCGCAGCCCCCGGGTGAACCCGACCACGTCGGGGATGTGCGCGTACACGTTGTTGGCCACGACCAGGTCCGCCGGGCCGTGTTCGGCGCGGACGGCCGAGCCGGTGACCGGGTCCAGGAACGCCGTGAGCGTGGGCACGCCGGCCTCGCGCGCCGCGGCGCCGACGTTCACCGACGGTTCGATGCCGAGGCAGCGGATCCCCCGGTCCACCACGTGCCGGAGCAGGTACCCGTCGTTGCTCGCGACCTCGACCACGAAGGCGTCGGGGCCCAGGCCCAGCCGCTGCACGGCACCGGTGACGAAGCTGCGGGCGTGCTCCACCCAGGAGGTCGAGTAGGAGGAGAAGTACGCGTACTGCGTGAACGTCTCCTCGGGCGTGATCAGCGGCGGGATCTGCGCCAGCCAGCAGTCGGTGCAGACCCGCAGGTGCAGCGGGTACGCCGGCTCCGGCCGGTCCAGTTCGTCCGCGGCGAGGAAGCTCTCGCACGGCGGGGTCGCCCCCAGGTCGACGACGCTCCCCAACGCCGTCGATCCGCAGAGTCGGCATCGTGTCATGTCCTGCCCCCATCCCTGCCCGCGCGGGTGCCCCGGCGCGAGCCCGTGTTTCCGTTCCCGACCGGCGGCGCGCCGTCCGCGCCGCCGGACCGCACCGCGATCGCGGTGCGGTACCCCTCCACCAGGCGCTCCAGCCCGACGGCCGGGCTGAAGCCCTGCTCGTACCGGCGCCGGGCCGCCCGGCCCATCTCCTGGTTGCGGTCCGCCCCGGCCGTGATCCGGCGGATGCAGGACGCGAGCGAGGCCACCTCCCCGGGCCGGTGCAGCAGCCCGGTCACCCCGTCCTCGACGAGTTCGGCGAAGGCACCGTGACCGGCGGCGACGGCCGGGACGCCGGCCGCCATCGCCTCCACGACCACCAGGCCGAACGCCTCCAGCCACGTCGAGGGCGCCACCACGGCGACCGACCGCGCGAGGGCCTGCCGGCACTGGTCCCGGTCGAACAGGCCGACGTACCGCACGTCGTCCCTGCCCGCCGCCCAGGCGGTCACCTCCCGCTCCAGCGGGCCCGTGCCGGCGACCACGAGCGGCACGCCCACCCCGCCGGCCGCGGCGAGTTCGTCCCACGCGGCCATGAGCAGCCGCACGCCCTTGGCCTCCGCGAGGCGGCCGAGGTAGAGCAGGTGCTCGCCGGCGCCGGTGCGGCACGTGCCCGGGTCGGGCACGAAGTTGTGCTTGACCGCCAGCCGCTCGGCCGGCAGGCCGGCCCGCACCAGGACGTCGCGCTGCGCCGCGGAGATGCAGAAGAACCGCTCCACGCCGGACCACCACCGCCGCCGGTTGACCGACAGGCTGACCGCGAGCGGCACCGTCGCCAACCGGGAGTTGCGGTAGCAGCCGTGCCGGACGGCGGGCAGCGGCGAGCCGCCGACGCACTCGGTGCACGGCCGGCCGTCCCGCTGCAGCGTGCCCGGCGGGCAGACCTGGGTGTAGTTGTGCAGCGTGGCGACGGCCGGCACGCCGGCGTCGGCGCAGGCGGCCAGCACCGCGGGCGACAGCAGCGGGAAGACGTTGTGGACGTGCACCACGTCCGGCCGCTCGGTGCGCAGCCGGGCCGCGAGCTCCGCGCGGACCGCCGGGTTCCACGGCACCAGCAGCGGCACCGCGATCTTGCCCGGCAGGGACCGGGCGGCGATGTCGTCGCTGCGCCGCTCGAACACCTCGACCTGGTGTCCGGCCTCGCGCAGCAGCCCGACCTCCTGGTCGACGACCATGTTCTCCCCGCTCGGCTGAGCCGAGGCGTAGCGGTTGTGCACCACGAGGACGCGCATGCTCACCCTCCCTCCGGTCCGTGGGTCCATGGCGGTGTGCGTCGTCGGAGGGCTCCGGGCACCGCGGCTCGGGACACCGTGTCTCCGAACGCCGCGACTCGGGGCGACCCGCCTCCGGACACCGCGACTCCGGGAGCCGTCTCTCCGAGCACCGGTCCGTGGGCGGCCGCGGCGGGTGTCACCAGCAGCGAGGCGGCCACCGTCAGGTGCAGCAGGTACGGCGAGGCGTCGCCCAGCCCGGCCTCGGTGTACGACGCGATCGCGCAGTAGCTGATCAGGAAGATCGCGCAGGCCCTCGCCAGCGACGGCGGCCGCAGCAGCGCGACGCCGCCCAGCACGACGAGGATCGCCGCCACGACGGTGACGCCGGCCAGGCCCTGCTCGTTGTAGACGGCCAGCCAGCTGTTGTCGATCGGCAGCCCGCCGAACGACTTGTCGCCCAGCCCCACGCCGAACAGCTGCTCCGTGGTCGTCCGGGGCGCCGCCAGCAGCGCGTCCCAGACCTTGGCCCGGCCGGTGAGGTTGGAGAAGTTCTCCTGGCTCTGTCCGCGCAGGAACCACGCCTGCAGCAGGGAGCTCAGCCCGACCGCGGCCACGGTGGCGCACAGCACCGCCCAGGTGAAGAACCGGCGGGCGGCGGCGCTGGTCAGGACGAGCGAGCCGACGGCCAGCACCAGTCCGATGAGCATGGCGACCGTCGCCGTCCGGGTGTGGGTCAGCGCGAGCAGGACGAAGGACGGCACGATGACGGTGGCGGCGCTCGCCCCGGTGGTCCGGCGGTCCAGCAGGAGCAGCACGGTGAGCCCGATGATCACCGCGGCGTACTGGCCGATCTGCGGCGGGGTGAGCGGCCACAGCGCACCGACCAGCCGCCCGCCGTAGAGGTCGGGCATGGCCGCGCCCGGCGAGACGACCAGGCCGGCGGCCACCGACGCGAGCACCGCGAAGTACATCCGGATGTGGTGCCGGACGAGCAGCGGGCCGCCGTCCCACCAGCGGCTGAGCAGCCACAGCGTGCCGACGAAGAGGGTCAGCCGGAAGCAGCGGAACAGCGCCCCGAACCCGGACTCCAGGTGCGCGCTGGAGATCACGCTCAGCACCAGCATCAGGGTGAGCAGGAACAGGAAGGCGCTGGCGCGGATGCGCAGCCGGAGGTTGAGGGCGAGCGCCAGCGCGAACGCGGTGACCAGCGCGCCCATGGTGGCCATCTGGATGAGGGAGCGGGGCAGCGGGACGATGGTCTTCGCCCCGGCGGAGCCGAGGGTGTTGAGGATGAGCAGCCCCCAGACCGTCCCGACGGCCTTCGGGGTGCCGGCCTGGCGCGGCCGGGTGCCGGGCCGCGCGCCCGCGGTGTCCGGTCCGGCGGGCGGCCCGGCGCACATCTGGTTCCGGCCCATCTCAACCACCCGCCCGCGGCCGGAAGGTGCTGCCCCGGTCCTGCTGGTACGGCGCGCCCTGCCACTGCGCGGAGTCGAGCGTCCGGCTCGGGTCGTGGGCGACGAAGCTCCACGGTCCGAGGTAGGTGTTGTCGTGCCAGCGGTTCTGCTGCTTGCCGGTGATCGCCTCGGCCACCGGTTCGCCCTTGTACGGCGACCAGTCCGGGTAGGTGCCGTAGTTGGCGAGCACGGCCATCCGGCCGCAGCCGGTCGTGCAGCCGGGGACGGTCGGGTCCAGGACGAAGCGGTTGTCGTGGATGTCGACGCGCTGGGTCTTCCACCGGCAGTCGGCGTAGAGCGGTGCGCCGGCGATGCCCGGCTGTGCGCAGCTGGCGGTGTTCTTCACCAGCAGGGTGCAGTCACCGGACGAGGTGTTGGCCGGGCTGTTGCAGAACCGGTCGGCGTTCTCCCACAGGGTGATCCCGGACCAGTTGTCCTCCAGCACGTTCCCGTCGATCTCGATCTTGTCCGTGCGGGCGGGGATCCGCGGTTCGCCGCCGGACTCGGACAGGTAGACGGTCGCGACCGGGAAGTTGTCGCCGCGGTCGGCGTACCTGCGGCCCTCGACCCAGTCGTTGCGCCGGATCGTGTTGTGCCGGATGACCGCGTTGTAGCTGGTCTCGTAGATCAGCGCGGCGCCGTCGTTGGACTCCAACACGTTGTCCTCGATGCGGAAGTCGTTGTTGTTGGTGTCCGCCCACAGCCCGGTGCCGCGGTTGTCGTGCACCCAGTTGCCGCGCACGTCGGCGCCGTTGACGGCCCAGAACTTGACGCCTCCGGTGCAGCCGCAGCCCGGCTGGCGCCGCTCCCACTCGTCGGTGTCGTTCCCGGTGATCTCGTTGCCCTCCACCACGAGGTCGCTGACGGGGCCGCCGGTCTTGTACGCGTTCATGCCGTACTGCCCGTTGCCGCGCAGGCAGCTGGCGCGGACCCGCTGGTGGGCGCCGGCCATCAGCCCGGCGCCGGAGTTGTTCTGGATCGTCGCGTGCTCGATCACCCACCCATCGGCCGAGTCGTGGTTGACCACGCCCTCGTTCTGCGGCGCGACGAAGCCCTGCACGGTCAGGTAGCGGATGGTGACGCCGCCGGCGGCGCCGCCGAACGCGTACTCGTTGGTCTTCCCGCCGTCGAGCACCGCGCCCGGCGCGCCGAGGTAGCTGTCCCCCTCCTTGGGGACGACCTGGGCGTACCGGTCCGACGCGAGCCGGTGCGTGCCCGGTCCGAGCCAGAACGTGGTGTTCGGCGGGCTGCTCCTCGTCTTCGCGGACAGGTCGCCGGCCACCGCCGGGTCGACCGTCACCGCGCCCGCCGGCGCCGCGGCCGGACCGGCCGCGGGCTCGGCGCACACCCGGGCGACGGCCACGGCCGCGGACGCGGTCGGCGCCCCGGTCGGCTTCGCCGGGGCGTCCGACGTGCTGGTGCAGCCGGTCGCCGCCAACAGGGCGAGCGTCAGCGCCGCCGCAGCCGACGCCGTGCGCCGCGGCGTCGACGCCCCCCGGTGCGGCCGCCTCGTGATCCCCACGCGCCCCCCTAGCCGTGGAACCTGAGTACGGTGGTGAACCCCTGCGCGCCGTCGGCGAAGCCGGTGCCGACCAGCGTGGTGGCGGGCTCCTTGCGGCCGAAGCCGGCGGAGTACCAGCCGAGCGGCGGGTCGCTCTCACCGCGGTGCGCGCGCCAGGACAGCTGCCCGGCGAGGTCGAGCTCCGCGGAGCGGTCCTCGCCGTCACGGGTCCAGGTGAGCAGCGCCCGGTTCCCCGTCAGGTCCGCGGTGACGGCGGGGCCGAGGTGGAAGGCCAGCCGTACCGGCCGGCGCGGGCCGCTCACCTCGTCGACCACCCGCAACTTCCGGCTCCCGACGGTCAGTTCCACCCGGCGGCGGTGCACGGAGGGCCGGTAGCCGTCGTGTTCGGCGCACCAGCGGGCCACTCCCCCACCGGCCGCGTCCTTGTCTGCCACGTCCGCGACCAGGACGCGGCTGCGGGCCTGCCGGGTCCACAGGAACGGGCCGCCGGAGGCGGACTGGTCGGCGCCGTCCAGTTCCAGCGTGTTGTGGCCGAGGGTCGAGCGGAAGTACTGCCGCCACTCCGGCTGCCCGTGGTAGCAGAACGTCCCCGGGTCCGCGAGCACGTCGACCCCGTCCTGGCGGACCTCCAGGGACAGCGCGTCGGCGTGGGCGTGCGCGGCGATGGACAGGAACCCGTGCGGACCGCCGTCGCAGCGGCACCAGATCCGGTCCTCCTCGTCGCGCAGGATGGTCATCCCGGCGTCGGCCAGGTGGACGGGCCGGCTCGCCGGGCGGGCCACGCCCGCCCCGTACGGCTTCAGCAGCGCGGCCAGCAGCGGGGTGCGGACGTCGCCGGCCGCCACCTCCGGCCACCAGGGCAGGCGGCCGAACACGGCCTCCCCGGTGGCGAGCAGCGAGGCCCAGCGGTCGGTGCCCGCGCCGTCCACGACCAGGCCGTGCCCGTCGTCCGCGTCGCCCTGGCGCGGGGGCCGCAGCCGGTTGTCGACCACGGCGGCCAGGGCGTCGGTCATGCGCAGCAGCACCAGACGGACCGTCGCGGGGACGGGCACCCCGGCGGCGTCCGCCTCGGCGACCGCGGCCAGGCCGAGCTCCAGGACGAGCCCGTGGTACTCGCTGGCCAGCTCCCGGTTGAGGCCGGACAGGAAGGTGTTGGCGCGCAGGTGCCGGTCCAGCGAGCGCAGTGCCTCCGCGCGCCATCGCTCCGACTCGGGGAACCAGCCGAAGGCGCAGGAGGCGGCGAACTGCCCGGCGGCCTCGGCGATGACGTGGTTGTTGGCGGAGGAGCCCCGGCTGGGGAAGGCCGCCAGCCAGCGCTGGTGGTGCCAGATCTGGTGCAGCGCCGTCGGGTTGGCCTCGAACAGTGCGGCCGCGCCCGACCAGCCGTCCAGCAGCCGGCGCACCCACACCCAGGACAGCAGCCGGATGCCCAGCTCGATGCCGCTGACCCAGTGCACGCCCTCCAGCGGCGGGTTGACCTTCCACCAGGAGCGCAGGTGGTCGGCGACGCGCTCGGCGTAGCGCTCGTTGCCGGTGACGGCGTACGCGGCGGCGAGCACCGTCAGGTACTGGTGCCGGGAGGGCTCCCAGATCTGCTTGATGTCGCCGACGGCGCCCTCGTCCCGGTAGGGCACGTCGAAGGCGTAGCCGGCGGTGGCCCGGCGGCCGGTCTTCGGGTCGAACCACCAGTCCGGGTCGGCCATGTCCTCGCGCTCCACGCCGAAGAACTCGGCGCGGCCGTCCATCAGCCGGTCCGCCTCGGCGACCAGCCGCTTGGCAGCCTCGGCGGGCACCGCCTCGACCGCCCCGGCGGGCAGCACGGCGGTGAACCGGGCGCCGCTGACGGCCGGGCCCGCCGGCGGGGTCTCGTTGCCCCACCGGCGCCGGCGCAGCGTGTCGCCCACCCGGCCGGCGACCTCCTGCGGCCCCATCGCGGACAGGCGCCGCAGGTACCAGCCCGCGCTCATGGTCACAGCGACCTCGCCAGGGCCACCGGGGCGCCGGCGCCCAGGCTGGCCTGCACCGCGAGGGTGGCCGCCGTGGTGGCGACCAGGGACTCCAGCGGCACCGGCATCGGCCCGCCGGTGCGCACGGCCTTGACGAACGAGGCCAGCTCGTTGGACTGGCCCTTGTCCCGGGCCTTGGGCAGCCGCGAGCTGACCCACCGCTTGCGGCCGTACACCGAGGCGCGGACGAAGTCGTCGAGCTTGAGCACCTTGCCGTCGGCGAGCAGGTCCAGCGTCTCCTTGGGGAAGCCGGGCGCCCCGGAGGTGACGTAGCTGATGGTGGCGGTGGAGCCGTCGGGGTAGCCCAGCACGATCTGGAGGTCCTCGTTGCCGGACGGGGCGACGGCGTACACCGAGACCGGGTCCGCGCCGAGCAGCCAGCTCGCGGTGTCGATGAAGTGGCCGCCCTCGCCCTCGAAGCGCGAGCCCTCGGTGCCCTGCTGGAGGTACCAGCTGCCGTGCTGGAGGCGGCCCGCGTTGACGAGGTAGCGCAGGCTGGCCGGGCCCGTACGGGCGCCGAGGCGGGCCCTGGCCTCGCGCAGCAGCGGGGCGAAGCGGCGGTTGAACCCGACTTGGAGGCGGTCGTTGCCGGACTCCTCCACCGTGGCGAGCACGGAGGCGAGTTCGTCCTCGGTCAGGGCGAGCGGCTTCTCCACGAAGACGGCCTTGCCGGCCAGCAGCGCCTTGCGGGTCAGGGAGGCGTGCGAGCTGTGCCGGGTGACCACGAAGACGGCGTCGATCGAGGAGTCCCCGAGGACGGCGTCCAGGTCGGTGGTCGCCCGGGCGAAGCCGAACTTGCGCTGGGCGTTGGCCGCGGACAGGGACGTGGTGGTGACGACGGCGGACAGTGCCACGCCCTCGCGCTGGGCCAGGTGCGGCAGCAGCATGGAGGACGCGTAGTTACCCGCGCCGACGAACGCCAGCCGCACCGGGGCGTCGGCCGGGCGGGCCGCGGCCGTCCGCGCGGCGGGGAGCCTGACGGCGGGGATCTCCAGCTTCGGGGCCTCGGCCTTCGCCGGCGGCTCCGATTCCGCCGGGGCGTAGCGGAACAGCGCGGTGACGGCCCTCAGTTCGCCGTCCTTGAGGCGCCGGTACGTCTCCACGGCGTCCGAGAAGTCGGCGACGTGGGAGATCAGCGGGTCGACGTCGACGCGGCCGCGGGCCATCAGGTCGATGAAGCAGGCCAGGTTGCGCCGCTCCGTCCAGCGCACGTACCCGATCGGGTAGTCGCGCCCCTCCAGCTCGTACTCCGGGTCGTAGCGCCCGGGGCCGTAGGAGCGCGAGAAGCGGACGTCCAGCTCCTTCTCGTAGTACGCGTTCCACGGCAGGTCCAGGCGGCACTTGCCGATGTCGACGACCCGGCCGCGGTCCCGGGCCAGGTGCGCGGCCAGCTCCACGGGCTGGTTGCTGCCGCCGCCGGCCGCCAGGTACACCTGGTCCACGCCGTGGCCGTCCGTCAGCTCCGCGACGGCGTTCTCCACGGCCGCCGAGCCCGGGTCGCCGCAGGCCGCCGCGCCCAGGCGCTCGGCCAGCTCGCAGCGCGAGGGGTCCGGGTCGGCGCCGACCACGCGCACGCCCGCCGCGGTGAGCAGCTGCACCACCAGCTGCCCGATCAGCCCGAGGCCGATCACCAGCGCCACCTCGCCGAGCTGCGGCTCGCCCTGGCGGACGCCCTGCAGCGCGATCGACCCGACGGTGCCGAAGGCCGCGTGCCGCGGTGCCAGGCCGTCCGGCACCGGGGTGTAGAGGTTCTTCGGCACCCAGTTCAGCTCGGCGTGCAGCGCGTGCTCGTTGCCGGCGCAGGCCACCAGGTCGCCGACCTTCACGTCGTCGATCCCGGCGCCGACCTGCTCGACCACCCCGCACAGCGAGTAGCCCAGCGGCGTGTACGAGTCCAGCTTGCCCATCACCTTGCGGTAGGTGGCGGGCAGTCCGTTGGTGGCCACGCTCTGCATGACCTTGGCCACCTGGTCCGGCCGGGAGCGGGCCTTGCCCAGCATCGACATGCCGGCCTCGGAGACCTTCATCAGTTCGGTTCCGGTGGAGATCAGCGAGTAGGCGGTGCGGACCAGCACCCCGCCCGGCTTGCACCCCGGCGCCGGCACGTCGAGCACCGCCAGCTCGCCGCTCTTGTAGTTCTGCACGACCTGTTTCACTCGGAGTCCCCTAGTTTCTCAGCCGTCACGTGTGCGCTACGCCGGCGAACCGGCGCTGTGGTCGGCCCCGGAGGTCGCACTGCGGTACCAGTACTCCAGGGTCAGCACGTGCCACAGGTGTTTGGAGAAGTCCCGCTGCCCGGAGGCGTCCTCGGCGACGAGCCGCGCCAGCGCGTCGCGCCGCAGGAACCCGGAGCGGACGAGCACGCCGTCGTGCACCACCTCGCGCACCAGCGGGGCGAGGTCCCGGCTCATCCAGGCGCGCAGCGGGGCGCTGAACAGGCCCTTGGGCCGGTACACGATCTCCCGGGGCAGGACCGAGGTGGCCGCCTCCTTGAGGACGGCCTTGCCCTGCCGTCCGACGATCTTCCGGTCGCCGGGAACGGCGAACGCCGCCCTGACCACCTCGACGTCCACGTACGGCACCCGCACCTCGGTCGACGCGGCCATGCTGGAGCGGTCGGTGTACGCGAGGTTCAGGCCCGGCAGGAACATCCGGGCGTCGCCCAGGCACATCCGGTTGACGAAGTCGTCGAGCTCGTTGTCCCGGTAGACGTCCGCGTGCTCGGTCAGGACGTCGTCGACGGTCCCGGCGAGGTCCGGATCGACCAGGGCGAGAAGTTCCGCCCGGTCGTACATGGTGTAGCTGCGCCGGAACGCCGTCTCCTCCGGCAGGTCGGCGAAGGAGAGGAACCGCTTGGCGAACCGCACCGACCGGTACCCTCGGCGGGCCGAGGCCACCGGCAGCCGGTCCACCGCCGCGGACAGGCCGCGCCGCAGGGGCCGCGGGACGCGCTGGTAGCGCAGCGCGATCAGGTTGGCCAGGTGCTTGCGGTAGCCGGCGAACAGCTCGTCGGCGCCCATCCCCGAGAGCAGCACCTTGACGCCGGCCTCCCGGGCGGCCGAGCAGATCAGGAAGGTGTTGATCGCGGCGGGGTCGCCGATCGGCTCGTCCAGGTGGTACGTCATCCGCGGCAGCAGGTCGAGCACGTCCGGGGCGATCTCGATCTCGTGCAGGTCGACGCCGAACCGCTCGGCCACCTGACGGGCGTAGCGGAGGTCGTCCGGCATCGCCTCGAACCTGGCGTCCTCGGCGCGGAACCCGATCGTGTAGGCGGAGATCCCGGGGTGGTCGCGGGCCGCCAGCGCGGTCAGGTAGCTGGAGTCCAGCCCGCCGGAGAGGAAGGTCGCCACGGGGACGTCGGAGAGCAGGTGGCGCCGGGTCGACTCCTCGACGATCGCGGCGATGTCGGGCAGTTCGCCGCTGCGGGCCCGCTCCCGGCCCTCGGCGGCGACGTCCCGCAGGTGCCAGAACCGGCCGCGCTCCGTCCGGCCGTCGGGCCGGCACCGCAGCCAGCTGCCCGGCGGCAGCTTCTCCGCCTCGCGGAACGCGCACCGCGAGTCCGGCACCCAGTAGTACAGCAGTGAGGCCACCAGCGCCGCGTGGTCCACCTGCAGCGACCCCCCGGTGGCGGCGGCCAGCGCCTTGAGCTCGGAGGCGAACACCAGGCCCTCGCCGCGCCGGAGCAGGAAGAGCGGCTTGATGCCGAGCTGGTCGCGGGCGAGCACCAGCTCGCCGGTCCGCTCGTCGAAGATCCCGAACGCGAACATGCCGCGCAGCCGGGGCAGGCACTCCGTGCCCCAGCGCCGCCAGGCCTCCAGCAGCACCTCGGTGTCGGAGGTCCCGCGGAAGCGCACCCCGGCGGCCGACAGTTCGGCCCGCAGCTCGGGCGCGTTGTACAGCTCGCCGTTGTACGTCAGGACGAGGCCGTTCGAGACCATCGGCTGGGCGCCGGTCTCCGACAGGTCGATGATGGCCAGTCGGCGGTGCCCGAGGTGCACCTCGCCGTCACCGACGGGGTGGCTGTACCGGCCCGCCCCGTCCGGCCCCCGGTGCGCGAGGGTCTCGGTGAGCAGGTCGGTCACGGCCTTCCCGTCCGGCCATCGGTACGTTCCTGCGATGCCGCACATGTCCTACCTCGCCTCCTGGTCGCTGTCCGGGACCATGGCGGTCCACATCGGTAGCCGCTCGGTCCGCCGCCGCCCCGTGCCGATCGGCCGGGGCGGCCGGTCGTTGCGGCCGCGCGGCGACGCGGGCGGCCCGTCCCAGAGCGTGCCGTCCGTCCGGTCCCGCGGATCGGGGTCGATCAGCACCACACCGATCACCGGTATGCGCTGGTCCGCGAGTTGCCGCGCCACGGTGTGCAGCCATGCGGCGCTGCCGTGGCCGGCCTGCACGACGAGCACGGTCCGGGTGCCGAGGTGGCGCAGGTCGGTCCACGCCGTGCCGGGCGCCACCGAGCCGACGCCGACCCGTCGTTCCTGCGCCGACCCGGCCTCGGCCGTCCCGTCGGCGACCACGGTCGGGGCCCCGGGCCCGGGGCGGCGGTCGGCGAGCTTCGAGCCGGGCAGGCCGTCGACCACGACGACCGGCCCCTCCTCGCCCAGTGCCGCGGCGAGGTCCAGTGCGATCGCGCCCGTGCTGCGCGCACAGCCCAGTTCCAGCAGCGACACCGGCTCCGCGGAGTCGCGCACGCTGCGGAGCAGGGTCGCGGTGAGCCGGCTGCGGGCCCTCCTGGCCCGGCGTCCCTGCCACCGCCGCCCCCGCCGGCGGGGCACCCGGCGCAGTTCCGCGATGACGGAGGCGCCGAGGTTCGCCGCGATCTCCCGGCGCAGCACGGGCCGGTCCGCCACCACCACGCCGACCGCCGACA
This sequence comes from Kitasatospora sp. NPDC038210, assembly GCF_055600605.1. Lineage (NCBI taxonomy): Bacteria > Bacillati > Actinomycetota > Actinomycetes > Kitasatosporales > Streptomycetaceae > Kitasatospora > Kitasatospora sp. NPDC038210. The sequence goes on along the minus strand of NZ_JBVJYK010000001.1, from coordinate 439,803 downwards.
CCGCGAGCCCGAGGACGAGCCCGAGGACGAGCCCGACCACGGCGTCGGTGGCGGCGGTCCTGGCCAGGGAGTGCCGCTCCGCGCGCGGGACGTCCACGATCTGGGTCCCGGCGACGAGCCGGGGCGTACCGACGCTCGCCTCGGCGGCCCGCTGGCCGAAGTCGGTGATCCGCGAGGTGAGTTCGGCCCGGCTGGCGAAGAGCGACTCCAGGTTCGCCGAGGCCTTCGGACCGCTCTGCGGCGTCGCGTCGCCGATCGCCTTGTTGACCTGGGCGAGCTGCTCCTGCAGCCGGTCGCGCTGGTCGAGCAGGCTCTTGGCCTCGGCGGCCGCGGCCTCCTGGATCCGCCGGACGTGGTCGGCGACGAACGCGTCGGCCAGCGCCTTGGCCCGGGCCACCGCCTCCGCGTCGCTGCGGCCCTTCACGGTGATCTGCAGCAGGTTGTTGGTCAGGCCGATGCCCCCGTAGTCCTGCATGAAGTCCTCCGGCTTGTCCGGGGAGCCGAGGGCCTGCAGGGCCTTGCCGGCGATCCCCGTGGTCTGCAGCAGGGCGACGTCGGTGCGGATCAGCGTCCCGGGGTCGTTCGGCTGGTCCGCCTCGTGCGCGACCAGCACCTTGGCCACCGCACTCGGCGGCGCCGGCATCAGCACCGCCGCCGCCGCGCCGAGCAGCAGCCCGATCAGCGCCATGGCGCACCAGAGGCGGCGGCGCCTGCGCACCGCGACCACCAGCGCCTGCAGGTCCAGCAGCGGCGTGGCGGCCGGCGACTCCGACGTCGTACTCGTCGTCACCCCGAACCTCGCCTCGCCTCGTCGCCGACGGCGGCCGGGATCTCGGTCCCGGGCTCGGGCACGGTCTCCGGCTCGGGCGCAGCCGCGGTCTCGGGCTCGGCGCCCTGCGGCGGACGGCCGGCCGGCCGCGCCGGCGCCCGGACCGCGCCGGCGACGACCGCGCCGACGACCTTGTGCCGGGCGTCCGCGCACGCCTCGGCGATGCCGGTGAGCTCGCCCGCGGTCCAGCTGCCCGCGCTGAGCACGACCAGGGCACCGGACTCGTCGTCACGGTCCGGCACCAGCGGCCGGGACACCGACACCCCCACCACCCGCAGCAGCGGATCGCCGCCGGCCTCGGTGACGAGCTGCCCGGCGGCCAGGCGGGCCGTCTCGTCGCCGTCCGGCACGAGGACCAGCAGCCGCTGGGCGGCGGGCAGCCGGTCCCGGAGGCGGGCGCACACCCGCCGGTAGCGGACCTGCCGTCCGGCCTCGTCGCCGGAGGCCTGCGGGGCCGGGACGTCCCACCGGGTGTCGACGCCCAGCAGCCGGCGGAGCCGGGCCAGCGGGCCCCGGCCCTGCGGCCGGTGGACGGGCCGTTCACCGGGGACGTCGACGGTGCCGAGGACGATCGAGCCCAGCGCCGCGGCGATCTCGGGCTCGGTACGCGGGCGGCGGCTCATCCGTGCGGCGGTGAGGTGGCCGATGACGGCGAGGACGAGGAACAGCAGCGCCCCGGCGACGACGAGCTGCATCCGCGTCGGCGGTGCCTCGCCGGTCGGCCGGGCGGCCGGCCCCATGACGACCATGTTGGCCCGGTTCGCGGCCGGGTCGACCTGGTCCAGCTTCTTGACGGCGTCCTGCAGCGCGGTGCGCAGCTTGGCGAGTTCGGTGCGGGTCTGCACGCTCTCCACGGTCTGCCCCGGATCGGCCGCGTCGGCCAGGTCGGTGATGCGCCGGCTGGCCTGCACCACCATCTGCCGCAGCGCCTCGGGCTGGGACGCCGCGGGGTCGGTGCTGTCGCCGGCGATCCGCGCGGCGAAGGTGACGAACTGCTGGGCGACCTGGTCGGAGAGCTGCTGGGCGCGCTCCGGGGTCTCGGCCGTGCCCGAGATCTTGATGATGTTCCCGTCGGCGGCCGTGGCGCTCACCCGGTCCTGCAGCGCGGCGCCGGTGACGCCGCTCCAGCCGAGCGCGGCGGCCGCGCGGTCGACCACCACCGAACTGCTCGCGATCTCCGCCTGGGTCAGCAGCTCGCGCTCCTGCCACGCCCCGGGCAGCAGGACGGACGCCGACGCCGTGAAGCGCGGCGGGAACAGGAAGGACGTGCCGTAGCCGACGAGCGCACCCAGCACGGCGAGGACGGCGAGGAGCCGCCAGCGCCGGCGCAGGATCCGACCGATCGTGACCAGACGTATCGTTTCATCGCTCAACGGCGGGGCCTTCTCCCTGCCCGGTTCGGGCCGCCCGCCGACACCGGCGCCCGACCACGGCAGGCGGCGGCGTACGCGGCGAGCAGCGATCGCTGGGAGTTCCGCCAGGCGAGCGGCCCGTTGATCCGCTCCTGGCCGGTCTTGCCCATCCGGCTGCGCTCCTCCGGATCGTCCAGCAGCCGCGCGATGAGCGCGGCGAACTCGGCCTCGTCGTTCGCGGGCGCGTAGACGGCGGCGTCACCGGCGGAGACCCGCGCCTCCCGGAGGTCGAACGAGACGATCGGCCGCCCCATCACCATGTACTCCAGGACCTTGTTCATGGTCGACACGTCGTTGAGCGGGTTGCGCGGGTCGGGCGAGAGGCAGACGTCGGCGCTGGACAGGTAGCGCACCAGGTCGGCGTCCGGCACCCGCCCGGTGAACTCCACCTGTTCCGAGAGCCCGAGCCGCCGGGACAGCTCCACCATCGCGTCGAAGGTGTCGCCGCCGCCCACGAACACCGCGTGCCAGTCGGTCCGCCCCTGCTCGTCGCGCAGCTTCGCGAGGGCCCGCAAGGCGTAGTCGACGCCGTCCTGCGGGCCCATCACCCCGAGGTAGCACAGCAGATGGGGCTTGCCGCGCTTCAACTCCGGTTCGGGCGGTACCGGTTGGAACCGGTCGGTGTCGGGCGCGCTGCGCACCACGAAGACGTCCTCCGGGCGCCGGCCGCCGCGGCGCAGCGCGACGTCCCGGTAGCTCTCGTTCGTGGCCAGCACGACGTCCGCGGACCGGTAGGTCCACCGTTCCAGCGCGCACACGGCGCGGTGGAGCAGGTCCGCGCCGCGGTCGAACCGGGAGAGGTAGAGCTCGGGCACCAGGTCGTGCTGGTCGAAGACGATCCGCGCCCCGCGCCGCTTCAGCAACAGGGCCGGCAGGAACAGCAGGTCCGGCGGGTTGCAGATGTGGACCACGTCGACCGGGCCGACCCTTCGGGCCAGCCGGGCGGTGTGCCACAGCGCCGATCCGTACTCCTGCAGGTAGCCGGCCGGCCCGCCGGTGGCCGCGCGCAACGGGTAGCGGTGGATGCGCACGCCGTCGATCACCGCTTCCGGCTCGGTGTCCCGCTTGGTGCCCCGCGGGCAGACGACGTGCACCTCCCAGCCCGCGTCGCGCAGTGTCGTGCACTCCTGCCACACCCGCCGGTCGAAGGGCACCGACAGGTTCTCCACCAGGACCAGCGCGCGGCGGCCCGCGCCGTCGCCGCCCGGCCCGCTGAACGACGCGTCACCAAGCAAGGCCCGTGTACCCCGGTTCGGTCCGGCGCACGTCGGCGTCGGGAAGGCGGATGAGGTCGATGATCTCCGGGCCGCCGGCACGGGGCAGCGCCGACAGGACGGCCGGCTCCCTGGTCCCGACCACGCACACCTCGGCGTGTTCGAGCACCTCGTCGACGGACTCCGCGAGCAGCTGCGCGAGGTGCGGCAGCCGGGTCTCGATGTACTCGCGGTTCGCACCGAGCAGTCGGGAGAGGTTCACGTTGGGGTCGTAGATCCGCAGGTCGTAGCCCTTGCCGAAGAGCCGCTCCGCCAGCTCGACGAGCGGGCTCTCGCGCAGGTCGTCGGTGCCGGGCTTGAAGGAGAGGCCGAACAGGCCCACCCGGCGCTTGCCGGTGCGCTCGACCAACTCCACCGCGCGCTGCAGGTGTTCGGCGTTGGAGGGCAGCACGTGGGCGAGGATGGGCACCGCGACGTCGGCCCGCTGCGCCGCGTGCACCAGGCTGCGCAGGTCCTTGGGCAGGCAGGAGCCGCCGAAGGCGAAGCCGGGCCGCAGGTAGGCGGGGCTGACGTTCAGCTTGCGGTCGGCCAGGAAGACGTCGATCACCTGGTGCGAGTCCACCCCGAGCGCCCGGCACACCGCGCCCAGCTCGTTCGCGAAGCCGATCTTGAGGCCGTGGAACGCGTTGTCCGCGTACTTGATCGCCTCGGCCGTCGGGACCGGCACCCGGAACACCTCGCCGGGCAGGCCCTCGTACAGCGCCGCGACCACGTCGCCGCTGGCCGGGTCGAGCTCGCCGATGACGGTCTTGGGCGGGTCGAAGAAGTCCCGCACGCTCGTGCCCTCGCGCAGGAACTCCGGGTTGACGGCGACTCCGAAGTCCACCCCGGCGGTGCCGCCGGCGTACTTCTCCAGGATCGGGACCAGCAGGTTCAGACAGGTGCCCGGGAGCATGGTGCTGCGGAACACGACGGTCTGCCGCCCGCCCCGCTCGGCCACCGCGGCACCGATCTGCTCGGTGACCCGCTCCAGGTAGGTGGTGCACAGGCTGCCGTTGGGCTCCGACGGCGTGCCCACGCAGACCAGCGACACGTCGCTGCCCGTGATCGCCTCGCGGACGTCGGCGGTCGCGCGCAGCGCCCCGGTCCGCACGACCTCGGCGATGAGCTCGCCGATCCGCTCCTCGACCACCGGGGCCTTGCCCTCGTTGACCAGGTCGACCTTCACCTGGTTCACGTCCACCCCGATGACCTCGTGCCCCAGGCTGGCCAGGCACGCGGCCGACACGCAGCCCACGTAGCCGAGCCCCAGGACGCTCACCCTCATGACCCGTTCCTCCCCTCGGGCAGGCCCCTGCGGCCTGCCGTCCGCGCGTCGTCCGGACGACGCCCCCCACCCATCAGTAGGCCCCCTGCCCCTGGAGCACGGCCCGCAGCGTCTTCCACAAGATCACCGTGTCCAGGGCGAGCGACCAGTCCTCCACGTACCGCAGGTCCAGCCGCACCGCCTCCTCCCACGGCAGGTCGCTGCGTCCGCTGATCTGCCACAGGCCGGTGAGCCCGGGCTTGACGAGCAGCCGCCGCCGGATCTCCGGGCCGTACGCCGCGGACTCCTCCGGCAGCGGCGGCCGCGGGCCGACGAGCGACATCGAGCCGGTGAGCACGTTGACGAGCTGCGGGAGCTCGTCCAGCGAGTACCGGCGCAGCACTCCTCCCACCCTGGTCACCCGAGGGTCCCGGCGGAGCTTGAACAGCAGGCCGGCGCCCTCGTTGCGGTCGGCCAGCCCGGCCCGCGCCCGGTCGGCGCCGACGACCATGGTGCGGAACTTGACGATGGTGAACTCGCGGCCGTCCTTGCCGACCCGGTGCTGGCGGTAGAACGCCCCGCCCCGGCTGTCCGCCAGCACCAGCAGCCCGACGAACAGCATCAGCGGCGCGAGGAGGACCAGCAGGACCGCGGCGCCCAGCCGGTCCACGACCTCCTTGACCACCCGGCGCCCGCCGGTGAAGGTCGGCATGCTCACCCGCAGCATCGGGATCCCGAGCACCGCGTCGACGTGCAGCCGCGGGCCGGCCACCTCCATCAGCACGGGCGCCACGACCATCTCGGCGTCGCTGCCTTCGAGGTTCCAGGCCAGCCGCTGCAGCCGGTCCGGCGACCAGTGCGGGTCCGGTGTGATCGCGACGACCCGGTAGCCGTCGCGGCGGACGTGGTTGGCGACGTCCGTCAGCCGCCCGACGACCGGCACGCCGTCCAGCCGGTCGCCGTCGGGCCCGAGACCGTCCGGCGTGCACACCGCCTCCACCCGCCAGCCGAGGTGCGGGAACTTGCGGGTCCGGGCGATCAGGTCGCGCACGGTGGCGACGCTCCCGGCGGCGAGCACCGGGCGCAGGCACAGTCCCTCGTTGCGCTGCTTGTGCAGCCGAAGGCGCAGCAGGTACCGCTCGGTCATGGTGACGAGCGTGATCGCCGGGATGGCGACGAAGATCCAGAGCCTGATGTTGTGCGAGCTGAGGGCGATCCCGCCGAGGGCCAGGACGACGGCCGCCGTGAACAGCGAGCGTCCGAGCCGGCGGAACTCCTCGGCACCCTGCCCGAGCACGGCCGGCGCCCAGGAGCGGGTCACCGTCAGCGCGCCCAGCACCAGCAGTTCGGTGCCGAAGGCCAGGATCCCCCACTTCTCGTGCCAGTTGGCCGCGTCGCGGACCCCGAAGAAGCCCCCGATCGCCGCCACGACGAAGGCGGTGGCCACGGTGTCACTGACGATCACGGTCCGGCGGTACCGCTGCTCCCAGTGGCGCGCGGGCCGCTTGATCGCCCCGTTCCCCGGGCGCCCCCGGGCCGACCGGAACGAGTCGGCTAACTCCCCCTCCTCCACAGCGTTTTCCAGGTCACCAGTGGGTTCGACGTGTTCGCTCCACACGGTTCCTCCCCCCGGGAGGCGCACGCGCCTCCCGCACTGTTCCTCCCCCGGGAGGCACCGCCTCCCGCGCCGCGCTGTTCCTTCCGCAAGGACGCCCCCGCCTCCCCGCGACATGGCAAACCGGTTGTTGCAGCGCTACGTGAACATCCCACCCCGGCGGCAGCGGACCCGTACGTCCCGCCCGCCTCCCGATGCGCGCGGGGACCCGTCGACGGTTGCTCCCGGCACGCCAAGCGCCCTCTCGGGCTCCAAGAATCGATCACCCCCACGTCCGGCGCCGGGGCACGGCGGCTGGCCGTCCGCAGGGCCGGACCCGTAGATCACCATTTGTCCACTCGTGCCCAAACTCGCGAAGCACGGTCAATCTAGAGCATCAGGGCCGCCCGAAGAAGGGGATGTGTGCATCTTGTGCTGAGGCTTCGGAGCTGCATCGGCCGGGCGGCAAGCGACCACGGACGTCCCGACCACCAGGACGTACCCTGTGACCTGTGATGACGGGAGCACTCCGGGTCAGCTCGTCGTGAGCATGGTGACGCCGCGGAAAGGTGGCGCTCAGTTGTCCGGCCGGTGGACCAGGGTGATCCTGCGACGCCGTCGCACGGCCGGTACGCTCGCGCTCTCCCGCAACCCCGGCAGTGCGCCGGCGGCCCGCCGGTACCACCCGCCGTATCGGCCCGCGGCCCACACCGCGGACACGCCGTGGAGCAGCACGCTCAGGCCGACGGTGACCGCGACCACCCGCCCGATCGTCGCCACCGCGGTGATGTGCTCCTCGGCGACGAGGAGGCCGAGCACGATCGAGGCGAGGCCGCGCGGCCCGAACCAGCCGATGTAGAGCACCGTGGGCGGCCGCAGCCCGCTGCCGAGGAGGGCGATGGCCACCGGCACCACCCGCACCACGGTGAGGCTGAGCACGGCGTAGCCGACGATCCGCCAGCTGAGGTGCTCCAACGCCGGGCCGAGCAGCACCGCGCCGAAGAACAGCAGGCTCAGCACGGCCAGCAGGCCGCCCAGGTACTCCGCCAGGTCGGTCGTGTGCCCGTCGTCCGCGGCAGGCTGGCCGGCTGCGGCGGGCGCTTCGGCCCCGGCGGGCCGGCCCGTCCCCAGCCCCTGCGCGAACGCGAAACCGGCCACCCACGCGGCGATGAAACCGCTCCCGTGCGTGACCACGGAGAGCGAGTACGGGGCGAAGGCCACCGCGAGGACGTAGATCTGGCGCCACTCGCCCGTGACCCAGCCGCGCGCCGCCGCCCACCGCAGGAGCCGACCTCCGCCCCAGCCGAGGGCCAGGCCGAACGCGGTGCTGAGCAGGAGCGCGCGCCAGAACGTCCCGCCCACGCCCTCCTCCGCGTAGGAGGTGCCCGGGACGCCGGCCAGGAAGAGGACGAAGAAGGGCAGCACCATGCCGTCGTTCAGTCCGCTCTCCACGTTCAGCGTCTGACGGACCAGTCGCGGCACCCGGGGGTCGGAGATGGCGCTCGCGCCGAGCGCGGCGTCCGTGGGCGCGAGGATCGCACCGACGAGCGCCAGCTCCCAGGCCGTCAGCCCCGGCAGGAGTGGCCAGGCCAGCAGCCAGCCCGCCCCGATGCTGAGCGGCAGGCCGATCCCGAGGAGCCGGCCCGGCAGCGCTCCGCCGGTGCGCAGGTCCCCGAGGCGCACCGACGTGGCGTCGGTGAACAGCACCAGGGTGAGGGCGGCCTCCAGGAGCGCGAGCAGCGGCCCGGCGTCGTGCGCCAGGCTCACCAGGTCGAGGCCGACCGGTCCGATCAGGATCCCGCAGCCGACGAACACCATCGCGGCGGACACCGGCGACCGCGCCAGCCGCGCCGACCCGAGCGCGTACACGGCCACGACACCGGCGACCGCCGCGCCGGTCCAGGCGGTGTCACTCATGACACCGCGTGCTTCCGCCGCATCCGACCCGGATTCCCATCGCTGCTCGCTGTCCCTCGGCGCCGTCGTTGCCCCCACTGTGCTGCACCCCGGCGCACGCGCCCCCGAGCGACACGTACCCGGGCGCCGCGCGGTCCGGAGTCCCCGGCTCCTCGCCGACTGCTCCGTCCGGATGCTGTCCGCTCGACCACCGCCCGAGCTGGCCGTCTACCGATCAGTACGCCTGTGCAATGGCCCTGCCGCGCGCCCGTCCCCCGCGTCGGTCGCCGACGTCCCCCGTCCACACCACCCACTGGAGCCCACCCGTGCGTTCGCCCAGGCTCGTTCTCCTTCCCGTGGCCGTCGCGCTGCCGCTCACCGTGCTGGCCGCGACCGGTACCGCGGTCGCCGCCGCACCGGCGTCGGCGTCCCACCGGGTCCCCGCCGCCTCCGACTGTCCGGACCTCCTCCCGCCGGACGACCCGACCGTCTACTACTGCGGCCGCATGGAACTCGGGCCGGCCGTCCTGCCGACGAACGGGCCGGTCGCGACGATGCTGACGGACTACCGCCGCCTCGGCGGCCTGCAGCCGACCCAGTTCCTCGACTGGTACCGCGACGGCGCCCTGTGGAAGTACCCCGACAACCGGGGCTTCGCGGAACTCAACGGCATCCTCGACATGCAGGACCGGACGATGGAACCGGGCCGGGCCCTGGACCGTTTCGGCGCCGACACCGGCAAGTACCTCGCGGACGGCGGGACTCCGTACGCCAAGCGCGCCCTGCCGCCGGACTCGCTCAACGGCGCCGGCAACAACTACCACTGCTACGAGGTGAACCGGGCCTTCCACGTCCAGGAGGGCCGGATCGCCGCCGCCTTCGCCCAGCCGGGGTTCGGCGAGCAGCAGTGGCTCGATCCCCAGTTCAAGCCGTCGGACTTCGCGGCCTCCGACACGTACAACGTCGCCAACCTCGTCAAGCACGACTACCTGAAGGAGACCGAGCCCCAGCGGTGCGTCTCCGGCCACCATTCCTGAACACGACGCGGCCGGAAGCCGCCCCTGCCGTGAGTCGGACCCGGGGGACGCCCGCCCCGGGGTCCTGACGGCGGCTTCATGGACCGCCCCGCTCCGTTCGCCTCCACCTTCGCCTCCGCGCACACCGCCTCACGTACCCGTGCCACGCCCCGGCCGGGTCGACCCCGGACTCCTGGAAGGCAGGACCATGCAGAAGACCACTCGGCTCGCCGTCGCCCTCGCGACCGCGCTCGCGGCGGCGGCCGTGGGCGCCCCGTCCGTATCCGCCGCGACGCACGGCGGCGGAGGTTACCCGGGCGGCGGGCATCACGCGGTGTTCGTCCAGACGGACAACCCTGCGGGCAACCAGGTCGTCGCCTACCGGCGGGCGGAGGACGGGCAGCTCACGCCGGCCGGGACCTACGACACGCACGGCCTCGGCGGTGTGCTGGACGGCTCGGTCGCCGACCGCCTGGCCTCGCAGGGCTCCCTGACCTACGACCCGCGTCACGCGCTGCTGTTCGCGGTGAACGCCGGGAGCGACACCGTCTCCGTGTTCTCGGTGGACGGTGACCGCCTCGCCCTGCGTCAGGTGATCGGCTCGGGCGGCCGGTTCCCGGTGAGCGTGGCGGTGCACGAGGACGCCGTCTACGTCCTCAACGCCCTGGACGGGGGCTCGATCCAGGGATACACCGTCCGCGACCGCCGCCTGGAAGCGCGGGCCGACCGGAACCGCCCGCTGGGGCTCGACCCGAACGCCACGCCCCAGTTCACCAACACCCCGGGGCAGGTGGGCTTCACCGGTGAGGGCTCCCAGCTCGTGGTCACCACCAAGGCGAACGGCAGCAGCCTGCTGGTCTTCAACCTGGACCGCTCCGGCACCCCCGCCGACACCCCCGTCACCACCACCCTGCCCGGGGCCGTGCCCTTCTCGTTCGTCCCGAACGGCCGGCACGGCCTGTTCCTGACCGAGGCCGGCACCAACGCGGTGGCGACGTTCACGGTCCACCGGGACGGCACCGCGACGCAGGAGGCGTTCGCGGCCACGAACCAGTCCGCCACCTGCTGGATCGTCGCCGTCCGCGACCTCCTGTACGCCTCCAACGCGGGCAGCTCGACCCTCACGGGCGTGCGCACGGCCGACCGGGGCCGCCGGCTGACCGTGCTGGGCAACACGCCCACCGACCCCGGCACCGTCGACGCCGCGGTCTCCTCGAACGGGCACTTCCTCTACGTCCAGACCGGCGTCCACGGCATCCTCGACGAGTTCGCGATCAACGACGACGGCTCCCTCACCGCGCTCGGCTCCCAGACCGTCCCCGGCGCCGTCGGCGGCGAGGGCATCGTCGCGTTCTGACCGGCCCCGCACCGCCGCCCGGCCCGCGGGACCGCTCCCACGGGCCGGGCGGCATGGTTCACGGCTGGACGGTCAGCGCGAACACGTGGATCGCGGGAGCGTCGGGCAACCTGACGGAGCGGATCGTCTTTCCGGGCGCCGCACCCGCCACCTGATCGGCGATCACCCGGTGACGAATGTTGATTCTTCAACTATAGTCTTCTTCGTCGGCCCGCCCGGGCCGCCACCCAGGAGGAGGAACCATGGAGCAGTCCGTCGTCGACAACGCCGAGAAGTCGCGGTTCGAGATCCACGACGACGGTGAACTCGCCGGTTTCGCCGAGTACCACCGCTCCGGCGACGAGATCGCCTTCATCCACACCGAGATCGACCCCCGCTTCGAGGGCCGGGGCCTGGGCGGCAAGCTGGCCCGTACCGCCCTGGACACGGCACGCGAGCAGAAGCTCTCCGTCCTGCCCTACTGCCCCTTCATCCGCGGCTGGATCACCAAGCACCCCGAGTACGCCGACCTCGTCCCTGCCACCCACCGCGCCCGGTTCGGCCTCCCCGCCTGAGCCTCCGGGCGCCGCGGCCGGCCGCCCGGTGTGGCGAGGTCCGCGCAGGACCCCGCCGCACCGGGACGCGGCGTCAGCCGACGGTCAGCCGGAAGGGGCCGGCCAGCACCGAGTAGCCGTCGTTGGCCAGGAAGTACGCGTCGTACGCGCCGGCACCGCCCAGCTTGCCCGTGGAGAAGGTGACCGCGCCGCTCTGGTTCGGCGCGTAGGCCCAGGTCAGCGAGGACCGCGAACCGGGGGTCACGCCCGCCGGGTAGAAGCCGATCCAGTTCTTCGCACCGGCCTGGGAGGCGTTCGGCAGGGTGTAGCGCAGGGTGACGTTGCCGCCGCCGGCCACCGCGTCGAGGTCACCGGTCAGCGTCGGCGTGGTCGAACGGGACGGCGCGAAGGCGGCGTTGAGCGGCGTGGCGTAGGTGTCGTTGGCGGTCAGGCCCGGCAGGCCGAGGGCCGCGTCGATGGTGCGGCCGACGCTGTAGTGGTCGTAGTGCAGCGGGCTGCTGGTGCCGGCCGGGACGGTGCCCTGGGAGCCGACGACGACGGTGGCGAGGTGGTTGTAGGCCTCGGAGTTGCTCTCGTCCCAGGTCAGCAGCAGCAGCGAGCGCTGCTCGGTCCAGGCCGGGGAGGCGAGCACCGGAGCGAGGGTCTGCTGCAGCCAGCCGTCCTGCACCTTCAGGCTGGTGGCGCTGCCGTTGCCGGAGGCCTCGCCGTCGTAGTAGTCGTCGGCGGCGATCCAGGAGAAGTTCGGCGTGGTGGCCGCGGACCGCAGGTCGGTGGTGAGCTGGGTGGTGTCGACGAGGTGCGCGGCGCAGCGGGCCGGGTTGCCGCTGATGTCCGTGTAGTTGATGAACGGCGCGTCGTCGGGCTCGTAGTAGCTGTCGGCGCTCTTGCCGGTGTTGCAGGGGGTGCCCATGCCCTGCTCGTAGGCCTTCCAGGTCTTGCCGGCGTCCTCGATGGTGTCGCCGAGGTTGCGCTGCGGGGAGTTGATGTTGGGGAAGTAGACGGCGCCCTTGGCGTAGGTGTCGCCGCCGGCGATGGCCAGGTAGTTCTCGTCGCTCGGGTGGTAGGTGCCGTGGGAGTCGGTGAGGGTGGCGCCCTGGGACATCAGGCTGTGGATGAACGGCGTGTCCGCCGGGTCGTTCATGATCTGGGTGTAGTCGGTGTTCTCCATCATGACGACGAACACGTGGTCGTAGCCGGGGACGGCGGACGCGGGTGGGGTGAGCGGCGCGGGCGGGGTGACCGGGGTGTCGAGGGTGAGCGAGAGGTTGTCCAGGTAGCCGCTCTCGCTGGAGGTGGACAGGAACTGCGCCTCGACCTGGATCGACCGGGTGCCGGCCGGCACCGCTCCGGTGGCGCTGCGGGAGAGGAACTTGGTGGACAGGCCGCGGTCCGTCGCGGAGACGGTCGGCAGCTTGGCGGTGGCGCCGAGCGGGCGGCCGGCGGCGTCCTGGAAGTGCAGGCTGACGGCGACGTAGCCGCTGTTGACGGTCCAGCCGCCCAGCCAGCCGCCGAGGTTGAAGTGCACGCCGCCGCCGTCGATCGCGGTGGCGGCCGAGGAGACGTCGACGGTCTGCGCCATCGAGCCGTCGCCGAAGTTGCCCGGCCCGAAGAAGGCCTTGCCGGGCGTCCGGCCGTCGTTCGGCAGGCCGAAGGAGGCGACCGAGTGGCACATGGCGTCGATGGCGCCGGCCTGGACGGTCCAGCCGGGGACGGTACTGGCCGCGCTCCAGTCGCCGGTGCAGTAGCCGCCGGCCTCCGCGTCGCCGTTGACGATCAGGTTGCCGCTGCTGCCCGTCGCTCCGGCGGCGGCGGGAGTGGCGACGACCAGTGCGCCGACCAGGGGGAGGGCGGCGAGCAGCCCGCCGATGGTGCTCTTGCGCAGTCGCATGGGGGGTACCTCGTCCCGTGTGAGGGTGGGGGCCATGGCCGTTCGCCATGAGCGGGACATGAGTACCGTTCGCCACTGTCCAGCGGAAGAACGCCGACCAAACTTGACCAGACAACTTCGAGCGCGCGACGCGATCCGGCCGCGTCGGCGGGCGACGGGCCTGACCGGCAGGGTACGACCGAACTGCCCGGCCCCGGGCGGGTTTTCGCTCGGGACCGGGCAGTTCGTCGGGTCAGGACCGGCCGGAGGTTACGGCAGGGTCCAGCGCTGGTTGGCGCCGCCGTTGCAGTCCCAGATCTCCAGCGGGGTGCCGTCGGCGGTGTCCGCCGCCGGGTCGTCGAGGCAGCGGCCGGACTGGGCGCTCCTCAGGGTGCCGTCCGGCTGGGGCGTCCACTGCTGGTTGGCGCCGCCGTTGCAGTCCCACAGCTCGACCGGGCTGCCGTTGGCGGTGGCGGCACCGGTCACGTCGAGGCACTTGCCGTTGTGGGTGAGGGTGTCGTTGGTGCGGGTCCACACCTGCTCGGCGCTGCCGTCGCAGGCCCAGAGCTGCACGGCGGCGCCGCTGGTGCCGGCGGCGGGGCGGGCGCAGGTGCCGGGCAGGGCGGAGGCGATCGGGCCGGTGCGGGTGGTCGGGGCGCCGGGGGTGAGGGCGAAGTTGTCGAACTGGTCGGTCTGGTAGCCCGTCACGCCGAGGCCGGCCCGGCCGTTGGTGAAGGTCGCGTCGGTCGCGGAGCCCACGGCGGTGCCGTCGATGCGCGCGGTGAGCGTCGCGTTGTCCAGGGTGAGCGCGACGGTGTGCCAGCGGCCGGTGCCGAGGGCGGTGGTGGTGCCGCTCGCGAGGGTGGTGAAGTTCCAGCGGGTGTCGCTCTTGTCGATGGACCAGGCGCCGGTGTCGCTCACCCGCAGGTGGTAGGCGTTCAGGCCGTTGTTGTTGCGGCCCTGCTGGTTGACCCGGCCGAGGAGCTCGACGGCGCCCGACTGCTCGAACATCGTGTCGGCGGTGACGGTGTAGTTGGACCAGCTGCCGTCGCCCATCATCGTGTACGGGGCGTTGTACGGCTCGTCCGTCCAGCGGATCGGCGTGGTCGGCGCCATCTGACGCAGGCAGGTGCCGGTGCGGCCGCCGCCGCAGGCCACGGTCTGGAAGGCGCCGTTCATGTCGGTGAAGTACTTCGGCGAGGTGGTCGTGGCCGGGGTGTCGAAGCCGTCCGCGTAGGGCAGCTTCATCGGCGCGGCGGCCGGCGGGGTGGCGGTGCCCTTGCCCTGGCCGGTGGTGGTGGTCACGGTGTAGACCCGGCCGGGCTGCAGGGTGAGGGTGTACGTGCCCTTGGCCGGGGTGACGTCCTGCTGGTGGACGAACCAGTTCGCGGAGTCGGTGGAGCCGAGGTCGGTGGACCAGACGTGGACCTTGCCGGTGGACAGGCCGCCGGTGACGGTGAAGCTCGCGATCTGGGCGGCGGTGGCGTCCAGGGTCTCGATCACGGTGCTGTAGTCGCGGTTGTTCGCCCCCTTCAGCGTGACGTAGCTGCCGTTGGCGCGGGCGCCGCCGAGGTAGCCGCTCGCGGAGTCGATGTAGTGCCAGCCCGGCTTGGCGAACTGGGTGGTGTGCGCGGTGACCCAGGTCGTCTTGCCGATGCTGTAGTTGCCGGACCAGGGCTGGTTGGCGATCGACATGCCGTCGGTGGAGAAGAACAGGTCGGGGTAGAGCGCGGCGATGACCGGCCAGTTGAGGAACGAGGTCATCCTCCCGTCGAGGTAGCCGCGGTTGATGCCGCGCGCCACCGCCGGGGCGCCGCCGTCGGCGTCCTGGGAGCCGTTCTCGCTCGCCCACAGCGGCTTGCCGAGCGCCTGGGCGTTCGCCGTGCTGGGGCACTCGGCGAAGGAGCTCATGTACCCGCAGGGGTAGTGCACGCCGACGATGTCGACGGCGTTCTTGAACGCCGGGTCTCCGGCCATCGCGTCGGCGACGCCCCAGGTGTCGTCGGCGGAGACGACCTTGGTGGCGCCGTAACCGCGGGCGACCAGCGTGCTCTTGAGGTTCTCGTACCAGGCCTTGTCGAAGCCGCGCTCGTTCCAGCCGCCGAGGTAGGAGACGTTCAGGTGGTGCTGGGTGGCGCAGCCCATCCACGACATCAGGTAGTCGACGGAGTCCTGGGACCAGAAGTTTCCGCCGCTGCCGGTGTTGCCGATCCAGCCGGGGGCGCCCCAGGACAGGCCGTAGAACGTGATGTCGGGATTGCGGGCCTTGGCCTGCTCGGCCAGCCACCACTCGTAGCCCTGGTTGCAGTCGACGGTGCCCCGGGTGTGCTCGATGCTGGTCTCGGCGCCGTCGGTGGAGTTGGTGTCGCCGCCGATCTCCAGCTTCAGCACCTGCAGCGAGGCGCCGTAGCCGGGCTTGAACAGGTAGTCCAGCAGCCGGCTGCGCTGGGGCTCCGGGTAGTCCACCAGCAGCCGGGAGTTGCCGCCGCCGCCGGAGATCGCGCCGACCCCGTCGAAGGTGAGGCCCGACTTGGTGCCGTCGATGGTGACGGCGGTGGGGGTGATGGCGGTGGGGGTGGCGGCCTTGGGGTCGGCGGCCCGGGCGGCCGACGGCGCGGTCAGGCCTCCCAGCGCGCCGGCGAGGACGAGCGCCGCGCTCAGCGCGGTGCGCCAGGTCGATGACAGGTGTGGACGGCCCATGGGCGTCTCCTGGGTGGGGAGGGGTGGGGGGACGGTGCCGCTCCGGGTCGGACACCCGCCCAGGGCGTCCGACCCGGCGTTCGGGGGCAGAGCTGGACCGACCCGGCTAGGAGACGGTCCACTCCTGGTTGGGCCGGCCGGCGGACGGCGCGGCCGCGACGGCGGTGGCGGTGCCGAGTGCGAGGGCCGCCAGGGCGGTGACGCCCCGGCGGAACGGGTGGGGTGGGGTGCTCATTCGACTGCTCCTGCTCGTCGGGCCGGGCCGGCAGGGGATGGGGGCCACAGGACCGGGGTCGCGGACGGACCGCCGGGAGGGGCACTGGCGGGTGCATGCCGACCGCCGGGGAGGACAGTAGACCCAGCTTTCAACAACAATCAACAACTTCGAATGAAATACAACGCAACTGGGCAGCATGGCAGGAAGCCGACGATCGATCCGCGCCGCCGGGCAGGTCCGCCCGCCCACCACCGTCATGACCCTGCCACCTGCCATTGACGCCGATCCGGCTTTGCTCGAAGCTGTCCAGGGCGACAACCTACCAACCGGTAAGTTCCTCGAAAACACCGGCGACCTGCCTCGATCCGGGAGATGACACACGATCCAGCGACTCCGAGCACCCCTTGGCCAAGCCGGGAACACGGCGGCATAACGAGACGGTCTCAATAGCTCCCAAGCAGAAACGTGAGCTTGACCCACCTCAGGGTCAGGCGCTTTCTTTTGATCCATCGCGTTTGATTGCGATGCTTCCTGATCGGTTCTGTTGCTTCTCACCGGTCGGTCCCACACCCTCAGGAGCCCCCACCATGCGCCTCTCCCACCGTGCCCGCCTCGCCTCCATCGCCGCACTCAGCCTGGTCACCTCCTTCGGCCTCGCCGCCTGCTCCACCGGGCAGACGTCCTCCAACAGTGCGGACGCCCCCGTCGCGCCGGTGTCCGGCAAGGTCTCGATCACCTACCTGCAGAAGCAGGGTGACCAGCAGTACTTCGTGGACGAGGCCGCCGGTGCCAAGGCCAAGGCCGCCGAGCTGGGCGCCGACCTGAAGGTGGTGAACCTCGGCAACGACGCGAACAAGACGGTCGGCGAGGTCCAGGCCGCGATCGCGCAGAAGAGCAACGGCCTGATCATCGTGGTGCCGGACCCGGCGGTCGGCCCCCAGGTCGTCCAGACGGCCCGGGACGCCAAGGCCGCGCTGCTCACCTCCGACGACCAGGTCTGCGCGAGCGGCCCGGCCCCGGCGCAGTGCGCGGCGACCGACCTGGTGCCGCGGATCGGGTTCTCCGGGCAGCAGATGGGCCAGCAGGTCGGCCAGCGCGCCGCCGAGGAGTTCACCAAGGCCGGATGGAACGCGGGCGACACCCGGATCATCTCCGCCTGGAAGCAGGACGTCACCGTCTGCGGCGACCGCGTGAAGGCCGCCAAGGCCGCCTTCGACCAGGCCGTCCCTGGCGTGCAGCTGATCGACGTCGCCACCGACAACACCCCGACCGGCGCGCAGGACAAGGTGGCCGCCACCATCACCGCCAACCCCGGCGTCAAGCACTGGGTGACGTGGGGCTGCAACGACGAGAACGTGCAGGGCGCCGTCACCGCGCTGCAGAACGCCGGGATCAGCCCGAACGACATCGACGGCGTCGGCCTGGGTGCCTACCTGGCGTGCAAGGACTGGGCCTCCGGCAAGCCCTCCGGCATGAAGGCCGCCCTGTTCATCAACGGCAAGGACGTCGGCGCCCTGTCGGTGCAGACCATGGTCGACAAGCTCAAGAACGGCAAGGACTTCCCGAAGGAGGCCTTCGCCCCCACCAAGATGGTCGACGCCGCCACCTGGCAGTCCGCGGGCGTGTCCTGCAGCTGACGCCGCGTCGAGCCGCCGGTGCGGCGGGCGGGCACCGACCCGCCGCACCGGCGCCGCTCCCGGAGACCCGTACGCGCGTCCGCCGCGCCGCCCGGAGACCGTACGCCCGGCTCCCCAGACCGTACGCACCGCACTGCCAGCGAGGCCCCGATGACCACACCCGCACCGTCCCCCCTCCCGCCGCCGAGCGGCTCCCCCGGCCTGAGCGCCGAGGGCGTGTCCAAGCGCTTCGGCTCCGTCCAGGCGCTGAAGGACGTCACCCTCACCTTCCCGCCCGGCCGGGTCACCGCCCTGATGGGCGAGAACGGCGCCGGGAAGTCCACCCTGCTGCGCATCCTCACCGGCGACCACCTCCCCACCGAGGGGCGCGTCCTGCTCGACGGCGAGGGCGTGGACCTGCACTCCCCGCAGGACGCCCGCCGCGCCGGGATCCGGATCATCCCGCAGGAACCCGAGATCATCCCGCACGTCCCGGTCGCCGAGAACGTCTACGCCGGCTCGCTTCCCCGCCGGGCCGGCCGTCGCCTGGACCGCGCCGAGCTGCGCCGCCGGATCACCGCGGACCTGGCCCGCCTCGGCTTCGAGAAGGTCCTCGACCCCGACCTTCTCGGCTCCGAACTGACCGCCGCCCAACGCCAGTTGGTCGAGATCATGCGGGCGCTGACCGGCGCCGTCGCCCCGCGGGCGATCGCCTTCGACGAGCCGACCTCCTCGCTCTCCGAGCACGAGGTCGAGGCCCTGTTCGCCCTGATCGGACGGCTGCGCGACGAGGGCATCGCGGTCGTCTACGTCTCGCACCGGATGAAGGAGATCTTCCGGCTCGCCGACCGCATCGCGGTGCTGCGCGACGGCCAGGTCGCCGGGGTCGTGGAGGCCGCCGACACCGACGAGGGCGAGCTGGTCCGCCTGATGGTCGGCCGGGACCTCTCCTCCCTCTTCGTCCGCCAGCAGGTCGCCACCGACCGCGTCGTCCTGGACGTCCGGGACCTCACCACCGACGACGTGCACGGGGTCAGCCTGACGGTCCGGGCCGGCGAGGTCGTCGCCCTGGCCGGCCTGATCGGCGCCGGACGCTCCGAACTCGCCCTCGCCCTGGCCGGCGACGCCCCGATCCGCTCCGGCACGGTCGCCCTCAACGGCGAGATCGTGCGACTGAAGGACCCGCGCGCCGCCATCGCCGCCGGCATCGGCCTGGCCCCCGAGGAGCGCAAGGCCCAGGCCCTGTTCCTGCAGCGCACGATCCGCGACAACACCTCGCTGGTCAGCCTGCGCCGGATCAGCCGCCGGCGCTTCGTGAAGCACCGCCAGGAGAAGGCCCTCGCCCAGGAGTACGCCGACCGGCTGCGGGTGCGCGCCCCCTCCATCGAGGCCGAGGTCCGCACCCTGTCCGGCGGCAACCAGCAGAAGGTCGTGCTCGCCCGCTGGCTCGCCCGCAAGCCCGACCTGCTGATCCTCGACGAACCCACCCGCGGCGTCGACATCGGCGCCAAGGCCGAGATCTACCAGATCGTCGCCGACCTCGCCCGCGAGGGCACCGCCGTCCTGGTCATCTCCTCCGAACTGCCCGAAGTCCTCGGCCTCGCCGACCGGGTCGTGGTGATGCAGAACGGCCGCACGACCGGCGAACTGACCCGTGACCAGGCGACGGAAGAGGCCATCCTCGCCCTCGCCATGGCCGACGACCTCGCCACCACCACCCCCGCCCAGACCGGAGAGACCCGATGACCACCGCCACTCCCCCGACCGCCCCGGCGCCGGACGCCGGGGCCGTGCCCGTCCGGTCCGGCGGCCCGCGCGCCCTGCTCACCGCGGTCGGCGGCCAGAACCTCAGCCTGATCGGCGCCCTCGTCGCCGTCGTCGCCCTGTTCGGCTCGCTCAACTCCAACTTCGTCGGCTGGGACAACATCCAGGTCATCGCCGAGGCCGCCACCATCTCGGGCCTGCTGGCCGTCGTCCAGACCGTCGTGATCATCTGCGGTGGCCTCGACATCTCGGTCGGCTCCCAGGCCGGCCTGGCCTCCGTGACCAGCGCCATGGTCTTCACCTCCACCGGCGCGAACCCGTACCTCGGCATCGGCGCCGCGCTCGCCATCGGCGCCGGCATCGGCCTGTTCAACGGCGTCGTCATCATCTACGGCCGGGTCAACCCGACCATCGCCACCCTCGCCGGCCTCGCCGCCTACAAGGGCGTCGCCCAGCTGGTCTCGGACGGCCGCGCCCAGGGCTACGTGCTCAACGACCCGGTCTTCGTCTTCCTCAGCCGCGGCAAGATCGCCGGCCTGCCCACCATGGTCTGGCTGCTGCTCCTCACCGCCGCCGCCGTGCACGTCCTGCTCACGTACACCGACATCGGCCGCAACATCTACGCGATCGGCGGCAACGACACCGCCGCCCGCCTGGCCGGCATCAACCTCAACAAGTACCTGATCGCCGCCTACGCCCTCTCCGGCACCGTCGCGGCCCTGGCCGGCGTCCTGCTCACCGCCCGCACCGGCAGCGGCCAGCCGGTGTCCGGCAGCGAGGGTCTGGAGCTGCAGTCGATCACCGCCGCGGCGCTCGGCGGCTGCGCCCTCAAGGGCGGCAAGGGCAGCATCGGCGGCACCCTGCTCGCCGTCGCGCTGCTCGGCGCGCTGCAGAACGGCCTCACCGTCCAGGGCATCAACGCCTTCTGGCAGAACGTCGCCCAGGGCACCCTGCTGGTCGCCGCCGTCGTCATCCAGCAGCGCCGCAACCGCGAGCGGGCCGTCGGCCTGCCCGCCTGACCCACGAGCCCCCGTGCGGCGGGGCACCGCACCGCACCGCCGCACGGGAACCAGCCCCCCCCATGACGTCCGCCCAGGCCGTGCCCTGGCCCGACCCGCCGCACAGTGGCAGCGGGTCGGACCCGGCCGACGGCGGAACGAGCGGTCGGCCGCCGAGGGTCGGCCGGACCGCGACCGGAACTGCCGGTGCCACCCCTGCTCGTGGCACCGGCAGTTCCGCGCTTCCCCGGCCGGGGCGGCAGGGCCGCACCGGCCACGGGTCCGCCGACGGGGCGTGGGAAGCACCGGCGCCCTGGGATACTGGATCATGTCGCGACCGGACGCGGCCCGGTCGTCGACGCGGACGCTCCGGCCGACCCGTCCCGCCCCGGGCGGTCACACGCGTTCGTCCACGACCCTGGCAGGGTCGACCCACCGGAAGGAAGCGGGAGCGACCAGGCACCCGTTCGATCGAAAGGGCCTCCGTGGCTGATCAGAGTTTGCTCGCCCCGCAGCGCCAGGCGCTGATCCTGGAGGCCATCCGCAAGGCCGGGGCGGTGCGCGTCGCCGAGCTGGTCGAGCAGTTCGGCGTCTCGGACATGACGATCCGCCGCGACCTGGACGCGCTGGTGCGTCAGGGCGCCGTGCAGAAGGTGCACGGCGGTGCCATCGCGGTGGGCACCGCGAGCACGTACGAGCCCGGCTTCGACGTCAAGTCCGAGCTGGAGGAGAGCACCAAGGCCGCCCTCGCGGACGCGGCGGCGCAGCTCGTGGAACCCGGCAGCGTGGTCGCGCTGTCCGCGGGCACCACCACCTACGCGGTCGCCTCCCGGCTGCTGGAGATCCCGCAGCTGACGGTCGTCACCAACTCCCTGCGGATCGCGGACCTGCTGTGGGCAGCGGAGAGCGACGGGAGGGAGACCGTCCCGTCGCTGCTGGTGACCGGCGGGGCTCCGACCCGCTCCGCGGCCCTGGTGGGGGCGCTCGCGGACCAGACGATCCGCACCCTCCACGTGGACCTGCTCATCCTCGGCGTGCACGGCGTCAGCGAGCACGCCGGGCTCACCACGCCCAACCTGGCCGAGGCCCAGACCAACCGGGCGCTGATCGCCTCCGCCCGCCGCACCGTCGTGGTCGCCGACCACACCAAGTGGGGCGTCGTCGGCCTGAGCAGCTTCGCGGCCCTCACGGAGGTCGACTGCTTCATCACCGACGACGCCCTTCCGGCGGCGGCCCGCAACGCGCTCGCCGACGCCGTCGGGGAGCTCGTCGTGGTGCCGGCCGCCGGCTGACCGGGCGGCCGCGTGCCGCGTCCGGTCAGGCCAGCCGGCGCGCCCCTGCCGAGGGCACCGCGGTGAAGGCCACCGGGTCGGCGTAGCCCGCCGTGCGGAAGGCCGACCGCACGGCCTCCGCGACCGGGTCCGCATCGGCCGCCCCGACCAGGGCGATGACGGAACCGCCGAAGCCGCCGCCGGTCATCCGGGCGCCCAGCGCACCGGCGGCCACGGCGGCCTCGACCGCGAGGTCCGTCTCGTCGCAGGAGACCCGGAAGTCGTCGCGCAGCGAGGCGTGTCCGGCCGTCAGGACCGGCCCCAGCGCGGCGATCCGGCCGCCGTCCAGGTGCTCGATCGTGTCGAGCACCCGCTGGTCCTCGGTGACCACGTGCCGTACCAGACGGGCGAGGTCCTCGGGCAGGCGCTCCAGGGCGGCGCTGAGGCCGGCCGCCGGCAGGTCGCGCAGCGCGTCCAGGCCGAGCAGCTCGGCGGCACGCTCGCAGCCGGCCCGCAGGGCGGCGTAGGCGCCGTCGCCGAGGTCGTGCTTGACCCGGGTGTCGATCACCAGCAGCCGGAGCCCGGCCGCCTCCAGGTCGAGCGGGACGTGCCGCTGCTCCAGCGTCCGGGTGTCCAGGAACAGCGCGGCGCCGTCCGTGCAGCAGGCGGAGGCCATCTGGTCCATCACGCCGCAGGGCACGCCGACGAAGGCGTTCTCGGCCCGCTGGGCGAGCAGGGCGAGCTCCGGCGCGGACAGGCCGAGCCCGTAGAGGTCGTTCAGGGCCGCCGCGGTGGCGCACTCCAGGGCGGCGGAGGAGGAGAGCCCGGCTCCGGTCGGCACGTCGCTGTCGAAGAACAGGTCGGCGCCGCCGACCGCGTGTCCGGCCTCGGCGAGGGCCCAGAACACGCCGGCCGGGTAGGCGGCCCAGCTGGTGACCACGCCGGGGGTCAGGCCGTCCGTCGCGAGATCGGTGACCGTGCCGTCGCCCTGGGCGCTGTACAGCCGCACCCGGCCGTCCTCGCGGCGGCGGGCGGTGACCTCGACGCGGTGCGGGAGGGCGATCGGCAGGACGAACCCGTCGTTGTAGTCGGTGTGCTCGCCGATCAGGTTCACGCGGCCGGGCGCGGCCCACACACCGCTCGGCCGGGAGCCGTGGACGGCCTCGAAGTCGGTGGCGGCCTGGTCGGTCATCTGTGCGGCTCCCGTGCGTCGCGCTGGTGTCGTGCCCGCTCCCGCCGGGGCCTGCATCGGCAGGCGGGAGCTTATTTCGACATAATCAAACACGATTGCCACCTACGGTCAACACCAGCAGCTTTGAAACGGAACAGAGTATGCCCCGAGCGTCGAGTTCCTGACCTGCAGATCCACGTCTGTTGACAAGCGATCGTATATGTTTGATTCTGTTGAAGATCGGCACAGGCTGGCCGACGTCCCCCGCATAAGGAGTACGGCGGTGCACAAGACCGCGACCACGTTGGCCGACGGCCGCGAACTCTTCTACTACGACCGGACGGCCGGCACCGTCCGCGACGCCGTGGACGAACGCCCGCTGGAACCCACCGCGAGCCTCTCCGAGACCCGGCTCGACCCGGTGCTCGGCGAGTGGGTGACCGTCGCCGCCCACCGCCAGCAGCGGACCTACCACCCGCCGGCCGGCGAGTGCCCGCTCTGCCCCTCCCGGGACGGACGGCTCAGCGAGATCCCGGCCGCCGACTACCAGGTCGCGGTCTTCGAGAACCGCTTCCCCTCCCTCGCCCTGGACTCGGCCGCGCACGTCGAGGCCCACGACGACGACCCGCTGCGCACCCTCCGGCCCGGCACCGGCCGCTGCGAGGTGGTCTGCTTCGCCCCCGACCACGACGCCTCCTTCGCCGACCTGGACGAGGCCGGCGCCCGCCTGGTCCTGGACGCCTGGACCGACCGCACGGCCGAACTCTCCGTCCTGCCCGACGTCCGGCAGGTGTACTGCTTCGAGAACCGCGGCGCGGAGATCGGCGTCACCCTGGCCCACCCGCACGGCCAGATCTACGCCTTCCCCTTCGTCCCCTCCCGCACCGCCCGGATGATCCGCCGGGCCGAGGCGCACCGCGCGAGCACCGGCCGGAACCTCTTCGAGGACCTGCTCGCCGCCGAACGGGCCACCCCCGAGCGACTGGTCCTCCAGGGCGAGCACTGGACCGCCTTCGTCCCGTTCGCCGCCCGCTGGCCGTACGAGGTCCACCTCTACCCCCACCGCCGGGTCCGCGACCTCACCGCACTGGACGAAGCCGAGCGCGCCGAGTTCCCCGGCCTGTACCTCGACCTGCTGCGCCGCTTCGACCGGCTGTTCCCCGCACCCGACGGCGCCGCCCCGAACCGGACCCCGTACATCTCGGCCTGGCACCAGGCACCCGAGGACGGCGGCGAGGAACTCGCCCTGCACCTGGAGCTGTTCACCATTCGGCGCGCCCCTGGCAAGCTCAAGTACCTGGCGGGCGTGGAATCCGGACTCGACGCGTTCGTCACCGACGTGAGCCCGGAGGCCGCCGCCGAGCGGCTGCGTGACGCCGTGCCCCACTGAACCGGCACCCAGGAGGAATCCTCATGGCCGTGGATCGAACCGTTCTGACCGGCGCCCGACTCGTCCTGCCCGGCGGCGTCGTCGAGGACGGCCGCCTGACCGTCGAGGGCGACCGCATCACCGGCCTCGACGGCCCCGCCGAACCCGGCGACCTCGACCTGACCGGTCACACCGTCGTCCCCGGCTTCGTGGACCTGCACGTCCACGGCGGCGGCGGCGCCTCCTACGCCTCCGGCATCGCCGAGGAGGCCCTGCTCGCCGCCCGGACCCACCTGCACCACGGCACCACCACCACCGTCGCCTCCACCGTCACCGGCGAGATCGACGAACTCGCCCGCCAGGCCGCCGTCCTCTCCGAACTCGTCGAGGACGACGTGCTGGCCGGCATCCACTTCGAGGGCCCCTTCATCTCGCACAACCGCTGCGGCGCCCACCGCCCCGACCTGCTGCGCGAACCCGACCCGGCCCTCGTCCGCAAGCTCGTCGACGCCGCCCGCGGCCACGCCGCCATGGTCACCCTCGCCCCCGAACTCCCCGGCGGCCTCGACTCGGTGCGCATGCTCGCCGACCTCGGCATCATCGCCGCCGTCGGCCACACCGACTCCGACTACGCCACCACCCTCCAGGCCATCGACGCCGGCGCCACCGTCGCCACCCACCTCTTCAACGCCATGCCGGCCATCGCCCACCGCGCCCCCGGCCCGATCGTCGCCCTGCTGGAGGACGAGCGGGTCACCGTCGAGCTGATCAACGACGGCGTGCACCTGCACCCCTCCGTCCTCGACCTCGCCTACCGCACCGCCGGCCCCCACCGCGTCGCCCTGATCACCGACGCCATGGGCGCCGCCGGCATGGACGACGGCCTCTACCCCCTCGGCCCCCTCCAGGTCCGGGTCAAGGACGGCGTCGCGATGCTGCCGGACGGCAGCTCCATCGCGGGCTCCACCCTCACCCTGGACCGGGTGTTCCGAAGAGCCCTCACCATCGGCAAGCTGACGCTCGGCCAGGCGGTGGAGTCGCTGTCCGCCACCCCGGCCCGGCTGCTCGGCCTCGACGACCGCATCGGCTCGCTGGAGACCGGCAAGCTCGCCGACCTCGTGGTGGTCGACTCCGGGAGCTTCGAGCCGGTCGCCGTCATGCGCCGCGGCCGCTGGGCCCGCGGCGCCGACCGGTTCTCCACCGTGAAGCCGGCCTGACCGAACCCCCCGGGCAACGCCGACGGCCGCCCTCCCCGCTGCGGGGAGGGCGGCCGTGGTGCGTCCGGACGGCGGACGCGCCCGGGTCAGGCGAGCGACCACCGCTGCAGCGGTGAGCCGGTGTCCGGCTGCTGGGTCACCGGGGCGCCGTCGGCGGTCGAGGCGGTGGTGAGCAGCAGTCCGCTGCTCGCCGAGGTGACGGTGTACGAGCCGTCGGCCGTCCGCCGGACCTTCCAGTGCTGGTTGGCACCGCCGCTGCACGGCCACTGGATGATCCGGGCGCCGGCGGCGGTGGAGCCGCCGTTGACGTCGGCGCACATCGACGAGAGGCCGTTGACCAGCTCGTAGCTGCCGTCCGGCTGCCGGCGGAACTGCCAGAGCTGGTTGGTGGCGCCGGACGCGGTCCAGGTGATGAGCCCGTTGCCGGCGGCGGTGCTGCCGTCCGCGTCGTCGAGGGCCTTGCCGCCGGTGGTCAGCGTGTGGTTCCCGCCGAGGTCCGGCTCGACCGTCCAGGTGAAGCCGGCCGAGGCACTCGCGGTGCCGGAGGAGGCGGTGACGGTGACGGTGGAGGTCCCGGGGGCGGTCGGGGTGCCGGTGATCAGGCCGGCGGGGCTGACGGAGAGCCCGGCGGGCAGGCCGGTCGCCGTGAAGGTGAGCGGCTTGCCGGCGCTGTCGGTGGCGCCGAGCTGCACCGAGGCGGCCTGGCCCACGGTGCCGGACTGGTCGCCGGGGCCGGCGAGGACGACCGCCTCGGGGGCCGCACCGGTCGGGGCGAAGGAGAGGGTCTGCTCGGCGGCGGTGCGGCCGGCACCGACCGTGCTGCCGGTGCTGTCGCTCCAGGTGCGGGCGGGCGTGGTCTCGGCGAGCCGGCCGGAGCTGCCGGACATGCCGATCACCAGGCCGCTGTAACGGTTCACCAGCTGGAAGCGGCCCTTGCCGGCCTTGCTGGGGAGGATGAACCACTGCTGGCCGACGGTGGCGTTCCCGCCGACGGCGGCGGTGGCGGTCAGTGCGGCGCCCCAGGCCCGGCCCGCCGTCGAGGCGGAGTCGACGTCCAGCAGCTGCCCGGTGGCGGCGTTGGCGATCCGGTAGGAGCCGTCGCCCTGGGCCAGGAACCGCCACGACTCGCGGGCGGAACCGCCGGGCTTGGCCCCGGAGGTGACCGCGGAGCCGCCGGCGGCCTGGGTGAGGACCCGGCCGTTGCCGCTCTGGATCCGGTAGGTCCGCGTCAGGTCGACCGGTGGGGCGGCCGGCCCGGAGGAGCCGATGGTGATGTCGGCGTACTCGCCGTCGGAGCCGGCGCAGGCGATGGAGCAGTACGAGCGGAAGGTCTTGCCGAGGACGGTGCCGCCGGTGCGGCTCGCGGGGTCGAGCATCCAGCGGTACCAGGAGCCGGAGGTGTAGCCGCTGCCGCTGTCGCCGATCAGGCTCCACTGCTGGGTGGCGAGGTCCTTGGTGGCGTAGAACTGCTGCGGGGCGGTGCCGGAGACCACCTCGGGTTCGCCGATGTACAGGCCCAGGTAGGCGTCGTAGGCGATGTTCATGATGAACAGCGGTGACTTGGCCGGGAGCTGACCGGCCTTGACCTGCTGGTCCACGGAGCCCGGGGTGCTCGGGTGGTAGTCGTTCGCGGGCGGGGTGTACCCGGTCGGCGCGGTCGGGGTGACCGGCACCATGTTGCTCTCCAGGCCGCCCCGGCCGGGCTGGGACCAGCTGCCGTCGTACCACTTCTGCCACGAGCCGGGCGCCATCTTCCCCCCGATCGGGGCGCGCGCGACGTGGGCCAGGCCGCCGTTGGAGCCGCCGACACCGGCCTTGGGGACGATCCGGGAGCCGTAGTAGACGTAGAAGTAGCCCGAGGCGGTGTCGACGAACAGGCGGGGGTCGCCGTCGCCGTAGTCGTAGGTCTGGTTGGGGAAGGCCGCGTCGTCGCCCCGCACGGTGCTGTACGGGGAGGTGATGACGTGGTCCTCGATGGTCCAGGTCCGGCCCTGGTCGGTGGAGACGGCGTAGTCGATGGAGTCGTAGTGCAGGCCGTCGCCGAAGGGCTGCGGGGTGAACTCGTTGTGCACCAGCCCGTACCAGTCACCGGTGTCCGGGTCGACCCAGACCCCGACCAGGTCGCAGAAGTTGCGCTGGGAGTAACCGGAGCCCTGCGGCGCGTCGGTGGACTGCACACCGGTGACGCTGTTGTTGCACCGGGCCGTGGTGTCGTCGTTCCGGTCGGTCGGGTCGGCCGGGTTGACGGCGTCGCTGATCGCGGCCGACCTGGTGGCGCTCTCGAAGTCCGCGCCGGTGTAGAAGCTCCACTCCCGGGGGTCCTTCGCGCCGTACAGCGAGTGGGACTGCTGGAAGTAGAACGTGCCGTCCTTGTCGGTGTAGACGCCGGCCGGCGTGTCGTCGGGGTAGGCGTACGAGCCGGTCCCGCCGATCGAGACCGTGTACGTGGTGGGGGCCGGTTTGCCGGCGGCCGGGTTCTCGGCGGGGGCCGGGGCGGCGGCCAGGGTGCCGGCGCCGAGCGCCGCCAGGGTGGTGACGGTGAGGGCGCGGGCCCATCTGGTGCGTCGTGGTGACACTGGTACTCCTCTTCCGTGGCGGGGCGCACCGTTGCGCCCCTGCGGTGGGGGTGCGGAACGGGAGAGTGGTCTGGGGGGTCGGTCAGCCGGGGATCAGCCGTCGGCCATCCGGAAGTCGTACTGCGGCGGCACCGGCGTGCCGGGGTGGACGGCGAGCCAGAGGGTGTCCAGGGAGAGCTCGCCCTCGCGCATGGTGTCGACCTGGATGCCCTCGGCCAGCAGGCGCCGGACGAGGTCGTCGTCGCCGGAGGCGTGCGCCGCCTCCGCCTCGGCCAGCCTGATCCGTCCGTGCGCGCGGTCGGCCGGGGAGAGTTCCGCGATCAGCGCGAGCGCGTCGGCGGGGCGCTCGGCGCGGCGCAACGACTCCAGCGTCTCGATCGTCAACTCCCGCAGTTCGGGGCGGAGTCGGTGGGCCGCAAGCATCAGGTCGGCGGCCGCCTGCGGCTCCGGGGTGAGGAGGGCGAGCGAGCGCAGTGCCCAGGGCGAGGCCTGTGCGGCGACGGAACGCTCGAACGCCTCGCGGGCGGACTCCCGCTCCCCGGCCGCCAGGCGCAGCAGTCCGAGCTGGTACAGCGCGTGCCAGTCGGTCGCGTTGCCCTCCAGCAGCAGCCGCCAGTGTGCCCCGGTGACCGGCTCGGCCGGCGGGTCGCAGACCGGGAGCGTGCCGGTCCCGAGGAGTTGGCGCCAGGGTTCCTGGGCGGCCGCGGGCTCGCCGAAGGGCAGGAGGGGCGAGGCGGGCAGGGCGCCGGCCTCGATCTCCAGCGCGGCCCAGCCGTCGCCCGGGGACAGCAGCTCCTCGGGCTCGCCGAACTGCTCGGCCAGCGCGTCGGCCAGCTCCAGCTCCAGCGGCGGGACCAGCCGGTCCAGCGCCTCGCCGGCGGCCTTCCGGGCGACCTCCCAACTCCCGTGCACCGCAATCGGATCGACCTGCAGCAGCCCGTACGCCTCGGTCCAGGACCAGGTGGCGCCGGCCGGCATCGGCAGGTGTTCCAGCTGGGTACGGGCCAGGCCCGCCTGGATCTCCAGGTAGCCGGTGCCCGGGCCGGAGAGCCACTCCTGCCAGTGCCTGCCGCCGGTGCCG
This sequence comes from Kitasatospora sp. NPDC038210, assembly GCF_055600605.1. NCBI lineage: Bacteria > Bacillati > Actinomycetota > Actinomycetes > Kitasatosporales > Streptomycetaceae > Kitasatospora > Kitasatospora sp. NPDC038210. The sequence continues at coordinate 410,778 of NZ_JBVJYK010000001.1, read as the reverse complement.
GTGCCCCAGCAGAACAGCTTGCGGCCGCGCAGCCGGGCGGTGGAGGTCTGGACGAGCCCGGTGCCGGCGCGGTCCAGCGCGGCGATCCAGGGGCGGCGGCCGGCGGGGAGGTCGAGGAAGTAGTCGGCGGCGCGCAGGGCCCGGCCGGGGTAGCTGCAGTCGGCGCCGTCGACCTGCGGGAAGGGCACCCGGCGCAGGTCGCTGACGTAGTCGCAGTGGAAGGCGTGGTCGGCCGGGCCGAGGACGCGGACGTCCCGGTCCTCGGGCACGGCGATGTTGGACCACCAGTAGACCGGCGTCTCGGTCGGCGACGGGTTGTGCACGGCGATGCGGACGTACAGCACCGGGGAGCCGGCGGGCAGCCAGGTGTCCATCCGCAGGACGAGGCGCCGCAGCCGCTCGAAGGCGTACATCCGCAGGCCCGGGGTGCCGTCGGGCGCGGTCACCCGGGCGGCGTGCAGTGGCTCGCAGGTCAGCGGCCAGTGCCCGGTGGCGCCGAGGTTCCACTCCACGCCGCCGGCCAGCCAGGCGTCCCGCAGGGCGAGGTTGGCGGGCTGGAGGATCCGGTTGCGGTGCAGCAGCTCCCGTCCGCTCGGCCGGTGGACCAGGGACCACAGCCGCCCGCCGAGGGAGGGCAGGAAGGCCGCGGTGAGGTGCTCGTTCTCCAGGACGACGCAGGGGAGTTCGCGCTCGGCGCGGACGCGGTCGTACCCGCCCTGCCGGGTGTAGGGCAGCAGGGAGTCGGGCACCCCGTACGCCAGGTTGCGGCGCATCTCGTCGTCGACCCCGGCGCCCGCGCCGGTCTGCCGGGGCAGGCCGTGCAGGATCGGCAGGGTGCCGCCGACCGGGTCGGGGGTGCCGTCGATGCGGAGCAGGTCGGTGCGCAGGGTCGAGGTCACTTGCCGATCCCAACTGTCATGCCCTGGATAATCCGTGAGCCCATCCAGGAGAAGAGCGCGATCATCGGGGCGAGGATGATGCAGACCCCGGCGAACATGGTGCCGAAGTCCAGGCCGTTGAACTGCTGTGCCGCGACGAACGAGGAGAGCGCCACCGGGAGGGTGATCCTCCCCTGGCTGTTCGTCAGGACGAGGGCGAACAGGGTCTCGTTCCAGGCGGTGACGAACTGCAGGAGGAAGGCGGTGACCAGTCCGCCGCGGGCGACCGGCAGCACCACCTGGACGAAGGTGCGCAGCGGGCCGGCGCCGTCCAGCACGGCGGCCTCCTCCAGCACGCCGGGGATGCCGCTGAAGAAGCCGGTCAGCAGGAAGACCGTGAACGGCATGGCCAGGCCGACGTAGACCAGGCCCAGGCCGAGGTCGCTGTCGGTCAGGTCCACCCGGGACAGGCCGACGAACAGCGGCACCACCAGGACCTGTCCGGGCACGCCGAGGCCCATCGCGAAGGCCGTCGTCAGCGCCGAGGAGGTCCGCGAGCGGCGCCGGGCGAGGGCGTACGCGCAGGGGGCGGCCAGCGCGACGGCGACCACGGAGGACAGGCCGGCGGTGAGCACGCTGTTGAGGGCCGCCCGCGCGAAGCCGCCCTCGTCGAGCGCGGTGGTGTAGTTCTCGGTCTTCGGGCTGGTCGGCAGGCCGAAGCCGTGCTGCAGGATGTCGGGGCCGCTGCGCAGCGAGGTCAGCAGGACCCACAGGACCAGCAGCAGGTCGGCGGCGACGACGATCCAGACGGCAGCCGTGCCGATCCTGCTCGCGAGTCCGGTGGGTCGGTTACTGCGTCGCACGGGTGGTGACCTTTCCGGTTGCGGTGTGGGGGCCGGGACGCGGCCGGCCGGGGCACGACGTGCCGGGACGCGAGGGGTCAGTACTCGATCGGATCGCGGCGCAGCAGGCGGCGCAGCACCACGGTGATCAGGGTGACCATGGCCAGGCTGACGATCGCGGCGGCGGTGGCGGTGCCCAGCCGCGGGACGGTGCCCTGCGGGAAGGCCTCGGCGTACACGTACACGGCGGTGTTCCAACTGCGCACCGGCGGATAGGCGTTGGTACTGCCGCCGTAGAGCAGGATCAGCTCGAAGATCTTCACCGAGCTGACGGTCCACAGCACCGCGCAGACCGCGATGACGTCCCAGGCGCACGGCAGGGTGATGTGCCGGAAGCGCTGGAAGGGGCCGGCGCCGTCGAGTTCGGCCGCCTCGTAGAGGTAGTCGGGGATCTGGTCGACCGCCGCCATGATGATCGAGGTGTAGTAGCCGGTCGCCGTCCAGACCAGGGTGCCCAGGACCATCGGGAGCAGGTTGTCCGTCGACAGCCACTTGGGCGGCGTGGTCACCCCGAAGAGCTTCAGCGCCTGGTTCACCGGGCCGGTGGGCGAGAACAGGAACCCGGCGGCGATGCCGAAGACCATGCCGTTGACCAGCGAGGGGAAGAACAGCACCGACCGGGCGAAGAGCCTGGCCCGCATCTCGCGCAGCACCAGGGTCAGCGCGAAGCTGAGCACGAAGGTGATCGTGCCGCCGATGACCATCAGTTCGAGCGTGTTGACCAGGGAGGTGCGGAACCTCGGGTCGCGGAACAGCAGGGTGTAGTTCTGCAGGCCGCGCCAGTCCATCTCGCCCATGCCGTCCCACTTGTACAGGCTGGTCCACAGGGCGTAGCCGACCGGGGCGACGAACAGCACCGCGTACACGAGCAGCGCGGGCGCGGTGAACGGCCAGAACACCCGGCGGCGCTGGCGCTCCAGCGGGCCGACGCCGGGGCGTGCGGCGCGCTGGGACCGGCCTCGGGCGGTGTCCGTCCGGGGCGGGTCGTCGATCGTCGTCGCCACCGTCAGCCCTGCGTCCGCCAGTAGGTGACCTGGTCGGCCTTGCACTTGGCGACGAACTGGGCGGCCGTGGTCTTGCCGTGCCAGAAGTCCAGGTAGTTCTCGTTCAGGACCTCGGGCAGCCAGCTGCCGCCGACGCCGTCGAAGCTGAGGCGCAGGGTCGGGGCGTCCAGGGTCTTCTGGACGTCGGCCAGTTCGGCCGGGGCCGGGATGTCGGTGCGCGGGGTGATGTTCAGCGCGGTGGTGGAGATCCCGGACAGGTGCTTCTTCTGCAGGAAGAAGGCGATGAACTTCTGCGCCGCGGCGGCGTTCTTGGCGCGCTTGGGGATCGCGAAGCCGAACAGGCCGGCGTCCGGGGCCTTCGCGGTGGGCGGCAGGATCGACGCCGTCTTCCAGCCGGCCGGGACCTGCTTGGCGATCTCGGAGGTGACGTAGTTGCCGTCCATGTAGAAGGCGGCCTTGCCGGCCGTCCAGTTGGTCTCCTGCGCCGGGAACTTGGTGGCGTCGTAGCCCTCGATCAGGTGGCCGCCCTTGACCAGCTGCTCCACCTTCTGCGCCGCGCCGAGGACCACCGGGTTGTCCCAGGCCGCGCCGGACCTGTCGGCGGAGAGCTCGGAGACGTTCACCCCGGCGCCGTTGAGCAGGTAGTCGAAGAACAGCCCGTTGGTCCACGGGTCCTCGCCCTCGGAGGCGATGCACGCCTTGCCGGCCGCCTTCAGCGCGTCGCAGACCTTGAGCAGCCCGGCCCAGTCGGTGGGCGGGGTCGGCATGGCCGCGGTGACCGCCGGGTCGGCCGCGTTGTAGAACATCGCGTTGGTGACGACCTCGTACGGGATCACGTAGTGGTTCGAGCCGGACGGGTCCTTCGGCAGCATGTCGAAGTACTTGGCCGGGATGACCTGGGAGACCGGGACGTCCTCCTCCGGCACCTGCAGCTGCAGCACCGGCGAGAGGTCCAGGGCCTGGCCCGCCGCGGCGGTGGTGCCGTAGACCTTGTCGTCGGACTCGTCCCAGAGGTCCGGCGCCTGGTTGGCGGCGATCGCCGGGCCGATCTTCTTGGCGATGTCGCGGCCCGCCCAGGTGACGTTCACCTTGGCGCCGGTGGCGGCGGTGAAGTCGTCGATCGCGGCCTTGATGACCTTGGCCTGCGGCTCGTCCGCGCGCCACATCGACCAGTAGGTGAAGTTGCCGGCGGCCTTCGCGTCGCTCCCCGAGCCGCTGCCGCAGGCGCTCACGCCGAGCACGAGCGCAGCGGCGGTGGCCGCGCCGACGATGCGGGCAGCGGACATCGTTGTTCTACTCATGGGTGGTTCCTCTCGGAGGCGCGAGATGCCGCGCGGACGTTCGTTGCTGCGCGGACGTTTCGTCAGCCGGGGCCCGACGGACGGCGGGGAGCGGCTGGTTGGCTGGGACGATACGGTCGGGTTGACCGGTAAATCAATAGTGCTTGCAGAATCGGCTTCCGGGCCGCTGCACTCCCGGGCGGGCCCTGCCGACAGAACCTCAAGTCATGGTCGGGATTAGGGCAGTGATCAGTATTGACGGGCATTCAGTCGTGCCCTACGTTTCACCGAAAGCAAGTTGACCGGTCAATGCGAGGTATCCATCCATGGTGACGATGCAGGACGTGGCCGAGCGTGCCGGGGTCACGAAGCAGACCGTCTCCAACGTCATCCGGGGGCGGGGGGCCGTGGGCCCGGCGACCGCGGCCCGGGTGCGCGCCGCGATCGAGGAACTGGGGTACACCCCCAATCTGGTCGCGCGATCCCTCGCCACCGGCGCCACCCGGACGGTCGGCCTGTTCGTCCCCACCGTGACGGGCTCCTTCTACGCCGACATCGTCGAGGAGGTCGAGGACGTCCTCGACGAGAACGGCTACCACCTGCTGCTCTGCACCACCCGGCTCGACGGCGAACGCGCCAAGCGCCACCTGGCCGGACTGACCAGCCGCTCGGTGGACGCGCTGCTGATCGCCGGCGACCGCGACCTCATCGACCACCTGCCGCTGCTGGCCGAGGCGTCCTTCCCCGTCGCCCTGTGCGCCTGGGAGACCGACGCCCCCGACCGCTTCCCGGTGGTCACCATCGACTACGAGCGGGCGGGCTTCCTCGCCGGGCGCCACCTGCGCGAACTCGGACACGAACGCGTCGCCGTGCTCGCCAGCCCCGACCACGGCCCACGGGTGGCCGGCTTCCGGCGCGCCTTCGCCGCCGACGGCCTGACCGTCCCCGACGAGGCCGTCCACACGGCGCCCGAGCCCACCCCCGCGGGCGGTTTCGCGGCGGCGACGACGGCGCTGACGGCCGACCCCGGCACCACCGCGTTGTTCGCCACCCACGACGTCCTCGCGCTCGGCGCCCTGGAGGCCGCCCGGGCGGCCGGGCGCTCCGTCCCGCACGACCTGTCGATCGTCGGGCACGACGACAACCCGGAGGTCGGTGTGGCCCGCCCGGCCCTCACCAGCGTTTCCATCCCCAAGCGGGAGATGGCCCGGGAGGCGGTCGAGCTGCTGCTGCGCACCCTCACCCGCTCGGGCAGCCCGGCCAACTCGCTCCAGCTGCTGCGCCCCGAGCTGGTCGTCCGGGCCAGCACCGGCCCCGTCGGCGGGCGCTGACCCGGCCCACCGGCCCACCGGCCCGGCGACCCACCGGCCCGGCGGTGCCGGCTCCCGCTGCGAGCAGTTCCGCGCAAAGATCGTCCCAGGCGCGGGCGGCACTAGACTTCCGTCATGCTCAAAGCTGACCGCACCTCCCGGATCCTCGCGCACCTCACCGAGACGGGCAGCGCCGACGTGCACGAGCTGGCCGAGCTCCTGCAGGTGTCGGCGGCCACCGTCCGCCGTGACCTGCAGGAGCTGCACGACCAGGGACTGCTGCACCGCACCCGCGGCGGGGCGGTCACCGGCGCCGTCAACCTCGAACTGCCGCTGCGCCACAAGCACGGCACGCGGCAGGCGGAGAAGCGGCGGATCGCGCTGGCGGCGGACCGGCTGGTGCCGGACGGCGCGGTGGTGGGCCTCACCGGCGGCACCACGACGAGCGAGCTGGCCCGGGTGCTCGCCGAGCGCGGCGGGATCACCATCGTCACCAACGCCGTGAACATCGCGGCCGACCTGATCGTCCGGCCCGACGTCCGCCTGGTGGTGGTCGGCGGCATCGCCCGCACCACCAGCTACGAACTGGTGGGGCCGGCCGCCGACCGGATGCTCGCCCAGTACCACCTCGACCTCGCCTTCATCGGCGTGGACGGCCTGACCGCCCAGGAGGGCTGCACCACGCACGACGAGATGGAGGCCCAGACCGACCGCGCCTTCCTGCACAGCAGCGCGCGGGCGGTGGTGCTGGCCGACAGCACCAAGATCGGCCGGGTCACCTTCGCCAAGATCTGCCCGCTCGCCAAGGTCCACGACCTGGTCACCGACGACGAGGTGACGGCCGATCAGGAGGAGGCGATCGCCGGCTGCGGAGTGCGGGTCCTGCGCGCCTGACTCCCGTGCACCCGAAGCCCGGCCGGATCCGCCCCGGCCGGGCTTTCTGCTGTCCGACCGGTTGACATGGACTCCTCGACGCAGCAAGCTCGTTCGGAACTGCTCGAAAAAAGCTTCCTTCAAGCATCTCGGATCAACCGATCAAGCGCGTACGAAGGCGGTAACTGCGGTGAAGACACGTGTGCTGGCCCTCTCCACGGCGTGCGCCCTCGGCGCCCTCGCCCTCACCGCCTGCGGAAGCGGCAGTGGCGGCGGCGGGGCGGACGCCGACGGCAAGGTGACGCTCAAACTGGTCGCCGCCGACTACGGCGACAAGGAGTCCAACAGCTCGAAGACCTACTGGAACGACGTCGCCACCGCGTTCACCGCGGCCAATCCGGACATCAAGGTCGACGTCCAGGTGGTGAACTGGAACGACATCGACAAGCAGGTCAAGACGATGATCCAGAGCGGCAACGTGCCGGACGTCCTGCAGACCGGCGGCTACGCCGACAAGGTCGCCGACGACCTCCTCTACAAGGCCGAGGACGTGCTGTCGCCCGCCACCAGGGCCGACCTCATCGACAGCTTCGCCAAGGCCGGCGAGGTCAAGGGCGTGCAGTACGGCATCCCGTTCGTCTCCTCCTCCCGCGCCCTGTTCTACAACAAGGCCGTCCTCCAGCAGGCGGGCATCGACCAACCGCCCACCACCTGGGAGGAGTTGCGCAAGGACGCCGAACAGATCAAGGCCAGGGTGCCCGGCGTCACCCCGTACGCACTGCCGCTCGGCCCGGAGGAGGCGCAGGGCGAGAGCATGCTCTGGGAGCTCGGCAACGGCGGCGGCCCCACCGGCAAGGACGGCGCCTACACCCTGAACAGCCAGGCCGACATCGACACCTTCGGCTGGCTCAAGGCCAACCTGGTCGGCCCCGGCCTCACCTACCCCAACCCGGCCACCACCGACCGCAAGACCGCCTTCGCCGACTTCGCGGCGGGCAAGGCCGCCATGCTCAACGGCCACCCGTCGCTGATCCAGATGGCCAGGGCGGGCAAGGTCGACTACGGCATCGTCCCCGTCCCCGGCAAGGCGGGCCCGCTCGCCTCCACGCTCGGCGTGGCGGACTGGATGATGGCCTTCAAGAAGAACGGCCACCGCGACCAGGTCAGGAAGTTCCTCGACTTCGCGTACACCAAGGACAACCTGCTCAAGTTCGACGAGACCTACAACCTGATGCCGGTCACCCGGAGCGCCCTGGACGACATGACCGCGAGCGGCAGGCACAAGGACCTCGAACCGTTCTTCGCCCTGCTGCCGCACGCCGTCTTCTACCCGCTCGGCGACACCAGCTGGGACGCCGTCTCGGCCGAGCTCAAGAAGGGCATCGGCGCCGCCGTCTCGGGCGACCCGGCCAAGGTCCTCGGCGACCTGCAGAAGAAGGCCCAGGACGCCGTCGCGAACAAGTAGCGGCCCGCGTACGGCCGCGAAGCCGCGAGGCCGTGCACCCGCGAACCCGTGCACCCGTGCACCCGCGAAGCCCTCGAAAGGCACCCCCGTGACCACCGACTCCCCGGCGGCGCCCGCCGACACCGCGCGCCGCCCCGCACCCCCGGGCCCCCGCCCGCCCCGCCCCGCACCCCGGGGCACCCGCCCGGGCCGGCTCGGGCCGCTGCCCTGGATCGCCCCGGCCGTCCTGCTGATCCTCGCCGTCGTGCTGTGGCCCGTCTACGAGATGGTCCGCACCTCCTTCCTGCGCATCAGCACGAGCGGCTTCGTCCGGGGCTCCGCCGGTTCGGACAAGTACCGCAAGCTGTTCGGCGAGACCGACCTCGGCCACGTCCTGATCGCCACGGTGGTCTGGACGGCCGCCGTGGTAGGCCTGACCATGCTGCTCTCGCTCGGCCTCGCCCAGCTGTTCGACCAGCGCTTCCCGGGCCGCCGGTACGCCCGCTGGGCCCTGATCGCCCCCTGGGCCGCGTCCGTGCTGATGACCTCCATCGGCTTCAAGTGGATGCTCGACCGGACCGCCGGCGTGCTCAACACCGCCATGACCGACCTCGGACTGGTCGACGGCCCCCGGGACTGGCTCGGCGACCCCTCGACGGCCTGGCCCTGGATGGTGTTCGTCGCCGTCTTCGTGTCGCTGCCGTTCACCACCTACACCCTGCTCGCCGGCCTGCAGACCGTCCCCGCCGAACTGTACGAGGCGGCCCGGGTGGACGGCGCCTCGCCCTGGCAGACCTACCGGCGGGTCACCCTGCCGCTGCTGCGCCCGGCGTTCCTGGTCGGCGTCGTCATCAACCTGATCAACGTCTTCAACTCCTTCCCCGTCATCTGGGGCATGACCCAGGGCGGCCCGGGCAGCGACACCGCCACCAGCACGGTGTTCACGTACCAGCTGAAGAGCACCGACATCGGCGAGTCCGCGGCCATGTCGGTGGTCAACTTCGCCCTGGTGGTGCTGATGGTCCTGGTCTTCCTGAAGGTCAGCCGCTGGAACGGGGAGGAGAGTTGAGAGCCCGGCGCGGGGGCGGCCGGATCCGGCCGCGCACCGTCGTGCTGGCCGCCGTCGCCTGGCTGCTGGCGGCCGTCTTCCTGCTCCCGTACCTGGAGATGGTCGTCACCGCGCTGCGCCCCGCCGACGAACTGCGCGACGCGGGCTACCTGCCGCGCCACTTCGCCTGGTCGAACTTCGTCGGCGTGTGGCGCGACTCGACCCTCGGCGGGAACCTGCGGGTCACCCTGCTGGTCGCCGGCGGCGCGACCCTGCTGGCCCTGCTGGTCGCCCTGCCCGCCGCGTACTACACCGCCCGGGTCCGGTACCGGGGCCGGCGGCTCTTCCTGCTGCTCGTCCTGGTCACCCAGATGTTCCAGCCGACCTCGCTGCTGGTGGGCCTCTACCGCGAGTTCTACCGGCTCGACATGCTCAACTCGGTCTGGACCCTGATCCTCTGCAACGCCGCCTTCAACCTGGCCTTCGCGGTCTGGATCCTCACCGCCTACATCTCGTCCATCCCGGTGGAGTTGGAGGAGGCCGCGCTGCTCGACGGCCTCGGCCGGCTCGGCGCGCTGCGCCGGGTGGTCCTGCCGCTGGCCGTGCCCGGCGTGGTCACCGCGGTGATCTTCACCTTCATCTCGGCCTGGAACGAGTTCGTGATGGGCCTGACGCTGTCCACCGAGCCGCGGAGCCAGCCGCTCACCGTCGGGATCAACAGCTTCATCGGCAACTACACCGTCGAGTGGAACTACCTGTTCGCCGGATCGGTCGTCGCGATCGTGCCGGTCGTGGTGCTGTTCGCCCTGATCGAGCGGCACGTGGTCTCCGGACTGACCGCCGGATCGGTCAAGTAGCCGGCCACGCCCACGGGTCGAACACCCCCGTCCCTCCGAAGGAGCCCACCGCATGACCTCCGCCACGCCCGCCGGCACCGCCACGCCCTCCCACACCGCCGCCGAGATCGCCTCGCAGCCGGACTGCTGGCGCCGCGCCGTCGACGCCCTGCCCCGGCACGCCGACGCGCTCCCCCGGCGCGGCGAGCGGGTCGCCGTCGTCGGCTGCGGCACCTCCTGGTTCATGGCCCAGGCCTACGCCGCCCTGCGCGAGGGCGGCGGCCACGGGAGCACGGACGCGTTCGCCGCCTCGGAGTTCCCGGCCGGCCGCGCGTACGACCGGATCCTGGCCCTCTCCCGCTCCGGCACCACGACCGAGGTGCTCGACCTGCTCGGCCACGCCCGGACGGCCGGGGTGCCCACCACCGCCGTCACCGCCGACCCCGCCACCCCGGTCATGGCGCTCGCCGACGCCGTCGCCGTGCTGGACTTCGCGGACGAGCGCTCGGTGGTGCAGACCCGCTTCGCCACCAGCGTGCTCGCCCTGCTGCGGGCCCACCTGGAGGCCGAGGGCGCCCGGCCGGACGGCGTCCGCCCGCTGGCCCGGGCCGTCCTGGACGCGGAACGCGCCGTCACGGCGCCGCTGCCCGAAGAGCTCTGCAGCGCCGAGCAGTTCACCTTCCTCGGGCGCGGCTGGACGTACGGGCTGGCGCTGGAGGCCGGGCTGAAGATGCGCGAGGCGGCGGGCGCCTGGACGGAGGCGTACCCGGCGATGGAGTACCGGCACGGCCCGATCAGCATCGCCGCGCCGGGCCGGGTGACCTGGGTGTTCGGCCCGGCACCCGCCGGACTCGCCGAGGACATCACCCGGGCCGGCGCCCTGCTGGTCGCCGAGTCCGGCGACGCCGCGACGGAGTCGGACCCGCTGGCCGACCTCGTCCGGGCGCAGCGGCTGGCCGTCGCGGTGGCCGGGTCGCGCGGCGTCGACCCGGACCGGCCGCGCCACCTCACCCGGTCGGTCGTCCTCGGCGACCGGCACCGGGACTGACCGCCGCCGGCCCGAGCGGCACCCGGCCCGGCCCCCGCCGTGCCCGGTCCCCGTCCTGCCCGATCCCACCCTGCCCGGTCCCGCCCTACCCGGTCCCCGCCGTGCCGACCGGCGCCGCACCGGCCGCCGGAAGCCGCCGCCGTCCCCGTGGAGGAACCCCGTGCCGCTCACCCCGACCGCCGAGATCGTCCGCACGGCCGCCGAACTGGGCGTCGGCGCCGGGGCGTTCGACGTCGTGCAGATCGAGCACGCCCAGGCCATCGTCGCCGGGGCGCAGGCCGCCGGGCGGCCGGTGATCCTGCAGATCAGCCAGACCACCGCCCGCTACCACGGCGGGCTCGAACCGATCGCGCTCGCCGTACTGTCGATCGCCGGCGCGGCGGGCGTCCCGGTCGCCGTCCACCTCGACCGCGCGGAGTCGCCCGAGCTGGTGCGCGAGGCCGTCGGGCTGGGCCTCGGCTCGGTGATGTTCGACGGCTCCGCGCTGCCGTACGAGGAGAACGTCGCCGCGACCCGGAAGGTGGTGGCCCACTGCCACGCGCGGGGCGTCCGGGTGGAGGCCGGGCTGGGCGGGACCGGCGGCACGGACGGCCAGAACGGCCAGGACGGCCAGGACGGCGCCCACGCACCCGGCGTGCGCACCGATCCGGACCGGGCGCGGGGCTTCGTCGCCGCGACCGGGGTCGACGCCCTGGCGGTGACCGTCGGCGGCTCGCCCGCGACGGGCCCCCGGGACGCCGTCCTCGACCTCGCGCTGATCGCCCGGCTGCGCGCGGCCCTGCCCGTCCCGCTGGTCCTGCACGGCTCCTCCGGCGTCGGTGACGCGGGCCTGGCCGCGGCCGTCCGGGCCGGCCTGACGAAGGTCGGCATCGGCCCACGGCTCGACCGGGTGTTCACCGGCGCCGTCCGCGCCCACCTCGACGCCCACCCGGAGGCCGTCGACACCCGCCGCTACCTCTCCCCCGCCCGGGAGGCCGTCGCCGCCGAAGTCGCCCGGCTGCTGCGCCTGCTGGCCCCGTGACCGTGCCCGGCCCGGGCCCCGACCACGCCCGGGCCGGGCACGCTCCCGCACCGCTCCCCCGCCCCAGCCGACGAAGGAGATTCCCGTGCGCCTACTCCGCCCCCACCTCCGAAGGGCCGCCCTCGCAGCGGCCCTGACCAGCCTCGCCGCCGTCGCCGGGCCGGCCCTCCCGGCCCGGGCGGCCGCCCCCGCCGCCGTCCTCGACCAGGGCCACCAGAGCACCACCTGGCAGAGCCCGGCGTACGCCAAGGGGACGCTCGGCGGCGCCGCCAGCTGCCCGTCGGCCGCCCAGGACCCGGGCGGCACCGTCTGCGGCCGCTTCGACCTGACCGTCGACGTGCCGGCCGGCTACTGGGACGACAACCCGGAGGGCGGCGTCCCGATCTCGATCCAGTGGCAGGACCCCACCGAGGACTTCGACCTCTACGTCTACGACGCCGCGGGCAAGGAGGTCGCCGAGAGCGCCGGCACCGCCGACCCCGAGGCGACGGTGATCCCGAAGCCCTCCGGCACCTACCACGTCCTGGTCGTGCCCTACGACACCCACGGCGGCTCCTTCACCGGCCGCGCCTACCTGCCGCAGACCACCGACGCGGGCGACCTGACCTCCTTCGGCGGCGGCCAGGGCAGCTACGACGTCGCCGCCGGCACCCTCAAGGCGAAGGTCGACTTCCTCGCCGACGACCAGCTGCGCCTGCGCGCCGCCCCGGACGGCGTGCTCACCGACCCGGCCGGCGCCACCATCGTCCGCAAGCAGCCCGAACTCCAGCGCGCCACCAGCACCTTCGACGCCGGCGACTACTACGGCATCCGCTCGAAGGGCCTGGTGCTGCGGGTCTACAAGCACCCCCTGCGGTTCGGCCTCTACAAGGCCGACGACCGCACCGTCGTCTGGCAGGAGGACGCCCCGCTGCGCTGGTCCACCGGCGGCCTGCGGCAGAGCCTGGTGCGCGGCGCCGACGAGCAGTTCTTCGGCGGCGGCGAGCAGAACGGCAGCTTCTCGCACCGGGACCGGACCGTCCACGTCTCCAACAGCACCGACTGGAACGAGGGCGGCTACAACAACTCGCAGCCCTTCTACGTCTCCAGCGCCGGCTACGGCGTCTTCCGCAACACCTTCGCCCCGGGGATCTACGACTTCGGCGCGCCGGTGCGCACCGGGCAGCAGGAACGCCGCCTGGACGCCTACTACTTCACCGGGGACGTCAAGTCGGTGATCGGGCGGTACACCGCGCTGGTCGGCAAGCCCTTCATGCCGCCGGTCTACGGCCTGGAGCCCGGCGACTCCGACTGCTACCTGCACAACGCCAACCGCGGCGAGCGCCACACCACGGACGCGGTGAAGGTCGCCGACGGCTACGTGCAGAACGGGATGCCGCTCGGCTGGATGCTGGTCAACGACGGCTACGGCTGCGGCTACGAGAACCTGCCGCAGACCGGCGAGGGCCTGCGCAAGGACCACGCCCAGCTGGGCCTGTGGACCCAGAACGGCCTGCCCAACCAGTCCGAGGAGGTCAGGGCCGGGGTCCGGGTGCGCAAGCTCGACGTGGCCTGGGTCGGCAACGGCTACGACTTCGCGCTGAACGCCTGCGACCGGGCGAAGGCCGGCATCGAGGACAACAGCGACGCCCGCGGCTTCGTCTGGCTGCCCGTCTCCTGGGCCGGCGCCCAGCGCTGCGGCGTGCTGTGGAGCGGCGACCAGAGCCTGTCCTGGGACTACATCCGCTGGCAGATCCCCACGTACGCCGGCGCCACGATGTCCGGGATCGCCTACGACACCGGCGACGTCGGCTCCATCTTCCGGCGCGACCCCGAGATGTACACCCGCGACCTGCAGTGGAAGGCCTTCCTGCCGGCGATCATGACCATGGACGGCTGGGCCCGGGACATGACGGGCAAGGAGCAGCGCGACCAGCAGCCCTGGCTGGACGGCGAGCCCTACACCTCGATCAACCGCAAGTACCTGCAGCTCAAGGAGCGGCTGCTGCCGTACATGTACACCCTGTCCGCCGAGGCCACCCGGACCGGCATCGGCGCCGTGCGCCCGCTCGCCCTGGAGTACCCGCACGACCCGAACGCCCTCGGGCCGAACGCGAAGTACGAGTTCCTGGCCGGGCCGGACTTCCTGGTCGCGCCGGTCTACTCGGACACCTCGGTGCGCAACGGCATCTACCTGCCGGAGGGCACCTGGACCGACTACTGGACCGGGCGCACCTACCAGGGCCCGACCACGATCGACGGCTACTCGGCGCCGCTCGACACCCTGCCGCTGTTCGTCAAGGGCGGTTCGATCGTGCCCATGTGGCCCCAGGGCACGCTCTCCTGGCAGACCCGGGACCGCTCCGAACTCGACTACGACCTCTACCCGGAGGCCCGGGGTGACTCCTCCTACACGCTGTACGAGGACGACGGCGTCACCCGGCAGTTCAGCACCGGCGCCTCGGCCACCCAGCAGGTCGACGTGCACTCCGCCGGCCCGGTGACCGTCGTCAAGGTCGGTGCCAGCGAGGGGAGTTACTCCGACAAGCCGGCCTCCCGGGCGTACCGCTTCACGGTGCACGGCCAGTCGGCGCCGCGCCAGGTGGTCACCCAGGGCGGCCCGCTCCCCCGGCTGGCCTCGGCCGCCGCGCTCGACGCGGCCGCCGCGGGCTGGTACCACGACGCCGCGACCGGGGTGACCACGGTCAGGACGCCGAAGCTGTCCACCGACCACGGCTTCTCCGTCGAACTCATCCACGGCGGCAGCTGACCGGAGGCCCGGCCCGGCTCCCGCGCGCGCACGGTGCGCCGCGGGGGAGCCGGGCCGCGGCGCCGGCGGTTACCCGGCCGGTGCGGTGAGGGGGTCGGCGCGCTGGGCCTCCAGGTACTCCTCCCGGATCTCCTTGGGCCCGAACGGCCAGGCGCCCTCGACCTTCGACCAGACCAGGAAGGCGACGCCGCCGAGGGCGACCCAGGCCAGCGACCACTCGACGGGGTGCACACCCGGGTTGGCCCGGTCCGCGTAACCGTAGATGACCAGCCAGCCGACGGCGGCCACGACGCTCGGCAGCGGGTACAGCAGCATCCGGTAGGGGCGGGCGAGGTCCGGCTGCCGTCTGCGGAGCACCGTGACGGCGGCGATCTGGGCGAGCGCCTGGACGATCACCATGACGCTGGTCAGCAGGGCGATCAGGATGCCCAGCGGCGGGTGCGCGGCGGTGTCGCCGACGTGCCGTGCGAACAGGAAGCCGGCGGCGGTGACCGTGACCATGGCGACCAGGCCGACCACCGGGAAGCCGTGCCGGGGGTGCAGCCTGGCGAAGGAGCGGAAGAACATCCCGTCCCGGGCCGCGTCGTGGGGCACCCGGGAACCGCCGAGCAGGCCCGCGAGGACGGAGGCGAAGGCGGTGACGAGGATCAGCACCGTCACGGTGTCGGCCGCGCCCCTGCCCCAGGTCCGCTCCAGGACGGCGGAGGCGACCGACTTGGCGGCGACGTTGTCCGGGTCCAGCATGTCCCGCCAGTCGACGACGCCGAGGACGCCGATCTGCATCAGCAGGTAGACCGCCATGATGGCGGTGATCGAGTAGATGATCGCGCGGGGCATCACCCGGCCCGGGTTGCGGATCTCGGCGCCCAGGTAGGAGGCGGTGTTGTAGCCGAGGTAGTCGTAGATCCCGATGGTCAGGCCGGCGGCGAAGCCGGTCCAGAAGCCGCCGTGGGTGAGCTCGACGGCGTGGGCGGGCCAGGTGAAGGCCAGCGAGGGGCGGAAGTCGGTGAAGGAGGCCAGGATCACCGCTCCGACCGAGAGGATCATCACGATCCACATCCCGATCGTGATCACGCTGATGTCCTCGACGGTGCGCCACAGCGCCACCAGGACCAGGGCGAGCACGGCGACCCCGACGACGTCCCCCTGGAGCGTCGTCATGTCCGGCCACAGGTAGGCGAGGTACTGCACCAGGCCCTGCACGCCGGTGGACATGATCAGCGGGATGAAGAGCATGGCCGTCCAGACGAACAGGAACGGCATCAGCCGCCCGGTGCGGTACTGGAAGGCCTCGCGCAGGTACACGTAGGTGCCGCCGGCGCCGGGCAGCGAGGCGCCGAGCTCGGCCCAGACCAGGCCGTCGACCAGGGCGAGCAGCGCGCCGGCGATCCAGCCGATCACGGCCTGCGGGCCGCCGAAGGCGGCGACCATCAGCGGGATCGTCACGAACGGCCCGATGCCGCACATCTGGCTCATGTTGATCGCGGTGGCCTGGAAGAGGCCGATTCTCCGGGTGAAGCCTGAGGACACGGATGGCTCCGGGGGGACGGGACGGGACGGACCGGGGCGGGACGGGAGAGGGACGGGAGGGAGCCCGGGGGGGGAGGACGGATCGGGGCGCGGGGCGGCCTCAGCCCTGGTACTGGACGACGATCCTGGTGAACTCGTACGGGGACTGCGGGACGCCGCTGCAGGCGTCGGCGTCCGTGCCGGAGCCGCACGCGCGGTCCCGGTTGACGGACCAGAAGGCGAAGCGGGCGAGGTGGTGCTGCTTCGCGTAGCCGAGGATCGTGCGGAAGTCGGCGGTGGTGACGGTCTCCCCCGCCTCGTCGGTCTTCCCGTTCATCGAGGAGACGCCGATGTGCCGGTACGCCGCGTCGTCGCCGTAGCCGTACGCGCTCTTGACCGCCGCCTTCAGCCCGTCGAGCGCACCGACCGTCGCCTGCCCCATGGTGCCGCTGTGGCCGCCGAAGTCGAACGGCATCACCACCCAGCCGTCGTTCGCCAGGCCCGCGGCGGCGCCCCGCTTGATGAGGTCCTTGCCGTTGGCGTCGGGGCCCGCTCGGCGTGGTGCCCATGGTGACGTAGGTGACGATCCCGGGGTTCCTGGTCTTGACGATCTTCAGGGCGTCGACCACCCGCTGCCGGACCGTCGCGTTGCCGAACTCGGTGTTCTCGATGTCGATGTCGAGCGCCTTCAGCCGGTAGGCGTCGATCACCTTCTGGTACGCGCCGGCCAGGGCGCTCGCGCTGGAGCACTTCTCGCCGAGCTTGTTCCCGCTCCACCCGCCGACGGAGACCACGACGTCGCCCCCGGCCGCCCGGATCGAGTCGATCGCGGCCTGGTCGGTGCCCCCGGTGAGCGCCCGGCTGCCGTCCCACTTCGGGTTGCACCCGCCGTCGGAGAGGACGAACGCCAGCGTGAACCACTTCACCCCGGCGGCCTTCATCACGTCGGTCGGCTTCTGCGGGTTGCCCCAGCCGAGGTACTCGTACGGTGCGGCGGCCATCCCGGGTACGGCCGTCGCAGCGGGGGCGGCCGCGGCGGAGGTCACGGGGGCCAGCAGGAGCGCGGCCGGGCCGAGCGCGACGGCCAGCAGCGGGGCGGTGAGACGGACTCCGGTGGTCTTGCGCATGCCAACTCACTTTCGTCGATTCCGGGGCAACGGTGACGGTAGGTCAGGGGGGCGGGAGCGGCCCACCGGTGCGGACGGCGACGGTCCGCCGGTGGGTGTCTCACAGAATCGGGGCACCGGGCTCCGGGGTCAATGACTTTCGTTAGGAAAGTTTCCCAACTGTGCGTCAGGCCACAGCTGCGGGCCGACGCCCGTTCAGAGCTGCGGCGTGCGGTGCAGGGAGATCAGCAGCCGCCAGACCTGGTGGGCGATCCGCTCCGGGCCGGCCTCGATCCGGCCGTGCAGCCAGTCCCCGAGCACGCCGGTGAAGGTGCCGGCCACGGCGGCGGCCACCAGGTCGGGCTCCGGGGCGCCCGCCAGGGCCCGCTCGGTCCGGCTGCGCTCCCGCAGGTCACGGGTGAGCACCAGACCGAGCGGTCCGCCGCCGCCCGGGGTCAGCAGCGCCCGGTAGAGCGCGGCGTGCGGCACCAGTTCGACGAAGAACCCGGTCAGCGCGGGCGGCGGGACGGCCGGGTCCGGCACACCGCGCCAGGCGTGCAGGGCGTCCACGGCCGCCCGCACCACGTCGGCGCAGGCGTCCACCGCGAGCGCGTCGAGGTCGGCGTAGTGGACGTAGAAGGTGGCCCGGCCGACCCCGGCCCGGCGCACCAGCGCGGCCACGTTGACCTCCGCCAGCGGACGTTCGGCGCACTCCTCCAGCAGCGCCCGGCGCAGCCTGGCCCGGGTGCGCTCCGCCCGGGGGTCCTGGGCGGCGCTCATCCGGCGAGCAGCACGGCGCCGAGTGCGAGCGCCCCGGGCAGCGCCTGCGCCACCAGGATGCGGCGGTTCGCGGTGGCACCGCCGTACAGGCCGGCCACGACCACGCAGACCAGGAAGAAGAGCTGCGCCTGACGCCCGACCTCGCCACCGGCGACCAGGCCCCAGACCAGCCCGGCCGCGAGGAAGCCGTTGTAGAGCCCCTGGTTGGCGGCGAGCGGCGCGGTGGTGCGGGCGAGCGCGGCATCGAAGCCGGACAGCCTGCGCCCCGGCCCCCGCTCCCACAGGAACATCTCCAGCACCAGGATGTACCCGTGCAGGAGGGCCACCAGGGCGACCAGGACATCGGCGGTCACGCGCATCTTCGGCTCCGGAGCTCGATCCGAACTTCATGGACAGGTGTCCACCATATCTGGACAGGTGTCCATGAAGTCCGGTGTCCCGCGGTCCGGCCGCCGGACCGCGGGACGCCGCACCCGCCGGGCCGATAGGGGGCGGCCCCGGAAGCGGAGCCGGGACGGAGCCGGTCCAGGCCCGGCCGGCCCGCCGCTCCCCCGCGGAGTGGGGCCCGGCTTCAAACCCCCGTCGTCCGCCCGCAGGGCGGGCGGGGCGGCGTCGGGGTGCGTGCAACGCAAGGCGGAGGATGGGGGCACCTCCCGGCCGGAGGCTGGGGGAGAGTCCATGCGGTGGGGGCACCTCCCGGCCGAAGGCTGGGGGCCGTCGGCGACCGGCGACAACGCAGCGAGGTGCGTGCCCCAACGCCGCCCCGCAGACGAGGGTTTGAAGACGGGCCCGTAGTCGTCAGCCGCTCCACGAGGTGGTCGTGGTCGTGGTCGTCCGGGTGGCACCTCCCGCCCCGGCGGTCCGGCCCGCCGGGGCGGCCGGCCGCAGGAAGTCGGGCTCGGAGCCCGCGGTGGTCGTCCGCACGCCCGGGGCGGTGGTGCCGCTCGCCGGACCGGTCGAGGTTCGCAGCGCGGCCGGGCCGGCCGGGGCCGCCGGGGCCCGGTGTGCGCTGGTGGTGCGGCGGGCGGCGGGGGCCGCGGTCACCGCCGGGGACTCGTCACCGCCCGGGGTGACCCGCTCGATCCGCAGCACCAGGTTGCGGTCCTGGCGGTCGCCCGCCGCATCACGGTTGCGGCTGTGCACGGCCTGCGTCAGCACACCCCGGATCTCCTGCCAACGACCCTGCACCGCACGGATGTTGGGGCACCACTCGCCCGCGTGGCAGTGCTCCAGGTCGAGCTGCCAGCGCTCCGCCTCGACGAGGTGGACGGCGCCGACCTCGCCGGGAACCTCCACCGGCGCGGCACCGGGGACGGTCACCACCACCCGCTGCGCGAACCGCCCCTCCACCGCCGTCACCGTGATCCGGCTCGCCCCCTGGTACCAGGCCATCGCTGTCCTCTCCTCGTCCGTCCTCGCGCCGACCGCCGACCGCCGACCGCCGATCACCGGCTCCCGGCTCCCGGCTCCCGGCTCCCGGCCGGCCTCAACCGGTTGCACGGACGGCGCCCCCTCCCGGGTTCGATCCGCCCCGATCCGATCTGAACTCCTCGGCGGACGGCTTCCGTTCAACGGGGCGAATCGAGGGGCCGACCCGGCCCGCGCGGTACAGCTCGGCCAGGGTGTCCTGGTCCAGGGTTGCACGGCCCCGGGTGGGGTGGTCGGCGCGCTGCCGGGCGCCCGCGGGTGAGTCGACGGCTTCCTCGGCCACGGCTCTGTCCCTCGCTCCGGTACAACGGCATCGGCGGGCAGCCGCGGGGACGGTGTGTGGTCAGCCCCGGTGCCTCGCCCTGACGGGAAGACCGTCCCAGCCGCCACCAACGTCCGCCCGACGGCCCGGTCGGCTCGCGCGTTGGTGGTCGTCGGCACCCGTGGGATGCCGTTGGGTCCCGCCGGACCCGCCGCCCCGGTGCCCGGGCGCCCGGGACCGGGCGCTCAGGACCGGGCCGCGAGTGCGGCGGTCAGCTGCTGGACGCCGTCCTCGCCGAAGCGCCGCACCAGGACCGCGATCCAGCCGGCCAGTTCGACCCGCTCGCGCTCGGACCACGCCGCGGCCGAGGGGTGCTCGTCGACCACCAGGGCGCGGGCCAGCATCAGGTGCTCGGCTCCGGGGGCCGGCCAGGCCCGGCCCTGCCGTCCGTGCAGGGCCATCCGCCGGGCCACGGCGATGACCTCCCGGGCGGCGGCCGGGGGGACGCACCACCCGGTCGGGACGGCCCCGGCGGGCCGTTCGGCGCCGGCGGCCGGAGCGGGCGCGGGTTCGGCGTCCTCACCGGCCAGCCAGGCGGCGATCAGCCGACGCGCCGTCGCCTCGTCGTCCGGCCCGCTCCCGCCGCGTCCGGTGCCACCCTGCCCGTTACCGTCCCCACCGCCCGTCATGACCGTCAGTCTGTCACCATCACGGTCCACCGCCCTGGTCCTCATCGGAGCCCACCTCACCCATCTGCCCGGCCCTGGACGCGAGCCGCTCGCCCGCCCGTCGTGTTGTTGAACGGAAAACGTGCTCGCGATTGTTCACCTGGGCGGCACTTTGCCGGAGGAAACCTCGCCGCGCCCCGGACCGGGCCGTCAGGGCCGGGCCGACGCCTGGCCCGGGGCGGTCCGGTCGGCTGGCGTCCCCCGTCGCTCCGCCGGCCGCAGGGCGCCGAGCGCAGGGTCCGAACTGGTCCGCACCAGCGGCGCCGAGGCCGGTCCGATCGCCCCGGTCGTCTCCCGCCGCGCAGCCGGGGCCGCGGCGCCGAGCGCGTCGAGGCGCACTACGAGGTTGCGCGGCAGGTCGGTGCCGGGCACGCCCGGCCAGTGGCAGTCCCGGGCGCGGACCTCCCGGCTGCGCACGCCGCCGGTGTCGGCCACCGGGCCGGGCACCACCTGGACGTCCGGGCGCCAACCGCCGCCCGGCCGGAGGTGTTCGAGCCTCAGCTCCCAGGTGTCCGCGTCGACCACGAGCGACTCCCCCACCCGGCCGGCCAGCACCAGGGTGCCGTACGGGGTGATCACCACCGCCCGCTGGTCGAAGTCGGCGTCCTTGCCGGTCACCGTGATCCGCCAGGATCCGTCGACGAACATCTCACTCCCCTTCCGTGGACGGCCCGGCGGCACAGGCCGTCACGGCCGTCACCGTTGCCACAGGCCGTCAAAGGCCGTGGGGCCCCGAGGTCCGGTGTTCCCGGACCCCGGCGCCCCCGATCGCCCCGATCGGTGCTCGGTCAGGCGCGGCGCTTGGCCCCGACCTTGCGGGCGGCGAACACCAGGCCCGCACCGGCGGCCAGCACGGCGCCGCCGGCCAGGGCGAGCGGGGTGTTGTCCCCGCCACCGGTCTCGGCCAGCGCCGGGGCGGTGCCGGTCGCGCTGGGCGTGGCGGACGGGGTGGCCGCCGGGGTGGTCCCCGGCGCGGTCGGGGCCGGGGTGGTGGCCGACGGCGTGGCGCTCGGCGAGGCCGGGACCGACTTGGTCGGGGTCGGGGTGGTGGCCGACGGCGTGGCGCTCGGCGAGGCCGGGACCGACTTGGTCGGGGTCGGGACCGGGGTCGCCGGGACGGAGGGGGTGATGGTCGGGGTGCCGGTCGGCGTCGGGGTGGCGGACGGGCACAGCGGAACGTCCGCGACCTTCTTGTCCACGTGGGTGTCCGCCAGGGTGTAGCGCCAGGTGTCGCCCTTGCCCGAGTAGCTGACGGTCAGCTTGACGGTGGCGTTGGCGTCGATGCGGCCGTGGTGCTCCTCGGAGCCGCCGACCAGCCTCAGGGTGTAGTCGCCGGCGGCGTTGTAGCGGTTGCCGAGGACGAGCTCGACGTGGCCGGCGTCCGCCCGGCAGCCGACATCCAGCGAGGCGTCGCTCGGCTTCCAGGCGAAGGCGGTCCCGGTGCCCGCCAGTGCGAGGGCGGCGACCGCGCCCCCGGTGACCACGGCTGCCCGGCGTACGTGCTTCATCTGTGCTTCTCTCCTGTGGAGTTCGTGGAGCAGGGAACGCCTTGCGCGCTCCCGGGGGAGATCGGGGGAGCACGCGAGGCGGCGAGCCCGGACCGCCGCCGCCCGCCGTGGCGGCGGGTGACGGCGGTGCAACGCGGCCCCCGACCCCTGCACGGATGGCGTGCCGCGTTCGGTTCACCCCGTTCCCGGTGTCGCCGGCCGCCGCCCCCGGCCCGCGCAGGAGGACCGCGCGTCCGGGCAGCGCGAAGCCGGACGGGACGAAGCCGGGCAGCGCGGGCCGGTGAACCGGTCAGGAGTGGCGCAGGGCCTCGGTGAGCCGGTGGGCCGCCTCGACGACCGCCTGGGAGAGCTGGGCTCCGGGGTGCCGGGTGAGCCGCTCGATCGGGCCGGAGACCGACACCGCGGCCACCACCCGGTTGGAGGGGCCGCGGACGGGCGCGGACACGGACGCGACCCCGAGTTCGCGCTCGCCGATGGACTGCGCCCAGCCGCGCCGCCGGACCCCGCTCAGCGCGGTGGCGGTGAAGCGGGCGCCCTGCAGTCCGCGGTGCAGCCGCTCGGGCTCCTCCCAGGCGAGCAGGACCTGGGCGGCCGCACCGACCTTCATCGGGAGGGTGACCCCCACCGGTACGGTGTCGCGCAGGCCGGAGAGGCGCTCCGCGGCGGCCACGCAGATCCGGATCTCGCCCTGGCGGCGGTAGAGCTGGGCGCTCTCGCCGGTCACGTCGCGCAGGTGGGCGAGGACGGAGCCGGCCGCGGCCAGCAGCCGGTCCTCCCCGGCGGCCGCCGAGAGCTCGGTGAGCCGGGGCCCGAGGATGAACCGGCCCTGCATGTCCCGGGTGACCAGCCGGTGGTGTTCGAGTGCCACGGCGAGCCGGTGGGCGGTGGGCCGGGCCAGGCCGGTGGCGGTGACGAGTCCGGCCAGGGTGGCGGGACCTGCCTCCAGGGTGCCGAGGATCGAGGTGACCTTGTCGAGCACGCCGACGCCGCTCGTGTTGTCCATGGATGGGTACTCCGTCTCGAATCCCGTGAGCGGCGGGTGGGCTTCGCTCACGGGGGCTCCCGGACGGGGAGCCGGGGGGGTGGTCAGCGAGGACGGGCCGGAGAAGTCGGCCGATTGCCTGCGCCGGGCACGAGACGGGTACGCGGAAGGGCCGGGGCGGGAAACGCCCGGGCGAAGGACAGCACAGAGAGCACCGTGTCTCCTCATCTTTCCCGCGCCACAGTGGCGACAGGCCGGAGTTGGCACTGCCCCCGCACGGCACGGCGCGTACTTCGGACGCCGGGTCGAACGGGGAGTTGCCGGGGCTTCGTAGGGCCGGTCCCTCCACCCCTCTGGATGATTCGCGAGGAACGATACAAGATGCCCCGGGCCGCCCGCCAAGCCTCCCCCCTCCCTCGGACGCGATCGGGCCGGCCACGCGGTCGTGGCCGGCCCGGGGGGGCGTTCCTACGGGCCGTCGGCCCGTCGGGTGGTCAGCTCGCCTTCTTCGTGGTGCCGACGCACAGCGCCCAGATGACGAAGGCGTCGAGCGCGATCAGGACGATGGCCCAGACCGGGTAGTACGGCAGCCACAGGAAGTTGGCGATCATGCTCAGCCCGGCGACGGCGACACCGACGACCCGGGCCCAGGCTGCGCCGCTGAAGAGCGCGACACCCGCCAGCACCAGGACGACCCCGATGATGACGTGGATCCAGCCCCAGCCTTCGGTGTTCATCGAGTAGACGTAGTGCCGGGTGACGACGATCAGGCTGTCCTTGGTGATGGCGGCGATCCCCTGGAACACCGCCATGATGCCGCCGGCGATCATCATGACCCCGGCGAAGATGGTCCACCCGGTCGCGAAGGGACGGGGTTCGGGGGCGTGGGTGCTGGGGCCGGCCCCGGCAACACTGCTGGTCATGACATTGACTCCTTCGGTGGCAACCGCCTCGCGGGGAGCGGGAGACGGGAGGGGCGGGCAGCCGGGCG
This sequence comes from Kitasatospora sp. NPDC038210, assembly GCF_055600605.1. NCBI lineage: Bacteria > Bacillati > Actinomycetota > Actinomycetes > Kitasatosporales > Streptomycetaceae > Kitasatospora > Kitasatospora sp. NPDC038210. The sequence continues at coordinate 387,091 of NZ_JBVJYK010000001.1, read as the reverse complement.
CAGGGGCCCGGCTGCTCGCATGACGACCGCCTGGAAGGGAACAGAAGTCCTACGTTCACGGTAGGGCCGGACTCCCGTCCTGTCGTGCGCGGACCGCGACGAGGTCACGGACCGTGACGCCGCGTCCGTGAGGTCGGCCACGACGTCGGCCACCAGGCCGGCCACGAGGTCGGCCACGAGGTCGGCCACGGGTTCACCCGCGGGCCCCGGCGCCGGCGGGCACGGGACGGTCGGTGTCGCCGTGCCAGGTGGGCCAGCCGAGCAGCCGGGGGCGTTCGGTGACCCACGCGCGGGTGTCCGCGCCGACCTCTGCGGTGATGAGGTCCTCCAGCCGGGCGCTGTACCGGGCGACGAGGTCGCGGTGGGCCGGATCGGCCGCGAGGTTGCGCACCTCGCCGGGGTCCTCCTCCCGGTCGTAGAGCACCACGTCGTTCTGCGCGTACAGCGTCTCGGGGCCGGTGGGGCGGTTGGGCCGGAGCGGGGAGAAGTAGCGCCCGAAGCTGTACCGCCGGTCGAGGTAGCCGCGCAGGAAACCGCGCTTGTCCCAGTCCGGGCGCAGCTCCCCCGACTGGATGCGCTGCTGGGCCCGCGGGTCGGCGAACTCGAACCAGAACCCGGCGTCCAGGGCGGTGATCGACTCGACGGCGGTGAGCACGCCCTCCCGGACCTCCCTGCCCTCCAGCACCGGTGCCAGGGAGTGACCGTGCAGGTCGGGGAAGCGGGAGGCGGTGGCCGCCCGGTCCAGGCCCGCGAACTCCAGCAGGGTGGGCGCGATGTCGACCGCGGAGGCGAGCGCGTCGGTGCGGCCGCCGCCGGGCGCGTCCGGGTGGCACAGCACGAACGGGACGTGGAAGTTCTCGTCGTAGAGCAGGTTGCCCTTCTGGCGCAGGCCGTGGGAGCCGGCCATCTCGCCGTGGTCGGAGGTGAACACGACCACCGTCCGGTCGGCCTGGCCGGAGGCCTCCAGCGCGTCGAGCACGACGTCGATGCTGCGGTCGACGTCCCGGATGGCGTTGAGGTAGAAGTTCAGGCCGTCGTACCAGTGCCGGTCGTCGGCCACCGGGCCGAACACCGTGTCGAGCATGCGGGCGAACTCCGCCACCGCCGGCGCCGCGCCGGACAGGTCGTCGTGCAGGCTGGCGGGCAGGTCGAAGTCCCAGCGGCGGCGGTAGAGCGGGACGTCGGCGGGGCCGCGCGCCAGCACGGCGTGCGCGAGGCCGAAGGGCAGCCGCACCCGGGGCTTCCCGCCGTAGTCGAAGCTCATGATGTCGTGCGGGTTGACGAAGTTGACGGCCATGAACCAGGGCTGGTCGTCCGCCACCGCCGGGGCGCGGTCGCGCAGCCACTTCACGGCCTGGCCGGCGATCACGGGGTCGATCTTGAGCCCGGCCCAGACGCCGCCGTCGATGTCTCCCCAGTCGTTGAACCCGCTGAACCCGTAGGGCTCCAGGGCGTCGGTGGTCGGTCCCGGGTTCTGCGGGGTGACGTAGGCGTTCGACAGGTGCCACTTGCCCTGGTAGGTGCAGTAGTAGCCGGCCTGGCGCAGCATCGTGCCGAGGGTGCCCAACGCCGGGTCCAGCGGGCGGATGTAGGGCATGTTGTCGTTGTCGTAGATCTCGGTCAGCGGCAGGTGCCGGCCGGTGTAGATCACGGACCGCGCGGAGCTGCACATGGCCGAGGCGGTGTAGTACCGGTCGAAGGTGGTGCCCCGCTCGGCGAGTCGTTCCCGGGCGGGGAGCGTGAAGCCCTGCGGGCGGGGGATCGCGGCCCGCTCCTCGTCGGTGACGATCAACAGGATGTTCGGACGACTGGTCATGGCCACCTGCGCTGTGTGCGGGGAACGGTCGGGGAGGTCCGCGTCGCGCGGACGGGGTCACTCGTCGGTACGGCTCCCGGCGCCGGCCTCGTCGGTACGGCTGTCGGCGCCGGCCCGTCCGGAGGCGGCGAGCAGCGCCAGGACGGCGAGCACCGCGAGGAGCACCAGGACGAGCAGCAGCACCGTCAGGACGGTCGGGTGGTTCCAGAGGGCGAACACCAGGGCCACGACCAGCACCGCCGCGAGGACGAGCCACCGGCGGTGGGCGTCGGTCCAGGTCCCGACCCGGCCGGTGTGCACGCCGTGCGCGTCGCTCCAGCCGGCGACGGAGTCGGCGACGTGGTCGGCACCGCCGCGGACGGCGCGCGGCATGCGGCCCGCACCGGAGAGGTAGGCGCCGAGCGCCACCACGACGCCCAGGACGATCGCGGTCCGCAGGCTGATCCGCAGGAAGTGCAGCAGCGTGTCGAAGACCGCGGCCGCCGCGGCCGGGGACTGTACGGCGGGGGGCAGGTGGTCCAGGTAGTAGTGGCGGGCGATCACCAGGGCGATCGCCACCAGCAGGCAGCCGAAGGCCGCGCCGAGGGCCGTGGTCACCAGGGCCCGGCGGCGGCGCCGGGCCAGCACGACGCCGATCGCGCCGATCAGCACGGTGATGATCGGCAGCCAGTTGCCGATCACGTCGAGGGCGTGCGCGGCACCGCGGATCTTGGCGAGCTTGTCGGACTGGAACAGCACCAGCTGCTTGTTGACTTCGGGGATCTTCTCGGCCGGAGTGAGCCCGGCGGACACCAGGTCGTCCTTCAGCTTGTCGACGGCCGTCCCGACGTTGAGGGTGACGGTGCCGTTGTTCACCTCGACCGCGCCGCGGCCGTGGCCGGTCAGGGCCTGGACCACGGCCTGGTGGGCGGCGCGGTTGGCCTGCGTCCACGCGGTCGCGAAGGCGTCGCTCTGCACGACCTTGGTGGCGGCCTTGGTGACCACCTGGTCCACCGCGTCGTCGATCTTGGGGCCGAGCGACTTGACCGCCGAGGTGGCCCTCGGCGGCAGGCCCTGCGACTGCAGCCAATCGGCCACGTCGGAAGCGACCGCCGGGCCGTCCACCCTCACGTCCACGGCCTTCGTGATCCGGGCGACCGCGGCGTCCTGGATCGCGGGGTTGGTGGCCAGCGGCGAGACCGTGGAGACGTACCGGTCGGTGTCCAGCACGATGTCGTGCACCCAGACGGTGAGCAGCGACACGGGCACCAGGATGCAGGTCAGCGTGATCAGCACGGCTGACACGGTGCTCATCGCGATCCTCGCCGCCCTGGAGGGGTGCCGAGCCCCCGAGGGCGTCCCCCCGCCCCCGTTCGTCGGCCCGCCGGGCGGAGGCCCGGACGGGGGCGGCCCGGACGGGGGCGGCCCGGACGGGGGCGGCTCACCCGACGCAGGACCGCTCGACGGGCCCGACGGAGCGGGCCCGGACGCCGAGGGCCCGGACGCCGAGGGCTCACCCGAAGGGGGCCCGGACGCCGAGGGCTCACCCGAAGGGGGCCCGGACGCCGAGGACTCACCCGAAGGGGGCTCGGAAGGATGCGGCTCCAGTGGCCCGTTCAACGGCACTCCCGATGTTCGGCACGCGGCCGTACCGCCGCTGTTCACCATTCACGCCGCAAGGTCCCCCGTCCGGCACGCCGGACTGGGCCGCCCGGACGAGGGCTCCGCCGGATCCGTGTTCCCTCACCCGGAACAGGTGATCCGCGGAGGGGGTGGCGGCCCCTAGCGTCGAAGCAGCGACCGGCCCGGCGGGCCGGGCGCCGGATCCCACACGAAGGAAGGAGCACCGCCATGGCCGAGGACGTCCTGGCCGAGAGCGGGCCCATCGACTACCTGGTGGTCGAGTTCCCCGGCAACCGCATGACCGGGGAGGGGCTTCCGCTGTTGATCGACCTGGTGGACCGGGGTGTGATCCGCATCCTGGACTTCGCGTTCGTGCGCAAGGACAGCGACGGCACCGTCACCGGGATGGAGATCGCCGACTTCGACGGCGACGGCCTGCTCGACCTGGCCGTCTTCGAGGGCTCCGGTTCGGGGCTGCTGGACGACGACGACCTGGGAGAGGCCGCCGGGGTCATCGAGCCCGGGAACTCGGCCGGGGTGCTCATCTACGAGAACCTCTGGGCCGCTCCGTTCGCCACGGCCCTGCGCCGGGGCGGCGCCCGGGTGGTCGCCAGCGGCCGGGTGCCCCTGCCGGACCTGCTGCGCTCCCTGGACGAGCTGGACGACGTCGAGGACGCGTCCGACGACGCCGCGACCCGGCCGTCCGCCACCGAGTGACGCCACCGAGAGGAGAGACGAGTCATGCCTGGACTGCTGCGCGGTATGGCGCGCACCGCCGTCGTCGCCGGAACGGCGACCGCCGTGTCCAACCGGGTCTCCCGCCGTCAGGCGGGTCGTTGGGCCCAGCAGGACATGGCGGCCGAACCCGCTCCGCCCCCACCGGCCGCGGCACCCGCCGCTCCCCCGGCGCCTCCGGCGCCCCCTGCGGCGAGCATGGACGACAAGATCTCCCAGCTGCAGCAGCTGGCGCAGCTGAGGGACCAGGGAGTCCTCACCAACGAGGAGTTCGCGGCGCAGAAGCAGCGGCTCCTGGCCGGCTGAACGCCCGCCGAGGCGCTGGTGCCCCGTCCCGGTCCGGGACGGGGCACCAGTCCGTGGGGGGCGTTGACGAAGCGTGCGGGCGGCGGCACCCCCGCACCGGCGGTTCAGTGCCCGACGGCGACCTTGGCCGCCACGATGACCAGCCCGAGGACCAGGTTGACCGCGCCCTCCACGGCGACCTGACGGGACGGGGCGCCCGCCCGGTGGGCGCCCAGCGTCGCCCAGACCACCTGCTGGGCCACCGCGACGCCGAGGGCGAGCCAGGCGCTGTTGCCCGTCCCGAGCCACGGACTGACCAGCACCGCCAGGGCCGGCAGCCCCGACGCCTCGACCAGCGGCCACTCGTGCCGGCCGACCTGGCGCACCTGGGGCCAGGTGACCTGGCGTCCGACCTCCCGCTGCCCGGCCACGTGCGCGTAGACGTGGGCGATCCAGAACACGAGCCCGGTGATCACGAGCAGCAGGATGAGCGACAGCCGCGGGTGCGGTTCGTGGACACTGGCGGCAGCGATCACGGAGGCCGCCAGCATCGAGCCGTAGACCGCGCCGGCGTAGTCCGTCCGGTTCCCGTTCCCCTCCGGGGCCGGCCCGGACGGGGCGGGGGTACGGCTGCGGGACGTTGTCACGGCGTCTCCTCCCGTCACCGTGCCGGGGACGGCCGGTGAACCGTCGCCGCCATTGTCACCGGATCCCCGGGGCCCGGCCTCACCCACGGCAGGTGAGGGGCCGGCAGGCGGGGGACGGGACGTGCGGGGCACGCACGCACGGCCCCGCCCGGGAGGCCCGCGGCGCCCCGGCCACCGGACGTTCACCCACGCCGGGTGATCCGCGGCCGGACCACCCTCCGTAGCGTGTCGGCGAAGGGCCGATTCCTTCTCCACCCGGGGAGTGCAGCACGGACGACCACCCTCCGATCACCGAGTACGGGGTCATCGGCGATCTGCAGACCGCCGGGTCTCCCGTCAGAACCATCGAAGGAGACGAGACCCATGCCAGGCATCCACCACCAGGTCGCACGCCGCGCCATCGCGCCCGCGCCCGACGAACTCGGACGCGTCGGGTGGCTCGTGATCGGTCTGGGGGCCCTCGTCGTCGGCGCGACCCTGCACGCCCTGTCAGGCCTCGTCGCGATCGCCAAGGACATGCTGCGCCCCGCTCCCCGGAGCGTCTCCGTGACCGGCCGCCCGGCCCCCGCCACTCCGATCAGCCTCAACGAGAAGGAGGCCTGGATCCTCATCGGCTCCCTGATGATCCTGAGCGGAGCCGTGGGCCACGCCCTCGCGGAGTTCGTCGCGGGCATCAGGAAGGCCGCACACTCGACGCACCGACGGGCCCGGACCTGACCCCCGCACCCGCCCGCCCGGCCGCCGGGCGGGCCCCGGCGGCGCGATCGCCGACGTGACCTGCGTGTTCGCCCGTGCGGAAGCCGCGCGGCCCGTCAGGCGGACGGGCCCTCGGCCTCCGGCGCCCGCGCGGTCCCGCCCGACATGCGCCGGGCGGGCAGGTGGCCGGTGAAGGCGAAGCAGACGAGCGTGATCCCGGCGGCGGCCAGGAACGACACCTTGAGGCCGTCGAGCTGGGCCGCGCTGTAGGACTCCACGATGGCGTCCGCCTCCTGCGGCGGAACGGCGGTCTGCGCGAGCGCGGCGGAGAGCTGGTCCGCGGGCACGAAGGTGACGCCGGCCTCGATCCTGATGCCGGCCTCCTGCCGCACCGGCTCCGAGATCTGCGGGTGCTCGGCGACGGTGCTGCCGAACGCGGCCGTCAGGGCGCCGATGAGGATGGCGCCGATCAGCGCGGTGCCCAGCGACGACCCCAGGTTCTGCGCGGTGTACTGCAGCCCGCCGACCTCGCTGCGGTCCTCCTCCCCGACGCTCGACTGCACGACGTTGCCCAGCTGGGAGGCGAGCAGCCCCATGCCGATCCCCAGCAGGGCCATCGCCAGCGCGAAGGACAGGTCGTCGAGCTCCGGCCGAACGGTGCCGACCAGCCACAGCGACGAGACGAACAGCACCAGCAGCCCGATCCGCACCACCGTCCTCGGCGAGGCGAACCGGCCGAGGAACGGGCCGGTCATGGAGGTCGCGAGCATCGTGATGGACACCGGCAGCAGCCGGAGGCCCGTCTCGAAGGCGTCGTGGCCCTGCACGACCTGGAGGTAGAGCGGGATGACGAAGAACAACCCGAGGAGGATCAGGTTCTGGCCGAAGAGCATGAGCAGGCCGGACCGCAGCGGCGGGATGCCGAACAGCCCGAACCGGACCAGCGGATCCTCCCGGCGCAGCTCCCACGACCGGAACAGCACCAGGAACACACCGCCGAGCGCGACGGCGAAGAGGGTCGGCGAGAACCCGAGCACCGTGAACGGCGGGTTGCGGGGCTGCAGCCAGCCCCAGGAGCTGCTCTGCAGGACTGCCAGCACCACCAGTCCCAGCCCGGCCACCGACAGCAGCACGCCGACCACGTCGAGCCGCGTGCGCCGCTCCGGTGCCGGTTCCGGTGCGATCCAGCCCATCAGCAGGAGGATGACCACCACCAGGACGACCTCGCCGGCGAAGACCAGACGCCAGGTCAGGTAGGTGGTCAGCCAGCCGCCGAGCAGCGGGCCCACGGCGATGCCCGCCCCGGCCAGGCCGCCGATGACGCCGTAGGCGGTGGCGCGGTCCCGTCCGCGGTAGGCGCCGGCCACCAGCGCGGCCAGCGCCGGGAGGACCAGCGCGGCCCCCAGGCCCTCGATCACCGACCAGCCGAGCGCCAGCACCCACAGGGTGGGGGCGACCGCGGTCAGCCCCGATCCCACGGCGTAGACGACCAGGCCGAGCCGGAACATCCGCCGGCGTCCGAACATGTCGCCGAGCTTGCCGCCGGTGATCATGAACGCCGCCATCACGAGCGTGTAGAGGGTGATCACCGCCTGGATCGCCGTGACGTCGGTGTGGAAGTCCTCGACCAGCTGGCTGATGGACACGTTCATCACGGACGCGTCGAGCACCATCAGGAACTGCGCCGTGCCCAGGACGATCAGCGCTCTCCACCGGTTCACCGTGTCTCCTCGCGCTCACCGATCCGTACGGCCGGGGCGGCCGCGTCCGGGCCCGGCCACGTCCGCGGCCGGACGCCCGCACGGTCAGTGTTCCCGGAACAACGCCGGTCCGCCCGCCCGCGGCCGTGGCTCACCCCGGCTGGGTGATCCCCCTGGGCGACGCGGCGCGCAGCCTGGTCGCACGGGGATCGGCGAGGACCGGCGGAGCATTCCAGGGAAGGACGCTTATGCGTTACGAGTTCCGTATCGCCGGGGCGATGCCAGAAGTGACTGTCCGCGAGGCGTTCCCGGAGTTGGAGAGCGTCTTCGTGCCGGACCAGACCCTCCTGTTCGGCCCCGTCACGGACGAGGCCCACCTCTACGGCCTGCTCGGCCGGTTCCAGGCGCTCGGCTTGCACGTCATGGAGCTCCGCCAACTGCCCGACCAGGACGCCCTCGGACGCCCCCGGAGCCGGACACCGGGCGGTTGAGCCGCGCCGCCCGGGGCCGTCGGGCCCGCCCCGGGCGTTGCGCCGAACGGCGGCCCGGCCGAGATGCCGCCCACCGTCCGGTCGCCCAGTCTTGGACGGAATCCGGCGTGCCCGCGCCAGAGCGAGCCGCGGCGGTGGCCCGACCGCCGACATCGACCCGAGGGAGAGCGGCGTGGCGGAACGGCGGCATCGGCCCGGCCGCGCTGACTGGTTCCGCGCCAGATCCGTCTGGCTGCAGGACCAGACGGCCACGCTGCGCGACGCCCCGTTCCCGCGCCGGCTCGCGGCGCAGCTGATCCACGTCCACGTCCTCGACACCGCCACCCGCCTCGCCGCGCAGACGTTCCTGACCGCCCTCCCGGTGCTGTTCGTGCTGGCGGCCTTCATGCCGCAGGAGGTGCGCAGCAGCGCGGCCGACTCCATCAAGGCCGTCCTGGGGCTCAAGGGCGCCTCGCTGGACGAGGTCACCGGGGTCTTCCACCCCAAGGGGGAGGAGGCCACCACCGACACCTTCGGCGGCATCGGGATCCTGGTGACCCTGCTCTCGGCGACGAGTTGCAGCCGCATCCTGCAGCGGCTGTGCGAGCGGAGCTGGCACCTGCCCCACCTGTCGGGGCGTCTGGCGGCCTGGCGGTGGCTCGCCTGGCTGCTGGTGTGGCTGGCCGCCCTGGTCGTCCAGGGGAAGGTGCGGTCCGGGTTCGGGGCGGGCGACGCCGTCGGGGTCGTCCTGTACCTGATCACGGCCACGCTGCTCTGGTGGTGGACCCAGCACCTGCTGCTCGGCGGCCGCGTCCCCTGGCTCCCGCTGCTGCCGGGGGCCGTGCTGACCAGTGCCGCGCTGACGACGCTCGCCTGGGCCTCGCGGATCTACGTCCCCCACTCGCTGAACCGCAGCGTGACCCAGTTCGGCCCGCTCGGCCTGGTCTTCACCCTGCTCAGCTGGCTCATCGTGGTGTTCACCGCCATCACGCTCGGGATCGGCCTCGGGTACGTGCTGGCGGGCCAGGGCCGGCTGGCCGTGCTGCTGGGCACGCCGGAGTCTCCCCCGGACGAGGACGCGGACGGACCGACCGCCCCGTAGAGCACGTTCACCCGTGCGGCCCAGCCGGCGCCCGTGCCGCGGCGGGGAGCCGGACCCGTTCGGCGGACGGCCGTGGGGGCGTGCGGCCCCGGCGGGCGGGGCCGTGCGCCCCTTTGCCCGGCCGGGCCCGGTCGGAAAGGATGGAGGGGTCAGCGATCCGCGCTTCCCGTGCGCCGCCCACCTGAGGTGAGCACCATGGCCCTCAGCCCAGCCGTCGGCACCCCGGCCCGTCCGGTCGGCGTTCCCGGACGCGCCCCCGACGTACCGGCCCGGATACCCGGCGGCGATCCGGTGCTCGCGGCCCGTTTCGCCGTACCCCTGATCCCGGAGACGTTCGTCCACCGGCAGCGCCTGGTCGGGCGGCTGGACGACGGCCTCCGGACGTCCCTGCTGCTGGTGAGCGGCCCGGCCGGGGCCGGGAAGACCCTGCTCGTCGCCGACTGGCTGGCCGCCGCGCGACTGCCCGGTCCCGCGGTCTGGCTCACCGTGGAGCGCGAGGACAACGCCCCCGGGGTCTTCTGGGCCTACCTGCTGGAGGCCGTCCGCCACCACGGCGTCGCCCTGCCCGACGACATCGGCAGTCCCGCCCGGGCCCAGGAGGTCGACCACTCGCTGCTGGCCCGGCTGGCCGCCCACCTGAGCCGGCGGGAGGAGCCCCTCGTCCTCGTCCTCGACGAGTTCGAGCACGTGTCCTCCGCCGAGGTGGCCTCGGGGCTCCACTTCCTCCTCGGCCACGCGGGCCCCGGCCTGCGGCTGGCCGTGCTCAGCCGGACGGAGCCGCTGCTCCCGCTGCACCGCTACCGCGCCGCCGGCAGTGTCACCGAGGTCCGGGCCGCCGACCTGGCCTTCCGGCCACCGGAGACCGCCGCACTGCTGCACCGGCACGGCCTGGACCTCTCCGCCGAGGGCAGCCGGGCGCTGACCGAGCGGACCGGCGGCTGGGCCGCGGGCCTCAGGCTGTCCGCGCTGGCCGCCCAGGGCGCCGACGACCCCGAGGCCTACCTGGCGGAGTTCGAGGCCGGCGGGAGCACCGTCGCGGACTTCCTGCTCGCCGAGGTCCTCGACACCCAGCCCGCCGAGGCCCAGGACCTCCTGCTGCGCACGAGCGTCCTGGGCCGGGTCCACCCCGACCTGGCCGACGCGCTGACCGGCCGGCGGAACGCCGCCCGGATCCTGGCGGACCTCTCCCGGGCCAACGCCTTCGTCGAGCCCGTCGGGCACGCCTGGTACCGCTGCCACCCGCTGTTCGCCGAGATCCTGCGCGTCCACCTGGCGGCCCGGAGCCCGGGGCTGGAGCGGGAGCTGCACCGCAGGGCGGCCCGCTGGCTCACCGACGCGGGCCACCCGACCGACGCGCTGTCACACGCCGCCGCGGCCGGCGACTGGGAGTTCGCCGCGGCCCGGGTCGTCGACGGGCTGGCCCTCGGCACGCTCTTCACCGGCCGCGACGCGGAACGGCTCGACGCCCTGTTCGCCGGGATGACCCCGGACGCCGGCGGTGCGGCCCCGGAGCTGGTCCGGGCGGCCCGCGACCTCGCCCGGTACGAGGCGGTCAGCGGCCTCGACCACCTCGGCCGCGCCGAGGCGCTGCTGCGGGAACACGACGGCGGGGACGCGTCGGCGGCCCTGCTCGGCGCGGCCCAACTGCGGGTGCTGGCGGCCCGGCTGCTCGGCTCGGCCGACCTGGCGCGGGCCGCCGCCGAAGAGGCCCAACGGCTCGAAGGGCTCGTCCCGCCGGGGCTGTTGGCGGACCACCCCGAACTGCCCGCGCTCCGGCTGAACGACCTCGGCGCCGTCCTGCTCTGGGAGGGCGGCCTCGACGCCGCCAAGGCCGCGCTGACGGCCGCGGCGAAAACGGCCGACGGGCCCACCACGGCCGGTCCGCGCCAGGAGGCACTCGCCCGGCTCGCCCTGATCGACCTGCTCGACGGGCGGCCGGGCCGCGCCGAGGCCCGGCTGCGCAAGGCGGCCGCCGAGGCCGAACGCGCCGGCCTGCCGCCGGCCTCCCGCACCGGGGTGGGCCACCTGGTGCTGGCCGCCCTCGCCGTCGAGCACGACGACCTGACGGCGGCGCGCGCGGCGGCCGACCGGGCGGCCGGATCGTCGGCGGCCCGTCACGACCCGGCCGTCGCCGCCGGACTCGCGATCGTCCGGGCCCGGATCCTGCTGGCCGGCGGCCGTGCCCGGGCGGCCCTCGACGTACTCGACGCACTCGGCCGGGCCGCGGACGACGGCCCCGGCCCGGCCGGCCCGCCACCGCCCTGGGTGCGGGAGGGCGTGGCCGTGGTCGCCTGCGCCGCGCACCTCGCCGAGGGCGATCCGGCCGCGGCGCTGGCGGCGCTGGACCGCGGCGGTGCCGACGGCCCGGGGTGCGCCGTCGCCGCGGCGCATGCACGGCTCGCCGCGGGGGAGGGCCGAGGCGCCCTGCGGATCCTGGCCGCGATCCCCGACCACGACGGCCGTGGTCCCGCCGTCACCGTCCGGGTCCTGCTGGCCCGCGCGCAGGTCGCCGCCGCGCTCGGCGACGAGGCCGACGCCGGGCGGCTGCTCGCCCGCGCCCTCACGCTCGCCCGGCCCGAGCAGCTGCGCCGGCCGTTCCGGGAGGCCGGACCGTGGCTGCGGGGGCTGTTGCGCGCCCGGCCGACCCTGGTGGACGCCCACGACTGGCTCCCCGCCGACCTCCTGCCCGGCCGCCCGGCCTCGGGAGGCGGGGAGACCGCCGTGCCGGACGCCCCGGTCGAGCCGCTGAGCGAGCGCGAACTCGACGTGCTGGAACGGGCCGCGCAGATGCTGTCCACCGAGGAGATCGCCGCCGAGCTCTTCCTCTCGGTGAACACGGTCAAGACGCACCTCAAGAGCATCAACCGCAAGCTCGCCGTCTCCGGGCGCAGCCGAGCCGTCCGGCGGGCGCGCGAACTGCACCTGATCTGACCGCCGTGCCCCACCGCCGCGTGACGGGCGCTCAGCGCTCCCAGCGGTCTCGCTCCCGGCGGGAAGAACGCCAGTAGTGCCATCCGGCCACTGCCGTGCTCGCCCCCAGCAGCAGCAGGAACATCGCGAGCAGGGCGTTGTCGGCGACGCGCACCCCGGTGAGCAGCACGATCAGTACCGCGCCCACCGTCGCCAGGCACGCCACCACCGTCCGCAGCACCACCAGGAGCGCGCCGGGGCGCAGCACCGACCGCTTCCGGGTGCGGGCCGGTGCGTCCCCGGCGCCCGCCGACCCGTACCGCTGGAGGGCGCGGTCGGCGAGCTGGTTGGTGGCGCGGCGGTACATCTCGGCGCAGGCGGGCACCCAGACGAACGGCACCACCATCCCGACGAGCAGCAGCACGCCGATGCCGGCCCAGCCGAGCCACTTGCGGAGCCGGCCGCGGGCCGGGTCATCGGGGGTCACCAGGCCGATCAGGTACGCCTGTCGGCGGACGACGGACCACCAGGAGCCCTTGGGCGCGGTCCCGGCCCCGAACGCCGCCTCGGCGTCCTCCTCCGCCTCGGCCCGGGCCGCCTTCCGCAGGGCCGCCCTCGCCTCCGCGGGCGTCCGGTAGACCCCCTGCACCAGCAGCACCTCGACGGACGCGTCGTCGCCCCGGGGGTCGCGGCCGGCCAGGGCGCCCAGCTCCAGCACCATCTGCAACTGGGCGAGCAGCGCGGCGACGAACGCGATCGGCAGCAGGAGGATGAAGGGGCCGCCGAGGAAGGAACCCTCCACCACCGACCGGTGCACGCCCCGGCCGATGACCTGCTCGGTGACCTCCGCCCGGCTCGTCCCCGCCCGTTCGGACGCGTGTGCCCGCGCCGCCCTGTCAGCCGCCCGGGGGGCCCAGGAACTCCACCGCGAAGACCGCCAGGCGCTCGGGCATGCGGGCGGGGTCCGCCCGGACCGTCCGCAGCAGTTCCACCAGGCCGGGGCGTTGCCGTGCGCCCTCCGTTCCGCCCATCAGCCGCAGAATAACCCCGCCGGTGGGGGGCCGCCCCGGGGCGGACTCACCCGGTCCGGGTGATGCCCGGACGGGCCGCGGGCGCGTACATGGACGGTAAGGAGCGTCACCGGGTTCCCACCCGGGCTCGGGCGTCCGGGTGGGCGCCCGGACGCCTCCGCTCAGCCGAGCACGCGCCCGCCCCCGCTGCCGGGGCGGACCGTCGACGTCAGGAGGCCTGTGGTGGACTACCCGTTGCTCGACATCTTCTTCACGACCATGTGGCTCTTCCTGTGGATCCTGTGGTTCTTCCTGCTGTTCCGCGTCTTCGGGGACCTCTTCCGCGACGACAGCGTGGGCGGCTGGGGCAAGGCGGGCTGGAGCGTGTTCCTCATCTTCCTCCCGTTCCTGGGCGTGTTCGTGTACCTGATCGCCCGGGGCCAGGGCATGGGGCAGCGCGAGGTCCAGCGGGCGACCGAGGCGGAGCAGGACTTCCGCACCTACATCCGGGAGACGGCCTCCGACACCTCGGGGCCGGGCGCCCACGTCGACGAACTGGCGCGGCTGGCCGAGCTCAAGGAGAAGGGCCACATCACCGATGAGGAGTTCCGGCGCGCCAAGGCGAAGGTGCTCGCCTGACGGCCGGGAACGCGTGCTGACGGCCGGTCGCCGGCCCCCGGGTCGGCGACCGGCCGCCGCGCGCCGGGCCGTCCGCAGCCAGGCCGTCCGCAGCCAGGCCGTTCGCAGCCAGGCGGGCCGGGCCGTCCGAAGCCGTCAGCCGGCCGCCGACGCCGACTCGTCCACCAGGGCGCGGACGGCGGCGAGTTCCTCCGCCGCGGCTCGCACGGCCGCCGCGACGTGGTCCAGGCTCCCCGGACCCACCGGGATGCGCACCGGCAGCGGGCCGTCGGCGGCGACGATCCGCAGGACGTCCCGGGCGAACTCCTCGGGGCGCCCCACCGTCGGCAACTGCGCCATCCCGCGCAGCTGTTCGCGCATCGGGCCGGTGGCGTCGCGGTAGAGCGGGGAGCGGTCCGCGGCGTCGGTGAGCGAGGTGCCGTAGCGGGTGGCGTAGCCGGCGGGCTCCAGGGCGGTGACCCGGACGCCGAACGGCGCGGCCTCGGCCGCCAGGGCCTGCGTCATGCCCTCCAGCGCGTGCTTGCCGGTGACGTACGCGGCCAGGCCGGGGAAGGACATCCGGCCGGCCAAGGAGGAGACGTTGAGGATGTGCCCGCCGCCCTGGGCGCGCATCACCGGCAGCGCGAGCCGGGCCAGCCGCCAGGGGCCGGCCACCAGCGTCTCCAGCTGGTCCCGAAGTTCCTCGTCGCCGACCTCCTCGACCGTGCCGAACACGCCGTTGCCGGCGTTGTTCACCAGGACGTCCAGGCCGCCGAGCCGGTCCACCGCGTCGGCGACGGCGGTCCGGCACTGGTCGGCGTCCCGGACGTCCAGGGCCAGCGGCAGGATCCGTCCGCCGTGGCACCGGTGCAGCTCCGCCAGGTCGGCGGGCTTGCGGGCGGTGGCCGCCACGGTGTCCCCGGCCGCGGCCGCGGCGGCGGCCAGCGCCCGCCCCAGCCCGGACGAACAGCCCGTCACCAGCCAGCGCCGTGCCATGCGGTACCCCCTCCGTGCCACCGGACCGTCGGCGTCACGGTCCCAGAGCGGGGGCCGGGTGCCCAGGCCTGCGGACGGCGCCCGCCGGGCGTACGGACGTGTGGTCGGGGGCGCGGCTTGCTGCCTCGCGCCCCCGCAGCACGCCCGTACGGGCGGCGGCGGTGTCACCAGCGGTCGTGCACCTGCGGGCGGATCCGGCGGTCGTACAGCTCCCGGACGGCCGCCAGGGTGGCCGGCGGCAGCGGCGCCTGCTCGGCGGCGGCCGCGTTGGCCCGGGCCTGCGCCACGTTGCGGGCACCGGGGATCACCGTCGTCACCCCCGGCTGCTGGACGATCCAGCGCAGCGCCGTCTGCGCGGCGGTGGCGCCCGCCGGCGCGAGCGCAGCGAACTCCGCCGCCGCCTGGACACCGGTCGCGAAGTCCACGCCGGAGAAGGTCTCGCCCTGGTCGAAGGCCTCGCCGTGGCGGTTGTAGGTGCGGTGGTCGTCGGGCGCGAAGACGGTGCGCTCGCTGTAGCGGCCCGAGAGCAGCCCCGAGGCGAGCGGTACCCGGGCCAGGATCCCCACCCCGGCCGCCTCGGCGGCGGGCAGCACCTGCTCCAACGGCTTGAGCCGGAAGGCGTTGAGGATGATCTGCACGCTCGCCACACCGGGGCGCGCGATCGCGGCCAGCGCCTCCGCGCAGGTCTCCACGCTCACGCCGTACGCGGCGATCCGTTCCTCCGCGACCAGGGTGTCCAGGGCGTCGAAGACCTCGTCCGAGGAGTAGACGGGCGTCGGCGGGCAGTGCAGCTGCACCAGGTCGAGCCGGTCCACGCCCAGGTTGGCCCGTGAACGGTCAGCCCAGGCTCGGAAGTTGGCGAGGTGGTAGTGCTCGGGTCGCTGCTCGACCCGGCGGCCGAACTTGGTGGCGACGAACACGTCCGCGTCCGGGCGGTCCTTCAGGAAGCGGCCGATCAGCCGCTCGCTGCGGCCGTCGCCGTAGACGTCGGCGGTGTCGAAGAGCGTGACGCCGGTCTCCACGGAGGCCTCCAGCACGGCGAGGGCGTCCTCCTCCCGGACGTCACCCCAGTCCGCGCCGAGCTGCCAGGTGCCGAGTCCGACGATCGAGACGGGCCGACCGGTGCGGCCGAGTACGCGCTGTTCCATGCGACGACCCTCTCACGGTGGTCCGGCCCTGTCGCCCGGCGCCGCCGCGGGCCTGCATCCCGCGACTCCGTCGACGAACCACTTGCCAAAGGTACGCATGTGCGCACGAAACGCCCTACGATGAGCGGATGAGCACCGGCACCCACCTGGCAGATGCGCACCGCTCGCAGCAGCGGGCCGAGCAGCGCCTGGACGTCGCCGCGTCCGTCCTGACACTGCTGGCCGACCGGACCAGGCTGGCGCTGCTGGAGCGGCTCGGCCGGGGCGAGGCGGACGTGACCACGCTGACCGAGGCGACCGGCGCCGCCCGGCCGTCCGTCAGCCAGCACCTGGCCAAGCTCCGGCTCGCCGGCCTCGTCGGCACCCGCAAGGAGGGGCGGCGGGTCGTCTACTCGCTGCGCCACGGCCACCTGCGCCGGCTCGTGGACGAGGCGCTGAACGTCGCCGACCACCAGATCGGCCACCTGCCGCCGCACGACTGAGCCGGTCCGCGAGCCGGGCGAGGGCGCGCGGACCGCGGAGTCCGGGCGGACTTCCGATGAATAGGTGCACAGGTACGCACGTGTTCCTATGATGGGAGCACGCACCCACCGACCACCCCCACCGGCGACCGGGACGGGGCAGGAGCGCCCATGCTGTCCGTGCTGCGCAACCGCGCCTACCGCCACCTCTTCACCGCCCAGGTCGTGGCCCTGGTCGGCACCGGACTGGCCACGGTGGCGCTGTCCCTGCTGGCGTACCGGATCGCCGGCGACGACGCCTCGGCCGTCCTCGGCACCGCGCTGGCGATCAAGATGGTCGCCTACGTCGCCGTCGCGCCACTGGCCGGCGCGCTCGCCGGGCGGATACCCAGGCGGGCCCTGATGGTCGCGATGGACCTCACCCGGGCGTGCGTCGCGCTGACCCTGCCGTTCGTCGACCGCGTCTGGCAGGTCTACCTCCTGATCTTCCTGCTCCAGTCCGCCTCGGCCGCCTTCACCCCGACCTTCCAGGCCACCGTTCCGGACGTCCTGCCCGCCGAGCGCGACTACACCAACGCCCTGTCGATGTCCCGGCTCGCGTACGACCTGGAGTCGCTGTTCAGCCCCGCCCTCGCCGCGCTCCTGCTGACGGCGGTCCCCTACGACTGGCTGTTCGCCGGGACGGCGGTCGGCTTCCTCGCCTCCGCAGCCCTGGTGGTCTCCACCGTCCTGCCCAGACCGGCCCCGGTCGAGCCGACGCCGGTCGAGCCGGCCCCGGCTGGGTCGGCGCCGGTCGGGTCGGCGCCGGTCGGACGGGCCGACGGCGTGTACGCCAAGGCCGCCTTCGGCACCCGGCTGTTCCGGGCCACCCCCCGGCTGCGCGCCCTGCTCGCCCTCGACCTCGCGGTCGCGGCCGCCGGCGCGATCGTGTTCGTCGACACGGTCAACGTCGTCCGCGACCACTTCCACCGCCCGGCCGGAGCCGTCTCGCTCGCGCTGGGCGCCTACGGGGCCGGCTCGATGCTCGCCGCGGTCCTGCTGCCCCGTGTCCTGGGCCGGCTCGGCGACCGGGCCGTCATGCTGCCCGCCGCCTTCGCCCTGCCGGCCGTCCTCGCCGCCGTCACCGCGATCACCGCCGCCCCGGCCGGGACCGGGACGTGGCTGGGCCTGCTCGCCGCCTGGGCCCTCGTCGGTGCCGGCAGCTCGGCCGTGCTCACCCCCGGCGGACGCCTCATCCGCCGCTCGGCCACCGACGCCGACCTGCCCGCGGCCTTCGCCGCCCAGTTCTCCCTCTCGCACGCCTGCTGGCTGCTCACCTACCCGCTCGCCGGGTGGCTGGCCGCCGGCGCGGGGCTTCCGGTCACCGCCGTCGTCCTCGGCATGCTCGCCCTGGCCGCCGCAACGGCGGCCACCACCCTGTGGCCGTCCCGCGACCCCGGGGACCTGGAACACCTGCACACCGACCTGCCCGCCGGGCACCCCCATCTCGCCGACGCGCACGCGACCGCCGGCGGTGCCTGGCAGCACGGCCACCACTACGTCATCGACCGGAACCACCACAGCTGGCCCCGCCCGACCGGCTCCCGCACCCGCGCCACCGCCGGCTGAACCCGCCGCCCCGGCGCCCGGCCGAACCCGAGCCGAAGTCCTACTGACCGGTACCTCAGACCGCGGAGCCGATCACGTCGGCGCACCCCGGTAAGGTGGTGCACCGTGGCCAGTCGTAAAACGTCGATCCTGGAAGCCGCGGCACGGGTGATCGCCCGCCGCGGGGTGCGCGGACTGAGGGTGGAGGAGCTCGCCGCGGAGGCGGGCGTCTCGACCGCGCTCATCTACTACCACTTCAAGGACCGCACCGGGATCCTCCGTCAGACGCTGGAGTTCATCAACGACCGGGCGGAGCGCTACACGACCGACCGCGCCCCGGACGCCCCGCCGCTGACGGCGCGCGAGGAGCTGGAGCAGACGCTGCTGCTGGAACTCCAGGACACCGTCGAGGTGCGGGAGAACAGCACGGCCTGGGGCGAGCTGCGGGCGAGCGCGGTGTTCGACGAGACCCTGCGCGAGGACCTGGCGCGGGCCACCCGGGTGTGGGTGCAGGAGATCGCCGAACTGCTCGGGGTCGTCCGGCCGATGGCCTCGGCGGTCGCACTGGCCGGCGCGGCGGAGCGGCTGACGGCGCTGCTGGAGGGGCTGAGCACCCGCTGGCTGAGCGGCAGCCTCCCGCTGGCGCACGCCCGGACGCTGATGGCCGACGCGATCGAGGCCGAAGTGGCCCGGCTCGGCTCCTGATCGACTCGCCGGCTCCTGATCGGCTCCCGATCCAGGGGTTCCGTGCGGATTCCGCACGGAACCGACGGCGGACGTCACGCTCCGCACCGCTCCCGTCAAGGATCCGTCATGGCACGCCCGCGGGTTTGACTGATTTTTCAGTCAATGTAAGCCTGAGTCCGCAGGCAGGGTGCTGCCGCCGGTCCGCGCCGTCCGTGGTGCGCCGGTGCGCCGCGGCGCGAAGAGTGGACCACGCGGCCCGCGCCCTCCCCCGGCACCGTCGCACGATCTGGAGACCCTCATGACCCACTACCGCGATGACCGTTCCACCGAGCAGCCCTACCCCTGGGTGCCGGCGGACGACGTCCCGCACGCGCGGACCTGGATGTCCTGGCCCTCCCGTCGGGGGGTGTGGGGACTGCGCCTGGGCGGCGTCCAGGAGGACATCGCCCTGATCGCCCGTACGATCGCCGAGTTCGAGCCGGTGGTCATGTGCGCTCCCGACGACTGGACGGCCGGCAAGGCCCAGTCCCGGTGCGGCAACGGGGTGGAGGTGATCACCGCCGTCCCCACCGACGACCTGTGGATGCGCGACATCGCGCCGGTGTTCCGCCGGGACGGGTACGGCGGCCTGGACGCCGTGGTCCTCAACTTCAACGGCTGGGGCAACAAGCAGGTGCATCACGACGACGCCCGGGCCGCCGAGCTGATCGCCACCCGCCGCGGCCTGCGCCACACCTACGCGGACTTCGTCGGCGAGGGCGGCGCGATCGAGACCGACGGCGACGGCACCGTGATGGCCACCGAGAGCAGCCTGGTCAACAAGAACCGCAACCGCGGCATGAGCCGGGACGAGATCGAGGAGGCCGTCCTGGAGGCCTACGGCGCGGACACCATGATCTGGCTACCGGGCATCAAGGGCCAGGACATCACCGACGACCACGTGGACGTCACCTCCCGGTTCGTCCGCCCCGGCGTGGTGATGGTGCAGCTGCCGCCGGCGGACCGCAACGACGCCTGGGCCCGGGACGCCCGCGAGCAGTTCGCCATCCTCTCCGCCGCCACCGACGCCCGGGGGCGCCGCCTGCAGGTCATCCCCGTGCACGGTCCGGACACCATCCGCTCCCGCAGCTCCAAGTTCGTCGACTCCTACCTCAACTTCCACCTCGTCAACGGCGGTGTGATCACCGCCCAGTTCGGCGACGCGTACAAGGACGCCGCCGCCCGGGACGCCCTCGCCTCGGCCTTCCCCGGCCGCGAGGTGGTCCAGATCGACGTCGACCGCCTGATGTCCGGGGGCGGCGGCATCCACTGCTCGACCATGCACGAGCCGGTGCCGTAGCCACCGCCGTAGCCACTCCCCCGCCCTGCTCTGCCCTGCCGCACGAACCCGCACGAACCCGCACGAACCCGCACGAGCCCACCCACCCCGACCCAGCTGGAGTTCCCGCATGACCAACGCCGTGTCCCGCCGTACCCTGATCCGCAACCTCGCCGGCGTCGGCGCCGGTGTCGGCGCCCTCGCGCTGGGCCTCACCGCCTGCGACCCCAACGACATCGAGGACCCGACCGGTGCCGTGCCGCCCACCCGGCCCGGCGGCACCCCCGGCGTGCGCCGCTTCGGCGCCGAGTGGGACAAGCACCTGCGCACCGTGATGTCCTGGCCCGCCTCCGAGAACGTCTGGGGCGACCAGCTCGCCGACGTCCGCCGGGACGTGGCCGGCCTGGCCCAGGCCATCGCCGCCCGCGAGCCGGTCGTGCTGATGGCCCGGCCCGAGCAGAAGGACGCCGCGCAGAAGGCCTGCGGCTCGGCGGTCGAGGTGGTGCCGATCGCCGTCGACGACCTGTGGGCCCGGGACACCCTGCCGGTGTTCGTCGAGGAGGGCGGCAAGGTCAAGGGCGTCGACTTCAACTTCAACGGCTGGGGCGGCAAGCAGCAGCGCGGCAACGACTCCAAGGTCGCCCGCACGGTGCTGGAGAAGTACGGCGTCGAGCGGATCGAGACCCGGCTGGTCGCCGAGGGCGGCTCCTTCGAGACCGACGGCCAGGGCACCCTGATGGTGACCGAGAGCTCCGTCGTCAACGACAACCGCAACCCGGGCATGAGCCGGGACCAGATCGAGGCGGAGCTGAAGCGGGTCCTCGGCGTGACCAAGGTGATCTGGCTGGCCGGCGTCAAGGGCAAGGACATCACCGACGCCCACGTCGACTGCCTGACCCGCTTCGCCGCGCCCGGGGTGGTGCTGCTCGACCAGGCCTTCCCCGGCAGCCCTGCGGACGTCTGGTCCCGCTCCGCCGACCAGGCCCGCTCCGTCTTCAAGGACGCCACCGACGCGACCGGCAAGAAGCTGCAGGTGGTCGAGCTCCAGCAGCCCGACCCGGACAAGATCACCGGACGCGGCGACGCCTTCGTCTCCTCGTACATGAACTTCTACATCGGCACCAAGGGCGTGTACCTGCCGAAGTTCGGCGACGCCCGGGCCGACGACCGGGCGCAGCAGATCCTGAAGCAGTACTTCCCGACCCGGGAGATCGTCCCGGTGAAGATCGACGCGATCGCGGCCGGCGGCGGCGGGATCCACTGCGCCACGCACGACATCCCCGCCCTCGGCTGACCGGACGGGCCGGGCCGGGGCCCGGGGACGGGCTCCGGGCCGGCCTCCGACGGGGCCGGGTCCGGTCGGCGGACCGGACCGGGCCCCGTCGGGCTCACGCGACGGGCTGCTGCTGGGTGACGCAGTGGATGCCGCCGCCCCCCGCGCCGAGGTAGTCGATGTTGAGCTGCTCGACGGTTCGGCCCGGGAACAGCCGGGCGAGGGTGGACCTGGCGGCGCTGTCCGCCCTGGTGTCGCCGAACTGGGCGGAGATCACCGCGTCGTTGCACAGGTAGTAGTTGGCGTAGGAGCCGACGAAGTTGGGGTCGGTCGAGCGGATCAGGTTGTAGTCGGGCCCCTGGATCCGGCTGACCGTGAACGGGGTGCCCTGGGCGCTGGTGGACGTGGTGAGCGTCTGGTACTGCTGGCGTTCGTCGTTCGACCAGACGTCGGTGTCGCCCGCCGGCGGCATCTGGACGGCGGCGGTGCCCGCGCCGAGGAAGCGCGACGTGGCGTCCACGTGGTCGTCGGTGATGTCCTGGCCGGCGATGCCGGTGAACCAGATCACCTTGGTGGCACCGTACGCGGTGCACATGGCGCCCTCGATCGCGGCCTGTGACATGCCGGGGTTGCGGTTGGCGTTGATGATGCTGCTCCGGGTGGCCATCAGCGTCCCGGAGCCGTCGGTCTCGACGGCTCCGCCCTCGGCGACCAGCCCGGCGGCGGTGAACGGCAGGCCGAGGTGGGCGGCGAGCCGCTGGGCGACGAGGGCGTCGTTGCCGTGCGGGTTCTGGTGGTTGCCCCAGCCGTTGAAGTTCAGGCCGATCGTGTCCAGGCCGCCCGCGCCGTCGGTGCGGAAGACCGGGCCGGTGTCGCGCATCCAGCAGTCGTCGACGGGGATGTCCCCGATGACGGTGACGGTCGAGCCGCACATCGACCGCGCCTTGGCCACGGAGGCCGGGTTGGCGCACATCGTGACCGGCTCGTACTTGGCGATGGTCTTGGCGATGAGGGCGATGTTCGACTGGACGCCGCTGAGCTTGTTGCGCCAGATGGTGGTGCTGTCCGGCCAGGCCATCCAGGTCCTGGTGTGCCGGACGGTGTCCAACGGCACCCGGTAGCCGGCGGCGACGGCCGGGCCGGCGGTGGTGCGGCGCTGGGCCGCCAGTGCCTGCCCACCGGTCGCGGCGGTCAGCGCGGTACCGGCGACGACGATCCCGGCGGCCGTCAGGAACCGCCGTCGGCCGAGCTGTGCGTGGAGCTCCGCGTGGGGTCTGGAGCTGTCCTCCATCACTGCCTCCTTGTCAAACTCCCCTGCTGGTGCAGCAGTTGACCGAAAAGGTAAAACTGGCCAAGCGCTCGGTCAATACTTTGCGCAGATATCGGTGCCGATGCGCCCCTGCCGCGCTCCCCCAGTCGTTACAGTGGCGGCCATGGCGACACGGGCGACAGACGCAGCTCCGCGGACGGCCGCCGGACCGGGCGGCACCGGCCGGGCGCGCGCGTCCGCCAAGGGTGAGCAGACCCGGGCCCGACTGATCGCCGCGGCGCGCACGCTGCTCGCGGGCGACGGCGCCGGGCGCTTCACCACCCGCAACGTGGCCGCGCTGTGCGGGGTCTCGCACGGGATGTGCCACTACCACTTCGCCGACCGCACCGACCTGATCGTCGCCGTGGTGGCGGACATCCGGCCCGAGTGGATCACGCCGCTGGAGGAGGCGGTGGCCGGCCCGGGCGGCTACGCCGAGCGCGCCGAACGGGTCCTGGCCCTGCTCACCCGGCCCGAGAGCCCCGACCTGGCCCGCCTGCACGCGGCCCTGCACTGGCTCGCCCTGAACGACGAGCGGGTCCGCGCGAGCCTGGAGGCCGAGTACGTGCGGTGGCGGTCCTCCTTCGTCGCCCTGTTCCGCTGCCTGGTGGACGAGCGCGGCGACGGCGCCGATCCCGTTCCGCTCGGCGAGGCCTTCGCCGCCGCCGTGGACGGCCTCGCCGCCATCGGCTCGCTCGACGGGACGGTGGACGCCGGGCGGGTGCTGCGGACCCTGCTGGACTCGCTGTCCGCCGCGGCCTGACCGGCCGGCCCCTCGTCACGGGTCGGCACCGGCGGAGGCCGCGGCCTGCGCCTCGGCCCGCTTGCGGCGCTCGACGCGGCTGCCGGCCACGACGGTGAACGTGAGGCACGCCGCGATGATGCCCTCGGCCCAGAAGAAGGCCACGTAGTCGATGAGCGAACCGATCGGCGGCGAGCCGGGCGCGGCGTTGCGCATGCCGATGAGAGCGAAGAGGGTCGCGGCCATCCACCCGAGCGAGGGCCACACCATCCCCTGCCGTGCCCGGTGGAGCACCTCGGCCCCGGCCATCACCGCCAGGGCCAGCGCCCACATCGCCGCGATCATGAACCAGGCCAGGATGAAGGTGCTGCGCGCCCTGCTGACCGTACCGTGCAGGACGGTCGCCCCGGCGGCGCCCGCGGTGGTGGTCGGGTGGACCAGGAAGAACGGGTCGACGTCCGCGAAGACCACGCCCAGCGGAACGGCCCCCGCGGTGTCCGCGGCCTCGAACGACACCGCGAACCGGTGGCGGTCGAAGGGGTAGTCGGTCACCGTGCCGGTGAAGAAGTTGCCCGTCACCGGTTGGGGGGTCGCGGCCTCCCCCGGCGCCGCCCGCAGCTCCGTGCGGGTCGCCGCCTGGACGGTGATGACGACCTGCCGGCTGAAGGCGGCGGAGCCCGGCTCCGCGGCGAGGCCGCCGTGCGGCACGGGCGCGACGTAGAGGGTGAGTTCGCCGCCCACGGGGTCGATGTCCTGGGCGGTGACGTCCAGTTCGATCCAGTCACCGGACTCCGGGAGGGCCAGTTCGCGGACCTGCTGCCGGGTGTTGCGGTCGTTCAGGTACAGCGCGACGCCGGCCGAGCACAGGACCGCCACGATCAGCAGGGCGACGAGGAAGCGGTTGTCGCGCAGTCGGGAGGAGCCGGTCACGTCGGGCCGACCCCGGACTCGACGGGCTGCTGCTGGGTGGCGCAGTGGATGCCCCCGCCGCCCGAGGCGATGTGGTCGATGGAGACCTGGGCGACCCTGCGGCCCGGGTGGAGGTCGCCGATGATGCCGGCCGCGTGGTCGTCGGCGGCCTGGTCGCCGAAGCGCGGGACGATGACGCCGCCGTTGCAGACGTAGTAGTTGATGTAGGTGGCGAGGAAGTTCTTGCCGGCGCCCCGGATCAGGTCGACGTCCGGCTCGGGCAGGTCGACCACCTTGAGCGCGCGGCCCCTGGCGTCGGTCGCGGAGGCGAGGACCTGGACGGCCTGTTCGGAGGCGGTGGTCCAGACGTCCGGCGGGGTGTCGGCTGCAGGGCGGTGCAGCACGACGGTGGCCGGCTCGGCGAAGCGGGCGAGGGCGTCCACGTGGCAGTCGGTGATGTCCTGCCCGGCCACGCCCTTGAACCAGATCACCTTCTCGACGCCGAGCAGGTCCTTGAAGCTCGCCTCGATCCGGTCGCGCGACATGCCGGGGTTGCGGTTGTCGTTGACCCAGGAGCTCTCGGTGGCCATCAGGGTGCCCTCGCCGTCCACCTCGATGCCGCCGCCCTCGCCGGTGATCGGCGCCTGGACGCGGGTGATGCCGTAGTGGGCGAGGAGGTTGCGGGCGACCTGGCTGTCGTCGGCGTGGGTCTGCTTGCCGCCCCAGCCGTTGAAGTTGAAGTCGACGCCGGCGAGCCCCCGCGGGCCGGTGACGAAGGTCGGGCCGGTGTCCCGGGCCCACAGGTCGTCGACCATCAGCTCCAGCACCTCGACCGAGGAGCCGCAGGCCTGCCGGGCCTGGTCGGCCTGGTCCGGACGCGCCAGCAGCACCACCGGCTCGAAGCCGGCGATCGTCTGCGCCAGCGTCGCGATGTCCTGCCGGACGCCGGGCAGTTGGTCGCCCCACACCTCCTCCAGCGCGGGCCAGGCCATGAAGGTACGGGTGTGCGGGCCCGACTCCGCGGGCATCGCCCGTCCGGCCGCGGCCGGGCTGCCCGACGGGGCCGCCGCCGTGCTGCCGGGGCCGGGCTGCTCCTCGTCGCCACCGCCGCCGGAGGAGCAGCCGGTCAGCGCCAGCGCGGCGAGCACGGCCCCGGACTGCAGGAGCGAACGGCGGGACGGCCGGGGGTGAGCCATGGGGCCTCGTTCCGGTAGGTGTCGGGTCCGGCTCCGCAGGCTACTGACAGGGCGGTCAGGATCCGGCACGGCACGCATCCGCCGTTCGGGGGAAACCGCTCACGGCCCTTCGATGACGGCCTCCTGCTCGCGGAGCTGCCGGTGCTCGGTGCGGATCCCGCACCAGGCGGTCCAGGCCAGGCCGGCGGCGATGATCCCCTCGGCCCGGAAGAACGCCACGTAGTCCATGAGCGATCCGATCGGCGGTGATCCGGGGGCGGCGTTGCGCATCCCGATCAGCGCGAACAGGCTCGCCGCCATCCAGCCCAGGGAGGGCCAGACCAGCCCCTCGCGCTTGTGACCGTGGGGGCGCCGGCGAGGGTGATCTCGACGGGGCGGGCGAACGCCTGGGAGTCCGGTCCGGCGGCGAACCCGCCGTGCGGGACGGGCGTGACGTAGAGCGTCAGCTGCTGGGCCGTCGGGTCCACGTCCTGCGCGGTGACGTTCAGTTCGATCCAGTCGGGCCCCGACGGGATCGCCAGTTCCCTGGTCTGCTCGCGGGTGTTGCGCTCGTTGAGGTACAGCCCGATCCCCGCTGCGCAGAGCGCGAGGACCAGCGCCAGGACGGCGGCGGGCCGGCGTCGGCGGCGGGGGCCCGGTGCGGGGCCGGGGTGGTCACGGGGGTGTCGTCGATGGTGACCTGCGCGGTCGTCCTTCCTGCGGCGGCGCCGGCCAGGGCAGGTTCGCTGCCGGCCGGCGCCGTCCGCCGGTCTTGCTCGGTCGCCCCGGACCGGCAGGTTCCCTCTGCCTGCCGGTCCGGGGCCGTCTTACGGTGCGCGGCGCGCGGCGGCGATCCGGTCGGGATCCCAGCCGGGCCGCGGAACGGAATCCAACAGCAGGCGGGTGTAGGCGTGTTGCGGGGAGTCGAGGACCCGGTCGGTCGGCCCGGATTCGACGACCGCGCCGTGCCGCATCACGATGACCTCGTCGGTGACGCAGCGGACGACACCCAGGTCGTGGGTGATGAAGAGGTACCCGACGCCGGTCTGTTCGCGGATGTCGGCGAGCAGGTTGAGGACCTGCGCCTGGACCGAGACGTCCAGCGCGGCGACCGCCTCGTCCAGCACCAGGACGGCCGGCTGGACGGCCAACGCCCGCGCGATGGCGACGCGTTGGCGCTGTCCGCCGGAGAGCTGCCGGGGCAGCGCCTCGGCCGCCCTGGTGCCGAGGCCGACCTGGTCGAGGAGTTCCCGGATCCGGGCCCCGTGGTCGGTCCCGGGGAAGTGCAGCCGCAGGGTCTCCCGCAGCACGGCCTCCACGCTGGTGCGCGGGTCCAGGGAGAGGTAGGGGTCCTGGAAGACCATCTGGACCTCGCGGGCGCGGGCCAGCCGCTCGGCCCTCCCCCGCACCCGGCCGCCGCGGGCCCGGCCCTGGACGGTGACCCGCCCCTCGTCGGCCTGTTCGAGGCCGACGATGATCCGGGCGGTGGTCGTCTTCCCGGAGCCGGACTCGCCCACGATGCCGAGCGATCCGCCGGCGGCGAGAGTGAAGGAGACGTCGTCCACCGCCCGTACGGTGCCGAAGGTCCGGCACAGCCCGGTGACCTCCAGTACGGCCTCAGACATCGAGGGGGCTCCCTTCGAGCGGGTGGTGGCAGGCGACGGCGTGCTCCCCCTGCGGTTCGGGGGCCTGCTCCCGGCACAGCTCGGTCGCGTACCGGCATCGGGCGGCGAACGCGCAGCCGGTCAACTCCTGCCGCAGGTCAGGCGGTTGGCCGTCGATGGCGGCGAGCCGGCCGTTCCGGGAGTCCAGCCTCGGGGTGGAGGCCAGCAGCGCGGCGGTGTAGGGGTGGCGGGGCCTTTCGAACAGCGCTCCGGCGGGGCCGCCCTCGACGATCCGACCGGCGTACATGACGCAGACGCGGTCACTGATGGCCGCGGCGAGCCCGAGGTCGTGGGTGACGAACAGCAGGCCGGTGCCGAAGCGTTCGCGCAGCCGGCCGAGGAGCGCGATGACCTCGGCCTGGCTGGTGACGTCGAGCGCGGTGGTGGGCTCGTCGGCGAGCAGCAGGACCGGGTCGCCCATCAGCGCGGCGGCGATCATGACGCGTTGGAGCATGCCGCCGGACAGCTGCCCCGGGTAGCGGTGCAGCAGTTCCTTGCCGAGGCCGACGGCGTCCAGGAGTTCGACCGCGCGCCGCTCGGCGTCGGCCGCACCCGTCCGTCCGCCGAACCGCACGCCCTCGGTGAGGAAGTCGCCGACGCGGCGCAGCGGGTTGATGGCCGCCCTGGGGTCCTGGAAGATCATGGCGGCCCGGCCGGTGCGCAGGTCGCGCAGCCGGTCGGGGCCCATGGTCAGGACGTCCTCGCCGTCGACCAGGACGCTGCCTCCGGTGGTGGCGCCGGGCGGCAGCAGGCCGAGGGCGCTGCGCGAGGTGAGGCTCTTGCCGGAGCCGGACTCGCCGACCAGGGCGACGGTCTCCCCGGGGCCCACGGCGAGGTCGACCCCGTCGAGGACGGGCCGGGCGGTGCCGGGCAGGCGGAGCCGCAGGCCCCGGATGTCGAGGGCGTTCACGTGCTGCTCCGATTCATGGGGTCCTCCGGGCGACGCGGTCGGC
Source organism: Kitasatospora sp. NPDC038210 (assembly GCF_055600605.1). Lineage (NCBI taxonomy): Bacteria > Bacillati > Actinomycetota > Actinomycetes > Kitasatosporales > Streptomycetaceae > Kitasatospora > Kitasatospora sp. NPDC038210. Next base: position 359,278 of record NZ_JBVJYK010000001.1, on the reverse strand, counting down.
CCAGCGCTCGCCGACGACGTTGAACGCGACGACGGTGAGCACGATGAGGACGCACGGCAGGATCGCGGAGAGCGGGTAGCCGTGCTGGATAGCGGTCTGGCCGTCGAAGACCATCCGCCCCCAGTCGGGGGTGAGCGCGGGGACGCCGAGGCCGAGGAAGGAGAGGCCGGCGAGGTCCATGAGGGCGTATCCGAAGTTGATGGTGGACTGGGCCAGGACGATCGGGGCGATGTTGGGCAGGACGTGCCGCAGGCAGATCTGCAGGCTGGAGTGGCCCTGGACCTGGTACGCGGAGACGTACGGCCGGGATCGTTCGGCGAGGACGAGCGAGCGGGTGAGCCGCGAGACGTACGGCAGGTAGGCGATCGCGAGGGCGATGACGGGGGCGAGCAGGCCCTCCCCGTAGACCGAGACGATCAGGATGGCGAGCAGCATGCCGGGGAAGGCGAAGACCAGTTCGGTGCTGCGGGAGAGGACGGAGTCGAGCCAGCCGCCCCGCCAGCCGGCCGCGAGGCCGATGACGACGCCGGCGACGGTGGAGAAGACGACCACGCCGAGCGGGCCGAGCAGGGAGGTGCGGGCGCCGAGCAGGAGCCGGGAGAGGGTGTCGCGCCCGGCGGCGTCGACGCCGAGCAGGTGGTCGGGAGAGGGGCCGGCGAGGGCGTTGCCGAGGTCGACGGCGTTCGGGTCCTGCGGCGCGATCCAGGAGGCGAGCAGGGCGGCGATCACCACCAGGACGACGATGCCGAGGCAGGCCAGGTGGAGCGGGCCGCGGGCGGCCTTGAGGCGGCCGAGTCCGGGCCGACGGGTGAGGGCGACACTCATGCGCCGGACCTCCTCGTGCCGAGGGTGACCCGGGGGTCGACCAGGGGGTGGAGCAGGTCGACGACCAGGTTCACCACCATGAAGAGGGCGACGATCAGCAGGGAGATCGCCTGGACGGTCGGGAAGTCCTTGGTGGTGGTGGACAGTTCGAGGAGCTGGCCGATGCCGCCGATGCTGAAGGCCGACTCCACCAGGACGGTGCAGACCAGCAGGGTGGAGACGATCAGGCCGCCGGTGGTCAGCACGGTGCCGAGCGAGTTGCGGAACACGTGGCGGCGGATCACCTCGCGCTCCGGCACGCCGCGGCTGCGGGCCACGGCGACGTGCTCGCCCTCCAGGGCCTCCAGCATCGCCGAGCGGGTGACCCTGGCGAGCATCCCGATCAGGTACAGCGCGAGGGCGGTCGCCGGGAGGGTGAGGTGCCACAGGAGGTCGCCGAAGCCGTCGCCGGTGCCGCTGGTCGGGAACCAGCCCAGCTTGACCGCGAACAGGCCCTGCAGCAGGACCGCCGCGACGAAGGAGGGGGTGCCGACGGCGAGCGTGGTGGAGAGCAGGATCGCGGTGTCCGTCGCCCCGCCGCGCACCGCGCCGATCCAGCCGAGCGCCAGGCCGATGACGACGACCACGAGCAGCGCCATGGCGACCAGCGTCAGGGTGGCGGGAAGCCGGTCGGCGAGCAGCTTGGAGACGTCGGTGCGGTAGGTGATGGAGCGCCCGAAGTCGCCCTGCAGCACCTGGCCCAGCCAGCGGAAGTACCGGACCAGGAAGGGGTCGTCGAGGTGGTACTGGTCGTTGATCGCCTGCAGGGCGGCCGGCGAGGCCGACCGGCCCGACAGGAGGAAACTCGCCGGGTTGCCCGGCGCCAGGTACATCGCGCCGAAGACCACGAAGGACGCGCCGAGCAGGGTGGCGGCCATCTCCACCAGCCGCCGGGCGGCGAATCTCAGGAAGTTCACCGTGCGGCCCCCACGTCGGCCGCCCACGGGTAGTACATGTAGGAGATCGTGGTGGGGGCGCCGGTGATGCGCTTGTTGAGGAAGACGGCGGTGGGCCACTCGGCGACCGGGATCCACAGCAGCTGCTGGGAGGCGGTCTGCTGGAGCTCGGCCTCGATCGCCCCGCGCTTGGCCGGGTCGTACTCGGCGGTGGCCTGGTCGACGAGGTCGTCGTAGGTCTTGTCGCTGTAGCCGGCGAAGTTCTGGTAGGCGCCGGTCTTGAAGTTGACGAGCAGGTCGAGCGGGTCGGTGATGGAGTCGTAGTACGTCTCCGGGAACAGGTCGATGCCCTCGCGTGCCTTGGCGTCGGTGAACAGCGCGGTGAAGGCGTTCGGGGCGATCGTCTTCAGCTGGATGTCGAGCCCGATCTTCGTCCCGGCGGCCTGGACGGCGGTGGCGAGCAGGGAGACGTCCTGGCCGATGGTGCTGGTGGCCATGACGAGCGTCCTGCCGCCCGCGCCGGCCTCCTTGACGAGGGCCTTGGCCTTGTCGATGTCCTGCGCGGTGGGGGTGAGGCCGTCGAAGGCGGTCCTGCGGACGTCGTCGGGGGCGGCGCCCCAGGCGGCCCGGGTGGTGAGGGAGCCGGTGACGGTGCCGGCTCCGGCGAGGCCGGTCCTGACGAAGCCGGAGCGGTCCAGGGCCAGGGACAGTGCCTGGCGGACGCGCAGGTCGCCGAGCGGGCCCTGCATGTTGGTGACGTTGACGTTGACGGTGCTCAGGCCCTCGCCGAAGTAGAGCGTGCCGGGGCCGTTCTTCTTCAGCCGGTCGTAGCTCTCGGTGGGGATGAGGTAGCCGCCGTCGACGTCGCCGGTGAGCATCGCGTTGGTGCGGGCGGACGCGTCGGTGAGGAAGCTGAACACGACCTTCTTGGACTTGGCCTTGGTGCCCCAGTAGTCGTCGAAGCGCTGCAGTTCGATCGACTGGCCCTTGGCCCAGGCGCCCAGCTTGAAGGGGCCGGTGCAGTCGAGGCCGCCGCTGGTGCCGTAGTCCTTGCCCGCGGCCTCCACCCCCGCCTTGGCGGCGACGACGCCCGCGGCGGTGGCCATGTACTGCGGGAACTGGGAGTCGGGCTGCTTGAGCTTGACGGTGACCTGCAGCGGGCCGGTCGCGGTGACGGAGTCGACGTTCTGGAACACCTGGTTCCAGGCGGCCGCGTTGTCCGGGTTCATCTGTCGGCCGAGGCTGTACACCACGTCGTCGGCGGTCATCACCGTGCCGTCGTGGAAGTGCACGCCGGAGCGCAGGTCGTAGACCCAGGTGGCGGGATCGGGGTTCGAGGCCTTCTCGGCCAGGCCGGGAGCCAGGGTGAGCTGGGGGGTCCAGCGCATCAGGCTCTCGCAGACGTTCGCGAGGACGGTGTTCTGCGGGTAGTCGAACGCCTGGAGGTAGTCGAGCGTGGGCGGCTCGGCGTAGGTGGCCCAGGTGAAGGAGTCGAGCTCGCCCTTGGCCGGCGGGGTGTCGGCCGACAGCTGCACCCCCGCCTGGTCGGACCCGGAGTGCGGCGGGCCGGAGCAGGCGGCGACCAGGGCCGCCGCCGAGAGCAGCGCGGTGGCGAGGACGAGCCGGCCGCGGGCGGTGGCCCGTCTCGCGGGCGCGGTGGGAGTCATGAGGGTTCTCTCCGTTCGCTGGCGAGGGGTCAGGCGCGGGCGGCCGGGATCTGCTGGGTGATGCAGTGGACGCCGCCGCCGCCGTAGGCGATCACCCTGGCCCGCACGCCGACGACCTTCCGGTCCGGGCAGGCGGCGGTGAGCACGGCCAGCGCACCCTCGTCCCCGGGGTGGTCGGCGACCGGCACGACGACACCGCCGTTGGCCAGGTAGAAGTTCAGGTACCCCACCTCGACCTCGCGCCCGTCGACCTCGACGAAGGCGGCCTGCGGCAGGTCGACGATCTCGAAGGGCCGGCCCTGGGCGTCCGTGGAGTGCTCCAGCACGGTGCGGTTGGCCCGCATCCGGACGTAGTCCGGGTGCTCCGGGTCGGCGGGGAGCTGCACCACGACCTTGCCGGGGGCGACGAAGGCGCAGACGCCGTCCACGTGCCCGTCGGTCTCGGTGTCCAGGGCGCCGCCGTACGGCAGCCAGATCACCTTGGTGACGCCGAGGCGGGCCTTCAGCTCGGCCTCGATCTCCTCCCGGGTCAGGTCCGGGTTGCGGTTGGGGTGCAGCAGGCACTGCTCGGTGGTGATCAGCGTGCCCTCGCCGTCGACGGTGATCGCGCCGCCTTCGAGGATCATCTCGGAGCGGATCGCGGGGGTGCCGAGGTGCTCCAGCAGCAGGCCGCTGATCCGGTCGTCGGCGTCCCAGGGGCTGTGCTTGCGGCCCCAGGCGTTGAAGCGGAAGTCCACGCCGGCCCGGGCGCCGTTGCCGTCGAGGACGAAGATCGGCGCGGAGTCGCGGAACCAGGAGTCGTCCGTCGGCAGCTCGACGACGGTGATGCCCTCGCCGCCGTCCTCGCCGCCGCCCTCGCCGCACAGGGCGCGCGCCTCGTCGCCGTGGCCGGGCGGCGCCACCATGGTGACCGGCTCGAACTCCGCGATGGCGCGGGCGACCGCCGCGTACTCGCGCTTCACCTCGTCGAGGGTGTCGCCCCACAGGTCGGGGCGGACGGGCCAGGCCATCAGGCAGCCGTCGTGCTCGGTCCACTCCGCGGGCATGCGGTACGTCACGGGATACCTCTTCTGTTCGGCCCCGGCCGGTCCGGCGCGCTGGGCGCGCGGCGGTCGGGGGGAGGGTGGTGGAGCGGGAGACCCCGGCGGCCCGTCTCCGTGGGGGGATCCGGACGGGCCGCCGGGGAGTCTCAGAGCGCCGGCGGGACGGCCGGCTGGGACTGGGTGGCGCAGTGGATGCCGCCACCGCCGGAGGCGATGTTGTCGATGTTCAGCTGGACGACGTCCCGGCCGGGGAACTCGGCCTGGAGGATCGCGTAGGCCTGGGCGTCGGCCGAGGAGTCGCCGAACTGGGGGACGAGGACGGCCCCGTTGGCGACGTAGAAGTTGGTGTAGCTGGACAGGAAGTCCTTGCCGCTGCCGCGGATCAGCGTGCGGTCGGGGCCGGGGAGTTCCACGACGGTCAGCGGGCGCCCCCGGGCGTCGGTGGCGGTCCGCAGGACCTGCTTGGCCTGCTCGTAGACGTCGGTCCAGATCCGGTCGGTGCCGGGGCCGGGCTGGTCGAGGATGACGCGGCCGGGCGAGGTGAAGCGCGCCAGGCAGTCGATGTGGTCGTCGGTGATGTCCTGGCCCGCCAGCCCGGCCAGCCAGATCACCTTGTCCATCCCGAGCGTCGACTTCAGGGCCTGCTCGACCTGGTCCCGGGACATCCCGGGGTTGCGGTTGGGGTTCACCAGCGAGCTGACCGTGGCCAGCAGCGTGCCCTGGCCGTCCGTCTCCAGGGCGCCGCCCTCGCCGACGAAGGGGGCCCGGATCCGGTCGACGCCGTACTGCGCCAGCAGGGCGGCCGCGACCGCGGCGTCCTCGGTGTAGCGCTGGTAGTACGGGGTGCCGCTCTTGCCCCAGCCGTTGAAGTTGGTGTCGACGCCGGCGACGGCGCCCGGCGCGACCACGAAGGTCGGGCCGAAGTCGCGGATCCACAGGTCGTCGTTGGAGATCTCGACCACGGTGATGGCGTGGTAGGCGCCGGGGCCGCAGTAGTACTGCGCGTCGGCGGCCTGGCCGGGGCGGGCGACCACGACGACCGGCTCGTACCGGGAGATCTCGTGGGCGATCCGGGCGATGTCGTCGCGCACCGCCGGGAGCTGGGTCCGCCAGATCGACGGCAGGGCCGGCCAGGCCATGAAGGTGCGGTCGTGCCGGTCGCTCTCGGCAGGCATCCGCAGCTTCGTGGTGGCGCCCGCTGCGGTCGGGTCGGTCGCCGTGGGGGTCGCGGCCCGGGCGGTCGCCGGCAGGACGGTACCGAGTGCGATCAGGGGTACGGCGGCGGCGCCGAGCCGGAGCAGGCCGCGTCTTGCGGGCATGGGGGTGTGCATGTCGCTCCCTGTTCGAGTGGGAGGGGTGGGGGTTGCCCCGCATCCTCTACCGTACTGAAAATTCAGTCAAGCTTTCGGCTCAAAGCTGACGCAACTCACTGAAAGGATCATCAGGAACCTGTCTGACCAGTCAGGAAGCCCGGTAGAGTGGACGACCATGTCGGACCGTCGGACGGAAATACTCAAAGCCGCGACCAGGGTGATCGCCCGCCGTGGCGTACGCGGACTGCGCGTGGGCGAACTGGCGGCCGAGGCCGGGGTCTCCACCTCGCTGATCTACTACCACTTCACCGACCGCGCGGGCATCCTGCGCCGGACCCTGGAGTTCATCAGCGACCGCGCCGACCACTACACCGCCGACGACGAGCCCGAACCGCGGACCGAGGACCCGCGGGCCGACCTGGAGCGGGTTCTGCTCGGGGAGTTCCAGGACAGCACCGAGGTGCGGGAGAACAGCACCGCCTGGGGCGAGCTGCGGGCCAGCGCGGTCTTCGAACCGAGCCTGCGCGAGGACCTGGCGAGGACCACCCACACCTGGGTGCACGACATCGCCGAGCTGCTCGCCCGGGCCGACCCGACCGGCACCGCACCCGCGCACGCGGCCTCCGCCGAGCGGCTCACCACCCTCGTCGAGGGGCTCAGCGTACGGTGGCTGAGCGGCTCGCTGCCCCTGGACCACGCGCGCCGGCTGCTGCGCAGCGCCCTCGACACCGAACTGCACCCCGGCCGGCCGGCCGTCGGCGCCCGACCGGGCCGGTCACAGCTACCCTGACGCTACCTCTAAACTTCGCGATGCCGTCTGCGCCGACCAGCGCCGTGGCCGCCCCGGGACGCCGCTCCGGCTCCCGCACCCTCCTTGTCCGCCGAGAGAGGCCACCGCATGTCCGCCGACCGATCCCCCTTCGCCCTCCAGCCGGTCTTCCAGGAGCTGACCGCGGACGACCCGCGCGAGGTCGGCGGCCACCTGCTGTACGCCCGGCTCGGCGCCGGCGGCATGGGGCGCGTCTACCTCTCCTACACCCCCGGCGGCCGGCCGGTGGCCCTCAAGGTGGTGCGGCCCGAGCTGGCCGAGGACCCGGAGTTCCGGGCCCGCTTCGCCCAGGAGGTGGCCAGCGCCCGGCGCATCCACGGCCTGTTCACCGCACAGGTGGTCGACGCCGGCGTGGACGCCGCCACCCCGTGGCTGGCCACCACCTACGTGCCGGGGCCCTCGCTCCAGCAGGTCGTCCAGCGGTTCGGTCCGCTCCCGGAGCGGACCGTCCTGCTGCTCGTGGCCGGCATCGCCGAGGCCCTGCAGGCGATCCACGCGACCGGGGTGGTCCACCGCGACCTCAAGCCCGGCAACGTGCTGATCGCCTCCGACGGTCCCCGGGTGATCGACTTCGGCATCGCCCGGGCGGCCGACGCCAGCGCGCTGACCGGCACCGGACTGCGCATCGGCTCCCCCGCCTACATGGCCCCCGAACAGGCCACGGGCCGGGCCGCCACCCCGGCCACCGACGTGTACGCCCTCGGCGCCCTGGCCGTCCACGTCGCCGGCGGCACCCCGCCCTTCGGGGACGGCCCCGACCCGGCGGTGCTCTACCGCACCGTCCACGAGGAGCCGGACCTCGACCGGGTGCCGGAGAGCCTGCGCGCGCTGCTGCTGCACTGCCTCGCCAAGCAGCCGGAGGACCGTCCGACCACCGCCGAGGTGATCGCCGCCGCCCGCAGCCACCCGGCGGTGGGCGGCCACCTCCGGTTCGGCGAGGACTGGCTGCCGCACTCGCTGACCAGCCAGATCACCCGGCACGCCGAGCTGCCGCAGGTGCCCGCCGAGGCCGCCGCGCGCCCGGGCTGGGACTCGGCGCAGACGGTCCTCGCCCCGGGGGCCGCACGGACGCCGACGGTGCTCGCCCCGGTGGCGCCGGTGTCCACGCCGGTGTCCGCGCCGGCGGTGGCCTCCGCCGTGCCGTCGGCCCCTTCCGCGTCGACGGCCTCCCGGACGGCTCCGGGCGAGGACGGCTCGGCGGAACGCCGCGGCCGCCGCCGAAGCGGGACCGGCCGCAGACGCGCCCTGGGCCGCACCGCACTGACCGCCGCCGTCGCCCTGACCGTCGGCGCCGCGACGGCGGTCTTCCTGCTCGACGACCCGGACTCCGGGGAGGCCGTGGCCGACGAGGCCCCGGCGTCCGCCTCCGCCGTGCCGGGCAGCCCGGCGCCGGCCACGCCGACGGCCACCGCGAGCCCGACCCCCACCCGAACCGCCTCCCCCACCGCCACCGCGCCGCCCGGGCCCGCCGCCGAGTACGCGCCGGTCTACCGCTCGGTCGAGCTGACCTCGGCGGACGCCGGCTACGAGTTCGACCTCGCCACCGGGACCGTCGTCCCGACCGACAGCGTCTCCTGGTACCTGAGCCGCGGCGACGCCGAGTTCCTCGTCCCGGAGACCTCGGACTCCTTCATCGGCCGGGACGCCGGCCTCGGCGTGGCCGAGTGCCTCAAGGGGCTCGGCAGCCGTCCGGCCGGCCGGATCCCGTTCGCCGCCGTCGGGCCGCGCGGGGCCTTCTGCGTCCGGTCCGCGGACGGCCAGGACCTCGCCGTCGTCCGGGTGCTGTCGACCGCGGGCACGGACGGGCCGGTCAAGGTGTCGCTGGACCACTACCGCCGCAACGGCTGAGAGCCGCCGCCCCCGCCGGGTGGCGGGGGAACGACGGCTCTCGGCTCCGGCCGCGGGCGCTCCCGTGGCCCTCCCGCTCAGACCGGGCGCTTCACCGGCTGGGCCGCCGGGCCCGCGGGTGACTGACCGGCGGGCGTCTGGCCCGCGGGTGACTGACCGGCGGGCGTCTGGCCCGCGGGTGACTGACCGGCCGGGGCGGCCGGTTGCCGTACCGACGGGTCCGCGGGCGGTTCCGCCGGTGCCGCTCCCGGCGCCGACTCCTCCCGCATGGCCGCCGTCTCGGACTTCAGGATCCGCATCGACTTCCCCAGTCCGCGCGCCATCTCGGGCAGCTTCCTGGAGCCGAACAGCAGCACCAGGACGGCCACCATCACCAGTACGTGCCAGGGCTCCAGACCATTGCGCAGCATCGCCGCCTCACCCGGCCTTTCATCGTCGTGACCAAACCGCGCGCTCGGCGGCCGGGTCGTCTCGGGGTGGTTTGGGTACCTTCACCGTAAAGCTTGACTGATTTTTCAGTCAATGCGAGAGTTCAGTTCCGGCGATGCCGGACGACCTCGTCCACGGGACGGTCCCTTCGTCCGCCGCCACCGGCACCCCACGGCCGCTCCTCCGGAGCCCCGCCCGCCCCGCCGGACCGGATCCACCCCCAGCCCCACCGGAGTTCAGCGTGTCCCAGTCCCCCCTCGCCCGCCGCACGGTGCTGCGCTCCCTCGCCGGAGCCGGTGTGATCGCCCTCGGCGCGGGCGCCTGCGCCGCCTCCGACGACGACGCCGCCGAGCCCGCGGGCCCCAGCTCCGCAGCCCCCGGCCAGTCTGCCACCGGGGCGCCCGCACAGCCCCCGGCGCCGGCGCCCGCCCCCGCCCAGGGGCGCCGGCTCGGCGGCGAGTGGGAGAAGCACGAGCGGACCTTCATGGCCTGGCCGGCGTCCGAGAACGTCTGGGGCGAGCAGCTCGGGGCCGTCCGCAAGGACATCGCCACGGTGGCCCGGGCCATCGGCGAACGCGAACCGGTGGTCCTGCTGGTCCGCCCCGGCCAGGAGGCCTCGGCCCGCAACGCCTGCGGCTCCGACGTCGAGCTGCTCTCCGTCCCGGTGGACGACCTCTGGGCCCGCGACACCGTGCCGGTGTTCGTCGAGGAGGGCGGCAAGGTCAAGGGCATCGACTTCAACTTCAGCGGCTGGGGCGGCAAGCAGGAGCACGCCAACGACGCCAAGATCGCCCGCGCGGTCCTGGAGAAGTACGGGATCGAGCGGCTGGAGACGCCGATCACCGCCGAGGGCGGCTCCTTCGAGACCGACGGCCAGGGCACCCTGATGATCACCGAGAGCTCGGTCGTCAACGACAACCGCAACCTCGGCCGCAGCCGTGACTCGGTCGAGGCGGAGCTCAAGAAGGCCCTGGGCGTCACGAAGGTGATCTGGCTCGCCGGCGTCAAGGGCAAGGACATCACCGACGCCCACGTCGACTGCCTCGCCCGCTTCGCCGCCCCCGGCGTCGTCTTCCTGGACCGCGCCTTCCCCGGCACCCCGCCGGACGTCTGGTCCCGCTCCGCCGACCAGGCCCGCGCCGTCCTCGCCGAGGCCACCGACGCGACCGGCAGGAAGCTCAAGGTGATCGAGATCGGCCAGCCCGACCCGGACCGGATCACCGGGCGCGGCGACGCCTTCGTCTCGTCGTACATGAACTTCTACATCGGCAACAAGGGCGTCTACCTGCCGCTGTTCGGCGACGCCAAGGCCGACAGGCAGGCCCAGGCGATCTTCCGGGACCACTTCCCGGACCGCGAGATCGTCCCGCTGCAGATCGACACCATCGCCTCCGGCGGCGGTGGCATCCACTGCTCCACCCACGACCAGCCCGCCGGCTGACCGCCCCGCACCGAGGCAGAAGGGAACCCCCGTGCAGCTGACCCCCACCGAACGCGACCGGCTGCTGATCTTCACGGCAGCCGAGCTGGCCCGCGCCCGCCGCGCCCGCGGCCTGCGGCTCAACGTCCCCGAGGCCACCGCGCTCATCTCGGACACCGTCTGCGAGGCCGCCCGCGACGGCCTGCGGCTGGCCGAGGCCGTCGCGCTCGGCAGCTCCGTCCTCTCCCCCGCCGACGTCCTGCCCGGCGTGCCGGACCTGGTCACCGAGATCCACGTCGAGGCGGTGTTCGAGGACGGCACCCGGCTCGTCGTCATCGCCGACCCGTTCGGCGGCGGCACCCTCGGCGGGGCCGCGCCCGGCGCCGTCGTCCCCGACGGGGCCGCCGCCACCGGGCCGGAGCCGGTGCGCACGCTCGCCGTGCGCAACACCTCCGACGTGCCGGTCTCGGTCACCTCGCACTTCCACTTCTTCGAGGCCAACCCGCGCCTGGCCTTCGACCGCGCCGCCGCCTACGGCCTGCACCTCGCCGTCCCGGCCGGCGCCTCGGTGCGCTTCGACCCGGGCGCCACCGTCGAGGTCGGCCTGGTGCCGATCGGCGGCGAGCGGGTCGCGATCGGCTTCGCCGGGCTGGTCGACGGGCCGCTGGACTCGCCGCGGGTACGGCGCGAAGCCCTGCGCCGCGCGGCCGAGCACGGCTACCTCGGAGCGGGCGACGACGGACAGGAGCAGCAGTCGTGAGCAGCAGCATCGAAGCGACCGAATACGCGGCCGTGCACGGCCCGCGCGCCGGGGACCGGGTCCGGCTCGGCGACAGCGGCCTGGTCGTCCGCGTGGAGTCCGACTCCCAGGCACCGGGCGACGAGTTCCTGGTCGGCTTCGGCAAGACCGCCCGGGACGGCCTGCACCTCAAGGCCGCCGCCGTCCGGGACACCTGCGACGTGGTGATCAGCAACGTGCTGGTCATCGACGCCGTCCAGGGCATCCGCAAGACCTCGATCGGCATCCGCGACGGGCGGATCGCCTCGATCGGGCGGGCCGGAAACCCGGACACCCTGGACGGCGTGGACGTCGTCGTCGGCACCGGGACCACCATCGTCTCCGGCGAAGGACTGATCGCCACCGCCGGCGCCGTCGACACCCACGTCCACCTGATGTCCCCGCGGATCATGGAGGCCTCGCTGGCCTCCGGCGTCACCACGATCATCGGCCAGGAGGTCGGCCCCGCGTGGGGCGTCGGCGTCAACTCGCCCTGGGCGCTGCGCCACGCGTTCAACGCCTTCGACGCCTGGCCGGTCAACATCGGCTTCCTGGGCCGCGGTTCGTCCTCGCACCCGGCCCCGCTCGTGGAGGCGCTGGCCGAGGGCGGCGCCTGCGGGTTCAAGGTGCACGAGGACATGGGCGCGCACACCCGCGCACTGGACACCGCACTGGGCGTCGCCGAAGTCCATGACGTCCAGGTGGCGCTGCACACCGACGGGTTGAACGAGTGCCTGTCGGTCGAGGACACCCTGCGCGTCCTCGACGGCCGGACCGTCCACGCCTTCCACATCGAGGGCTGCGGCGGCGGACACGTCCCCGACGTGCTGAAGATGGCGGGCGTGCCGAACGTCATCGGCTCCTCCACCAACCCCACCCTCCCCTTCGGCCGGGACGCGGTCGCCGAGCACTTCGGCATGATCGTCTCCGTCCACGGCCTGAAGACCGACCTGCCCGGCGACGCCGCCATGGCGCGCGACCGCATCCGGGCCGGCACCATGGGCGCCGAGGACGTCCTGCACGACCTCGGGGCCATCGGCATCACCTCCTCCGACGCCCAGGGCATGGGCCGAGCGGGCGAGACGGTGCGCCGCACCTTCGCCGTGGCGGGCAAGATGAAGGCCGAACTCGGCCCGCTCGACGGCACCGGCTCGTACGGGACGACCGAGAGCGGCGACGACAACGAGCGCGTGCTGCGCTACATCGCCAAGCTCACCGTCAACCCGGCCATCGCACACGGACTCTCGCACGAGGTCGGCTCGATCGAGATCGGCAAGCTCGCCGACATCGTGCTGTGGCGCCCCGCCTCCTTCGGCGCCAAGCCGCAGATGGTCCTGAAGGCCGGCTTCCCCGCGTACGGCGTCACCGGCGATCCCAACGGCTCCACCGACACCTGCCAACCGCTCCTCCTGGGGCCCCTGTTCGGCGCCCACGGCGCCACCCCGGCCGATCTGTCGGTCGCCTTCACCAGCCGGGCCGCCGCCGAGTCCGGCACCCCCGACCGCCCCTACGACGCCATGACGACCCGCCGCCGCCGCGTCGCCGTCCGGGGCACCCGCGGCATCGGGCCGCGCGACCTGGTCCGCAACACCCGCCTCGGCGACGTCCTGGTCGACCCGCGCAACGGCCTGGTCACCCTGGACGGCACCCCGCTGCGCTCGGAGCCCGCCGACAGCGTCCCGCTCAACCGCCTCTACTTCCTGTGAGGCGCGGCGGCTGCCCGACCGCACCGGCCCGGGCGGCCGCACACGCACCGTCCGGGTGGCCGCGGGCGACCCGGTGCACACCTGAGACTCGGCCCAACTCGTCCTTCTCCACGAATACTTGAGCCTCGACGGGTTCGACGGCATCCTTGGCGATCGACACGGCCGGGCGGCCCTCCAGCGGTGCTGGACGGACCCTCCAGCCGCCGCCGGGAGGCTGGCGGCGCATGCCGACGAGTGATCACTGAGGAGGGGGCCAGATGCGGGTTGGTGATGTCTTCATCGAGGGAATCGGGATCTACCTGCCGGAGAAGAAGAACGCGGCCACGGCGGTCGACGAGGGCGTCTACTCGGCCGAGGACTTCGCCGCGAACGAGATCGACGAGGTGCCGATAGCCGGGGACATGGCCCCGGTGGACATGGCGGTGCACGCCGTGCGCCACGCGTTCGACCGCTCCGGGGCGGACCCGGCGGACGTCTCCTTCGTCCTCTACGCGACCGGGTTCCACCAGGGCCCCAACGGCTGGAGCCCGGCCTCGTACATCCAGCGGAACACCATCGGCGGCTCGGCGCCGGCGGTCGAGCTGCGCGGCCACTGCACCGGCCTGTTCAGCGCCGTGCAGCTCGCCGTCGGCCAGCTGCGGGCCGCGCCGGAGAACGCCTCCGTCCTGGTGGTGGGCTCGGACAACTTCTCCGGGCCGCTGGTCGACCGCTGGTCGCACCTCAATGGGATGGTCCTGGGCGACGCCGCGGTCGCCGTGCTGCTGTCCAAGCGGCCCGGGTTCGCCCGGCTGCGGTCGGTGGGCGTGCAGGCCGTTCCGCAGCTGGAGGAACTGCACCGCTCCGGGGTGCCGATCTGGCCGCCGACGGACCTCTCGGCCCAGACCATGGACCTGCGGGCCCGCAGCGTCCACTTCGTCGAACACTCCCCGCTCGCCAAGGAGTTGAAGGACCTGCTGCTCAACGGGCAGCAGGAGCTGAACGACCGGACGGTGGTCGACGCCGGGCTGGGCTCGATGTCGGAGATCTCCTGGATCGGGCACATCAACGCCAGCCGCGCCGTGGTCGCCGAGCGGCTCCTGCCGCTGTTCGGCTTCACCGAGGAGCGCTCCACCTACCGGCTCGGACGCGACCTCGGCCACGTCGGCACCGGCGACCAGGTCATCTGCTTCGACCGGCTGATCGAGCAGCAGCTGATCAAGCCGGGCGAGACCTACCTGATGGCCGGGGTCGGCCCCGGGCTCCAGTTCGGCACCGCGGTGCTGGAGTACCTCTCGGCCCCGCCGTGGTCCGCCTGAGCGGCCGACCGCACCGTCACGACGCGCAGCGCCGCCCGCCCGGGATCCGGGGCGGGCGGCGCTGCGCGTCGTCGGCGCCGGTCAGCCCAGTGCGATCCCCTCCAGGAGGTCGCCCAGCAGGCCGGGCGAGGGCATGGCCGCCATCTCCCGGCGGATCCGGTCGGCCCCCTCCCGGAAACGCTCCTCGGTGAGGATCTCGCCGAGGGCCTTGCCGATCGCCGCCGGGTCGTCCCGCTCCCGCTCGTCGACGATGCCCCGCCCGCCGCCGCTGGCCTCGACCCGCTCGGCGTTCGGCACGAGCAGCGGCCCGTCCTGGGCGAGCACCAGCTGCGGCACTCCGTAGCAGAACGCGGTGAGCGCCGTGCCGGAGCCGCCGTGGTGGATGATCGCGTCGCCGTACGGGAGGCAGAGGTTGACCGGCAGCGGGTCGGCGACCCGGACCGTCCCGGGCAGTGGCCCGAGCGTCTCGCGGAAGCGCTCCTCCAGGAAGAGCACCGCCTCGACGTCGTCGACCTCGTGGACCGCGGCGGCGATGCTGTCCACGATCGAGTCCAGCTTGCCCTGTTCGGCCAGCCGCCCCGTCCCCCAGGCACCCAGGCTGACGAACACCCGGCGCGCCGGGCGCGGGCCGAGCACCCAGTCCGGCAGCGACGCCGTCCCGTTGTACGGCACGAAGCGCACCGGCTCGCCCGGGGTCACGTTCGGGGACTGCACGCTGGGCGGGCACGGGTCCAGGACGAGCACCGGGTCGGGCAGGCCCTCCGGCGCGCCCAGCCGTGCGCACAGCTCGTGCAGCGCCAGCTTGCCGGGCTTCAGCAGCGAGGAACTCATGTTGTCCAGGCCCCAGCGGTGCAGCACCACCGGCACGCCGAGCACGCCGCCGAGCACCAGCCCGCCCCACTCCAGCGGGTCGGTGATGATCAGGTCCGGCTGCCAGACCCGGGCCAGCTCCAGGTACTCGTCGATGTAGGTGTCCAGCCGGGCCAGCCAGCGCTGCCCCATCTGCGCCCACGGGGGCTCCTCGCTCGGCCGGTTGCTGCCCGAACCGGCCACGGCGAACGGGGACTTGGCCACCAGCGGGCGACTCCAGCGCTCGGCGCCGCCGTCCGCCGGGCCGACCCGGCGGCTCGGCAGGCCGGCCCGGCCCGCTGCTCTGGCCACCTCCGCGTCGCCGACCACCAGCACGTCGTGGCCGGCCAGCCGCAGCCCCCAGGCGACCGGCACCATCGGCATCAGATGGGTGAGCACCAGGGCATTCACGATCACACGCACAGCAGCTCCTCGATCGGTACGGTCATTGGTCTGCGGCCCCGGGCCCCCGGCCGTCAGGCGCCCGCCCGCCCGGGGCCGTCCGGGACGGCCAGCACCGGGCTGCGCCGGGAGGTCACGAACTCCCGGACGGAGTCGGCGAGGTAGTCCACCATCTCCGGGGTGAGCCGGGGGTGGACGCCGATCCAGAAGGTGTGCTCGGTGACGGTGTCGCTGTTCTCCAGCGACCCGGCGACCCGGTAGTGGGCGTGGGTGTAGGCCGGCTGGCGGGTGAGGTTGCCGGCGAAGAACCGCCGGGTGCCGATCGCCCGCGCCTCCAGGAAGGCCACCAGTTCGGCCCGGGTGTACGGGGCGTCCGGCAGCACCGTGAGCACGAAACCGAACCAGCTCGGGTCGCTGCCCGGGGTGGGGCTGGGCAGCAGCAGGCCGGGCAGCCCGTCCAGCGCCTCGCGCAGCCGGGCCCAGTTGCGCCGCCGTAGCCGGCCGAACTCGTCCAGCTTGGTCAACTGGGCTTCGCCCAGCGCTGCTTGGAGGTCCGTCGACTTCAGGTTGTACCCGATGTGGGAGAAGATGTACTTGTGGTCGTAGCCGTGCGGCAGCGTCCCCAGCTGGTGGTCGAAGCGCTTCAGGCAGGTGTTGTCCTTGCCGGGGGCGCACCAGCAGTCCCGGCCCCAGTCCCGGTAGGACTCCACCAGCCGTGCCAGGCTGACGCTGCGGGTCAGCACGCAGCCGCCCTCGCCGGTGGTGATGTGGTGCGCCGGGTAGAAGCTGACCGTGCTGAGGTCGCCGAAGGTGCCGGTCAGCCGGCCCCGGTAGGTGGAGCCGAGCGCGTCGCAGTTGTCCTCGACGAAGTGGAGCCCGTGCTCGCGCGCGAGGTCGGCCAACTCCTCGGCCTGGTAGGGGTTTCCCAGCGGGTGGGCGATCATGATGGCCCGGGTGCGCGGCCCGATCGCCGCGGCGACCCGCTCCGGGGTGGTGTTGTACGTGCCCAGTTCGATGTCGACGAAGACCGGCACCAGGCCGTTCTGGATGATCGGGTTCACCGTGGTCGGGAAGCCCGCCGCCACCGTGATCACCTCGTCGCCGGGGCAGAGCCGGCGGTCGCCGAGTTCGTGCGCGGTGAGCGCGGACAGGGCGAGCAGGTTCGCCGAGGAGCCGGAGTTGACCATGTGGGCCTTGCGCAGGCCGAGGTGGCGGGCCAGCTTCCGCTCGAAGCGCACCGAGATCTCGCCGGACGTCATCCGCAGGTCGAGGGCGGCCTCGACCAGCGCGACGCGGTCCTCCTCCGCCAGCACGGCACCGGCCGGCAGCAGCGGCGTGACGCCCGGTACGAACTCCTGCTCCACGCTGATCTCGCGATGGTACTCCCGGACCTGTTCGATCAGTAGATCGCGGCGGTCGTTCACCTTCGTTCCTCCCGGCAGTAGGCGCGGCCGCGGGCTCGCCCGCCTCGCGGGGCCCGTTCGCGGTCGATGGTGCGGACGTTCGGTCGAAGCCCGTTGGAGTCACCGGGGGCCGGCGGCCGCGGCCCGCTGGATCTCCCCGGTCAGGACGGCGTGCCGCAGCGTCGCCTCGGTGTAGCGGTCCAGGTGCCGTTCCCCGCGCACGGCCGCGGCGAACGCCCGCACCAGGTTGGCCCACTGGTCGTCGGCGGGCAGCACGATCTCCTCGGTGCCGCCCTTGCTCTCCACCCGGAGCACCGGCCGGTGGTCCGCCGGCGGGGTGTAGGCCCGGTCCAGGACGATCCGCCCCTCGCTGCCGGCCAGCTCGTAGGCCGCGCGGTAGCCGTGCGCCATCCCGTACGTGAGCTGGGCGCCGACGCCCTCCGGGGAGACCAGCAGCGCGGCCCCCGCGACGTCCACGCCGGAGCCGGGGTCGCGGACGGCCACCGCGCCGGCCACCCGCAGCTCGGGGCCCAGGAAGAGCTGGGCGGTGCGGATCGGGTAGCCGCCGACGTCGAGCAGGCAGCCGCCGCCGAGTTCGGGCCGGTAGCGGATGTCGTCGGGGTGCAGCGCCGGGATGGTGAACGCCGCGCTCAGACCACGCAGTTCACCGATCGCGCCCTGGTCGAGCAGGTCCCGGACGGCCCGGTGCTGGGCGTGGAACTGGAACATGAAGTTCTCCAGCAGCACCAGCCCGCGGGCGGCGGCGAGCTCGACCAGCCGTCGGCTGGCCACCGCGTCGACGGTCAGCGGCTTCTCGCAGAGCACGTGCTTGCCAGCCCGCAGCGCCGTCTCCACCCACGGCTCGTGCAGGGCGGCCGGCACCGGGACGTAGAGGGCGTCGACGTCGGCGCGCTCCACCAGGGCGCGGTAGCCGGTGACCGCCTCGCAGCCGAAGTGCCCGGCGAAGCGGCGGGCCTTGGCCTCGTCCCGGCTGGCCACCGCGACCAGCTCCACCGCGGGGTCCGCGACCAGCGCGGGCAGGGCCCGGCGCCACGCGATGTCGGAGCAGCCGAGCACGCCCGTCCTGAGGACGCGCGGCTCGGTTCGGGTCTGGTCCATCGTCGCCTCCGCTGTACGGCCGGTCGGTGTCGTGGGCCAGCCTGTCGCCGCCCGCTGGAGGCCCCGTCCAGCCGGGCCGCGCACCGGCGGCGTGGGGGCTGCAGGAGGGCTCGGCGACGACGGCGCGAGGGCTGGGCCGGAGCCGCGGCGAGGGCTGGCTTGAACGCCCCTCGAACGCGAGCCCCAAGCATCGTCCCGCCTGGAGCCGTTGTGTGCTCCCGGCGCGGGCCGGTCCCGCGCCGGGTGCACGCCGCGACGGTCCCACGCTTTCCGTATCCGGCCGGGGCGAACCGCTCCGGAGCCTGCCCGGCCTCCGGTGCCGCGGCGGTGAGGAGAAGGCACCTTGAGGGCTCTGTTGTTGTCCGGAGGGACAGGCACCCGCCTGCGCCCGCTCACGTACTCGATACCGAAGCAGCTCGTCCCGGTGGGGAACAAGCCCGTGCTCGGACACTGCCTGGAGAACATCCGCGACTGCGGCATCGAGGAGGTCGGCGTCATCGTCGGTCCGCACGCCGAGCAGATCGCGGGCGTGTTCGGCGACGGCTCCACGCTGGGCCTGCGGCTCACCTACCTGCACCAGGAGCGGCCGCTGGGCCTGGCGCACTGCGTCGCGATCGCGGCGGACTTCCTCGGCGACGAGGACTTCCTGATGTACCTCGGCGACAACCTGCTGACCGAGGGGGTGGCCGAGGCCGCCGCGGTGTTCCGGGAGACCCGGCCGGACGCCCAGGTCCTGGTGACCAAGGTGGCCAACCCGTCCGCGTACGGCGTCGCCTCGCTCGGCGCGGACGGCCGGGTGGACGCCGTGGTGGAGAAGCCCGAGCGGCCGCCGAGCGACCTGGCGCTGATCGGGGTCTACTTCTTCACCCCGGCGGTCCACCGGGCCGTGCGCGACCTGCGCCCCAGCCGTCGCGGCGAGCTGGAGATCACCGACGCCATCGGCGAGTTGATCGCCGAGGGGGGCGACGTCCGGGCCCTGGAGTACGCCGGGTTCTGGCGCGACAGCGGGACCGTCGAGGGGCTGCTGGACTGCAACCGCGCGGTCCTGGACACCCTGCGGCGGGACGTCCGCGGCAGCGTCGACCGGCATTCGGTGCTCACCGGTGACGTGGTGCTGGCGGAGGGCGCCGAGGTGGTCCGCTCGCAGCTGACCGGCCCGGTCACCGTCGCCGCGGGCACCGTGGTCCGGGACAGCCGGCTCGGCCCGTACACGTCGGTCGGGCCGGGCTGCATGCTGGACGCCACCGGCATCGAGAACTCGATCGTGCTGGAGGGCACCACGATCACCGGGGTGCGCGGACTGGACGGCTCGCTGATCGGCCGCCGGGCCGAACTGCACGCCGAACCGGCCGCGGCCCGGCAGCAGTTGATCGTCGGCGACCTGACCCGGGTGCGGGTGGCGCGATGACTCCCGCCCCGCTGACCGCCACCGGCCTGCGGCACGGCTCCGACGTCGCCGACCGCACCGAGCTGATCCGCCGCTTCACCCGCTCGGCGGCCGCCACCGACAGCCCGGTGACGCCCAACCGCGCGATCCTCGCCTGGCTGGAGGAGAACCGGCGGATCTTCCGCCACGAGGTCACCCGCATCCCGTTCGCCGATCTGGCCGGCTGGGGCTTCGACGCCTCCAACGGCGACCTCGGGCACGAGAGCGGGCGGTTCTTCACCATCCAGGGGCTCGACATCCGGACGGACACGGCCCACTGGATGCAGCCCATCATCAACCAGCCGGAGATCGGCATCCTCGGCTTCGTCGCCAAGGAGTTCGACGGCGTCCTGCACTTCCTGATGCAGGCCAAGATGGAGCCGGGGAACATCAACTCGGTGCAGCTGTCCCCCACCGTGCAGGCCACCCGCAGCAACTACACCGGGGTGCACCGGGGCCGGCCGATCACCTTCCTGGAGCACTTCGTGCCGCCCACCGGCGGGAAGGTGCTGCTCGACTCGCTGCAGTCCGAGCAGGGGGCGTGGTTCCTGCGCAAGCGCAACCGCAACATCGTGGTGGAGACCGACGAGGAGCCGCCCGAGGCGCCGGAGTTCCGGTGGCTGACGCTCGGCCAGATCCACCGGCTGATGGGCTTCGACGACGTGGTCAACATGGACGCCCGCACCGTGCTCTCGTCCATCCCGCTCGGCCCCCGGGTGGAGGACCAGGGCGCGTACCAGTCGCTGACCGACGTGCTGAGCTGGCTCACCCGGATCCGGGCGACCAGCGAACTGGCCCAGAGCTACCGGCCGTTGGACCGGATCGAGAGCTGGCAGCGGACCGCCGACCGGATCGGGCACGAGCAGGGGCGCTACTTCCAGGTGATCGCCGCCTCGGTGAGTGCCGCCAACCGCGAGGTGTCCAGCTGGACCCAGCCGCTGTTCGAGCCGATCGGGCTGGGCGTCACCGCCTTCCTGGTACGGCCGGTCGAGGGGGTGCTGCACCTGCTCGCGCACGCCCGGGTGGAGGCGGGCCTGGCCGACGTCGCGGAGATCGCGCCGACCGTGCAGTGCTGCCCGGACAACTACGCGGGCCTGCCTCCCGAGCGACAACCGCGCTTCCTCACCGAGGCGTTGACCACCACCGGGAGTCTGGTGCGATACAACACCGTGCTGTCCGAGGAGGGCGGACGCTTCTTCGAGGCCCGCTCCCGCTACCGGATCGTCGAGGTGCCCGAGGACTTCCCGCTGGACGTCCCCCCGGACTTCGCCTGGATCAGCGTCCACCAGGCGATGACGCTGCTGCGCTACGACGGGTACCTCAACGTCCAGGCCCGGACCCTCATCGCGGCCCTGCTCGCGACGCTCTGAACCCCGCCCGCACCCCCACCCGCCCACGGAGGAGGAGACCCATGCCGTTCACCGAGAAGGAGACCGCCTACCTGCGGTCCCGGCGCATCGGCCGGCTGGCCACGGTCGGCGCCGACGGCCGTCCGCACAACGTCCCGGTCGGGTTCCGGCTGAACGACGACGGCACCATCGACATCACCGGCCGCGACCTCGGCCGCAGCCGCAAGTACCGGGACGTGGCCGAGCAGCCCGCGGTGTCCTTCGTCGTCGACGACATCGCCGGTACGGACCCGTGGGTGGCGCGCGGGGTCGAGATCCGCGGCCGGGCCACCGCGCTCGCCACCGGCGGGCGGGCGCACAACCCGGACCTCGCCGAGGAGTTGATCCGGATCACCCCGGAGCGGATCGTCGCCTGGGGCGTGGACGCCTCCTGGCAGGAGGGCACCAACGGCCGCGACGTCGGCTGAGCGGCGGAACCACCGGGCCCGGCCCCGTCCGTCACGGAGGGTGGCCGGGCCCGGTTCGTGGGTGGCCGCGCTCAGAGGTGGACGGCGACCGCCCCCGGGGTCAGCGCCTGCTCGCGCAGCCGCTCCTCCGCCGTCTCCTCGATCCGCGCCATGAACCGGCGCAGCAGCGGCGGCGCCATCAGCGAGGTGACGATGGCGACCAGGATCACCACGGTGTACATCTCCTGGCTGAGCACGCCGAGTTTGAGACCGACCATGGCGACCACCACCTCGATCACGCCCCGGGCGTTCATCCCCGCGCCGAGCGCCAGGCCCTCCCAGTGGCTCATCCGGCTGAGCCGCGAGCCCAGGTAGGCGCCGCCGAACTTGCCGGCGACCGCGACCGCGAGCACCGCGAGACCGGCGGCCAGGACCGCGGGCCGGCCGAGGGCGGTCAGGTCCATCCGCAGTCCGGCGGTCGCGAAGAACACCGGGGCGAGCACCGAGACCACGACGGTGCGCACGGGGGCGAGCCTCTCCGGGTCGGCCAGCGGGGTGCCGCTCAGGGCGAGTCCGCACAGGAAGGCGCCGAAGACGGCCTCCAGGCCGAGCGCCTGGGTACCGGCGGCGGAGAGCACCAGCGCGCCGACCAGCACGGCCGGAACGGACGGGCCCGACGCGATCCGGGGCCCGGCAGCGGTGACGGCGCGGCGCAGCACCAGGGCGAGCACCACCACGACCACGAGGTTGGCGATCGAGTGCAGGATCCGGCCGCCGGAGACGCCGACGGTGGCCATCGCCGAGACGACCGAGAGCAGCAGCCAGCCGACGATGTCGTCGACGGTGACGGCGCAGAGGATCAGCTGGCCGATGTTGCGGTGCAGCAGGCCCAGTTCGATCAGGGTCTTGGCGATCACCGGGATGGCGCTGACGCCCATCGCGACCCCCACGAACAGCGCGAAGGTGCCCCGGTCGGAGACGGTGCCGAGCAGTGAGCCGGGCAGCAGGTACGCCAGCCCGATCCCCAGGCCGAGCGGGACGAGGATCCCGGGGACGCTCACCCGGACGGCGGTGGCTCCCCGCCTGCGGACGAGTCCGAGGTCCATCTGCAGGCCGGTCACGCCGACCATCAGGACGACGCCGACCTGCCCGAAGGCGTCCAGGAGGTGGAACCTGGCGGGGTCGTGCGGCAGCAGCCACTCGGCGAAGCCGGGGGCGAGGTGGCCGAGCAGCGACGGCCCGAGCAGCACGCCGACGAACAGTTCGCCGACGACGGCGGAGAGCCCGAGCCTGGTGAAGAGGCGTCCGAGCGCGACGGCGAGCCCGAGCAGCAGGCCCACTTGGAGGAGGAAGACCATCATGTCGTGGGCGGCGAGCGGCGCGACCGGTCCGGCGGCCAGGTGCACGGTGACTCCCTTGCTGGGTAGGGGGTTGGGGCGCGACGGAGTGCCGGGGGCCGGTGGCTCGGCAGGTGCCGGCCACCGGCCCCCGGGTTCGCCGTACGGCGTGGGTCCGGGCGGACGGGTCAGGAGCGGACGGACAACCTCTGGTTGATCAGCTCCAGCAGCTCGCGCACGGTGCCGATCTCACCGAGCTCCCCCTCGGGGAGCTGCACGCCGAACTCGCGCGATATCCGGCTGGTGGTCTCGATCAGGGCCAGGGAGTCGTACCCGAGCTCCTCGAAGCGGAGGTCCAGGATCTCGCCGTCCAGGTCGACGGACTCCTCCTCCCCGGCACAGTCGCGCATGATCCGCTTGAGGTCCTCGATGGTGAACGCGCTCACGATGGTGAATCCTCTCGTTCCGATTCCAGCGGATGACGGATCGTCATCTTCCTTTGACTGGTCGTCAGATTGCCCGCACCACGAGCGCGGTGTTGAAGCCGCCGGCACCGCGTGCCACGACCAGGGCGGTGCGCAGCCGGGCCGGACGGGCCTCGGTGACCAGGTCCAGGCGGTACTCCTCGACCGGCGCCGTGATGTTGACGGAGGGCGGGATCACTCCGTCCCGCAGCGCCAGCAGCGCCAGCGCGACGTCGACCGGCGCACCGCCGGAGCTGAGCCGGCCGAACATGGTCTTCGGTGCGGTCACCGGTACCCCGCGCGGGCCGAACAGCGCGGTGACCGCCTCGGCCTCGGCCCGGTCCGACTCGGGCACCCCGGAGGCGTCGGCGAACACCACGTCGACCTGCTCGGCGGTCAGCCCGGCCGCGTCCAGCGCGCCGCGCATCGCCCCGAGGAGCCGGGAGGGCCGGCCCGACCCCGGGCGCGGGTCGAAGGTGGCGCAGTAGCCGGCGATCTCGCCGTAGAGGTGCGGGGCGCCGCGCTCGCGCGCGGCCGCCGCCGGCTCCATGACCAGGATCGCGCCGCCCTCCCCCAGCACCTGGCCGCTCGCCGCGGTGTCGAAGGGCAGGAACGCCCGCTGCGGGTCCGGCTGTTCGCTGAGCAGGCCGGAGGGCAGCTGGGCGACCAGGCCCCAGGGGCAGAGCGAGGCGTCCATCCCGCCGGTGAGCACCAGGCGGATGCCCTTGGAGAGCTGCCGCCGGGCCTGGCCGAGCGCGTCCAGGCCGCCGGCCTGCTCCGCGACGGTGACGCCGCTCGGCCCGCACATCCCGTGCCGGATCGACAGCTGGCCGGTGTTGACGGCGTAGAACCAGGCGAAGGACTGGTAGGCGCTGACGTACTGCGGGCCGTTCGCCCAGAGCTGTTCCAACTCCTTCTGGCCGAACTCGAATCCGCCCGAGGAGTTGGCCGTCACCACGCCCATCTCGAAGTCGTCGAACCGCTGCGGGTCGACCCCGGCGTCCGCGAGTGCCCAGTCGGCGGCGGCCAGGGCGAGTTGGGTCATCCGGTCGGTCTGCGGGACGAGTCGGCTCGGCACGTGTGCGGCCACCTCGAACCCCGGGACCTCACCGGCCAGTCGGACCGGGTAGCCGGAGGCGTCGAACCGCGAGATCGGGCCGATCCCGCTGGTGCCAGCCAGCGTGCTGCGCCAACACTCCTCGGTGCCCAGGCCGTTGGGGGCGGCGATGCCGATGCCGGTGACGACGGCGGGTGCGCTCGCCGACGCGCCCCCGGTGGCCGTCCGCGCTCCGCCCGCCCCCGGGCCCGGGTGCCCCCGTCGCTCGCTCATGCCCGCACCGCCCCGGGCCGGGTGAGCACCATGGCGCTCTGGAAGCCGCCGAACCCGCTGCCGACGGTGAGGACGGCGTCCAGTTCGCGCTCCCGGGCGGTCAGCGGCACGTAGTCGAGGTCCAGCTCCGGGTCCGGCTCGGTCAGGTTCGCGGTCGGCGGGACGGTGCCGTGCTCGATGGCCAGCGCGCAGGCGGCGATCTCGATCGAGCCGATCGCGCCCAGCGAGTGCCCGATCATCGACTTGATCGAGCTGACCGGTGTCCGGTAGGCGTGGTCGCCGAGGGCGCGCTTGAACGCGTTGGTCTCGTGCCGGTCGTTCTGCCGGGTGCCGGTGCCGTGGGCGTTGACGTAGTCGATCGCCTCCGGGGCGAGCCGGGCCTCGGCCAGGGCCGCGTCGATCGCCGCGGCCATCTCCCGTCCGTCGGAGCGCAGTCCGGTCATGTGGTACGCGTTGCTGCGGGCCGCGAAGCCCGAGATCAGCGCGTAGATCTTGGCCCCGCGCCGGCGGGCCCGCTCGGCCTCCTCCAGGACCAGGACGGCCGCGCCCTCGGCGAGCACGAAGCCGTTGCGGGTCCGGTCGAACGGCCGCATCGCGTGCTCGGGGTCGTCGTTGTAGGTCGAGGTCGCCTTGATCGCGTCGAAGCAGGCCACCGTGATGGGCGAGATCGGGGCGTCCGTCCCGCCGGTGATCACCACGTCGGCGCTGCCCTCCCGGATCAGGTCGCAGGCGTAGCCGACCGCGTCCAGGCCCGAGGTGCAGCCCGCCGACACCATGTTGACCGGGCCTTCCGCCCCGGCCGTCCAGGCCACCTCGGCCGCCAGCGAGCTGGGCACGAAGTAGTCCGGCAGGTGCGGCAGCGCGTACGCGTGGTCCACCTCCCAGCGGCGGCCGCTGTCGCTGACCACCGCGTACTCGGCCTCCAGACTCATGGTGCAGCCCACGGCGCTGCCGAGGCAGACCGCGATCCGCTCGGGCCGCTCCTGGCCCGGTTCGAGCCCGCTGTCGGCCACCGCCTCACGGGTGCCGACCACGGCGAGCTGCGCGGCGCGGTCCAGCCGGCGGACCTCCTGGAGGCCGAGGCCCGCCTGCAGCGGGTCGAACACGCACTGGGCGGCGATCCTGGAACGGTACGGCGACGGGTCGAACCCCGAGATCGTCCGGGTCGCCGTGCGCCCCGAGACGACGAGGTCCCAGAACGCCTTCGTGCCTGGATCTCCCGGCGCCACCACGCCGATTCCGGTAATCGCGACGAGCCGGTCCACCGGCAACCTCCTCATGGCAGTGACCCGCGTCCGGTGCGAACCGCCCCGAGTCCCCGTCGGATCTGTGCTTCCGGACGATGGACGGCCGAGCTCAACCCGCGATCGAGCGGTGGTGGAGGGCCCGCGGCGGCGCCCGCTCCGGCCGACGCCCATCCGGCCTCGTCCGTCCCTCGAACGGCCGTCGCCAGCATCGGCCGGAACGCGAACGTTGCCGAGGAGGTAAGCCGTATGACGACGGATCCGACCAGTCGGCCGCACGCCCCGCTGCTCGTGGTGGGCGCGGGACCGGTCGGCCTGGCGGCGGCCCATGAACTGACCCGCCGCGGGCTGCGCGTGCGGATCGTGGACGCCCGCGACGAGCCGCCCACGACCAGCCGCGCCATCGCCACGCACCCGCGCACCCTTGAGGTCTACGACCACATGGGCATCGTGGACGAGATGCTCGCCGCGGGCCGCCGGATCACCGCCTTCACGCTCTACCAGCGGGGCCGGCGGATGGCCCGGCTCGACGCCGACTACTCGGCCACCCCCACCCGCTTCCCGTTCACCCTCGCGGTCGACCAGGCCGACACCGAGCGGGTCCTGCGCGGCGCCCTGGCCCGGCTCGGGGTCGAGGTGGAGTGGGGTACCCGGCTGACCGAACTCGCCCAGGAGGACGGCTTCGTCCGGGCGAGGCTGGAGCTGCCGGGCGGGGCCCGGGAGCACATCGGCACGCCGTGGCTGCTGGGGTGCGACGGCGGCCACAGCCTGGTCCGCAAGACCCTCGGCGTCCCCCTGGAGGGCGAGAGCGCCGAGACCTGGATGCTCGCCGACGCCCGGGTGGAGACCGCGCTGCCCGCCGACAGCATCTACTGGGTGCGCACCGGCGGGGTGACGCTGATGGCGGTGCCGCTCACCGAGCCCGGCCGCTGGCGGATGCTGGACACCTCGCCGCGCGACCGCAGCACCGACCCGCACACCGTCGCCGACCGCCTGACCCGGATGCTCTCGGCCGGCACCGGGGTGCCCTTCCGGGTCGGCCCGCCCCGGTGGGTCTCGGTCTTCACCTTCCAGCAGCGCATGGTCCACCGGATGCGGGTCGGGCGCTGCCTGCTGGTCGGCGACGCCGCCCACGTGCACAGCCCGGCCTCCGGCCAGGGCATGAACACCGGCATCCAGGAGGCCTACAACCTGGCCTGGAAGCTCGCCATGGTGGTGCACGGCCAGGCCGCGCAGGGCCTGCTGGACAGCTACACCGCGGAGCGGGTGCCGGTGGGCGCCGAACTGCTCGCCACCACCAAGCGGGCCACCCGGATGATCCAGCTGAAGAACCCGGTCGCCGACCGGCTGCTCCCGCTGCTCTTCGGGGTCCTGCGCACCGTCCACCCGCTGCGCGCCCGGGTGCAGCGCGGCTTCCTGGGCGGCATCTCCGGCCTCAACCTGCACTACGGCCTCAGCCCGCTGACCGTGCCGTCCCCCGCCGGCGCCCGCTCCGGGCCGGCGCCCGGCGAGCGGATCACCCAGGTCGACGAGCGGCACTCCGCGACGCCCGGCTGGCAGGCGCTGCTCGCCGAGCTGCGCGACCCCGGCTGGACCCTGCTGGTCTTCTCCGGTCCGGACGCGGCACACACCGGCGAACCGGCCGCCGCCCTGGCCGACCGGCACAAGGACTGGCTGTCCGTCCGCACCGTCCGCACCGCGGCGGAGGACGGCACGGGCCACCCGGCCCCGCTGCCCCACGACCCCCGGCTGACGGCCGCGCTCGGCGGCCGGCCGGGCGGCTGGATCCTCGTCCGGCCGGACGCGTACGTGGCCGCCCGCGGCGAGCGGCTCGACGAGGACGTGCTCGACGAGGCCGCCCGCCGGGCCGGCCTCACCCCGGCCGACTGACCCTGACCGCCCCCACGCCCGGACCCGCCCCCACCGCCACCCGTCCCCGCACCCGATGTCGGGAACCGACCACGAGACTGGAGTCGCCCGTGAAACCCGCCGACCCCGCCGGACCCGCCGGACCCGCCGGACCCGCCGGACCCGCCGAACCGTACGACGTGATCATCGTCGGCACCGGGCTGTCCGGCACGATGCTGGGCTCGATCCTCGCGCGGCACGGATTCCGCACCCTGCTGCTGGACGGCGCCCAGCACCCGCGCTTCGCCATCGGCGAGTCGACGATCGGCCAGACCCTGGCGCTGCTGCGGCTGATCGCCCAGCGCTACGACGTCCCGGAGATCGGCTACCTGGCGAGCTTCCCGGACACCATCAAGCACGTCAGCAGCTCCCACGGCCAGAAGACCAACTTCGGTTTCCAGATCCACCAGGAGGGCGCGGAGCCGGACCCGGCCCAGAGCAACCAGCTGCGGATCCCCGAGGTCATCGGCTACGCCGCGCACTACTTCCGCCAGGACACCGACGCCTACATGTTCCACACCGCCGTCCGCTACGGCTGCGACGCCCGGCAGAACTTCCGGGTCGAGCGCCTGGACCTGCGCAAGGACGGCGTCTCGGTCGCCGGCGCCGACGGCACGGTGTACGAGGGCCGCTACCTCGTGGACGCGAGCGGCTTCCGCTCCCCGCTGGCCCACCAGGAGGACCTGCGCGAGGTGCCGACCCGGCTCAAGCACCAGGCCCGGTCCATCTTCACCCACTTCGTCGGCGTGCGGCCGTACGACGACCACATCGACGTGCCCGCCGGCCAGCGCCCCCCTGAGCGCTGGAACGACGGGACGATGCACCACATCTTCGACCGCGGCTGGATGTGGGTCATCCCCTTCGACAATCACGAGAACGCCACCAACCCGCTGTGCAGCGTGGGCATCCAGATCGACCCGCGCACCTACCCCGAGCGCTCCGACCTCACCCCGGAGGAGGAGTTCTGGCTGCACGTGCGGCGCTTCCCCGCGGTCGAGCGCCACCTGGCCGGCGCCCGCCCGGTGCGCGAGTGGGTGCGCACCGGACGGATGCAGTACTCCTCCAGCCGCACCGTCGGCGACCGCTGGTGCCTGATGTCGCACGCGGCCGGCTTCCTCGACCCGCTGTTCTCCCGCGGCCTGGCCAACACCTGCGAGATCATCAACACCCTGTCCTGGCGGCTCATGGACGCGCTGCGCGAGGACGACTTCGCCCCCGAGCGGTTCGAGTACGTCGAGCGCCTGGAGCAGGGCCTGCTCGACTACAACGACAAACTGGTCAACTCCTCGTTCATCGCCTTCGCCGACCACCGGCTGTGGGACTGCGTGTTCCGGCTCTGGGGCAGCGCCAGCATCCTCGGCGGCCGTCGGCTGGCCACCGCGATCGCCCGCACCGTCGCCACCGGCGACGACGCGCACTGCCGCGCCCTCGACGACGACCGCTACCCCGGCCTGTGGTGCCCGACCGACTTCTACCACGAGCTGTTCACCGAACTGGTCGAGGTCTGCGAGCAGGTCGAGGCCGGCGAACTCGGCAGCGAGGAGGCCGCGCAGCGGATGCAGGCGCGGATCCGGGAGTCCGACTGGATGCTCCCCGCGCTCGGCTTCACCGATCCCGCCACCCGCTTCATCGACCCGACCCCGGCGAAGATGCGCGAGGTCGGCGAATGGGCCCGCAACCACCCCGGCAAGGAACTGCGGGAGTACCTCGCGATCGGCCACCGGGAACTCGACTGACCCCGGCGCCGCGCAACAACGCGACGCCCGTACCGGGGCGGCACGACGCGCCGTCCGTACCGGGACGGCGCACCGCCCGTCCGTACCGAACCCCTTCAGGAGGAACCATGCTGACCATCGTCAACAAGCTGACCGTCACCGGTGACCGGGCCGAGTTCGAGCGGCTGCTGGGCGAGATCACCGGCTACATGAAGAGCCGTCCCGGCTTCGTGTCGCACACCCTGTACAAGTCGCTGAAGGACGAGAACGTCCTGATCGAGACCGGCACCTGGGAGAGCCGCGAGGCCCACGCGGCGGCCCTCCAGGGCGCCGGGTTCCGCGACCGGGTGGGCCTGCTGATGAAGCACGCCACCGCCGAGTTCGAGCCCTGCCTCGAAATCCCGGCGTTCCCCGCCGGCCAGTAGCCGACGACCGCACCGCGGCGGCCGGGAGCCCGCGTTCCCGGCCGCCGCTCCGTACGTCCGAGCCGCCCCCGGACCCGTCCGGGATCCCGCCCGAGTTGAGGAGAGGCAGCACAGATGAACGACACCGAGGCCTCCGGCTTCACCGCCGTGATGCGACTTCGCGAACTGGCCATGAGCGGCGCGTACGCGGCGACCGTCCGGGCTGCGGCCCGGCTGCGCGTCGCGGACGGCATCGGCGAGCACCCGACCACCGCCGGGGAACTCGCGGCCGCCGTCGGCGCCGAACCCGGGGCGCTGCTGCGGCTGCTGCGGGCGCTGGTCGCCCACGGCGTCCTCACCGAGGGCCCGGACGGCTTCGCCCACACCGAGGCGTCCCGGCTGCTGCGCGAGGACGCCCCGCGCAGCCTGCGCAACATGGTCCTGTGGGCCACCGAACCGTGGACCTGGGCGGTGTGGGGCCTGCTCGACGAGTCGGTGCGCACCGGCAAGGGCGTCTTCCAGGACGTGTTCGGCAAGGAGTTCTTCACCTACCTCCACGAGGACGCCCCCGCCTCCGCCGAGATCTTCGACCGCGCCATGACGGAGTCCAGCCGGCTGTCCGCCAGGACGGTGGCGGACGCCCTCGACCTCGGCGGGGCCGCCACGTTCGCGGACATCGCGGGCGGTCAGGGCCTGGTCCTGGCCACGCTGCTGGAGCGCCACCCGCAGCTGCGGGGCACCCTGCTCGACCTGCCCGACGTGGTCGCCGGTGCGGACGGGCGGCTGCGCCCCGGCGGCGCCCTCGCGGACCGGGCGACGCTGCTGCCGGGCGACTGCCGCGACAGCATCCCGGTGAAGGCCGACTTCTACCTCCTGAAGAACATCCTGGAGTGGGACGACGAGAGCACCGTGACCACCCTGCGCAACGTCCGGGCCGCGGCGCCGGCCGGCGCCCGGGTCGTGGTGATCGAGAACCTGGTGGACGGCAGCCCGGAGATGCGGTTCACCACCGCGATGGACCTGCTGCTCCTGCTCAACGTGGGCGGCAAGAAGCACACCCGGGCCGGCCTGTCCGCCCTGATCGCCGAGGCCGGGCTGGAGCTCGGCGGGGTGCGGCAGATCGGCCCGTACCTGCACTGCTTCGAGAGCACCATCCCGGCGTCCTGAGCCACCGACGGAGCGAGGGCCCGAGCCGTGGACAACGGCTCGGGCCCCAGTTCTTGACGGGCGGTCAGCCGTGGTCGACCGTGGCCAGCAGGCCCGGCGGGTAGCGCTCGCCGGCCGGGCCGTGCGGGGGCAGCAGGCCGTCCAGGGCCTTGGTGACGGCCTCGTCCAGCCGCAGCTCCGCGGCCCCGAGGTCGGCTTCCAGGTGGGCGCGGTCCAGGGTGCCGGGGATCGGCAGCACGCCGTCGTGCGAGAGCAGCCAGGCGAGGGCGAGTTCGGCCGGGCCGGTGCCGGCCTGCCGGGCCAGCGCGGTGAGCCCGTCGGCCAGCGCCAGGTTGGGGCCCAGGTTCCCGGGGGCGAACCGCGGGTCGCGGTGGCGGAAGTCGCCGGGAGGCAGCGTCCGCGGGTCGACCCGCCGGCCGGCCAGCAGGCCCGAGCCGAGCGGCCGGTAGGCGACCAGGGTGACGCCCAACTCCCGGCAGGCGGGCAGGATCTCCGCCTCCACGTGCCGCTCCCAGAGCGAGTACTCGGTCTGCAGCACGCTGACCGGGTGGACGGCGTGCGCCCGGCGCAGCGTGGCGGGCGCGGCCTCGCACAGGCCCACCCGGCCGACCTTGCCGGCCGCGACCAGCTCCGCCAGCGCGCCCATCGACTCCTCCACCGGCACCCGCGGGTCGATCCGGGCGAGGTGGTAGAGGTCGATCCGGTCGGTGCCCAGGCGGCGCAGCGAGGCCTCGCAGGCCCGGCGCAGGTGTTCGGGGCTGCCGTCGAGGCCGGGCGGGCCGCCGTCGCGGTGGAGGATTCCGGTCTTGGTGGCGAGGACGACGCCGCTGCGACGGCCGGCGCCCCGGCGGCCGAGGGCGCGGCCGAGGACCTCTTCGCCGGCCCCGCGGCCGTAGTAGTCGGCGGTGTCGAAGAGGGTCACGCCGAGGTCGAGGGCGTGCCGGACGATCGCGGCGGGGTCGTCCGCCGGGCCGTAGGCGCCGGCCAGCGGGAGCCCGCCGAGGCCGAGCGCCGAGACGGCCGGCCCGGACCGGCCCAGGGAGGTGGTCCGCACGGTTCAGTCCTCCAGCAGCGCGACGGCGCGGGACCAGCCGGCGCCGGCCCGCGCCAGCTTGACCGGGAAGCAGGAGACGGTGAAGCCGTACGGGCGGGGCAGCGTGTCGAGGTTGGCGAGCCGTTCGATCTGGCAGTACTCGCGGTCGCGGCCGGCGAAGTGGGCCGGCCAGAGCACCGAGCGGTCGCCGGTCTCCCGGTAGGTGTTCAGGATGTACGGGAACGGCGCGTCCAGGCTGAAGGCGTCGGTGCCGATCACCCGGACGCCGAGGTCCAGCAGGAAGTGCACGGCGGGGCCGTCGAGGCCGGCGAACTCGGAGAAGTAGGCGGGGGTGCCGAGGTGGCGGTCCGCGCCGGTGTTGAGCAGGGCGATGTCCATCGGGGCCGGGGTGTAGCCGATCCGGTCGAGCTCCTCGGCGAGCAGGTCGGCGCCGACGGCCCCGGTCCCGGCCTTGGTGAGGTCGAGGACGAAGGCGGGCCGGTGGAACCAGTCGAGCGGGAGCCGGTCGATGGTGCGGGGGCCGCCGTCCCGGTAGGAGGCGCGGGTGCCGTAGTGGGCGGGCGCGTCGATGTGGGTGCCGGTGTGGACGGTGAGGGTGAAGGTGTCGTTGTTGAGGAACTCGCCGTCCGGGAGGTCGTCCACGTCGAAGTCGACGCCGAAGTGCTCCCGCATCGATTCGGCCATGTGCAGGGCGCCCTCGCGCGGCGACATGGTGACGTGGGTGACCGGGTCCGGCTCCCAGAACGTCGCGTCCACCGGTGAGGAGAGGTCGATCAGCTGCATCACTGCTCCTGGGTCTGGGAGTCGTGGACGGCGGCGGGTGCCACGTCGATGGCGCGGTTGCCGAAGGCCAGTTCGGCCAGCACCGCGCGGTAGAGCGGCGAGCGGGAGAGCAGCGGCGCGAGGAGGGGCCGCAGCGCTCCGGCGGCGCGGCCGGAGGAGAGCATGCCGCGGCTCTGCAGGCGCTGGATGCGCATGATCCGCGCGATGTCGCGGTGCCGGGCGGCTGCGTACCCGCGGACCGGGCCGCTCTCCCCGCCGGCCGCCAGGGAGGCGAGCAGCGCGGGGTGGAGGGCCACCGCGTCCTGGACCGCGAGGTTGATCCCCTGGGCGCCGATCGGGCTGTGGGTGTGGGCGGCGTCGCCGATCAGCACCAGCCCCTCCCGCACCCACTCCCGGGCGACGCCCGAGAAGACGTCCAGCAGCGTCAGGTCGCCGAGTGCGGTGATCCGTTCGCGGACCTGGTCGGCGTACATCGGCATCGCGGCGCAGATCAACTCCCGTACGGCTTCGGCACCCTGTGCCGCGAGCGGGCGGTAGCCGCCGTGCGGGAGGGTCCAGCCGACCTGGATCGCGTCCGGCACGGCGGTGTACGCGAGGACGGGGTTCCCGCCGGCCCGGAAGATCCGCACCTCGTTCAACGGCCTCGCGTCGGCGGGCAGTTTGAACCAGAGGACGTCCTGGTCGAAGACGTCCAGCCGGCCGGCGTCGATCCCGGCCAGTCGGCGCACCTTGGAGTAACGGCCGTCGGCGCCGACCGTCCAGCGGGCCCGGACCGTCTGTTCGCCGCCTCGGCCGGAGGCGACCACGCCGCGGACCCGGCCGTCCTCGGTGTGCAGGGCGCCGACCTTGGCGCCCTCCAGGTAGCGGAATCCGGACGACTCCCGGCAGCGGTCGAGCAGTTCCTCCAGCACGTGCCGCTGGGGGATGCTCAGCAGGCAGTTGAACGGGCCGGGCAGCCGCCGGTAGTCGCCGTCGATCAGCGTCCGGCCGCGTTCCGTCAGCACGAACCGGTCGTGCTCGTGGCTGCCGCGCTCGCGCGCGCCGGCCAGCACGCCCAGCCGGTCGAGCAGGGTCATCCCGCCGGGCTGGAGGATCTCGCCGCGGAACTGCCGCTCGAACGAGCGCGAGCGTTCGACCAGGACGACGTCCACGCCGGAGCGGGCGAGCAGCAGGGCGAGGGTGAGGCCGGCCGGGCCCGCGCCGACGACGCAGACCTCGGCCTCCAGGTCGGTCACCGGCCCGGCCCGGTGCTCGCCCCGCGCTCGACCAGCGCCCGGGCGTGCTCCAGCGTGGTGCGGCTGTTGGCCCCGAGGGCGGCGCGCACCGCGGTGCGGGCCTGCTCCAGGGTGGCGTCGGGGCCGAGCAGGGCGGGCACCGCCTCGGCCCGCAGGACCACGGTGTGGTGGGAGGTCGCGGCGACGCCCTCGGCGGTCTCCTCGAAGGTCCACGCGCCGGTGTGCGCGGCCATGATCGGAGGCAGGACGGTCTGCTTGTAGACGATCCGGTCCGGCAGGCAGACCCGGACCGACTCGGTGGTGTGCGTCGTCCCGTCCGGCGCGCGGGTGTCCATCACCATCCGCTGGATGCCGTCCTCCGGTTCGGTCAGTTCCAGCCGGGCCACGTGCGGCAGCCGCTCGGGCCAGAGGTCGCAGCGGCGGATGAAGTCGTGGGCCTCCGCGCGCGGGCCCCGGACGAGCACGGTGTCGGAGAAGGAGAGCAGCAGTTCGTCGAGTCCGGGGTCGCGTTCGGCGATCTCCCGGAGGCAGTCCAGCTCCGAGCGGGAGTTGCGGTCCACGGCCCGGTCGATCCAGTCGAGGTCCGACGCGCCGTCCCCGACGGCGGCGAAGGTGTGGCCGAGCACCACCTCGGTCCGGCCGTCGGCCGCGGGGTTCATCGCCCAGCTGCCGGTCATCGACGCCACCGGCGCCTGCGAGACCTCCTGGCGGAACTCCACCCGCCGGGCGGCCGGGTCGAGTTCGCGCAGCGAGGTCCAGGTCCGCACCTCGCCGTTGGCGAAGGCCCAGATCCGGATCCGCTCCCGGCGGTCGTCGCCGTCCACCCGCTCGGCGTGGACGGTGGGCGTGAACAGGTGCGGCCAGCCGCCGACGTCGGCGACGAGCCGGTAGAGCGTCTCGGCGGGCGCGGAGACGAGGATGCGGTGGTCGGTGTGGCGGATGTCCTGCGCGGGCACGGTGGCCCTCCTTCCGTGGGGTCCGACGGGGTCCCGGACGGCCCGGCGGCCAGGCGGCCAGGCGGCCAGGCGGCCAGGACGCCGGTGTGCCGGGTGCCGAGTGCCGGGGTGCCGGGGTGCCGGGGTGCCTGGATCAGTAGTTGCCGAGCCCGCCGCAGACGTTGATCGCCTGGGCGGTGACCGGGTCGGCGGCCTCGGTGGTGAGGTAGCCGACCATCGCGGCGACCTCCTGCGGCGTGCTGTAGCGGCCGAGCGGGATCTTCGCCTCGAACCTCTCCAGCACCTCGGCCTCGGTCACGCCCCAGTGGGCGGCGTAGCCCTGCCGGACCCGGTCGGCCATCGGCGTCTCCACGTAACCGGGACACACCGCGTTCACGGTGATCCCGGTTTTGGCCAGTTCCAGCCCCAAAGCTTTGGTAAATCCGACGACACCGTGCTTGGAAGCGGAATAGGGAGCTCCGAGCACCACGCCCTGTTTTCCGCCGGTCGACGCGATATTGATGATTCGCCCCCAGCTCCCGTCCCGCATGCCGCCGCGGGCGAGCACCTCGCGGGTCATTCGGAATACGCCGTTGAGATTCACCTCGATCACGTCGCACCACGTCTCGTCCGGAATCTCGGCCGTAATCCCGCCACCGCCCCGGCCGGCGTTGTTCACGAGGATCCCGATCGGCCCGAAGCGCTCCACCGCCGCGGCGACGGCGACGGCGATCTGCTCGGTGGAGCGGACGTCGCAGCCGACGCCGTCCACCTCCATCCCCTGCCCGCGGAGCCGCTCGACCGTGGCCGCCACGTCGTCCCCGGTGCGCGCGCAGACGAACACCCGGTCGCCGCGTCGCCCCAGCTCCTCGGCCACCGCGAGCCCGATCCCGCTCGTGCCGCCGGTGACCAGCGCGACCCGCTCCTTCTGTTCCGCCATGTCTCCGCCTTCCCGCCGGTGTCCCCGCCGCCGGTCGCGCGCGGGGCTGTGCGTCGTCACACTCCGGCGGACTCTCCCGGGACCGGTTCAAGACACCCTCAAGGCGGGGCGGAACGGCGGGTCGTCGGCCGCCGGGCTGGACCGCAGCTCCAAGAGATCTCCAGGCCGCCCTGCGAGGGTCGGTCAGCGTTCGCCCCCTCACCCGCAGGCACCGCCCGCCGTCCCGAGAGGAAGCCCGATGACAGCCCACGAGGTCGCCCCGCTCGCCGACACCGACACCTACCTGCGCGTCCAGCACTTCTACGCCCGCCAGATGCGGCTGCTCGACACCGGCGCCACCGACGCGTGGGCGGCCACCTTCGCCGAGGACGGGGTGTTCGCCGCCAACGGCCTGCCCGCGCCGGTGCGCGGCCGCGGCAACATCGCGGCCGCGGCGAAGGAGGCCTCCCGGCGGCTCGCCGAGGCGGGCGTGGTACACCGCCACTGGGTGGGCATGCTGACCACCGAGCCGGCGGAGTCGGGCCGGCTCCGGGCGACCTGCTACGCGCTGGTCCTGGAGGTGCCGCGCGGCGGCGAGGCGACGGTGCACCGCTCGACGGTCTGCGTGGACCTGCTGGAGCCGGTCGGTGACTCCTGGGTCGTGACGGACCGCAGGGTCACCCGGGACGACCTCGCCTGAACGGCCGGCCGGTCGGTTTTCCCCTGAGTATTCGCTGAGCAGGCGGACAATCAGACAGTCTTCGTATTGTCAGGTAATACTCCTCCGTGGCAGGGTCAAGCAACAAGATCCACGCACGATCGACCTATCGACCCAGAGCCCCAGAACGGGGGAGAAGAACCGTCATGTCGACCACAGAATGCGCGGAGGCTTCTCTACACCAACGAAGCGGATCACTACCCGCCGGTATTCGAAGCGCTCCCGGCCGACCTGCTGGAAAGATCGTCAGTAACCCGGTCCGTCCCAACGGCAGAACGGTGTCGAAATGAAACCGGTTGAGCCCGCCCGGGTACTGCTCATCGACGACCACACCCTGCTGCGGCAGTCGCTGCGGCAGGTCCTCTCCGCCGAACCCGACCTCGCGGTGGTCGGCGACACCGGCGACATCGACGAAGCCGTCACCCTCGTCGCCGCCACCGCGCCCGACGTCGTCCTGCTGGGCGGCGAACTCCTCGACTCGGAGGTCGCCGAGGCGGTCCGGCGGATCGCCACGGTCTCCCCCGACGCCCGGGTCATCGTCCTGAGCATGAGCGACCGGCCCGCCGACGTCCGCGACCTGCTGGACCTCGGCGTGCGCGGCTTCATGCTCAAGAGCGTGAGCCGGTACGAACTGCTCGCGGCCATCCGCGGGGTCTACAGTCGCGACCAGTCGACCCTCGCCGTCTCCCAGCACAGCCTCGCCCAGCTCAGCCGACAGGCGGCCGCGGTCACGCTGTCGGACCGCGAGCTCGAAGTCCTCGTGCTCGCCGCCCAGGCGCTGACGAACTTCCAGATCGGCTCCCGGCTCGGCATCGCCGAGGGCACCGTCAAGCGTCATCTGCGCAACGTCTTCGGCAAGTTGGGCGCGGTGTCCCGGATCGACGCGGTGAACAAGGCCGTCGCCGCGTCGCTGATCCCGGTCCCCACCCGCACCCGGGGGACCCCGCTGACGGCCGGCCGGCAACCCTGACCGCTCCCGGCACCGACGACGGCCGACGCGCTGCCGGGGCAGCCGGTTGCGAACGGCCGGGGGGCGCGGGACCGGCCCGGCGACCAACGGTGGTCGCCGGGCCGGTCCCGTGTCCGCGCTCACCCCCGACCGGCGGCCCGGGTCACCTCCAGCGGCCCCTCCGCGGAGGGCTCCGGCAGGTCGCGGCCGTGGACCGCGTCCCGGATCTCCCGCCGCTGGACCTTGCCGTTCTGCGAGCGCGGGATGACCTCCACCACCTCCACGTACCGCAGGTGCTGGTAGTACGGCATCCGCGCGTTCGCGCCCCGCACGGCCGCCAGCGCCGCCCCCTCCTCGTCCGCGTACGGCTTCGCGAGCACCACCAGCGCGTACGCCACCGAGCCGCTGAAGCGGTCCGGGCGGTCGACCACCACGCTGTCCGCGACCTCGGGCCGCTGCCGGAGCACCCCCTCGACCTCGGTCGGCGACACCAGCCAGTTGTCGCACTTGAAGACGTCCTTGATCCGGTCGACGACGAACAGGCAGCCGTCCTCGTCCGTGTAGCCGATGTCGCCGGTCGAGAACCAGCCCCCGGCGTCCAGGTGCGCGCCGGGCTCGGCGCCCAGGTACCCCTTCATCAGCTGCGGCCCGCGGACCTGGATCTCGCCCCGCTCCCCCACCGGCAGCTCCGCCCGGGTGTCGACGTGGACGATCCGCGACTCGGTGCCGGCCGACGGCGGCCCGCACGAGCCGGCGCGCGGGTCGTCCAGCCGGTCGAAGTGCGTCTGCGGGGACGCCTCGGCCAGCCCGTAGCCCTGTACCACCGGCACCGCGAAGCGGGCGGTCAGGCCGCGGGTCGCCTCCGGCGGCAGGGCCGAGCCGCCGGAGAGGATCGCGCGCAGCGTCGGGACCGCCCCCTCCGCCGCGGGATCGGCCGCGAGGCGGGACAGCCGCATCGGCAGGCTGTAGTAGTGCGTGACGGCGCCCTCCCGGGCGGCGGCGAGCGAGCCCGGCACGTCCGGGTCGGTCCACAGCAGCTGGGTCGCGCCGGCCTGCACCGCGGCGTTGAGGTGCATCAGGTGGTAGGTCGGCAGGTAGTTGAAGACCACCGACGCGGCGTCCAGGCCGTGCGCGTGGGCCGTCTGCGCCGCGTTGACGGTCAGGTTGAGGTGGGTCAGCTCGACCGCCTTGGGCGCGCCGGTGGTGCCGCTGGTGAACAGCAGGTTGGCCACCGCCCCGGGATCCGCCGCGGCCTCCGGGAGCGGGCGCCCGGCCGCGGCGGCCAGCACCTCGGCCAGGAGCGGCACGCCCTCGTCCTCCGCCGCGCCGGAGGTCAGCAGCACCGTCTCCAGCCGCGGCAGGCGGTCGCGGACGGTGCGCACCCGCCGGTACACCTCGGGCGTCAGCACCGCCGTGCGCGCACCCGAGGTGGCCAGCACGTGCACCAGGGCGTCCTCCCGCAGCAGCGGATTGACCAGCGCGGCGACCCGGCCGGCCCGCGCGGTCCCGTAGTACGCGACCGGGAACGCCGGGGACAGCTCGGCCGCGACCGCCACCACCGACTCGGGACCGGGCGTCAGGGCGTAGAGGGCGGCCGCGAACGCGTCGACCTGCCCGTCGAGCCGGCCGAAGGTCAGCACCGACCCTTCGGGGGTGCGCAGCGCGGCGCGGTCCGGGGCCAGGGCCGCCGCGCGGCTCAGCAGGTGGTCCACCCGGGGGCCGCCGAGCCGGTCCGCGATCGCCGCCAGCGGAGCGCCGGCCGTGGCGCTGCCACGGCGGGCAGGTGGGCTGGACGTGGTCACAGGTCTTCTCCTCCGTCCGGTGGGTGCGACCCGCACCCGGGTACCGGGACGGTGGCAGGCCTCCTTGGGGCACGGGTTGAGACCCGTTCGAGGGGACGCGCCCCTCGAACGGACCGCGAGCGGACCGGTCCAGGCTGACCGGCGCACGTCCGAGCAGAACCGACCGATGGGAGTAGCGGATGCGCGTGTTGTTCGTGGCCACCGCAGGGGCGCACCTGCCGTGGATCACCCCGCTCAGCTGGGCCTGCCAAGTCGCCGGCCACGAGGTGCTGGTGGCCTCCCGTCCGGCCGCGACCGGGTTCCTCACCGCGGCCGGGCTCACCGTCGCCCCGGTCGGCGACGAGGACGCCATCCGTACGGCGCAGTCCGCCCACCGGGGCCTCGCCTCCACGGGCGGCCCCCGCCACCTGGCCTCCGGCTGGGTCAGCAACCCCGAACGGCTCGACCGGGAGGCCCGGCGGCTGCTCGGCACCCGGCAGATCACCTCCGCCGACGCGATGACCGACGACCTGGTCGCCCTCGCCCGCGCCTGGCGGCCCGACGTGGTCGTGTACGACACCGTCGCGCTGGCCGGACTGGTCACCGCGGCGGCGGTGAAGGTCCCGGCCTTCGGCCACACCTGGGGGTTCTCCTTCGGCTTCGACTTCGAACGGGACGAGGACCTCCGGGCGCCCTTCGCCCGGCTCTTCGAACGCTTCGGCGTCGAGCCCCGGTTCGCGCCGGAGGCCTGGATCGACCCCTGCCCGCAGACCCTGCGCTCACCGCACCCGGTGCCGTGGGCGCCGATGCGGCTGGTGCCGTACAACGGGCCGCTGGTGCTGCCCGAGTGGCTGCTGGACCGGCCGGAGCGGCCGCGGGTCTGCGTCACCGGCGGGGTGACCACCACCGCCCTGACCGGCCTGGTGGGGCGGCTGGCCGAGGGCGTCCGGCGGGCCGGGGCCGAGGCGGTCGTCACGGTCGCCGGCCACCACGACGTCTCCGCGGCCGATCTGCCGGACGGCGTCCGGCTGTTGAGCGCCTTCCCGATGAGCACGCTGCTGCCGACCTGTGACGCGGTGGTCCACCACGGCGGGGTCGGCACCGGCATGATCAGCGCGGTCACCGGGCTGCCCCAGCTGGTCGTCCCGCACACCGCGATCCAGGACCACTGGGCGGAGCGGATCACCGAGGTCGGCGCCGGCCTGACCCTGGACGTCCCGGACGGCCCGGACGTCGACGCCGTCGCGGAGGCCGTCACCGCGCTGCTCACCGTGCCCGGCCACCGGGCGAGCGCCGGCCGGCTGCGGGACGAGAACGCGGCCATGCCGGCGCCGGCCCGCCTGGTGGGCCTCCTGGAGCGCGCGGTGGCCGAGGGCGGGGTCGTCGGCAGCGAGTTGGTCGTCCGGCCCTGACCCGGGCGCCACCGCGCCGGGCCCGGTCCGCGAGCCGCGGGCCGGGCCCGGCGCGTTCCGGGCCGCGCCCGGCGTCCTCCGCCGGCCGTCGCCATCCGCTGACGGTCACCGCGCGTCGGCCGTCACCGCGCGCCGGCGTCAGGCCAGGGCGGGCTCGGCGGGTACCGACCCGTGCCCCTCCGCCCGCAGGAACGCGGCCGCCGCCAGCACCGTCCGCCGGTCGTCGGCGGGCGCGCCGCGCCGGACCGGCAGGGTGGGGACCGCCGCGCTGCGCCCGGAGGAGACGGCCGGCCGACGCCGTGCCAGCGCCGTGAGGCCCTGCCCGGGGCCGGCCTCGACGAGCACGTACCGGCCGGTGTCCAGCAGGCGGCCGAGGGCCGGTCCGAACAGCACCGGTGCGGCCGGCTGCCCGGCCCAGAACGCCG
Source organism: Kitasatospora sp. NPDC038210 (assembly GCF_055600605.1). NCBI lineage: Bacteria > Bacillati > Actinomycetota > Actinomycetes > Kitasatosporales > Streptomycetaceae > Kitasatospora > Kitasatospora sp. NPDC038210. The sequence goes on along the minus strand of NZ_JBVJYK010000001.1, from coordinate 318,416 downwards.
GGTCGGTGGCCTGTTCGGGCGAGAGCGGCCCGGCCGTGTAGCCGGAGAACAGGGTCGGGCTCGGCGGCGACAGCCGCAGGGCGGCCACCGTCGGCAGCGACTGCGCGGCGGCGGCCGCGAGGCTGGGGCTGTGGAAGCCCTGGACCGCCCGGGTGCGCCGACAGAGGAACCCGTCCGCCCGCAACCCGGCCTCCACCGGGGCGAGTTCGGCCTCCGGCCCGGCCAGCACGCACTGCCTGGCACCGTTGACCACGCCCACCACCACCTGCTCGCTCAGGTACGGCGCCAGCTCCTCGCGCCGGGCGGCCACCGCGAGCATCCCGCCGGGCGGGGCGGCGCTGATCCGGGAGATCCGGTCCATCTGCAGCCGGACCGCGTCCGGGAGGTCCAGCACCCCGGTCAGGACCGCGCCGACCACCTCGCCGACGCTGTGCCCGAGCACCGCCGCGGGCCTGACCCCCCAGGCCAGCACGAGCCGCGCCAGCGCGTGGTCCACGGCGAAGAGCAGGGCCTGGGCGCGGGTCACGTCGTCCAGCGGCACCGCCGGACGGTCGCTCAGCCAGTCCGCGCGCACCCGGCGGCCCTCGGGGCCCATCAGTTCGAAGACCTCGTCCATCGCAGCGGTGAACACCGGCTCGGCGTCGTACAGGCCCACCGCCATCCCCTCGTACTGCGCACCCTGGCCGGGCAGCAGCAGCACCACCGGACGCGGTCCGGTGCCGGCGCCGTCGTCACCGCCGGCGGTCGCGGGGGTCGCGGTGGTCGCTGCGGCGGCGGTGGCGGTGGTGGCGGCGGTGGCGGCGGTGGCGGTGGTCCGGCCGGGGAGTGTCGTCATCACGGTCCGTCCTTCCAGGGGCGGGTCAGGTGGCGCCGATGCTCCGCGCCCCGGGTCGAGACCGTCTCGACCGGCGTTCGACCGACGTTCGACCGGCGGCCGACGGCCGTCCGACCGGCCCGGCCCGGCCTCGAACGACGCTCCACGCGAGGTCGAAGCCCCCGGCCCAGGATGGGTCCCGACCGACCCACGCGGAACCCGCGGGACGGTCGACGGAGGACGACCCCCGGGCGCGCGCCACAAGCCGCCGGCCGGCGTCGTCCTGGCCGACCACCACGGCACGGTGCCGGACCGGCGGGGCCGACAGCGCCCACCGCCCGGTCCGGCACCCCGCCGCGACGAAGCGAAGCGAAGCGGCGACCCGCAGACACGTCAACCCGTCGACATCGGAGTGAGGATGAGGTTCGAGGGCCTGTTCATCGCCGGCGCCGCCCTCCATCTGCCGCCGCCCGTGGCCGTGCACGACGCCGTCCGCGCGGGCTGGTGCGAGCCGGAGCTGGAGTCGTCCACCCGGATGGTGTCGGTGCGGGTCTCCGACACGCTCTCGGCGCCCGAGATGACCGTACGGGCGGCGCGCGCCGCGCTGCGGTCGGCCGGGCGCGATCCCGCCGACCTCGCGCTGCTGCTGCACGCCACCGCGTACTACCAGGGGCTGGACGAGTGGCCGGCCCCCTCCTTCGTCCAGCGGGAGGTCGCCGGGTCGAGCCACTGCCCGGCGATGGAGGTGCGGCAGATGTCCAACGGCGGCATGGCCGCACTGGACCTCGCCTGCCACTACCTGGACGGCGCCCCCGAGGACCGGGCCGCGCTGCTGACCGCCGGGGACCGCTTCAGCCCGCCCGGCTTCGACCGCTGGCGCACCGATCCGGGGACGTTCTACGCGGACGGCGCGGCCGCCGTGGTGGTCACCCGCAGGCCCGGCTTCGCCCGGATCGTCGCGCTGGTGTCGCACTCCGAGCCCGGCCTGGAAGGCATGCACCGGGGTGACGACCTGTTCGCGGACGCCCCGTTCACCCACCGCCGGCCGATCGACATGGGCGTCTGGCAGAAGGCCTTCATCGCCCGGCACGGCATGCCGTACACGGCCGCACGGGTCTCCCGCGGCGGACGGACCTCCCTGGAGACGGTGCTCGCCGAGGCCGGGACGGACCTCGCCGACATCGACCACTTCGTGCTCCCCAACCTGGGCCTGCACCGCCTGGACTCCGGCTACTTCCGCCGCTACGGGATCCCCGTGGAGCGCTCCACCTGGGAGTGGGGCCGGACGGTCGGGCACCTGGGGCCCGCCGACCAGTTCGCCGGGTTGGCCCGGCTGTGGCAGGACGGCCGGCTCGCGCCGGGGCAGCGGGTGCTGCTGCTGGGCGTGGGCGCCGGCTTCACCTGGTCCGGCGCCGTCCTGGAGGTCCTGGCGCCCGCCGCCGACCGCTGACCACCGCAACCGCCGAACGCACCGCGGCGGCCGGCCCGGTCCCCCGGGTCGGCCGCCGCGGTGCGCAGCCCCGTCAGGGCCCGGTACGGGCCAGCAACCGGCCCAGCACATGGGCCAGTTCGCCCTCCAGCGCGGCGCCGCCCCGCCCGCCGTGGTCGACCGAGCGCCAGGCGACGAAACCGTCCGGCCGGACGAGGGCGGCCCCCGTGTGGCCCAGGTGGTAGCGGGCGCCCCAGTCGCCGTCCGGGTCCACGAGGTCGGTGCCGATCCGGTGGGCGGCGAACGGCGCCCCCAGCCGGGCGGCGGCGCGGGTGCCGGCCTCGGCCCAGGGGGTGCCGTCGCGGCCGGTGAGCAGCACGAAGCGCTCACCGAAGAGGTCCAGGGCGGAGAGGGTCGTGCCCTCGCGCTCCAGCCGTACGTGCGGGGCGCGGGTGCCGGCGAGCCCGGCCAGGTCCGCGGGCTCGCACGGGTCGGTGCCCGCCGGTGGACCGCCGATCACCGCCGTCGAGCGGTAGTGGTAGCCGAAGGTCAGGGCGAGCGGCGAGAATCCGCCTCCGGCGCCGTCGGCCCGGCTGCGCTCGTGCTGCTTGGCGGCGGAGAAGGCGCAGGTGGTCTCGGCGACCGGCTGCCGTTCCGGCTCGTAGGAGTCCAGCAGGCCGGGCCCGGCCCAGCCGTTCAGCACGCCGGCGAGCTTCCAGGCCAGGTTGTGCGCGTCCTGGACGCCGGTGTTGGCGCCGAAGCCGCCGGCGGGCGAGACCACGTGGGCGGCGTCCCCGGCCAGGAAGACCCGCCCGTCCCGGAACCGGTCGGCCACCCGGGCGGCCAGCTCCCAGCCCTGGACCGGCCGGTCGGCGCCGTCCAGGGTGGGGACGATCCGCGCGTCGAGGGTCGGGTCGCCGGTGGCCGTGCGGACCAGCTCCAGGCACCGATCGGGAGTGAAGTCGTCCAGGTGCTCGCCGTGTTCGGGGTGGTAGGGCACCATCAGCAGCCAGCGGTCCTGGCGTTCGAACATGGCCAGCAGGGTGCCGGCCTCGGGCCGGTCGATGTAGCAGACCGAGATCAGCCGGCCGCGCAGCAGGGCGGTGAGGTCGGCCTCGAAGACGATGTTGGCGACGTGGTGGAGCACGCCGGGCCCGTGGGTCGCGATGCCGAGCGCCCGGCGGACCGGCGAGCGGTGTCCGTCTGCGCCTATCAGGTAGCGGGCGCGGATCCGGTGGCGGCGGCCGGTGGCGGTGGACTCGACCAGCGCGGTGACGCCGTCCGGGTCCTGCTCGAACTCCAGCATCCGGGTGGAGAAGCGGATGTCGGCGCCGAGTTTGCGGCCGTGCTCCAGGACGAGCGGCTCCAGCACCTGCTGGTCCACGAAGGCGGGTTCGCACGGGCTGAGGTGCGCCACCGAGCCGGGCTCCTCGCGCCGGACCCGGTAGACCTCCGGACCGGCCAGCGTCTCGACCCGGGCCAGTTCCGGGTAGCGCTCGAACACCGACGGCGGCGCCGCCCGGATCACCGGTTCCAGTCCGCAGGCGCGGTAGAGCTCCATGGAGCGGGAGTTCATCACCCGGCCGCGGGGCAGCACCGAGGTGCCCGGGTGCCGCTCGACCACCGTCGTGGTGACGCCGTGGCCGCGCAGGAAGGCGGCCGCCGACAGCCCGACGAGGCCACCGCCGACCACGAGCACCGAAACTTCTTCGTCGTCCATGACTCTCCCTCGTCCGACCGTGTCCATGGCTGGGCGCGGACGTCGGTGCCGCTCGCGCGCCCGCGCCCCCTCACCCTGGCCGGTCCGCCTCGAACGGTGCTGGAGAACGGCTGCGCGCCCCGGCTCCCGCCCGCCCGACCCACCGTCGGTTCCCGGCCGCCGACGGTCCTGCGGCCAGGGCGCTTCGCAGGATCCGGCGGGCGCCTCCTTCCAGCCGTTCTCCAACCGCGCCCGCTACTGCTGAGCGGTCGGGGAACGGGGAAGGACCCCGGGGAAGCCGGGGACGTCGGGAAGGGGACCGAGGATGACGCGATCGAACGGGCGACGGGTGCTGGTGACGGGAGCTTCACGCGGGATCGGGGCGGCGATCGCCCGGGCGGTGGCCGCCGACGGCGGTCGGCTCGCCCTGCTGGCCCGCCCCTCGGCGGAGCTGGACCGCCTGGCGGCCGAACTCGGCGCGGTGGCGGTGGGCGTGGACCTGGCGGACCCGGACGCGGCCGGGGCCGCGGTGGGCACGGCCTGCGCGGAGCTCGGCGGGCTGGACGTCCTGGTCAACAACGCGGGGGTGTTCCCGCTGGGCCTCGTCCGGGACGGCGATCCGGCGGACTGGCGGGCGATGGTCGACCTGAACGTCCTCGGGCTGCTGGCGGTCACCCGGGCCGCGATCCCGGCCCTGCTCTCCGGCGATCACCCGCAGATCGTCAACATCGGTTCCACGGCCGGGCGTTCGGTGGCGCACGCGATCCAGGGCGTGTACGCGGCGACCAAGCACGCACTGGTGGCGATCAGCGACGGGCTGCGGATCGAGCTCGCAGGGGACGGCGTCCGGGTCACCCTGGTGTCGCCCGGCGCCGTCCGCACCGGGGGCAGCGAGCGGATCCGGGACGAGGCGCTGCGCGGGGTGCTGGCCAAGGTGCAGGAGGCGGTCGGGCTGGATCCGGCGGAGGTGGCGGAGCAGGTGCTGCACGTGCTGCACGCCCCGGCGGGGGTGCACCTGACCGAGCTGACGGTGCTCTCCACGCGGGAGCAACTGGGCTGAGGCAGCGGCGACGTGCGGGGCGGCCGGGTCGAACCGGCCGCCCCGTCCGCACGCCCGGGGACCTCCGGGCGCCGGGCGGCCGCCGGGGCGCTCAGCGGCCGCCCGCGACGGTCAGCACCTCTCCGGTGATGTTGCCGTTGGCGCCGGAGCAGACGAACAGCACGGCGTTGGCGACGTCGGCGGGCGCGCTCAGCCGGCCGCTCGCGGTCCGCGTGGTCTCCTGGTCGCGCACCGCGGCGGGCAGGCCGGTGAGGGCCCGCTCGGTCAGGGTGAGCCCGGGGCAGACCACGTTGACCAGGATGCCGTCCGCCCCGGTGTCCCAGGCCAGGCTGCGGGCGAAGCCGTGCAGTCCGGACTTGGCCGCGCCGTAGAACTCCTGGCCCCGGTGGCCGTCGACCGCCACGTGCGAGGAGAGCAGGGCGATCCGGCCCCAGCCGCGGCGCCGCATGCCGGGCACGACCAGCTGGGCGAGCCGCAGCGTCGGCGCGAGGTTCTGCTGCACCACGGGTTCCCAGTCCTCGACGGCGACGTCCTCGAAGTGCACGCCGGGGGCCCGGCGGCTGCCCATCATCCGGACGGCGCTGGTCACCAGGACGTCGATGTCCGCCCAGCCGTCGCCGGCGGCGGCGAGCTCGGCGAGCGTGCGCTCGGGCTCGGTGAGCGCGTAGCGCACGGCCCGCGCCCGGCCCTTGGCCGCGCCCAGTTCGTCGGCGAGTTCGGCCGCCTCGCGTTCCTTGCTGTGGTAGCCGATCAGGACCCTGGCGTCCTCGGCGGCGAAGGCCCGCGCGATCTCCCGCCCGATCCCTCCGGTCGCACCGGTCACCAGGACCACCCGGTCCGCGACTGCGAGTTCCACGCTGCCTCCTTGCGGCCCGGTGTCGGGCGGGCCGGCTCCCGGGGGATCGAGCGGATCCCGTCGCGAGCCTGCCCGGGCCGTCTGGAGGGCGGTTCGAGACCTCTCCCCCGTCCGACTCCGGCCCCCACAAGGACATCGGCCGAGCCGGCGCGTCGGCCGGAGTTCGAACCCGGGTCGAAACCGCTCTGCCAGCCTCGCCGCCATCCGCGCGGCCGCGACGGCCGGCCGCGGGGCGTACCCGAGGACTGGGAGGAAGCATGAGCACCGAGACCGGGAACCGGCACACCGACGGGCGGGTGCTGCGGATCGACTACGACGACAGCGGACCGCACGTGGACGACAGCGTGTTCCGCTCGATCATGGCCACGCTGCCCACCGGGGTCACCGTCATCACCACGCTCGACGAGGAGGACCGCCCCAAGGGCCTGACCTGCAGCGCGGTGTGCAGCGTCTCCGCCCGTCCGCCGCTGCTGCTGGCCTGCCTGGACAACCGCAGCACCGTGCTGACGGCGGTCCTGGCGCGCGGCGCCTTCGTGGTCAACGTGCTGCGCGAGCGTGGCGAGGGGGTCTCCAACCTGTTCGCCTCCCGGACCGGCGACCGCTTCGGCGCGACTCCGTGGCGGGCGAGCCCGGTGACCGGCCTGCCGTGGATCGAGCGGCACGCGATCGCGCACGCGGAGTGCCGGCTGGCGGGCGCCGTCCGGGCCGGCGACCACACGGTGCTGGTGGGCGCGGTCGTGGACGGCACCGCGCACCGGGGGCTGTCCACCCCGCTCATGTACTGGCGCAGCCAGTACGGGACGTGGCCCGCCCAGCCGGACGAGGCGTCCGCCGCGATCACCCTGGCCGCGGAGGGCTGAGCCGGCACGCACCTGCCGTCTTGCACTCAGTGCAAACTTTGCATAATCCGATGGAAGTGCAAGCTCTGCACTTCTTGCAGGCCGCGCCAAGATTGCATAGAGTGCAGTGGTGATGAGTGCATCCGATCAACGCAGAGAACGCCAGAAGGCGGCCAAGAGACATGCGATCACGCTCACGGCCGTCCGACTGGTCCTCGACAAGGGCCTCGACGCGATGACCGTCGAGGCCATCAGCGAGGCCGCCGACATCAGCCCCCGAACGTTCTTCAACTACTTCTCCAGCAAGGACGAGGCGCTCCAGATGCGGCCGTCCTGGTCGGCCGTGTCGCTGACGGCGCTCTTCCAGGACCGCCCCGCCGACGAGCCTGTGTTCCGCTCGATGCGCGTGGTGGCCCAGGAGATCGCCGACTCGTTCGTCCCGGCGCGCGAGGAGTCCGAACTCTGGCGCGAACTGTGGCGCCGGCACCCCGAACTCCTGGCCAAGCGCAGCTCGGAGGGCGAGGAGGAGATCTTCCGGAGCCTCATCCTGGCGGTCGCCGAGCGGACGGGCACCGACCCGATGAAGGACAGCTACCCGAGCGTCGTGGTCACCTCGGCGTTCTCGGTGATCCAGTGGGCGGTCCGCTTCTCCTGGATCAACGAGGACGACCGGACGTCCGCCAACCTCATCGACGAGGCCTTCGACCTACTCGAACGCGGCCTCTGAGTCCGCCGGATCCACCGGCCCCGCACGGCCGGTCGGACCCGCCGGAGACGTACAACCCGCGCCCCCTGCACGACCCGCACGACCCGCGCCCCCTGCACGACCCGCACGACCCGCGCCCCCTGCACGACCCGCACGCCCGCACGGCCGCGCCCCACCGCAGCTGCACCGCTCCCCACTGCTCGTCGGCACCACCCCAGACCACCGTCCTCGTGACCAGCCGCACCAAGGAGCCACCCGTGCCACCAACAGCTGGCGACGCCGCCCGGAGCCCCCTGAGCCGCCGCCAACTGGCCGTCGTCATGTCGGCCTTGCTACTGTCCATGTCCCTCGGCGCGCTGGACCAGACCGTGGTCGCCACCGCGCTGCCCGCGATCGTCGGGGATCTGCACGGCCTCAAGTACACCTCGTGGCTGTTCACCGCCTACATCCTCGCCTCGGGCATCTCGACCCCCATGTACGGGAAGCTGGCCGACCTCTACGGGCGGCGCAAGCTCTACCTGTTCGCCCTGGTCGCGTTCCTCACCGGCTCGGCCCTCGCGGGCGCCGCCCAGTCGATCTTCCAGCTCATCGCCTTCCGGGCGATCCAGGGCGTGGGCGCCGGCGGCCTCATGGTGCTGACCCTGACGATCATCGCCGACATCGTGCCAACCCGTGAACGCGGCAAGTACATGGGCCTGTACGGCGCCGTCCTCGGCCTGTCCTCGGTGGCCGGCCCGCTGATCGGCGGCTACTTCGTCGACCACACCACGTGGCGCTGGGTCTTCTACATCAACCTGCCGCTCGGCCTGGTCGCACTCGCCGTGGCCGGCACCGCGCTCAAGCTGCCGGCGCGCACCCGCGGCGGGAAGATCGACTACGCCGGGTTCCTGATGCTGGCCGGCGCGCTCACCTGCCTGGTGCTGGCCACCTCGTGGGGCGGCACCAAGTACGCCTGGTCCTCCACCACCATCCTCGGACTCTTCGCGGGCATGGCGGTCTTCATCGCCGCCTTCGTCGTGGCCGAGCGCCACGCCCCCGATCCGCTGATCCCGCTGCGGCTGTTCACCGTCCGCACGGTGGTGCTCGCCTGCCTGGCCAGCATGCTCGTCTTCACCTGCGTCAACGGCCTGGCCACCTTCATCCCGATGTTCCTGCAGCTGGTCACGGGCATCACCGCCACCAACACCGGGCTGCTCACCCTGCCACTGATGGTCGGCCTGATGTTCTCCTCCGTCGTCGGCGGCAACCTGATCACCAAGACCGAGCGCTACAAGTGGTCGCCCATGGTGGGTGCGGTGATCGGCGCGCTCACCATGTTCCTGCTCTCCACGATGAACGAGCACACCGGCTGGTGGCTGCTCGCCGTCTACGTCACCATCCTCGGCGCCGGCCTCGGCCTGATGATGCAGCCCCTGGTGATCGCCGTGCAGGTCACCGTCGAGCGCCGCGACCTCGGCGTCGGCACCGCGACGGCGGCGTTCTCCCAGCGCATCGGCGGTTCGATCGGCCTCGCCGCACTCGGCGCGCTCTTCGCCCACCAGTACGAACACGGCCTCGCCAAGCACCTGACGGCCGCACAGGTCGCGGCCGTGCCGTCCGACGGCTCGGTGTCGCCGACCGTGGTCGAAGCCCTGCCGCCGGCGATCAGGGACGGCCTGCGGCTGGCCTTCAGCGACGCCCTGACCGACGTCTTCTTCTGGCTCACCCCGGTGATGGTGGGGGTGCTGGTCATCTCCGCCTTCCTCAAGAACGTGCACCTCGACCAGAGCGTCCCGCTGGGCGAGTTCGCCCACCTGGACCTCGACGAGGACGACGACTCCGCCGCCTCCCCCGACGGCGCCTCGCCCGACGCCGACTACCCGGTCGACGCCTTCGACGTCCCCTCCCAACCAAGCGGATTCGAAGGAGACTTGACGCCTCGTCAGAACTGACGGAACGTCAAGTCCGAGAAGCCGGCCGCGGCGCGGCCGCCCAGCGCCCACCCGTCACCCCCGTACGGGTGATCGCACAGCGACCGCGCCGCGCGCCATCTCTCTTCAGTGACATCGCCGGATACCCCGAAGGTGGGTGTCCGGCGCCCCCTTGGAAGCATTCGCCTTGAGCGTTTCCCGACAACGCTCCTAGGGTCCTGATCGCAGGCCGGCCACCAAAACGGGCCGGCCACCCGCGTTCATGAGGATTCAGCCGACCGGCGAGGAGCTTCCCATGGATTTCAAGGTATTGGGACCACTGGAGGTAAGCCACCTGGGTTGCCCGCGGACGCCCAGCCCCCCGAAGACCCGTCAGCTGCTGGCTCTGCTGCTCCTGCGGGTCAACCAGGTGGTGAGCCTGGACTCGATCATCACCGAGCTGTGGGACGACCGCCCGCCGCGGAGCGCGGTCACCACCGCCCAGACCTACATCTACCAGCTCCGAAAAGCCTTCGCCGCCGAGGTCGGCGAGGAGGCGGCCGGGCACATGATCTCCACCGTCCTCCCCGGCTACGTCCTGCGGATCGACGAACGGCAGCTCGACGCACCCCGGTTCGACCGGCTCGTCGAGGACGCCCGGCTGCTGAACGAGGACGGCGAACCGCTCCGGGCCGCCGGACTCCTGGCGGACGCCCTGGCGATGTGGCGCGGACCGGCCCTGTCCAACGTCAGCTGCGGCCCGGTGCTGGCGAGTTACGCCACCCACCTGGAGGAGCGGCGGATCAGCGCCCTGGAGGCCCGGGTCCGCACCGACATGGAACTCGGGCGCCACCGCCGACTCGTGGCCGAGCTGCAGACCCTGGTGAGCACCTACCCCTTCAACGAGTGGTTCCACACCCAGCTGATCCTGGCGCTGAACCGCTCCGGCCGGCGCGGCGACGCCCTCAACGCCTACCAGCGGGTGCGCCGACTGCTCGGCGAGGAGCTGGGGCTCGACCCGTCGGCGGAGCTCCAACGCGTCCACCAACAGGTGCTTCGGGTGGACGGCCCCGCGGTCCAGCGGATGCCGGTCGGCTCCGGGGCGAGGAGGGGCTGACATGCGGCCCGTCACCCCGTCCGCCGTCCCGCCGAGTACGTCAACCGGACCGCCGGCGCCCGCCCCCACGGCCCTGGACGTGGTCGCCGGCCACGACCTGACCGGCCGCACCGCGGTGGTCACCGGCGGAGGCTCGGGCATCGGCCTGGAGACCGCCCGCGCCCTCGCCCTGGCCGGCGCCCGGGTGGTCATCGGCGCCCGCGACCCGCGGACCGCCGAGACCGTCGCGGCCGGACTGCGGAAGGGCACCGGGAACCCGGCCGTCACCATCGCGGCGCTGGACCTCGGCTCCCTGCGCTCGGTCCGGGAGTTCGCCGACGGCCTGCTGCGCCGGCGCGACCCCGTCCACCTGCTGATCGCCAACGCGGGCGTCATGGGCGTGCCCCCCGGCCGCACCGCCGACGGCTTCGAGACCCACCTCGGCGTCAACCACCTCGGCCACTTCGCGCTGGCCGTCCGGCTGCTGCCCGCGCTGCGCTCGGCCGGGCACGCCCGGGTGGTCGTGGTGGGCTCCAGCGCGCACCACCTCGGCGGACTGGACCTCGACGACCCGCACTTCGCGCACCGCCCGTACGACCCGTACCTCGCCTACGCCCAGTCCAAGACCGCCAACGCCCTGTTCGCCGTCGCCCTCACGGCCCGGCACCGGGACCACGGCGTGCTCGCCAACACCGTCAGCCCCGGCGCCACCCTCACCGGCCTCCAGCGCCACCTCAGCACCGAGACCAAGCGCGCGGTCGGCCTGATCGGCCCGGACGGCACGCCCGACCCGCGCCTGCGCACGGCGGCCCAGGGCGCGGCCACCTCGGTGTGGGCGGCGCTCGCCCCGGAACTCGCGGAGACCGGCGGGGCCTACCTGGAGGACTGCGCCGTCGCCGGCCCGTGGCAGGGGACGGCGCCGGCCCGGGGCTACCTCCCCGCGGCCCTCGACCCGGAGCGCGCCGACCGGCTCTGGGAGCTCTCCGCCGCGCTGGTGGGCGCGGACCGACCCCGCCCCACCCGTACCCCGCTCAACCAGCCGACCGCCGGCCCTCACCCCGACCGGGCGGCTCCGGGAGTGCGCTGAGCTCCCTGAACAACCGCAACTCCACCTCGCTCAGGGGCAGTTCCGGGCACAGTCGCTCGGGGTGCCCCGGGGCGGGACCGCGCAGTTGCCGCGGCTCCGGCACCTCCGCCGGAGCCGCGGCGGCGCGTGCGGCGGCCTCGTACATGTCCGCCCCGCCGAGCACCTGCAATCCCGACCACAGCCATCCCACCGGTGCGGCCAGGGCCCGCAGCACCCACCACAGAGCGATCACGTCCGCCTCCCGTCGGCGTCCCGTCCAGCGCGGGCAGCCAGCGTGCCCGCCCCGCCTCAAGCCCGCCTGGAGGCACCGGCGCCCTCCGGACCGGCCGTCGTCGGGCGCCCGGCCCGGAAGGCGCCGGGCCGGGCCGCCGCCGATACTGGGGCCGCGACCCCCGGGAGGAACCATGGAATACGGGATCGGCGTACGGCTCGACCGGCCGTTCGCGCAGACGGTGGAGGCGGTCACCGCCGCCCTCAAGGCGCAGGGCTTCGGCATCCTGACCACGATCGACGTCCGGGCGACCCTGCGCGAGAAGATCGACGCCGAGATCGAGGACTACCTGATCCTCGGCGCCTGCAACCCCGCCCTCGCCCACCGCGCGCTCGGGGCCGACCGCCGCATCGGGCTGCTGCTGCCCTGCAACGTCGTCGTCCGCGCCGACGGCGGCGCCACCGTGGTGGAGGCCGTCGACCCGCAGACGCTGGTCGCGCTGGCCGGCCCCGACGGCGGGCTCGGCGAGGTCGCGGACGAGGCGGCCCGGCGGCTGGGCGCAGCGCTCGACACCCTGCGCGGCTCCCGGAGCGGGCCGTGACCGGGCCCGTCGTCGCCGGCTTCGACGGCTCACCCGAGAGCGTCGCCGCCACCGCCTGGGCCGCCCGGGAGGCGCAGCGCCGGGACTGCCCGCTGCGGCTCCTCCAGGCCCGGCCCCGGCCGAAGCGGAACGCGGCCGACGACGAGCGGGAGCGCGGGCACGCCGTGGAACGACTCGGCTCCCGCGAGGCCGAGTTGCGCGCCCTCGTCGAGGTCCCGGTCAGCTCCGCACTCGTCCCCGAGGCCCCGGCCGACGCACTGGAGGACGCCTCCCGCGACGCCGCCCTGCTCGTGCTGGGCTCCCGCGGCCTGGGCGCCGTACGCGGCTTCCTGGTCGGCTCGGTGAGCCACGAGGTCCTGCGCCGGGCCGGCTGCCCGGTGGTCCTGGTCCGCCCCGGCGAGGACGAGCCGGCGGGCCCGGTCCTGGTCGGCCTCGACCTGGTCCACCCGATGGAGGAGGTGCTCGCCTTCGCCTTCGACGCGGCCGTCCGGTACTCGGCCCCGCTGCGCGTGGTGCACGTCTGGTCGCCGCCGGTCGGCAGCGAGTACATGGCCTTCGAGGCGATCGGCGGCCTGGAGACCGAGCTCTCCTCCGTCGAGCGGACCCGCTTCACCGAGCTGCTGGAGCCCTGGCGGGCGCGCTACCCCGAGCTGGACGTGACGACGGACCTGATCCGCGGCAGTGCCGCCGTCGCCCTCGTGGACGCCGCCGGATCCGCCCGGCTGCTCGTCGTCGGACGGCGCGTGCGGCGCACCCTGCTCGGCGCCCACCTCGGCCCGGTCGCCCACGCGGCGATCCACCACGCCCGCTGCCCGGTCGCCCTCGTCCGGCACGCCTGACCGCGCCCCTGACGGCGCTGACCGCGGTCGGGGGCCCGGAGTCCAGGAGCCGGGGCCGGAACCACCGGCCCGGCCCTCCGCTCCGTGCGGTGCGGCCGGCCCGGGCTCACCCGGACAGCCCGGCCGGGATGCCCCCCGGGGTGGGAGTGCGCAGGCTGCTGGCACGGACCGGGCTCGTGTGGGCACACCCGGGGCACGGCTCAGGGAGGACGACATCGACGGGACGCGGCAGGTGGGCCCCGACGGGGACGTGACCGCACGGGTGCTCGCGCGGTGCGCGCTGCTGGCCGCGGTCGGTGCCGTCGTCGTGCTGCTGATCGCACTGGGCGAGGGCAGTCTGGCCGTGGTGGCGATCGGCTTCCTGGTGCTGGTCGTCTGGGCGGCCGGGGCCTGGTGGTTCCTCGCGCACCGCGGCGCCCTGCGGCTGGTCGGGGGGCTGCTCACCGTCGCCGCGCCGGTCGGCCTCGTGGTGCTGTTCGCCTACCACGACCTGTGGCCGACGGCGCTGGTGCTGTTCCTCTGCTGGGGCGCGGCGCTGGCCCTCGCCCGGGCGGCACTGCGCCGCGTGCGCCCGAGCGGGGCGAACCCGGCGGTCCCCGCCACCCGGCCGGTGCATCCGGTACTGATCATGAACCCGAAGTCCGGGGGCGGGAAGGTCGGCCGCTTCGGCCTGGTCGAGCGGGCCGAAGAGCTCGGCGCCCGGGTGGTCCTGCTCGACCCCGCCGTGCACGCCGACGTCGCCGCACTCGCCCGCGAGGCGGTGGCCGGCGGCGCCGACCTGCTCGGCGTCGCGGGCGGCGACGGCACCCAGGCCCTGGTCGCGGCCGTCGCCGCCGAGCACGGGCTGCCGTTCCTGGTGGTCTCCGCGGGCACCCGCAACCACTTCGCGATGGACCTCGGCCTCGACCGCGCCGATCCGTCCCGCTGCCTGGACGCGCTGACCGCCGGCGAGGAGCTGCGGATCGACCTCGGCGAGGTCGCGGGCCGGCCCTTCGTCAACACGGTCTCCTTCGGGGTGTACGCGGACGTCGTGCAGCGCCCCGAGTACCGCGACGCCAAGGCGGGCACGGCCCTGAACCTGCTGCCGGACCTCCTGGTCGGCGAGGGGGTGCGGCGCGTCGACGCCCGGATCGAGGGCGGCAGCGTCGCGGCCCTCTCCGCCCAGCAGGCGCTGCTGATCAGCAACAACCCGTACGGCTCCCCCGACGACCTCGAAAGCGGCGGCCGACGCGCCCGCCTGGACAGCGGCCTGCTCGGCGTCACGGGCATCAGGGTCGAGGGCGCGGCACAGGCCGCGGAACTGGCCGTCCGGGGCGCGCAGGCCACCGGACTGACGGTGCTGACCGCGCGCCGGGTCGAGGTGACGTCCGAGGAGACCGAGATCCCGGTGGCCGTCGACGGCGAGGCGCTGCGGCTGCCCACGCCGGTGGTGTGCACGCTGCGCCCGGGCGCGCTGCGGGTGCTGGTGCCGCGTGACCGCCCCGGCGTCGCGCCCACCCGGCAGCGGGTGGACTGGCGGCAGCTGGCCACGCTCGCGTTCAGCCGGGGCACGCCGGATTCCGGGCGGGCCCCGGACGAACGGGACGGACGGGGACCGGACGACCGGGACGGCGACGGACGAAACGGCGGGGGGCGGTCCCGTGCCTGACCGGAACGTCTCCGCGGCGGCCGTCCTCGCCGACCTGCGCGCGATCGACGGCGCCCTGTACGCGGCCGTGGCCGCCACCCCCACCCCGGCCCTGGACTCCGCCCTGCGGCGGCTGTCCCGGACGGCCGACCACTCGAAGATCTCACTGACCGTCGCCACCGGCCTCGCCCTCCTGCCCGGCCGTCCCCGGCAGGCGGCCGCGGTCGGGGTCGGCGCCGTCGCCCTGGCCTCGGCGGCGTCGAACCTGCTCGGCAAGCGGCTGGTCCGCCGCCGACGGCCCGACCGGGAGGAGGCCCGGGTGGACGTGGCCCGGCACGTGCCGATGCCGAAGTCGGCCTCCTTCCCGTCCGGCCACACGGCGTCGGCGACGGCCTTCGCCACCGCCGTCGGCGTGGTGCTGCCCCCGGCGGCGGTGCCGCTCGGGGCGCTGGCGGTCGCCGTCGGCTACTCCCGCGTCCACACCGGCGTGCACTACCCGGGCGACGTCGCGGCCGGCGCCGTCCTCGGCTTCGCGGCCGCGGCCGCGGCCCTGGCCGTCGGGCACGTGCCGCTACGGCTCGCCGGGGACTGAGCGGCCCACCCGGGCACCGGCCCCGAACGGACGCGCGGCCCGTCCGCGCCCACCCCGACCGCCGTCCCGGCTGCCCCGGGGCGGCGCCCGGTCACCCGGCCAGCGGTGCGGGCAGCGGCCGGGAGTGCAGGATGTCCAGCCGGGAGACCGCCCTGGTCACCACGACGTACAGCCGGTGCAGGCCGCGCGGTTCGGCCTCGACGATGGCGGCCGGTTCCAGGACCACCACGTGGTCGTACTCCAGTCCCTTGACCAGCGAGGCGGGCAGCACCGTCACCCGGGCCGTGGTGCCGACCTGCTCGGCCGAGGCCGTCGGGATGCCGGCCGCCCTGAGCGCCGTGTCGGCCTCCGCCACCGCGCCGTCCGCCGCGATCACCGCGATCGAGCCCTCCCGCTCCAGCGCGGCCCGTACGGCGGCGACCGCCGCACCGCCCAGCCCGGCCGCACCGCCCGTTCCGCCTGTTCCGCCCGTTCCTGCTTCACCCCCGTCGCCCGACCCGTCGACCCGGCGCACCGTCAGCTCGCCGTCCCGCCGCAGCGACACCGCCTGCGGCACGTCCACGTCCAGCGCACCGAGCACCCGGTTGGCCAGCGCCATCACGTCGGCCGGGACGCGGAAGCCGGTGGTCAGCGGCACCACCGCGGCCTCCGGCTTGCCGAGGTGGGAGAGCTGCTCGGGCCAGCTGCGGGCGGCCCACGGGGCGGTCGCCTGGGCGAGGTCGCCGAGGACGGTGAGGGAGCCGAAGGCGCTGCGGCGGGCGATCGCCCGGCACTGCATCGGGGAGAGGTCCTGGGCCTCGTCCACCACGACGTGACCGAAGCCGGCCGGGCGCTCGATCAGGCCCGCCACCTCGTCCAGGAGCATCAGGTCGTGCTCGGACCACTTCGCGCTCTTCGCCGAGCGGGGCGGCCTGCGCCACAGGACCGCCGCCTGCTCCCCGGCGTCGAGCACCCCGTCGGCGGCCTCGGCCAGCACGGCGGGGTCGCTCAGCAGCGCGGCGACCACGGCCTCCGGCCGCAGGGCGGGCCAGGCCGCCTCCAGGAACGCCGCGACCGGCTTGCAGCGGCCGACCTTCCGCTGCCACCCGCCGGACATCACGCCCGCCCGGCGCTCCGCCTGGTCCTGCAGCATCGCCACCACCCGGGTGCGGACGCTCTCCCGGCCGATCGCGTACGGCGGCTCCTGCTCGCGCAGCTCGGCGACCATCCGGTCCAGCCGCTCCGGCGCCACCCGCCACCGGTACGAGCCGTCCGGGACGACCAGCTGCTCCGCGCCCGACGTGCGGATCCGCGCGTACAGCGCCCGGCGCAGCACCGTCGCCATCCGTGCGTCCTGCTTGACGGCAGCGGCCCGCTCGTCGTCCACGGCCGCGACCGGCCGGTCGGCGACCAGGTCCTCGACGGTGCACTGGCCGACGTCGATCTCGCCGAGTGCGGGCAGCACCTCGGCGATGTAGCGCAGGAAGGTGCGGTTGGGGCCGATCACCAGCAGGCCGCTGCGCCGGATCCGCTGGGGGAAGCTGTAGAGGAGGTACGCGGCGCGGTGCAGGCCGACGGCGGTCTTGCCGCTGCCGGGCGCGCCCTGCACGCAGACGGACCCGCTCAGCCCGCCCCGCACCAGCTCGTCCTGCTCGGGCTGGATGGTGGCGACGATGTCGCGCATCGGGCCGGTGCGGGGCCGCTCGATCTCGGCGGCGAGGATGCCGCCCGGGCCGTTGCCCGCCGTGCTCCGGCCGGCTCCGTCGAGGCGCTCGTCCTCCAGGCCGGTGAGCTCGTCGGGGCGGCCCAGGCTCCACGGCGCCCAGCCGAACCGTCGGCGCTGCGCCAGCCCGAGCGGGGTGTGGGCGCTCGCCTGGTAGAACGCCCGGGAGACCGGGGCCCGCCAGTCGACCACCAGCGGTGGCACGGTCGGGTCCTCGGAGATCCGCCGACGGCCCACGTAGTAGCGCTGGCGCCGGTGGTCCCCCGCCTCCGGGGTGTCGGCGAAGTCGAGGCGGCCGAAGAACGACGGGCTCTCCGGCAGCTCCCTCATCCGCTTGGCCCGCGTCCGCAGGTACCGGCCGAGCGCCTCCGCGCTGGCGCCGTCGCCGGAGACGTCCTCCCCGGCGACGACCTGGTGGCTGGCGTCCTCGACCTGTCGGGCCGTCGCCGCCCGGCAGACCTCGACGTAGGCCCGTTCCCGCCGCAGCTCGCCGTCGAGGTGCCGGGCTTCCGGCGCCGTCCGCTGGACTTCCGAGGTCATCGTTTCGCGTCCCTTCCCGTCCCGAGCCGACGGGCTCACGGCTCGCTCGGGATCCAGCATAACTGAACTCAGTAAAGTTACTGACTCGGTTACGCAATCTGGGGACGAGGACGGGCGCGAGGGCGCAGAAGCGGGCGGGGCGGGGCCCCGGACCGGCTCAGGACACCAGGGGCGCCTCCGCCAGCTCCGTCAGCGTCACGGTGCACAGCCCGCCGCGCTCGGTGCGGACGTCCGTGACCTCCAGCTGCGTACCCGGCAGCAGGATGAACTCCTCCTCGCCGGTGAAGGCCGAGAAGTTCTGGATGCCCGTGGCCCGGGCCGGACGCACCTCGAAGAGCGTCCGCTTGCCGCGGCTGCCGAGGAAGGCCTGCGCCACACCGAGCTTGGACGTGCAGGAGGACACGCCCCACCACGTCACCGTCTTGCCCAGCGGGTACTGCCGGCGCAGGTCCAGCGAGACCCCGCGCCAGAGCGGCTCGGTGCGGACGGGCAGCCGCGACACCGCCGCGAACAGCAGCCGCAGGTACGGGAGGTAGGGCACCAGCCGGCTGCGGTCGGGCGAGCGCAGGACGGCGTTGATCTCCCGGTAGAACGCGGACTCGCAGGTGTACAGGTACAGTGCGGCGATCTCGTCGGCCGACGGGCCGTTGCCCGCGTCGTCCGCCCGCCGCTTGCCGAACTCGTGCGACAGCTCGACGTGCCGGTCCAGGCCGCGCAGCACCTCGGCGACCGGGGCCGCGGCCTCCTGGAAGCCCATCAGCGGGGTGTCGAACACACCGGTGATGGCGGGCAGGACGAGGCCCTCGTCCTTCACGCTCGCGAGGCGGTCCAGGTAGAGCTGGTGCAGCTCCATCGTGGAGGCGATGAAGGCGCCCATCCGCTCGGCGACCGCGCCGTCCGCCCCGCCGCCGTCGGCCGACTGCGCGTTCCAGCCGGTGCTGGGCAGCCAGTCCACCGGCTCGGCGCCGAGCGCGGCGAGGGCGTCGTTCACCGTCGCGAAGTGCTCGCCGTCGCAGAAGATGTCGCCCTGCGCAGCCGGGTTGGCGTGGTCCAGGTGCCGGACCTCGACCTCGGGGTACTTCTTCTGCAGCCGCAGCACGACGTTCTTCAGGTTGCGCGCGTGCGCGCCCCACCACGCGAAGACCACGTAGCGGTCCTCCTCCGGGCCCTGCTGCTTCGCCCGGAGGATCTCCTCGACGATCCGCTCGGCGACCGGCCGCCAGAACCCGGTGTGCTGGTCCGGCCCCATCGCGCCGTCGCTGCTGGCGGTCAGCGCCGCGTTCAGCAGCAGCACGCCCTGGGTGAGCATCGCCTGGAACCACTCCGGCGGCTGGACGGTCTCCCGCTCCTTCAGCAGCGCCCGTACGTCGGCGATCGGCGTCTTCTTGGCGATGCCGTACTTCCACATCGCCGCCGCCTTGATGATGCACCGGATGCTCACCACCCGGCCGAACTTGCTGTCCTTCCAGTCGTGGAAGGTGTTGTCGAACATCGCGATGCCGGTGGCGCTCTCCGGCCGCGGGTACGGGTTCTGCCCGAAGACCACGACCTTCCACTTGTGCGGCGCGTGCGGCTTGAGCGCCTGGAAGGTCAGCTCGCGGACGGGCACGACGTCCGGGCCGCGGCCGGGGCCGATGAACGAGGCCGCGCCGGGCTGGGCCTCGATGACCGGCTTCAGCAGCGGGAGCCACGGCTCACCGCCGCCCGTGAACAGCTCCGCGAGGGCGAGCGGGTCGTTCGGGTCGGGCTGGGTGGCGGGGGTGTCGGCAGCGCTCATGGTGGTGCCCCAAGACTGTGAGGCGGCCCGGACGGTCGGGGCCGCACGAATGGCAGGCGAAAGGGATGTGACGGCCAGTCTGTTTCCCTGGCGGACACCACAGTCCTACCAGCGGGCACCGACAGTCCGGGCGCCGGACGACGGCGGTCCGGGCCGGCGGCCGCCCGCGGCCCGGCCTGCCGGACCGCGGGCCCCGGCCACGGCCGGCGGGCACGACGGACTGTCAGTGCCGCGGGCTAGCTTCATGGACGTCAGCAGGAACCACCCCCGACCGACAGGAGCCCCCGCATGACCACGGACCGCGCACAGTCGCCGCTCAAGGTGGTGTTGACCGACCTCAACGCGACGGTGGTCGAGTCGTGGCGGTCGGCCTTCGCCGACACCCCCGGCGTGGAGATCCGCAACGCCTCGATCCTGGCCACCGACGTCGACGCCTGGGTCAGCCCCACCAACTCCCGCGGCCGGATGGACGGCGGGACGGACGCCGCGATCAAGCGCCACCTGGGCGCCGGCATCCAGCTGCGGGTGCAGCGGGCGATCCGCGCGCGGCACGCCGGCTCGCTCCCGGTCGGCAGCGCGGTGTGCGTGCCGTCCGGGGCCGTCAGCCCGCGCTTCCTGATCTCGGCCCCGACGATGCAGACCTCCTCGCAGAACGTGAGCGAGACGCTGAACGTGGCACTGGCCTGCGCCGCCGCCTTCCAGGCGGTCCACCGGCAGAACCGGCTGGAGCCGGGTTCCATCCGCTCGGTCGCGCTGGTCGGCATGGGTGCCCAGACCGGGCGGGTGCCGGCCCGGGTCTGCGCCAACCTGATGTGGACGGGCTACACCCTCTTCAACGACCACCACTTCGAGGACGACGACGACCTGCGCGCCACCGTCCTCGCCCAGCTGGACGACATCGAGCGGGCACCCGTCACCGAGCGGGTCCGCATCACGCCGCCCGCGCGCCGCAGCACCCCGGGGCGCAGGGCCTGAGGAGGCGCTGACGATCCTTCATCCGAGTCGCGCTGACGATCCGTCAATCAGCGCCGACCGCGGCCGCCCGCCCGGCCGGGGTTCCCAAGCGTAAGGAGGACGCCCCGATCCCTCCCGTGTTGTTGCCCTGACAAACCTCCCCAAGCCCACCCGGGCGGGTGTTGAATGGCCCTTTCTGAAAGCCCTTGCAGCCACCTGCAGCCCCTGCAGGCGTCGGCTGGCAGACCGGAAGGAAGGCCTCCCATGCACCCGCCCCGCGACATCGCCTGGCACGAAGGCAGCTGGCTCAACCAGCCCGAGCGGGCGCGGGCCGACGGCACCGACCTCCTGGTCACCGCCCGCGGCCGCAGCGACTTCTGGCGCACCACCGGCTACGGCTTCGTCCGCGACGACGGGCACGCGCTGCTCACCGGCTTCCCGCCGGGCAGCGCGACCGAGGTCACCTTCGTCGCCGACTTCGGCGCCCTCTACGACCAGGCCGGCCTGCTGGTCCGGGTCGACCCGCAGACCTGGATCAAGGCCGGGGTGGAGATGAGCGACGGCCTCCCGCACCTGGGCGCGGTCGTCACCCGCGGCGTCTCGGACTGGTCGCTCGCCCCCGTGCCCGAGTGGCACGGCAGAGAGGTGACCGTCAGAGCCAGCCGCAGCGGGGACGCCGTGACGGTCCGCGCCCGCTGCGACGACGGCCCCTGGCGCCTGGTCCGACTGGCCCCGCTCCCGCCGGCGGCACCCGCGGCGGCCGGGCCGTTCTGCGCCTCACCCGAGCGGGACGGCCTGCAGGTCCGGTTCACCCGCTTCGCCCAGGGCCCGGCGGACGTGACGCTGCACCTGGCAGACTGACGGCTGATCGACCCAGGGAACGCCCACCCACCGGAGCCGCCCCGTGACCACCCTCCGCCTCGGCGTCGACGCGGGCGGCAGCCGCACCCGCGCCGTCCTCCTCGACACCTCCGGCACGCCGCTCGGCCGGGGCGAGAGCGGCGGCGCCAACCCCGCCGGGCAGGCCCGGGCCGGCGCCGTCGACCAGCTGGCCGCCGCGGTGTCGGCCGCGCTCGGGCCGCGCGACCGGGCCCGGGTCGCGGCCTGCCTGGTCGGCCTCGCCGGGTACCGGGCGCTGCCCGACCCGGACGGCTTCGCCGGGCTGGTCCGCACCGCGCTCGGCCTCCGCTGCCCCGTCCGGCTCGTCCCGGACACCGTCCCCGCCCTGGCCTGCGGCGGCGTCGCCGACGGCCGGGGCACCGTGCTGATCGCCGGGACGGGCGCGATCTGCGTCCGCCTCGACGGCACGCGCACGCTCGCCCGCAGCGGCGGACTCGGCTGGCTGCTCGGCGACGAGGGCGGCGGCTTCTGGCTCGGCCGGGAGGCGCTCCGGCACGCCCACGCCGACCCGGACGGCCCGCTCGGCACCGCCGTGCGCGCCCACTGCGCCGCCGACTCCCCCGACCGGCTGCTGCGCTGGGCCTACGACGGCCCGCCGCGCCGGCTCGCCGAACTCGCCCCGCTGGTCTCCCGGCTGGCCGACGCGGGCGACTCCGCCGCCCTCGCCATCGCCCGCGCCGCGGCCGACCACCTGGCCGCGCTGGTCCGGGCGACCGCCGTGCCCAGCGAACCGCTCGTCCTGACCGGCTCGGTGGCCACCGCACCGGGCCCGATCCGGCAGCACCTGCTCCACGGCCTCGCCGACCTCGCCCCGCTGCTGCCGGTCACGGACGCGGCCACCGCCGCCGCCCTCCTCGCCCGGCCGGTCACCTGATCCGCCCGCCCGCCGTTACTCCAACAGGCCCCCCATGTGGCCGTCGTCGACCCGGATCGGCCAGAAGTGCGTGTCGGACGCGAAGGCCTCCGGGTCCAGCCTGCGCAGGGCCTCCTCCGCCGCGGCGTCCAGCAGCTCGCTCGGGTGGAAGACCTCCCAGGGCACCGGCGCGTACCGACCGCCCCAGCGGCGCCGGTCGGCGCGCAGGCGCTCGTACGTCCAGACCACGTAGAGCAGGGCCGAGACGTCCCGGTGGAGGTACGCGGCGGGCTCGCCGTCGTCGAACCAGGCCGGGAGTTCGACCCGGCCGGTGGCACCGTCCAGCGCGACGGTGAACTCGTACGGCCAGTCGGCGAGGGCCAGGAACTCGCCCTGGTGGTCGCGGCGGTGCTCCGCGCCGTACTCGGGGTCATCGGGGTCGTAGAGGTCCGGGAAGATCTCCGCCATCGTGTACAGCGGCCCCACCGCGTCGATCCGGAACACCCCCCGGTCGGAGACCGGCAGGCCGATCCCGGTGAGCAGCCGCCGCGTGGGGGCGTGGGCGAGCGCCGCGGGCAGGTCCGACTCCTCGAAGCACTGGACGGTGCCGTCGGTGAGCGCCGCGAGCTCCTCGACCAGGGACGCGTCGACCGCGTACCGCAGGCCGCCGGCCTCGCCGGGCAGTGCCCCCCAGGCGAGCGCCCGGACCCGCATGGCCGTCTCCCAGTGCGCCGGCCGGCCGTCGGTCCGCCGGAACAGCTCCGGATCGGCCGCGCGCATCCGCTCCAGGGAGATCCTGGCGGCCTCGGCGACCGCCGCCGGGCCGCGCGGCTCCTCCTCCTCGCCTTCCTCGGGCTCGTACGGCTCGTCGGCACCCGCCGTGACGGCCTCGACCTCGATCATCAGCGCGACCAGCGGTTCCAGGCCGCTGGCGAGCAAGTCCCGCTTCAGGGCACCGGAGTCGTCCCGGCAGGCCAGGTACACCTCGCCGGTGGCCCCGTCGAGCAGCACATCGGCGAGGGCGTCGCCGAACGCGTCGCGGTACGTCGTCTCGCCGAGCACGACCAGAGCCTCGGCACCGTCCTCCCGGAGCCCCTCGTACCACGTCGCGGCCGTCGCCATGGGCTCGTGCCACGACGCGGTCAGGTCCAGGTGGGCGAAGCAGCGGGGCAGGCCCCCGGCAGCCAGCCGCTCCCGGCTCGGCCCGTGGGTGAGCCCGGCGGGCAGCTCCCGGGGCCCGAAGCCCTCCGGCACCGGGACCCCCGTCGCCGCGCCGACGTCCTCCGCCGCCCCGACGTCCTGCGCCGCCACCGCATCCGGCTCCACCCCGACCTGCTCCGCGCTCATGCCCACTCGCCCCCTCCCCCGCCGTTCCGACGGACGATCTTGCCTCGACGCGACCGACCCTAGCCGACACCGCCGACAACCGGCCCGAACGCACCGGCCGCCCCGGCCCGGGAGGCGTCAACTCCGGGGCGTGCCAAAGGAAATGGCATGCACGCCACTAGCCAACCGGCCAGTAGCGCCCCTACCGTCGACCTCCCGTGGCTTCGACGGAGGAGTCCGCCTTGCGCCTACGCCCCCACCCCCTCCGACACCCCTTCCGATCCCAGGCGGCCGCCGCCCTCGCGTCGGCCCTGCTCGTCACCGCCGCCCTGACCGCCGTCCCCACCGCGGCCGCCGCCCCCACCGCGCCGGGCGCCGCCGCCGGCGACTACTGCGGCGGCCACTGCGCCGACATCCTGCCGCCCGGCGAGAACGGCAACGCCACCCTCGCCGACATCCTGCTCAACCGGATGTTCGGAACCCGCCCCGCCCACACCGACGACCAGCTCGGCCCCTACGCCGCGCTCGCCTCCGGCTACCCCGGCCTCACCGAGGCCAAGCTCCGCGACTTCTTCGACGACGCCTCCTTCGGCGTCCCCGCCGACCAGGTCGCGAGCACCACCAGCCCCCGCCCGGACGTCACCATCGTGCGCGACAAGGCCACCGGCGTCCCGCACATCACCGGCACCACCCGCTACGGCACCGAGTTCGGCGCGGGCTACGCCGCCGGCCAGGACCGGCTGTGGGTGATGGACCTCTTCCGGCACGTCGGCCGCGGCCAGCTGTCCGGCTTCGCCGGCGGCGCCGCCGCCAACCGCCAGCTGGAGCAGAGCTTCTGGCAGGCCGCGCCGTACACCGAGGCCGAACTGCAGCAGCAGATCGACGCCATCGCCGCCCGCGGCGGCCGGGCCACCCAGGCCCTCGCCGACGCCAACGCCTACCTCGACGGCATCAACCAGTACGCCGAGGAGTCCTACAACGCCCGCACCTTCCCCGGTGAGTACGACCTGACGGGGCACATCGACCCGATCACCAACGCCGGGTCGATCGAGCCGTTCAAACTGACCGACCTGGTCGCCCTCGCCTCCGTGGTCGGCGCCCTGTTCGGCTCCGGCGGAGGCAACGAACTCGCCTCCGCCCAGGTCAAGTCGGCCGCCGAGGCCCGCTACGGCAAGGACGCCGGGGACGCGCTCTGGAAGTCGCTGCGCGAGTCCGACGACCCCGAGGCCGTCCAGACCCTGCACGACGGGCAGAGCTTCCCGTACGCGAGCGTCCCCGACCGGCCGCAGGGCGAGGCACTGCCCGACCCCGGCTCGGTGGTGCCCGAGCGGATGGTCTACGACGCCACCGGCTCCGCGAACACCGCCGCCACGAAGGCGGACGGCGTCCTGCCCGGCAACCTGCTCACCGCCAAGCACGGCATGTCCAACGCCCTGCTGGTCTCCGGCGCGCACACCGACGACGGCCACCCCGTCGCCGTGTTCGGCCCGCAGACCGGCTACTTCGCCCCGCAGCTGCTGATGCTGGAGGAGATCCAGGGCCCGGGGATCAGCGCGCGCGGCGCCGCCTTCGCCGGCCTGAGCTTCTACGTGCAGCTCGGCCGGGGCCAGGACTACGCCTGGAGCGCCACCTCGGCCGGCCAGGACATCACCGACAGCTACGCCGTCCCGCTCTGCACCACCGACGGCTCGCCGGTCACCACCGCCGCGAACTCCTACCTCTGGCACGGCCAGTGCGTGCCCCTCGACCGGCTGGAACGCAAGAACGCCTGGAACCCGACCACCGCGGACTCCACCGCGTCCGGCTCCTACACCCTGGTGATGTACCGCTCGAAGTACGGCCTGGTCACCGCGCGCGGCACGGTCGGCGGCGCACCCGTCGCCTTCACCTCGCTGCGCTCCACCTACCGCCACGAGGCCGACTCCATCATCGGCTTCCAGGAGCTCAACGACCCCGGCGCGGTGCACGACGCGGCGAGCTTCCAGCGGGCCGCGCAGGACATCGACTACACCTTCAACTGGTTCTACGCCGACTCCCGCGACATCGCGTACTACAACTCCGGCAGCAACCCGGTGCGCGCCCCGGGCGTCGACGCCGGACTGCCCGTCCGCGCCGAGCCCGCGTACGAGTGGGCGGACTTCGACCCCGCCGCCAACACCACCCGGTACACCCCGGCGGCCGAGCACCCGCAGTCCGTCGACCAGGACTACTACGTCTCCTGGAACAACAAGCAGGCGAACGGCTACACCTCGGCCGGCTTCGGCAACGGTTCGGTGCACCGCGGCAACCTGCTCGACGACCGGGTCAAGGCGCTGCTGCAGGGCGGCGGCAAGGTCAGCCGGGTCTCCCTCACCCAGGCCATGGAGAGCGCCGCGCTCGCCGACCTGCGGGCCGAGGACGTGCTGCCCGACCTGATCCGGGTGCTGCGCAGCGCACCGGTCACCGACCCGGCCACCCTCACCGCCCTGCAGCAACTGGAGGCCTGGCTCGCCGACGGCGCCCAGCGGAAGGAGACCTCGCCCGGGAGCCACACCTACGCGGACGCCACCGCGATCCGGGTGATGGACGCCTGGTGGCCGCTGGTCGCCGAGGGCGTCATGCGGCCCGGCCTCGGCGACCAGCTGTTCGGCGCGCTGACCGGCGCCCTGCAGATCAACGAGTCGCCGTCGGGCGGGCAGACCGGCCCCGCCGGCGGCCCGGTGAGCGCCAACGAGGGCATCCCGCACAAGGGTTCGTCCTTCCAGTACGGCTGGTGGAGCTACCTCGACAAGGACCTGCGCGCCGTCCTCGGCGACCAGGTCAAGGGCCCGCTCGCCCGCCCGTTCTGCGGCGGCGGCGACCTCGGCGCCTGCCGGGGCGTCCTGCTCGACACCCTCAAGCGCGCCGCCGCCCAGACCCCGGCCCAGGTCTACCCCGGCGACCCGGACTGCTCGGCCGGAGACCAGTGGTGCGCCGACACCGTCATCCAGCGCCCGCTGGGCGGCGTGACGGACGCCAGGACCACCTGGCAGAACCGCCCGACCTACCAGCAGGTGGTGCAGTTCCCCGCCCACCGCTGAGCCGCCGGACGGCAGCCCCCGCCGGACTGTCGGCGGGGGCTGCCATCATGACCGGCATGAACATCGAAACGTTGTTGCACCGGCTGGCCGAGGAATTCACCGACGAAGACATGGGTGACCGCCCGCAGGAGTTCCACCGCATCGCGGACCTGACGGTCACCTCGTCGCTCGTCTTCAGCAGCCCCGACGCGTCGGAGTGGTCCGCCTGCGACGAGATTCCGGCCGGCAGCCACCCCGTGCACGTCGGGGCACGGCGGTGGCAGGACCCGGAGAGCGGGAAGGAGTCGGCGAACGTCACCATGGTGCTCATACCCTTCGCCGACCCCGAGGTCATCGCGGAGGCCGAGTTCGAGGACGCCATCGAGGACTACCAGCCGATGGGGCCCGACCTCGGCTTCCTCTGGGACTCCACCGCGATGGACGCCCTGCGGTTCGACGGCCCGCGCCCGGACGCCTTCCCGGACCTCGACGCTTTGGTGGCGCACGTCGAGTCCGGGCTCGCCACCCCCGGCGAGGACGGCCGCCTGCCCGTCTGGGTCGACATCACGGTGGACGAGCGCACCGGCGCCAACGTCCTGGCCCTCCCGGTCAGCGCCGAGTCGGCCGGCTGCTTCGAGGGCCGTGACGCGGACGGCCGCCTGGTCGCCCTCCTGCTCACCGCCTCGTGACCTCCGGACGGCCGCCGGCGCCCCACGGGGCCCCGGCGGCCGTCACTTCGCCCGCCTGGCGGCGACCTCCGCGTCACCCCTCAGGTTGTTCGCCTCGCGGCTCAGCCGCCTGCGCGCGTCCATGTACGTCGGCCGGGTGTCGATGGTGGTCAGCCGACCGGCGGTCGCATCGACCAACTCTCCCAAAGTGTCCACCAGTTCGGCGATCGCACCCAGCAGCGCCGCCTCCTCCGCGGCCGGCACCGGCTCCCGCCCGCTCTCCCGGGCCTTCGGCAGCGCGTCCTCCCGGATCTTCGTCCTCGCCGCCCGAACCGCCTCGACCATCGCCCCGATCCCGCTGTCCATCCCAGCCTCCTGTCCGCATTCCGCTTCCGGTGTCCCGCGCGTCCCGCGTGTCCCGGGATTCCTTCCCTCCCACGCCCCGCTTAGGCCCAACCGGACGGGCGACGCCCGAGAACTACCCCTAGCGTGGTCCGGGGACCGCCCGACCAGGCCCGGGCGGGGTCCGACACCCGCACCAGGAGGCACACCGACCATGACCGCCACCCTCTCCGACCTCACCGGCGACTACGTCCTCGACCCCGCCCACACCCGGATCGGCTTCGTCGCCCGGCACGCCATGGTGACCAAGGTCCGCGGCGCGTTCCAACGGTTCGAGGGCACCGCCCACCTCGACGGCGCGGACCCGACCCGCTCGACCGCCCAGCTGGTGATCAAGACCGAGAGCATCGACACCGGCGTCGAGCAGCGCGACCAGCACCTGCGCACCAACGACTTCCTGGACGCGCCGAACTTCCCGGACATCACCTTCCGCACCACCAGGGTCGAGCAGAAGTCCGACACCGACTACCGGGTCACCGGGGACCTCACCATCAAGGACGTCACCAAGGCGGTCACCGTCGACTTCGAGTACACCGGCAACGCCGTCGACCCGTACGGCAACCTGCGGGTGGGCCTGGAGGGCTCACTGACCATCAGCCGCAAGGAGTTCGGCGTCACCTGGAACGCGGCGCTGGAGGGCGGCGGCGTCCTGGTCGGCGACAAGGTGGTCCTGGAGTTCGACATCTCCGCGGTCCGCCAGGACCAGTGACCGCCGCGGGAGCCCGGCGGCTCCGCCGGGAGCCCGCCGGCCCCGGGGCGCCAGCCCCGCAGACCCCCGGGGCGGGAGCCCGGCTAACCGCCGGACCGGACGCCCACCGCCCGGTTAGTCTCCTGACATGGCAACAACAGACTCCCTCGCGACCGGCCAGCGCTCCCTCGGCGACCCCGACCTCGACTACCCGCTCTGGCCCCCGCTCACCGCGGGCTGCCCGGGCACCGGCACCGAGGACGTCTCCTACCCCGTCGAGGTCGACTACGCCTACGACAAGGCCGACCCGGCGAGCCTGTTCGCCCCCGCCGCGACCCGCGGCGGCCTGGAACGGTGGGCCCCGCTGCTGCCGCCGCTGCTCGCGCCGGGCCTGGGCGAGGGCGCCACGCCGCTGGTCGAGATCGAGCCCGGGGTGTACGTCAAGGACGAGTCGCGCAACCCCACCTGGAGCCACAAGGACCGGCTGAACCGCTGCACCGCCAGCGCCGCCGTGGGCGTCGGCGCGCCCGGCATCGCGGTCGCCTCCTCCGGCAACCACGGCGCCTCGGCCGCGGCCTACGCCGCCCGCGCCGGGCTGCGCTGCGTCGTCTTCACCGGCCCCGACGTCCCGCCGAACGTCGACGCCTTCCTCAACGCGTACGGCGCGGTGGTGCTCCCGGTGCCGTGGGAGGCGCGCTGGCCGCTGCTGCGCCAGGTGGTCGACCGGCTCGGCCTGCACCCGGTCAGCAACCTGACCACCACCCACACCGGGCACGCGTACGGCCCCGAGGGCTACAAGACCGTCGCGTACGAGATCTTCCAGGACGTCGGCCTGCCCAGCGCGGTGTTCGTGCCCACCGGGTACGGCGAGTTGCTCTTCGGCGTCTGGAAGGGCTTCGCCGAGCTGCGCCGCCTGGGCCTGACCGACCGGGTGCCGCGCATCCACTCCTGCGAGGCGGCGGCCTCCGGGCCGCTGGCCCGGGCCGTCGAGCAGGGACTCCCTGCCGCCAAGGTGACGGTCGGTCCGAGCAACGCCTACTCGATCGCCTCCCCGGTGAGCGGCTACCGCGGGGTGGTCGCGGTCCGGGAGAGCGGCGGCCGGGCGCTGACCCTGGACGACGGCCGCCTCGCCGACGCCCAGCGCGAGCTGGCCCGCGCCGGCCTGTGGACCGAGCTGTCCGCCGCGGCCGGCCTGGCCGGGCTGCGCAGCCTCGGCGAGCCGGACCTGTCGGACGGACCGGTGGTGTGCGTGTCGACCTCCACCGGCTTCAAGGACCTGGGCGTCGGCAGCCGCCGGACCGATCCCGTCACCCCGGAGTGGGACGCCGTCCTCCGCCGCCTGCGGGCCGCCGGAATCACCGGCTAGGAGCCTCACCGCCGGAATCACCGGCCAGGGGCCCCGCCCCCGGGCCCGCGCCCCGCTACACCGTGGTGCGGGCCCGGCGGACCAGCCACCAGGTCACCGCCAGGGACACCAGGAACAGCCCCAGGTTCAGCCCGTTCTCGATCAGGTGGAAGGTGCCCAGCCGGCTCGCCGGCTGCAGGCTCTGCTGGATCCCGGTGAGCCCGTGCTCCTTCAGGCAGGCGGTGAACGCCGCGGTCCGCCCGTCCGGGACGGCGCCGCACCACTGCCCCATCACCTCGTCGTACGGGTGGAGGGCCCCGGCCGCGTCGACGAAGGGCGCCTTGCCCCCGTCCAGCAGCAGTTCGTTGGCCACCGGCGCGAACGGGTCGACGCCCTGGCCGTGCTCCGCCCCCAGCCGGATCGTCCGGGTCACCGGGTCCATCAGGTGCGGCCGCAGCTGCTCCATCAGCATCGTCCGCGCGCCGAAGGCGCCGAGCACTGCCACGAACGCGGGCAGCAGCCTGCGCAGCCCCGCCCCCACCGCGACGCCGAACATCCCCCAGCCGAGGGCGAGCGTCAACGGCAGCCAGCCGCCCGCCTGGTAGAGCGTCCCCTCGAACAGGCTCCGCCGGTCGGCGAGGTGGACGAGCCCGGCGACGTGCAGGCACTCGGCGGACAGCGCGGCGGCCAGCCCGCCGACGACGGTGCCGAGCACGGCCAGCTTGCCGAACAGCCACTGCCGGGGACTGACGTCCTGGGACCAGGCGAGCAGCAGGGTGCGCTGCTCGTACTCCCGGGCCAGCAGTGGCACCCCGATGAACATGCCGAACATCGCGGGCAGCAGGACCACGAGGCTCAGCTGGTAGCCGGCGATGTCGGCGGCGTGCCGGATCCGGGCGAGCCGGTCGTCCGCGACGGCCTTGGCGCAGTCCGGCCCGTGGCACAGATCGAGCGCGCTCTGCAGGTCGGCGGCGTTGACGGCCATCCAGACCAGGAGGGCGAGGGTGGTGACGGTGGCGCCGATCAGCTGCCAGCGGTGCTGGCGCCAGCCGAGCCAGAGGATGCCGCGCCACAGGTGTCCCCGGGCGGCGGGCGCGGTCCGGGTGGCGGCGGGTGGCGGGGTGACGGCCGGGGCGCTCACCGTCCGCTCTCCCCGAGCGAGGTCTTCAGGTAGCCGAGCACGAGGTCCTCCAGGGTGACGGGGTGGCCGGTCCAGCCGGGGGCGCCGAGCGGGGTCGCCGCGCCGAGCAGGGTGCGCACCACGAAGGTGGACTGCCGGGCGGTGTGGTTCTCGTGGACGACCTGTCCCTCGACGGGCGGCCGTTCGGCTCGCGGGCCGGTCAGCCGCACGTGCTGGGCAAGGAGGTCCTCGACCTCGCCGTCCAGGATGTTCCGGCCGTACGAGAGGAGGAGTAAGTGGTCTCCCACGCCCGCGAGTTCGGCGACGACATGGGTGGACAGCAGCATCGTCATCCCGGTCTCGGCGACCTCGGCGAGCAGTTCGCCGGTGACGGCCTTGCGGGCGACCGGGTCGAGGTTGGCCAGCGGTTCGTCCAGCAGGAGCAGCGACGGGCAGGCGCCGAGCGCGACGGCCAGCGCGACCTGGGCCTGCTGCCCGCCGGAGAGCTTGTCGCAGCGCCGGTCCAGCGGGACGTCGAACCGGGCCAGCCAGGCGAGCGCGCGGGCCTGGTCCCAGACGTGGTTGGTGTGCCGGCCGAAGTTCAGCATGTCGGTGACGCTGAAGTCGCGGTAGAGCGGCTTGTCCTGGGAGAGCAGCACCACCCGGCCGTCCGCCCGGTACTCCCCGGCGGTGGGCTTGAGCATGCCGCCGACGATGCCCAGCAGGGTGGACTTGCCCGCGCCGTTCGCGCCGACCAGCGCGACCACCCCGCCGGCCGGGAGCGAGAAGCTGCAGTCGTCCAGGGCGGTGACGCCGCGGTAGCGCTTCGTCAGTCCGCGCGCCTCCAGGACCGCGGTCACGCCCCCACTCCCTGGCGCGTGTCGCGCTCGGCGGCGGCCGGCTCCTCGGCGAGCACGGCGGTCACCAGGGCCTTGACGTCCTCGTCCTCCAGCCCGGCCTCGCGGGCCTCGGTGACCCAGCGGGCGAGCCCGGTGCGCAGCCGTGCCATGTCGTGCGGCTCGACGGCGCCGAGCGAGCCGGTGACGAAGGTGCCGGAGCCCTGCCGGGCCTCGACGAGGCCGCCGTGCTCCAGCTCGCGGTAGGCCTTGAGCACGGTGTTGGCGTTGACCGTGCACGAGACGACGACGTCACGGACGGCCGGGAGGCGGTCGCCGGGCTTCAGCAGCCCCAGCCTGAGCGCCTCCCGCACCTGCTGCACGAGTTGCGCGTAGGCCGGGAGGCTGTCCGCCCGGTCCACATGGAATTCGATCACGGGGCATCTCCTCGGTCGTTGAGGCCTGCCCGTGAATTGTTATGGTTCAGTAGAACACTAGTCAACCACTACACCGAAACACTGCTTCGAGACTTCGAGAGACTGCGCCGAAACACTGCAGCGAACACTGCCCGGAGCGCCGGGGCCGCCGCTCAGAGCTCCACCAGCACCTTCCCCCGGCTCGCCGAGCGGTCCACGTAGAGGCTGCGGTACGCGGCGGGAATGCTCTCGAAGCCCCGGTGCACGGTCTGCTGGTAGCGCAACTCCCCGCCGCGGACCAGCGCGCCGAAGTCCCGCCGCAGCGCCGCCCAGTTCTCCTCGGTGAACCACTCCAGGGAGAAGATGCCGCGGATCGTCGTGCGCGGGTACATGATCATCGGCAGCAGCCGGGGCCCCGCCCAGTCGCCGCCGACCTGGCTCCCCCACTGCCAGCAGACCGCCACCCGGCTCTCCACCGCGAGCATGCCGAAGACCACGTCGGTCAACACCCCGCCGAGGCTGTCGAAGTAGCGGTCGACACCGTCCGGGGCCAGCTCGGCGAGCTCCTTCGCCAGCCGTTCGGGCGCGTCGCCGTCGCGGTACAGCACCACCCCGTCGAAGCCCAGCTCCCACAGCCGCTCGGCCTTCTCCGGCGTCGCCGTGGTGCCGATCACCCGCGCGCCCCGGTGCCTGGCCAGCTGCCCGACCAGCGAACCGACGGCCCCGGAGGCCCCGCTGACCAGCACGGTCGATCCGGGGCGCACGTCCAGGAACTTCTCCACCGTCCCCCAGGCCGTCATGCCCGGCCCGCCCAGGACGCCCAGCGCGGTGGACAGCGGCAGCACCTCGTCGTAGTCCCCGGGGTCCAGCCGGCGGAAGGCCGGGAAGACCATCGGGAAGGTGCCGGTCTGCCAGAGCCTCGGCGCACCGTTGCTGACCACGTGGCTGCGCCAGCCGCCGAAGCCCTGCACCAGGTCACCGACCGCGAACCGCGCGGCCGGCCCGGCCTCCAGCACCTCCATGATCGAGTCGGCGCCCATGTGGTCGCCGATCGGGGTGTCCAGCGCGATGCCCTGCAGGTACGGGTCGACCGAGACGTAACGGGTGCGCAGCAGCATCTCGTCCTCGGCGAGCCGGACGTCCACGTCCTCCACGACCCTGCGGTACATCCGCTCGATGTCCGGCACGCCCTCCACGTGCTCCCGGACGGTCCACTTCTCGATCCTCACGAGGTGACTCCAAACTGGCGCTCGACGGGTCCGACCGGGTCGATGAGCAGGGTGGGCGGCGGCGCGCTGTCGTCCACCTCGGCGGTGAACGGCCGGCCGTCGTCCCGGCAGATGAACTGGACGACGTGCCGCCCGGCCGCCGCCGCCCGGATCAGGCCGCCGGTGGTCGCCCACACGCCGGAGAGGTAGAAGTTCTCCAGGCCCGGCAGCCCCGGCCCGTTGCGCTTGATCTCCTCCTCCAGGGTCTCGCCGCTCTCCACGAAGGGCTGCCAGCCCAGCACCGTGCCGTCGTAGTTGCCGGTGTAGCGGACCTGGGTGAGCGGGGTGGAGACGTCCCGCACGGCCACCGCGTCCCGGAGCCCCGGGTGGTGGCCGTCCAGGAAGTCGATCACCGCGTCCCGGACCCGGCGCTTCTCCCGCTGGTACTCCCGGCCCCGGCCGACCGGCAGGGTGTGCAGTTCCTCGCCGCGCCGCAGCCGGGGCGTCTGCTCCGGGCCGGTGCTCAGCGCCCGCCAGGGGGCGATGTCACAGAAGTAGCTGGCGTAGACCACGGTGGTCCCGGCCGGGGACAGCTCCGGGTAGTGGCGGCTGCGGAACTGGACGTTGATGCTGGGGTGCCGGATCCCGGTGAGGCGGGCGGCGACGTCGTCCTCCAGCAGGAAGGTGGTGCACGGGTCGCCGGCCGGGAAGGGGCGCCGCAGGCCGAGGAAGACGGTCAGGTAGCCGGGGAAGACCATGCCGGGCTCGGTGATGGTCCGGGTGTACAGCCGGCGGTAGGTGTCGTTCAGGTAGCGGCCCTTGAGCAGGTCCAGCACGGTCGTCCGGCCGTCGCAGGCCGCCACCACGATGTCCGCCCGCACCTCCCGGCCGTCGCTCAGCCGCACCCCGACCGCCCGGTCCCGCTCGACCAGGATCTCGGTCACCTTGGCGTTGTACGTGATCTCGCCGCCGAGCCGCCGGTAGCGCTGCTCGACCGAGTGCGCCAGGCCGAGCGAGCCGCCCTCCGGCACCCCGGCCGACTGCCCCGCGTGCGAGGCGAGTTGGAAGTACGTCGGCAGCACCGGGAAGTTGGGGTGCTTCTCGTACAGGATGAAGTTGAACGCCTCGCGCAGCAGCGGGCTCCGGAACCGCGCCGAGTAGTCGCTCATCAGCACCGTGATCGAGCGCCGGATCACGTTGAAGTACGGCAGGAAGGAGGCGAGCATCCGCCACCGCTCGCGCCGTCCCATCAGTCCGACGGGCTTGAGGAAGGGGTAACGGGCCAGCGCCAGGCGGAACTTGCGCAGCCCCGCGCAGAACTGCCTGATCTGCCGGGCGTCTTCGGGCGCCAGCTCCAGCAGGTGGGCCTCCAGCCGGTCCGGGTCGGAGTAGAAGTAGACCGCCCGGCCGTCCCGGGCGCGCACCACGTTGAACACGTCGAAGTTGCGCATCCGCTTGCCCTGCAGGGCGCCGAGCTCCAGCCAGATCCGGTGCATCTCGTTGCCCGGCCCGCTGCCCAGCAGCCAGCTGACGCAGCAGTCGAAGGTGAACTCGCCGCGCTCCCAGCCGGTGCAGCAGCCGCCGGGGATCTCGTGCATCTCCAGGATCCGGGTGCGGTAGCCGTTCATCTGCGCGTAGCAGCCGGTGGACAGGCCGCCGAGCCCGCCGCCGATGATGACCATGGTCCGCCTGTCGGCCGTCGTCCCGCTCACTCCGCAACTCCCACTTCCGCCGCCTCCGCTTCCGGCACGACCGCCTCGGGCACCCCCGCGTCCGGCGCTCCCACGGTGGCCCGGTCGAGTTGCGGCAGGCTGCCCCACTTGCCCGGGTGCCAGGGCTCCCGGTTGTCGCTGGGCCAGGCCCGGAACGGCCGGCCGAGTTCCCGGCAGAGGTACTGCGCGGCGAACCGGCCGCTGGTGGCGGCCCGGATGAGCCCGCCGAGCGCCGTCCACTGCCCGGCCATGGAGAACCCGCTGAGGCCCGGCAGCCGCATCCGGTCCCGGTTGACCAGCCGGTTGGCGGCGTCCTCGGCCTCGGAGAAGGCCTGCCAGGCGAGGATGCTGCCGTAGGTGTTGCCGGTGAAGCGCTCGGTGGTCACCGGCGAGGCCACGTCGACCAGTTCGATCCGCCCGGCGAGGCCGGGGTGGGTCCGCTCCAGGAAGGTCCGGACGAACGCGGCGACCTCCTGCTTGCGCGCCCGGTACGCCTTGCGGTCCCGGACCCGCAGGTCCTTCCAGGAGCGGTAGTCGCTGAAGTAGGTGCAGTGCAGCACCGACTTGCCGGGCGGTGCGAAGCCGTCCGCGTAGGACGAGCGCAGCTGCACCACCAGGCTGTGCTGCAGCGAGCCGGGCAGCCGGGCGCCCTCCTCGGGCGCCAGCAGGTAGGTGGTGCTGTGCGGCTCGCCCTCGGGCAGCGGGCCGTCGACGCCGACGAAGGCCGAGACCACGGCCGGGTACAGGTTGCCCGGCTTGTCGAGCAGTTCGCCGTAGAGCAGGTCGGTGGCGGGGCTGGAGTAGCGGCCCTCCAGCAGCCGGTCCAGGACCGTCGGGCCGTCGCAGGCGGCGACCACATGGTCGGCGAAGTGCCTTGACCCGTCGCGGAGTTCGACGCCGACGGCGCGCCCTTCCTCGACCAGGATCCGCTCCACCCGGCAGCGGTAGCCGATCACCCCGCCGAGCCCGGTGTACCGCTCCTCCACCGAGCGCGCCAGCCCCAGCGAACCACCCTGCGGGAAACCCGCGTTGCCGTTGTGCGCGGCGG
The DNA here is from genome assembly GCF_055600605.1 of Kitasatospora sp. NPDC038210. Taxonomy (NCBI): domain Bacteria; kingdom Bacillati; phylum Actinomycetota; class Actinomycetes; order Kitasatosporales; family Streptomycetaceae; genus Kitasatospora; species Kitasatospora sp. NPDC038210. The sequence continues at coordinate 282,538 of NZ_JBVJYK010000001.1, read as the reverse complement.
CCAGCGTGTACAGGTACGGCAGCAGCGGGAAGCCCGCGGGCTCCTGCAGGAACATGTTGGGGAAGGCCCGGCGCAGCAGTGGGTCCTGGAAGCGTTCCGCGAAGCCGCTCATCGGGGTGGTCGCGGTGCGCCAGAACAGCCGGAAGGCGGGCAGGACGGTGCGCAGGGTGCGCAGCCGCTCCGCCGTGGTGCGCAGCGGCGGCGGGGTGAGCTCCCAGGGAAGGTCGATCGCGGCGAAGCGGCGCAGGTCCCGGCAGAAGGCCCGGATCGGCCCGGCGTCGCCGGGGGCGAGGGCCAGCAGGTGGCGTTCCAGCCGGTCCGGGTCGCCGTAGAAGGTGACGGCGCGGCCGTGTTCGTCGACGACCCGGTTGAAGGTGTCGAAGCGGGTCACCGACTTGCCGTCGAGGGCGCCGAGTTCGCTCCAGACCTGGTGCGCGCCGGTGCCCTCGGCGGTGCCGATCAGCCAGTCGATGCAGTAGTCGAACAGGTAGCCCTGCCGGGACCACGCGGTGCAGCAGCCGCCGGGCAGCACGTGCTTCTCGAAGATCCGGGTCTCCAGCCCGCTCATCTGCGCGTAGCAGCCGGTGGCGAGGCCGGCCAGGCCGGCCCCGATCACGATGACCCGGGGCGGGCCGCCGGGGGCCCGCTCCCTCGTGGACCAGTCCGGTCCGCGGTCAGCCGCGGCCATCGGCGGTGCCTCCGGCCAGGATGGCACCCGCCAGTTCGGCGTTGCGGGCGGCGTACTCGCCGTCGAGCATCTCGGCGTGGCTGCCGTGGCCGGCGTACACGGCGGTGCCGGTGGTGGAGGCGCCGTGCCAGGAGCCGTCCTCCCCGCCGACGTGCACGCCCAGCCGCTCGCGCTCGCAGACCACGTCGAGCTGGGCGCGCACGGTGCCCGTGTTGGGGGTGCGGCTGCAGAACTCCAGGTAGTCCCGGGCCTGTTCGAGCGTCTCGCGGGCGACGATCCGCGAGCCGGTGTGGCGGTGCAGGTGCTCGTGCAGTTCGCGTTCGAAGACGGCCACGTGCTCCTCGCCGAGGTCGAAGGCGTCCAGGACCCGGTAGGCGTCCACCAGCAGCACCGAACCGACCGTCCGGCCCCGGCGTTCCAGCTCCTTGGCCACTTCGAAGGCGAGGTTGCCGCCGAGCGAGTAGCCGAGCAGGACGTGCGGGCCGGACGGGTCCAGTTCCTCGACCAGGTCGGCGTAGCGGGCGGTCTTGTCGTCGCCGGTCAGGTAGTTGAAGGCGGCGATCCGGTGCTCGGGCAGGTGGGCGGCGAGCTGCCGGTAGACCAGGCCGTGGCCGCCGGCGGGCGGGAAGCAGAAGACCGTCCGGCCGCCGGTGGCCCCGGCGTTGAACCAGAGGTGGGGCTGGCCGCCGGCCACCTCGCCGGTGATGATCTGCTCGATCGTGCGGGCCATGCCGTGCAGGGTGGTGACCTTGAACAGCAGGCCGACCGGGATGCCGATGTTGAACTCGGTCTGGAGGTGGTGGATCAGCTCGATGAGCCGGATCGAGCTGCCCCCGAGTTCGAAGAAGTCGTGCTGCAGGCCGACCTCCTCCAGGCCGAGCAGGGTGCGCCAGTGCTCGGCGACCCGGGTCTCGTAGAGGGTGACGGGCGGTTCGTGCCGGGCGCCGCCGGTGTCGGCCTTCGGCTCCGGCAGCGCGGCGAGGTCGACCTTGCCGTTCGGGGTGAGCGGCAGGGAAGGCAGCTCGGTGAGGTAGGAGGGGATCATCACGGTGGGCAGGTGCTCGGCCAGGTGGCGGCGCAGTTCGCGGCGGTCCAGCACGGTGCCCTCGGCGGGGACGACGTAGGCGGCCAGGACGGTCTCGCCGGAGGAGTCCTGGCGGACCGCCACGCAGGCCTGGGCGAGTTCGGGGCGGGCGGTGAGGTGGGCCTCGATCTCGCCCGGTTCGATCCGGTGGCCGCGGACCTTGACCTGGTTGTCGATCCGGCCGAGCAGGTGCGCGGTGCCGGCGGTGTCCCAGTGGCCGAGGTCGCCGGTGCGGTAGAGGCGTACGGGCCGGCCGTCCAGCTCCAGGGTGGTGAAGCGCTCGGCGGTCTGCTCCGGGTCGTTGGGGTAGCCGGCGGCGACGCCCGCGCCGCCGATCCACAGCTCGCCGGGCACGCCCGCCGGGACCGGCTCGCCGTACGGGTCGAGGATGTACAGCGCGCTGTTCGGGAAGGGGCGGCCGATCGGCACCATCCGGCCGGGCTCCAGCTCCTCGGCCGCGCCCTCGTAGTAGGTGCTGTCGACGGTGGCCTCGGTCAGCCCGTAGGAGTTGACCAGCCGGGTCCGCCCGCCGCACAGGGCGCGCAGCCGGCGGTGCTCCGCGGCCTTCCAGGAGTCGGATCCGACGACGACCAGCTTCAGGAAGTCCAGTCGCAGCCCGTCGCGTTCGCAGTGGGTCAGCAGTGCGCGGGCCACGGCGGGCACGAACTCCCCGCAGTCCACGGCTTCTTCGCGCATGACCCGGTGCAGCCGGGCGCTGTCGAAGAGCAGCTCGCGGTCGACCAGGACGAGGGTGCCGCCGGTGCCGAGCGCCCGGGCGAGGTCGCCGGAGAAGACGTCGAAGGCCGTTCCGGCCATCTGCAGGTGCACCCGGGCCTCGGTGTCCAGCCGGTACTCGGCGCGCCAGCCGGCGGTGACGGCGGCCAGGTTCCGGTGGTCGACCCGGACGCCCTTGGGGCGGCCGGTGGAGCCCGAGGTGTGGATGACGTAGGCGGCCCGGTCGGGGTCGGCGGCGGGCAGCGTCCCGGTGGCCGCGGCGGGCAGCTCCAGTTCCTCCAGGGTGACCGGCCGGGCGGGCAGTTCGGCGGGCAGCGGGCCGCGCTGGTCGACCACGACCAGCTCGGCCCGGGCGTCGGCCACCTGGTACGCCAGCCGGTCCGCCGGGTGCCCGGGGTCGAGCGGGAGGTACGCGGCGCCGGCCCGCCAGATCGCCAGCAGGGTGGTGATCAGCTCGGGTGACTTGTCCAGGCAGACGGCCACCACCGAGCCCTCGCCGACGCCCAGTTCGCGCAGCCGCAGGGCCGCGCGCCGGGAGCGCCGGTCCAGTTCGCCGTAGGTGAGGCGCCGGACCTCGTCGCGGCCGGGCGCGACCACGGCGACGGCCTCGGGGTGCTCGGCCGCGGCCTTGGCGATCAGTTCGGGCAGCGGGGTGTCGTGGTCGATCCGGCGTTCGGCCCCGCTGAAGCCCGTGAGGATCTCGCGGCGCTCGGCCGCGTCCAGCATCCGCAGCCGCCCGACCGGCTCGCCCTCGGGGGCGCGGGTCATGGCGTCCAGCAGGTTGCGGTAGTGCGCCGCGAGCCGCCGGACGGTGGCGGGCTCGAAGAGGTCGGAGTTGTACTTGAAGACGCAGTGGAAGCAGCCGTCCGAGCGGTCCTCGTAGGCGGACAGCGTGAGGTCGAACTGCCCTTCCTCCTCCGGGAGTTCGATGTACTCCAGGCGGTAGCCGAAGCGCTCCACGGCGACCTTGTGGGTGAGCAGGATGAACATCGCCTGGAACACCGCGGAGCGGCTCGGGTCGTGCTGCAGCCCCAGCTGCTCGACCAGCAGCGGGAAGGGGTACTCCTGGTTGTCGAGCCCGCCGAGCACGCTCTCCCGCACCCGGGCCAGCAGCTCGGCCACCGTCGGCTCCCCGGCCAGGCTCACGTGCAGCGGCAGCGGGTTGACGAAGTAGCCGTAGACGGAGGCGAACTCCTCCTGGGTGCGGCCGGTGACCGGGCTGCCGACCACGATGTCCGGCTGCCCGGACCAGCGGTGCAGCACCAGGTAGTAGGCGCTGAGCAGCACCATGAACGGGGTGGCGTTGTGCGCGCGGGCCAGCTCGTGGACGCGGGAGGTGAGTTCGGCGTCCAGCCGGAAGAACTCGGAGGCGCCGTTGTGGGTCTGCACGGCCGGCCGGGGCTTGTCGGTCGGCAGCGCCAGCACCGGCATCTCGGCGGGCAGGTGGCCGCGCCAGTAGTCGAGCATCCGCTGTGCGGCGGGCCCGGCCAGGAAGCGGTTCTGGTGGTTGAGGAAGTCCAGGTAGCGGGCGGCGACCGGGGGCAGGTCGGGGGTGCGGCCCTGGCGCAGCGCCTCGTAGACCTCGAACAGCTCCTCGATGAAGGTGAAGGTGGAGATCGCGTCCGAGACGATGTGGTGGACGGCCTTCATCAGCACCCAGCGGTCCGGTCCGCGCCGGAACAGCCGCAGCCGCACCAGCGGGTCCTCGGCGAGGTCGTAGGGCCGCCGGTACTCGCGGACGATCAGCTCGTGGATCTCCTCCCACGGGCGGCCCTCGACGTCGAACAGCCCGGTGTCGGCCTCGGCCTGCGCGCGGATCCGCTGGACCGGCCGGCCCTCCTCCGCCGTGAACGCGGCGCGCAGTCCGGGGTGGCGGGCGACGAGGTGGCGGAAGGCGGCGAAGACCAGCTCCGGGTCGAGCACCGCCCGCACCTCGACGGCGCCGCCGATGTTGTACGCGAAGCCGTCCGGGTGCAGCTGGCGCAGGAACCAGAGCGCCTGCTGGTTGTGGGTGAGCGGGTAGCGGGACTCGTCGGTGTGCAGGTCGACCTCGGCCCGGGCGGCGTCGCCGTCGGTGTCGAGCCGCTCGGCGAGGCCAGCGGTGAGCAGGTCGGCCAGGTCCCCGACGGTGCCGTTGCTGAGCAGGGCCACCACGGGCAGGGCGACGCCCAGCTCGCCGTGCACCCGGGCGCGCAGCTCCATGGCGAGCAGCGAGTCCAGGCCGTGCGCGCCGAGCCGGGTGTCGCTGTCGACCCGCTCGGCGCCGATCCGCAGCACGGCCGCGGCGGCGGCGGTGAACCGCTCGGTGACCAGCGCGCGCCGGGTCTGCGGGTCGGCCGCCCGGTAGGCGTCCAGGAAGCCGCCGGTCTCGGCCGGGGCCTGCTCGGCGGCGCTCGCCGCGAGGTCGGCGACCAGCGGCGGCGGCGCCGGGTACCAGGCGAGGAAGGTCGGCCAGTCGACCACGGTGGCGACCAGCAGCTGGGCGCGGTCCTGCCCGAGGACACGCTCCAGGACGGCCGTCCCGGCGTCCGGCGGCAGCGAGCTCATGCCGCGGGCGTCGCGGTAGTGGGCGACCAGGCCCAGCTCCTCGATCATGCCGGTGGCCCAGGGGCCCCAGTCCAGGCTGAGCGCGGGCAGGCCGTCGGCCCGGCGGTGGTGCGCGAGGGCGTCCAGGAAGGCGTTGCCGGCCGCGTAGTTGGTCTGCCCGGCGGTGGTGAGCAGGGAGGCGACGGAGGCGAACAGCACGAAGTGGTCGAGCGGTTCGTCGCGCAGCAGCCGGTGCAGCAGGTGACCCCCGACCACCTTGGGGGCGTAGCCGGCGTCGAAGGACGGCCGGTCCATCTGCGCCAGCAGGGTGTCCTTGACCTGCCCGGCGAGGTGGAACACGCCGCGGATCGGCGGGCGTTGGCGCTCCCGGTAGTCGGCCAGCCAGGCGGCGAGGGCTTCCTCGTCGGTGACGTCCACCGGGGCGAGCAGCGGTTCGGCGCCGAGCGCCTGGAGTTCGCGCAGGAAGGCGATCCGCTCCCCGGCGGGGGTGTCCGGGTCGGTGTGCGCCCACTGCGAGCGCTCGGGCAGGGCGGTGCGGCCGACCAGGATCAGCCGCCGGGCGCCGCGCTTGACCAGGGTGCGGCACAGCAGCCGGCCGAGGGCGCCGAAGGCACCGGTGACCAGGTAGCTGCCGTCGGGGCGCAGGACCGGCGGGAGCGGCCGGGTGAGGCCCTCGGCCTGCCGCAGTCGGCTGGTCAGGCGGCCGCCGGCCCGCAGCGCGATCTCCTGCTCGTCCCGGGCAGCGAGTTCGGCGAGCAGTGCCCCGGCCTGGTCGGTCGCGGCGACGGCCGGGTCGAGGTCGATCAGGCTGCCGCGCTGGGTGACGAGTTCCTGCTGCCACAGCACCCGTCCGATGCCCCAGGCGGGGGCGCCCAGCGGCTCGACCCGCTCGCCGGGGGCCGCGGGCTGGGTGCCCCGGGTGACGATGTGCAGCCGGCCGTCCGGGCGGGCCTCGGGCAGGGCCCGGGCGAGGGCGATCAGGGAGTAGGCGCCGAGGGTGGCGAGGCCGTCGAGCCGGTCGGCCGTGGTGGCGTCGAGCGCGGGCAGGTCGAGGTTCCAGAGGTGGACGACGGTGTCGTAGCCGGGCTCCAGGGCGGCGAGCAGTCGCCGGACGTCCTCGGCGGAGTCAGGGCGTACGGTCGAGTGCCCGTCGGCGTACCGGTACTCGGTGCCGGGGCGGACGAGGTGGCAGCTGGCGCCGCGTTCGGCGGCGAGTGCGGCCAGCCGCTCGGCGAGGCCGCCGCCGTCGGCGAAGAGCAGCAGGTCGCCGGTGGCCTCCTCGGCGGCCGGGGCGGGTGCCTCCACCCAGGCGACCTCGGTGAGCCAGCCGTCGATGGTGGCCAGACCGACGGAGGCCGGCGCCTGGGCGACGTCGGCGACCCGGAAGCCGGTGATCCGGCCGAGCGGGGTGCCGTGCTCGGCGTACAGGGCGATGTCGCCGACGAGTTCGTCGCCGCTGTCCCGGGTGACGGTGGCGTGCGCCCACAGGGGCCGGTCGCCGATCTCGTCGAGCCGGACCTCCTCGATGGCGACCGGCAGGCGGACGCTGCCGCCCTCGGGCGTGTGCAGCGTGGTGGTGAGCAGGGTCTGGAAGCAGGCGTCCAGCAGCACCGGGTGCAGGTGATGGTCGGCCGCGTCGGGGCCGAGTCCGGCGGTCGGCCGGATCCGGGCCAGTGCCTCGCCGGGGCCGGCCCAGACCTGCTCGACGGCCCGGAAGGCGGGCCCGTAGTCGTAGCCCCGCTCGGCCAGCCGCCGGTAGCACTCCGGTCCGTCGAGGTGCTGCCCGTGGGCGTCCGGCGTCGAGACGTCCAGCGCGGGGCCGTGCGAGCGCCGCTGGCCGGTGCGGACGCGGCCGCAGGCGTGCACGGTGGGCTCGCCGCCGGCCGGGGTGGCGGCGATGCTGAAGCGGGCGTCCTCGGGCGCGTAGCCGAGCTGGACGGTGACGGGCTCGGTCTCGGAGAGGAAGAGCGCCCGGTTGAGCTCGACCTCGGCCAGCACCACCTCGGTGCCGCCGGTCAGGGCGCGGACGGCCTGGGCGGCCATCTCCAGGTACCCGGCGGCCGGGAAGACCACCTGGCCCTCGATCCGGTGGTCGGTCAGGTACGGCAGCCGTTCGGGGTCGAGCGCGGTGGTCCAGCCGGGCTGGGCGCTCGCGGTGCGTCGGCCGAGCAGCGGGTGGTCGACCCGGCCGAGCCGGACCTGCTCGACCGGCGCGGGCTCGACCCAGTACCGGTCGCGTCGCCACGGGTAGCCCGGCAGCGGCACCGGCCGGCCGCCCGGATGCAGCGCATCCCAACTGAACTCGACGCCGAGGGTGTGCAGTTCGGCCAGGCTGCGGGCGAACCGTTCGGGTTCGTCCTGGCTGCGGCGGATCGACGGCAGGGTGTGCGCCTGCTCGGCGCACTCACGGATCGCGTGCCCGAGCACCGGGTGCGGGCCCAGCTCCAGGAACAGCGCGTGCCCGTCCTCGGCCATCCGCTCGACGGCGGCCCGGAACCGGACCGGGTTGCGGACGTTCTCCCACCAGTACCCGCCGTCCAGCTCCGGCCCGCGGGCGAGCCCCTCCCGCGCGGTCAGGTAGAGCGGCAGCCGCACCTCCTGCGGCTTGAGGGCGGCGAGCGCCGCGATCAGCTCGTCCCGGATCGGGTCCATCCGCACGCTGTGGTACGGGACTTCGACGTCCAGGAGCCGGGCGAACACGCCCTGCCGCTTCAGCTCCTCGGCCAGCTCGCCGAGGGCTTCGGTGTCCCCCGCCAGGGTCACCGCGGACGGGCTGTTGACCGCCCCGAGCGAGATCCGGGTGCGGTACGGCCGGATCCGGCGCTCCGCCTCCGCCTCCGGCAGGCCGACCGCGAGCATGCTGCCGGTGCCGGCCAGCCGCTGCTGGAGCCGGCTGCGGGCCAGCACCACCCGGACGGCGTCGGCCAGGTCGTACACCCCGGCCTCGTGGAAGGCGGCGACCTCGCCGGTGCTGTGGCCCACCACCGCGTCGGGGCGCAGACCGTGGCTGCGCCAGAGCGCCGAGAGCCCGACCTGGACGGCGAAGTTGGCGGGCTGGGCCAGCCAGGTCTCGGCCATCCGGGAGTCCGCCTCGTCCCGGTCCAGCTCCGTCAGCAGCGACCACCCGGCCTGCTCGCGGATCTCCTGGTCGACGGCCAGCACGGCCTCGCGGTAGGCCGGTTCGCTCTCGTACAGGCCCCGGCCCATCCCCCACCACTGCGGGCCCATGCCGGTGAACACCCAGGCCAGGCGCCGCTGTCCGCGCTCCCGGGCGCGGCCCCGGGCCACCCGCGGGTGCTCCTCGCCGCGCTCGCACGCGGCCAGTGCCTCGTCCAGGTCCTGCCGGGAGCCGTACGCGACGGCCAGCCGCTCGGGCAGGTGCTGGCGGCGGTGCGCCAGGGTGTGGCCGAGGTTGGCGAGGGAGGCCCCGGCGGCGAGCTCCTGCCGTACGGCGGCGACGAGTTCGGGCAGTCCTGCGGCGTCCTTGGTGCTCAGCGGCAGGACGGTGCACGCCGGCTCCGCGGCCGGTGCGGCGGGCCCGGGGCGGGGCGGCTCCTCCAGCAGGACGTGCGCGTTGGTGCCGCCGAAGCCGAAGGAGTTGACGCCCGCGCGGGCCGGGCCGCGGTGCTCGGGCCAGTCGACCGGTTCGGTCGGGATCTCGAAGGGCAGCGCGGCCAGGTCGATGCCGGGGTTGGGCCGCTCCAGGTTGAGGTGCGGCGGGATGCGGCGGTGCTTGAGGGCCAGCGCGGTCTTGATCAGCCCGGCGACGCCGGCGGCGGCCTCGGTGTGCCCGATGTTGGTCTTGACCGAGCCGACGTAGCAGCGGTCCCCGGTGCGGCGGCCGACGCCGAGCACCCGGCCGAGCGCGGCGGCCTCGATCGGGTCCCCGACCGGGGTGGAGGTGCCGTGCGCCTCGACGTACTGCAGGCTGCCGGGCAGCACCCCGGCCTCGGCGCAGACCCGCTCGATCAGGGTGACCTGCGCGTCCGCGCTGGGGACGGTGATGCCGTTGGTGCGGCCGTCCTGGTTGACGCCGCTGCCGAGGATCACCGCGTGCACCGGGTCCCCGTCGCGCAGGGCGTCGGAGAGCCGCTTGAGCACGACCACGCCGACGCCCTCGGCCCGTACGTAGCCGTCGGCGGAGGCGTCGAAGGCGCGCGACCGGCCGTCCGCGGAGAGGAAGCCGCCCTTGGTCTCGGCGATCGTGTACTGCGGCGCCATGTGCAGCAACGCGCCCCCGGCCAGCGCGAGTTCGGTCTCGCCGCGGAGCAGGCTCTGGCAGGCCAGGTGGACCGCGACCAGGGAGGAGCTGCACGCGGTGTCGATCGAGACGCTGGGGCCGCGGAAGTCGAAGCAGTGCGAGATCCGGTTGGAGACCATCGTCATCATGGTGCCGGTGGCGGTGTGCGCGGCGATGGTGGCGAAGTCGAGGTCGGCGAACTGCAGGATCTTCCAGTCGAGGGTGAAGGCGCCCATGTAGACGCCCACTTCGCGGCCGGCCAGCTCGCCGGGGCGCAGGCCGCCGTCCTCCAGGGCCTCCCAGCTGACCTCCAGGAGCTTGCGCTGCTGCGGGTCCATGTGTTCGGCCTCGCGCGGGCTGATGCCGAAGAAGTCCGGGTCGAAGGTGTCGAAGCCGTCGATGTAGCCGCCCCGGCCGCCGATCAGCCGCCCCGGCTTGGCCCGGTCACGGCTGCCCAGGGTGCCGGTGTCGTACCGGTCGGCGGGCGTGTCGGTGAGACAGTCCCGGCCCTCGATCAGGTTGCGCCAGTAGGTCCGGTGGTCGTTGGCGTGTCCCGGTAGGCGGCAGCCGATACCGGTGATCGCGATCGGTTCGCGGGGCGCGGCGGAGGGCGAGGAGGTCATGGTCCAATCCGGAGGGTGATGGATGCTGGCGTGGCGCCGGGGCACGGGCGAGGGGCGGCTGCGCGGACCGGGTTCAGACGGACTGCTCGGTGGTCTTCGCCCGGCGCCAGGGGTGGAGCAGGCTGGCGCCGAGCTCGCCGGTCGTGGGGAACGCCGCGGGATCGGTGAGGCCGACGGTGGTGGGCACGCGGCCGGGCCGCCAGGTGAAGCTCCCGAACACGTGGTCCCACAGCGAGAGGTCGGAGGAGTAGTGGCCGGCTTCGGCGAGGTCGGTGCTGTGGTGCAGGCGGTGGAGTTCCGGTCCGGCCAGGACGTGGCCGAGCGGGCCGAGGTGGACGTCGATGTTCGCGTGGACGAAATACCCCTGCGCCAGAACGAATATTCCGACCACGAACACGGAATCCGCGGAGAATCCGATCAGAGCCAATGAAAGTTGGACGACGGACTGCGCGAAGAGGACGTCCAGGAAATGATTCACGCCGTTGTTCGCGACGTTCACCTTCTCCGGGACGTGGTGCACGCCGTGCAGCCGCCAGAGCCACCGGTTGTGGTGCGACCAGCGGTGCACGAGGTAGTCACCGAGCGAGCCGACCAGCAGCGCGAGTGGGATCTCCACCGCGAAGGGGAGCGCCGGGTGCGCCGGGCCGAGCAGTTCCACCAGCGCGGTCACCACGCCCTGGGCCAGCGCACCGCCGACCATGCTCAGCACGAAGTAGACGCTGTACCAGCCGAGTTCGCGACGAGTCGGGTGCCAGTCGGTCCGGTACGGGATCACCCTCTCCAGCACCGCCAGGTATCCGATGACGGCCACCAGGACGAGCGGGGAGACCCGGTCCGGCGCCCAGTGGAAGTGCAGGGTGGCGACGGCGGTGCAGAGAACGCCCAGGAGCAGGAGCGGATGGGCGAGCCGGCGTGCGGTGGCGTACAGCACGCGCCCCCCGTTCTTCGCGGACTAACGACTGGATTCGTCCACGACTCTAGCGGGAGCCGATGGTCGGGGCAGTCATTCGACGTGTTAACGCCATGAATGACCCGATCGGCGGACGATACGCGCACGAAGTTGACGCTCGAACGGCGTGAAGAGGGCGCATTTTGGCGCAGTTACGGAAGTTGCCGGGGTGCGGAGCCGTCACACCGCCGGGCGAGCGCCGTCGAGCGCCCCGTGTGACGGACACCGCGCCGAACACCGCGCCGCAGGCCGCCGCTCAGGCCCGGACCAGCTCCGCCAGCCGGTGCGCGGCGCGCGGTTCGCACGCCGCCAGGCGGTCGCGCAGGCCGCGCAGCTCGTGCTCCACCAGCGCGGGGAGGGCGGCCGCGGGCGTGGCCTCCAGGGCCGGAGCGAGGAGTTCGACGGCCGCCCGTGGATCGTGCGCACAGACCAGGCAGTCGGCCGCACGGACGACGAACAGCAGGCGGCTGGCCGGGAGTTGGGTCGGGCCGAGCAGGCCCAGGGCGGTCTCGGTGGCGCTCAGCGCCCGGCGGGCCAGCCGGGGGTCGTCCCCCGCCGCCGCGAGGTCGCGCAGCGCGGCGGCCGCCGCGGACTCGACCCGCATCCGCATCGAGGCGATGGAGAGCCAGGGCACGTCGGCCTCGTCCTCGACCCCGACGTGGTCCAGGTGCGACCGGGCCTGGCCGATCTGCCGCACGGTCTCCCGGACGTCGCCGGTCAGGGCGTGCGCGCGGGCCCGGCTGATCCGGCCCATCGCACCGGCCCAGGGCCGGCCGGGGGCGACCCGGTCGATCTCCCGGGCGTAGCCGAGCGCGGCCTCCGGGTCGCCGTCCAGCCGGGCCAGGATGCTCAGGTCGCTGAGCGTGCCGACCTGGGTGGCCTGGTCCCCGGCGAGCCCGGCCCAGGTGAGCGCGCGGTCGTAGCAGGCCATCGCGGTGGCGTTGCGGCCGTCCTGCATGCGCAGCGCGCCGGCCGCATGGGCGTGCTCGGCGGCCAGCCGGGCGAGCGGACGGCGCTGCGCGGCGGGTGCGGCGGCGAGCCTGGCGAGCACCGCGTGCAGGGTGCGCTCGACGGCGGCGGCCAGGCCCGGCCGGTCGCCGGTCTCGCCGGAGCGCAGGCGGGCGGCGAGCAGTCCGGTCAGGGCGTGCGCGGTGGCGGCGTCCAGCGGCGGGCCGGCGGCTGTCCCGGTGGGCGTCCCGGTGGGCGTCCCGGTGGCGCAGAACTCGGCGTGCAGACCGGCGAGTTCGGCGGCCGCGGGGACGTCGCAGCCCTCGGCGCCGTGCAGCGGGCAGAGCAGGCCGTAGTCGGGCAGCCGCGCCGGGGCAGGGGCGGCGGGGGCCGGACCGGCGGGGGCGACGCCCGGCAGCGGGGGCCGCAGCAGCGCGGGCGAGAAGACGTCGGCGCCGCACAGCTCGGCGGTCTCGGCACGCAGACAGGCGGCGCTCACCTCGCCTCCCGCGCCCAGGAGTCGGTCGATCCGGTCGGCGACCCTGGGGGTGACCCGGCGGGCACCGTGCTCGATCTTGCTGACGGCGGTGTGGTCGTAGCCGATCCCGGCGCCGAGCTGTGCCTGGGTGAGGCCGGCCCGGCGCCGCCAGTGCCGCAGCCGGGCGCCGAACTCCCGCCAGGCGCCCCGGCCCTGGCCGATCGGCGGCGCCGGAACGCCCGTCGCTGGGGCCACGCGGTTCCGCTCCACGGCTGCCTCCCCGGGGTGCGTCCTCGGCCCCGGCCGATCGTGGGGCCCGCCGACGATTCCAGTGGTTCCGACGACTCCGACGACCAGGACGGTACTCGATGGCCGCCCGCTCCGTACATGACGTGGTCTCAACCACTGCGAGGAAAGCCCAGCTTGACGCAAAGCAGCGCCGCGGGCTTGACGGAATTTGCCAACCCCATGCCTCGCCCGCACCAGCCATTGACCCGGGCATGACGCCATGTGAGGGTTCGGGCACCCGAGCGCGGACGGCCCGCACGGCCCTCCCCCTGCCCCGGCCTGCGGTGCGCCACCAGCCGTTGCCGTCCGCGGTCGAGGACCCCCACATGCGAGGAGCCTCGATGCAACGCAGAGTTTCCACCGGTCGGTTGCTCACCACGGCGACCACCCTGACCGTCCTGGCCGGCCTGATCGCCGCCACCGCGGGGCCGGCCACCGCCGCGCCCACTCCCTCCCCGGCACCGCCGAACGCCCTGGCCGCCGCCGTCAACGCGGCCGACGCCGCGGCCGCGGCCGGATTGGACGCACTCGCCAAGGGCCCCGGCGAGACCTACGAGCGCCGGGCCGTCACCCCCTGGATCGGCGGCCTCTACTCCGTCTCCTACGAGCGCAGTTACCGCGGCCTGCCGGTCGTCGGCGGCGACGCGGTGGTACTCGCCGACGGGCAGGGCAAGGTCCGCGGCCTGCAGTCCGCGGCCCCCGGCCCGATCGGCGGCTCCGTCACCCCGCAGATCGACGCCGGCCGGGCCGAGCGGACCGCCCGCGCCGAACTGCCCGCGGTGGACGCGGTGGAGTCGAACCGGCTGGTCGTCCGGGTCAAGGACGGCAACGGCGGCCGGCTCGCCTGGGAGACCGTGCTGACCGGCCGAAACGGCAACGCCCCGAGCCGGCTGCACGTCTTCGTCGACGCGGCGACCGGCGAGGTCGTCGACCGCTACGACGACGTCCACGCCGGCACCGTCAACAGCAAGTGGAACGGCCCGGCACCGGTCACCATCAGCACCACCGGATCCGGCGGCTCGTACTCACTGCGCGACCCGAACCGGCCGGGCCTGTCCTGTTCCGACTACGGCACCGGCCAGGTCTTCTCCAAGTCCACCGACTCCTGGGGCACCGGCAGCCCGACCAGCAAGGAGACCGGTTGCGGCGACGCCATGTTCGCGGCCCAGAAGGAATGGGACATGCTCCGCGACTGGCTGGGTCGCAACGGGCACAACGGCAACGGCGGCAGCTGGCCGGTGAAGGTCGGCCTCAACGACGTCAACGCCTACTGGGACGGCAGCACGATATCCATCGGCCACAGCCAGGCCAACGAGTGGATCGCCTCGATCGACGTGGTCGGCCACGAGTTCGGCCACGGCATCGACCAGTACACCCCGGGCGGCGCCAACAACGAGGCCGGGCTCGGCGAGTCCACCGGCGACATCATGGGCGCGCTCACCGAGGCCTACGCCAACGAGCCCGCGCCGTACGACAACCCGGACTACACCGTCGGCGAGATGATCAACCTGGTCGGCAGCGGGCCGATCCGCAACATGTACAACCCCTCGCTGGTGAGCAACAACCCCAACTGCTACTCCTCCTCCATTCCGAACACCGAGGAGCACGCGGCGGCCGGCCCGCTGAACCACTGGTTCTACCTGCTGGCCGAGGGCTCCAACCCGGGCGGCGGCAAGCCCACCAGCCCGACCTGCAACAACTCCTCGGTCACCGGCATCGGCATCAAGGACGCCGGGCGGGTCTTCTACGGCGGCATGCTGCTCAAGACCAGCGGCATGACGTACAAGCGCTACCGCACCGCCACCCTGACCGCGGCGAAGAACCTGGACCCGTCCTGCACCTCCTTCACCCGGGCCAAGGCCGCCTGGGACGCGATCAGCGTGCCCGCGCAGAGCGGTGACCCGACCTGCACGCCGTCCGGGAACAACGACTTCTCGCTGTCGCTCGGCCCGGCGTCCGGCTCCGTCCAGCCCGGCTCCTCGACCACGGCGACGGTCGGCACCACCCTCACCTCGGGCACCGCGCAGTCCGTCAACCTGAGCGTCTCCGGCGCCCCGGCCGGGGTCACCGCGACGGTCAGCCCGTCGTCCGTGCAGACCGGTTCGTCCGCGACGCTGACCCTGGCGGCCTCCGCGGGCGCCCCGGCCGGAACGTACGTGATCACCGTGACCGGCACCGCCGGAGCGGCCACCCACACCACCCAGTACACCCTGACCGTCGGCGGCGGGGGCAACCCCGGCGGGCCCGCGCCCGACATCGACGTCGCCAAGGTCCAGGCCCACTTGTCGCAGCTGAACGGCATCGCCAACCAGAACGGCGGCAACCGCCGGGCGGGCACCGCCGGGCACAGCCAGTCGGTGGCGTACCTCAAGGGCAAGCTGCAGGCCGCCGGCTACACCGTCAGCGAGCAGACCTGCACCTCCTGCACCTACCAGTCCAACAACCTGATCGCCGACTGGCCCGGCGGCCCGGCCGACCAGGTCACCATGTTCGGCGCCCACCTGGACAGCGTCGGCGCCGGCCCCGGCATCAACGACAACGGCTCCGGCTCGGCCACCCTGCTGGAGAACGCGCTCGTGCTGGCCCAGCAGAACCCGACACTGACCCGGCACGTCCGGTTCGCCTGGTGGACCGGCGAGGAACAGGGCCTGCAGGGCTCGCAGTTCTACGTCGGCCAGCTGGGTTCCACGCAGCGCTCCGCGATCAAGGCGTACTACAACTTCGACATGGTCGGCTCGCCCAACGCCGGCTACTTCGTCAACAACATCTCCTCCGCGGCCTCCGCACCGATGAAGGCCTACTGGGACTCGCTCAACCTGCAGCCGGAGGAGAACGTCGAGGGCCAGGGCCGCTCGGACGACTACTCCTTCCAGCAGGCCGGCATCCCCACCTCCGGCTACGCGGCCGGCGCCAGCGACACCAAGACCTCGGCGCAGGCCGCCAAGTGGGGCGGCACGGCGGGCCGTTCCTACGACTCCTGCTACCACCAGTCCTGCGACACGACCGGCAACGTCGACGCGACGGTGCTCAACCGCAGCGCCGACGGCGTGGCCTACACCATCTGGAAGACCTCGGTCGGCGGCAGCACCCCCGCCGACGACTTCTCCCTCGCGGTGAACCCGGCCACCGCCACCGTCAACCCCGGGGACAGCGCCACGGCGACGGTCTCCACCGCGACCACCTCCGGGTCGGCCCAGACGGTCAACCTGACCGCCTCGGGCGCCCCGTCCGGCGTCACGGTCACCTTCAGCCCGTCCTCGGTGCAGTCCGGCGGCTCCGCCACCGTCACCGTCGCGACCTCCGCCGCCACCCCGGCCGGCACCTACGCCATCACCCTCACCGGGACCGGCTCCGCCACCCACAGCACCGGCTTCTCCCTGGTCGTGGGCAACGGGAACCCGAACCCCGGTGGCACCTGGACGCCCGGCACCACCTACCGGGCGGGCGACCTGGTGACCTACAACGGAGTGAGCTACCGCTGCGTCCAGGGCCACACCGCCCAGGTCGGCTGGGAGCCGCCGATCGTCCCGGCCCTGTGGCAGCCGGTGTGACCGGGGCGACCTGACACCATCCGCAAGCCGCTGCGCCGCGGGCCGTCGAGGGGGACGGACCGCGGCGCAGCCGTGTGCCGGGGCGGGCGGTCATCCGGGGCGGGCGGTCATCCGGGGTGGAAGGCGACCCGGACGGTGGAGTCGAAGGGGAGGATCAGCCCGTTGCCCGTCTCCCAGGTCCAGTCGCGCGGGACGAGGAACATCCGGCCGCCGGAGTGGGCCAGCAGCCGGAGGCCCTCGTAGCGGTACCGGAACCGCGCGCCCTGCTCGACATCGGGCAGCACCGTCTCCCGCACCCCCGCCCACCCCAGGTGGAGCCGCTCCGAGGTGTCCAGGACGACCGCCGGACGCCGGTAGAGGTGGTGGGCGAGCTGCTCGGCGTCGGCCGTCCCCTTCTGCTGGGCGTACCCGTCGACCGCCCAGTACGAGCAGAGCACGACGAGCGCCACGCTGATGCCCAGCGCCGCGCGCTCCCCGGTCAGCGGGTAGGCCGCGCCGGTGCTGCGCACGTACATCAGCCGGGCCAGCACCGCGAGCAGCAGCGCACCCCCGAGCAGCAGCGGGGTGCCCATCGGGCCGGCGTCGACCACCTCGAACCCGGCCAGGAAGCCGAGCACCAGCAGCGGCAGCGTCAGCGCGGTCACGGCCAGGCAGATCCACCGGACCGTCCGGGCGCCGCCCGTACCGCCCCCGACCGCCCTGGTCGCGAGGTGGTAGCCCAGCGCGCCGACCAGCGCCCCGCACAGCGCCACCCCGGCCGGGACGTACAGCGCGGGCGAGCTGCGCAGCAGCAGGTCCTGGGTGGCGAAGCCGATCGTGCCGGCGTCGATGCCGAAGTAGCTGTAGAGCGAGCTGGTGTACGCGTAGCCGAAGAAGAAGAGGAGCGCGGTGAGGAGGGTGGTCGGGGCAACCCAGGTCGCGAGCTTGGCGATCCAGTCGGTCCAGGGCCGCACGGGCGGCTGCTGCGGCTCGTCCCGGGGCGCGCCCGGGGGCCCGTGCGGGGGCTCCTCCTCGGCAGCGCTCAGGAGTTGCTCCCGGCGCCCGGCGAGGTGTCGCCGTACGGGCTCACCCCGCCGTCGGGAGTCTTGCCGCCCGGGGAGGTGGTGGTGCCGTTGTCGGGGGAGATGATCGACACCCTGCCCACGGCCGTGATCCGCTTGCTGGAGCCGTCGACCGTGACGGTGAGGCAGATCGTGCGCTCCTTCGTGCCCGGCTTCCAGTCCGGGAGGGTGAACTCCACCTGCTCGCCCACGCCGTCGGTCACCCTGACCTGCTGCGAGCCCGGGTTGACCGCGTACGCCGAACTGCCGCAGTCGGCGACCTTGCTGACGGTGGCGTCGAAGCTGCTCGTCGACGTGAAGTGCAGCGCGATGAGGGCGCTGTTGTCGGTGCCCTGGACGTTCGCCGACGGCTCGCCGGCGGTCCTGAACCCGCCCTGGTTCCCGGTGTCCTGGGTCCGCTGGTCGTCGGTCCGGCCGTCGTCGGTCTGCCCGTTCCCACTCTGGCCGCTGTCGCTCCGCTGACCCGAGGCGGAGTCTCCTCCGCCGCCGCCTCCGCAGGCCGCCAGGGCCGGCACGAGCAGGGCGGCGGCCAGCCACCGGGCGGTCCGGCCCGTCCGGCCGCTTCCGAGGTGCCGGGTCCCGGGCATGCGTTCTCCCATCCGCGCAGCGAGCGGGGCCGGTCGGCCCCGCCGCACGGTACCCGTTCGCATACGGCCGGCCGGGCCGCCGCGCCGGCCCCGGCCCGGACCGCCACCCGGTCGGCGCAGTCCGGCCGCACCCCGGCCTGGCATAGAGTCGAAGCGGACGCACCGTCAGTACAGCGGAAGGACACCACCCGTGAGCACGGACACCCGCCCGGTACCGGAGCTGGCCCCGGAGGCCGTCGAGCAGTGGCGGGCCGAGGGAGCCGAACTCGTCGAACTGCTGGCCCGGGCGCAGCGCGGCGTCGGCGGCCTCGCCGCGGTGCGGCTCGGCCCGGCGCCGACCGTCCTGGTCACCGACCCGGCGGCGGTGCAGCACGTCCTGGGCCGCCACCCGGACCGCTACGTCAAGCGCTCGCACCGCGCGCGGATGCTCGTCGGGGACGGCGTGCTGTCCGCCACCGGGGACGCCTGGAAGCGCCAGCGACGGCTGCTGCAGTCCCAGTTCACCGGTACCGGGATGCGCACGTACGAGCGGCGGATCGCCGCCGCGGCCCACCGCACCGCCGAGCGCTGGGCGGGCTACCGGCGCAGCGGGGAGACCTTCGACGTCGGCGAGGAGATGCGCCGCTTCGCCCTGGACACCGTCTGGCGGGCGCTCACCGGGCTGCCGCTGGACGACCGGACGGACCACGAACTCCGTTCGGTGGAGCGGGTGGTGGCCGCCATGCCGAAGCTTCCGACCAACGCGGCGGACGCCAGGGACGCGGTCGCCGAGGACCTGGCCCGGGTCGACGCCGTCGCGCACGCGGCGATCGACGCGGCGCGCTCGGCCGGCCCGCTGGAGGAACCGGGCGTGCTCCGGGTGCTGCTGGACGCGGGCGACCGCTTCCCGGAGTACACCGACACCCTGATCCGCGACGAGCTAGTCACCCTGCTCGTCGCCGGGCACGAGACCACCGCCACCACGCTGACCTGGCTCTTCCTGCTCCTCGACGACCACCCCGGGGCCCGGACGGCCGACCCGCACGCGCTGGTGAGCGAGACGCTGCGGCTCTACCCCTCCGCCTGGCTGCTCCCCCGGCACGCCGTCGAGGACGACGTCGTCGCCGGCCACCGCATCGCCGCCGGGACGGACGTGCTGATCTGCCCGTACCTCACCCACCGCGACCCGGCCCTGTGGCCCGACCCCGAGCGGTTCGACCCGGCCCGCTTCGCCCCGGGCGCGGAACGCCCCGGCCAGCTCGGCGCCTACTTCCCCTTCGGCCTCGGCGCCCGCGCCTGCCTGGGCACCCAGTTCGCCCTCCGGGAGACCACGGCCCTCCTCGAACTCCTGCTGCCGATGGGCGCGGTGGAGTTCCGCGCCAAGCCGTCGGGCGCCGTCTACAGCATCACCGTGCGGCCGGACGGGCCGACGCCCGCGGTCCTGCGCTGAGCCCTCCCGCGCGGTGCTCGGACGCACGCATGTGCGGCGGCGCTGTCACAACGGCGCCGCGGGATCCGTCGGGGAGGTGACGGCACCGCCGATCACACCGACCGCGGCGCTCCCGCCGCGCCGGCCGCTCCGGCCGCTCCGGCCGCTCCCGAGAGGAACACGACGATGACCACCCGATCGATCACCACCGAGATCCCGCTGCGCCCCCGGATGGCCCAGGACCCGGTTCAGCTCGTGCCCGCACTGGCCGAGGTGTCGGCCGCGCTCTTCCGGGCCACCGGCAACCGCTCGGTGCCCCGCAGCACCATCGGCCTGGTCCAGCTGCGGGCGGGCCAGATCGCCGCCAACACCTACCTGACCGTCCTGCACACCGGCTTCCTCCGCAAGGCCGGCGAGAGCGAGGAGCGGATCACCTCGGTCGCCTCCTGGCAGGACTCGCCGTACTTCACCGCCCCCGAGCGGGCCGCCCTCGCCCTGGTCGAGGCCGCCCTCCGGCCCGACCCGCACGGCGAGCGCGTCTCCGACGCGCTGTACGCCGAGGTCGCCGAGCACTACGACGAGACGGCCCTGGCCACCCTGATGATCGCCATCGGCCAGGTCAACTTCTTCACCGCCGTCGCCGTGATCGCCAAGCCCGTCCCGGGCCGCGCCTTCACCGATCCCTGGGCGTAGCGGCGCGCCGCGGGGCCCGCCGGGCGGGCCGGCGGGCCCCGCGGCTCCTGCTGTCGACCGATCGCCCGGCTCCGCATAGGCTGGTCCGCGCTCGAACGGATCGCCGGACGACCGGGCGGGCAGCGGGCCGGGGACTGCCGGAGGGGGCGGGCCCGTGATCAGGCAGGACACAGGGGGGACGAGGACATGCGCGAGGCGCAGGAGCCGGACGACTTCGCCGGGTACACCGAGCTCGACGACGGCCACGGCCAGTTCGAGGACGTCGGGTACCGGGGCGTCGAGTTCGCGGACGAGGAGGAGGCCCCGCGCCGCTCGGGTGCGCGGCGGGCCGTGCTGGTGGCGGCGGGCGGGGTGTTCGCCGCGCTGCTGGCCGTCGGCGGGTACGGCCTCTACAACATCGTGGACGCCGTGCAGGGCGGCAACACGTCGAGCAGCGACGGCGGCGGCACGCAGGGGCCCGACACCGCGGCGAAGGGCCCGCAGGAGCCACCGACCGCCGACCAGGCCGCGGCGGTGGCGAAGGACTTCCTGGCGGCCTGGGGCCGCGGGGACGTGACCGCCGCCTCCGCCCTCACGGACAGGCCGGAGACCGCCCGCGCCGCACTGGCCGTGTTCCGCGAGAACGTGCCGACCCGCTCGCTCGCGCTGACCCCGACGGGCCCCGCCCCCGCCGGCACGGCGAGCGATCCGGCCGTCGGCTTCCGGGTGAAGGCCGAGTTCGAGAACACCACGGGCGCCTGGGAGTACGACAGCGCGCTCAGCGTCGGCCGCTCCCAGGACGGCAAGGCCGTCGTGCACTGGGCGCCGACCGTGCTCCACCCGCACCTCGCCACGGGCGGCACGATCGCCGTGAAGCAGTTGCCCGGCCCGGTGTCCAAGCCGGTCGACCGCAACGGCAAGCCGCTCGACGGCTTCCCGTCGCTGACCGCCGTGCTCGCCAAGATCGGCCCCGCCGACGGTGCGACCGTCGTCAACGGGCGGGCCGTGGTGCTCTCGGGCCCCGGGCGGGAGCCCGAGCAGCTGTTCGTACTGACCCCGCCGAGCGCACCGCAGGTCAAGCTGACCCTGGACGCCGGCCTCCAGCAGGTCGCCGAGGAGGCGGTCAAGCAGCAGGCGGCGGGCGGCAAGCAGGCCTCGCTGGTGGCCGTCCAGCCGAGCACCGGGAACATCCTGGCGATGGCCTACTCGCCGAGCAGCTACAACCGCGCGGTCCTGGGCGGCCAGGCACCCGGCTCCACGATGAAGGTGATCACCTCCGCCGCCCTGCTGGAGGCCGGGGTGTCCCCGGACACCGTGGTGCCGTGCAAGGACACCACCTTCTCACCGCGCCCGTGGCACAACGACGAGCCGGGCAACTTCCCCTCGTACACGCTCGCGGACGACTTCAGCCACTCCTGCAACACCGGCTTCATCGACAAGGGCCTGGAGAAGCTGCAGCCGGGCACGCTCACCAAGGTGGCCCGCGACCAGTTCGGCCTCGGCCTGGAGTGGCACATCGGCATCGACAGCCGGGACGCCACCGTCCCGGTGCCGGCGAACAACGACGACGCGGCCTCCGAGTACATCGGCCAGGGCAGGATCCAGGTCAACTCGCTGGCGATGGCCTCGGTCGCCGCCACCGTGCAGAGCGGAACGTTCCGCCAGCCCGTGCTGCGGGAGGACGCCAAGCGCGCGACGGCACCCGGGAAGCTCCCCGCCGACGTCGCCCGGGACCTGCGCTCGATGATGTCCAAGACCGCCACCCAGGGCACCGCCCGCGCCCCGATGTCCGGCCTGTCCGGCCAGATCGGCGCCAAGACCGGCACCGTCGAGGCCGGCGGCAGCCAGGCCACCAACAGCTGGTTCATCGCCTACCGCGGCGACCTCGCCGTCGCCGCCGAGGTCGAGGGCGGCGGCCACGGCAACAGCGCGGCCGGCGTGGCGGCCGCCCAGGTCCTGAAGGCCGGCGGCTGAAGGTCCGTCTTCAGGCCCCCGTCGTCCGCGTCGCTGCGGTCGGCGGGGGCCCACCGCTCGGGACCGGCCGGGGTACGGATCGTAAAACCGCTTGCCAAGCGCGGAGTTCGGGTGCGACCATCGGCGCCGTGATCACGAGAATCGAGTCCACCGACCGCTGGTGAGCGCGGCGCCCGGGCCCCGGCCGCCCGACACCCGAACCGGCCTGTACGACCACGCGGTACGCCTGCACCGGCAGAACCCGAACGAGCCGCTGCCCCGCGACGGGAAGCCGTACCCCGACGACGGTCGACCACGCCCCGCTGCGCCCGACGACCTGCGGACGGCGGGCCTCCCGGTCGCCCGCGTCCTGGACGCGCACTTCGCCGAGCCGGCCGCCCGACCCGGCGCACTGGCCGACGCGTTCCGCGACCTCCACGTCCCGATCCACCGCAACGCGGACGTCGCCGCGGCCGCCCGCCGGTGCACCGACGCGTGGCGGGTCCGGCGGACCGGACGGTGGCTGGTGCGCCACGGCAGCGACGAGGGTGCCGTCGCCGTCGGGCTCGCGCTGCTCGCCGAAGCCGCCGCGCCGGACGACGGCCCGCTGATCCGGACGATCGGGCTGCTGTCCGGAACCTCCGGCCCGCTCGCGGCGCACGCACTCGAACGCCTCGACGGCGGAGCGGCGCACCTGCTCTGGCTGGCCGACCGGGTGGCCGGGTGGGGGCGGGTCCACGTCGTCGAGGCGCTCTGCCGGCTCGACGACCCGGCCACCCGCCCGTGGCTGCTGCGCCGGGCAGTCGACGGCGACTTCCTCAACGGCTACTTCGCGGGCAGGGCCGCCACGGCCGCCCGACTGCACGAGGTGCTCCCGGAGTTGGGGCGGGACCGCGAACTGCTGGACCACACCGGGCGGCTGCTGCAGATCATGACGCAGAGCGCCGGCATGGGAATGACCCTGCGCCACTACCCGCACTCCGCGGCCGTCCTGGCGGCCCACGCCCACCACGCGGGCGACCCGCCGCCCACCGTCGAGCGCTTCTGCGTCGTGGCCTCGCTGACGCTGCACCTGGCCACCGAATCCCCCGAGTACTCCGGCTGCACCCCCGCGCAGCTCGACGCGGTCCTCGCCGCCTACCTCGCGCTCCTCGACCGCGAGGACTGGTACGCGACGGCCCGCGCCGCCCTGGCCGGGCAGAACGAGTGGCTGCGGTGGTTCGCGGACTTCAGCCGCTCCCGGCTGCGCCTGCGGGTCTTCGAGGACTGGCCGCCGGCGACCGACGAGGCCGACGGGCCGGGCTGACGGCCGTCACCCCGGCCGGGGCGGGCGGACGGGCCGGACCGCCCGCCGAACGGTCAGACCTGCCGGACCCGCCCCGCGCGGTCCTCCAGGTAGCGCTGCTCCGCCAGGCTCGCGGTGGCCCGCGCGGCGCGGCGGTAGTGCTCGTACGCCCCGGCGCGGTCGCCGGCCTTCTCCAGCAGGTGCGCCCGCACGGACAGCAGCCGGTGGTGCCCGGCCATCCGGGCGTCGGCGTCCAGGGTGGCGAGGAGGGCCAGCCCGGCCTGCGGGCCCTCGACCTCGGACAGGGCGATGGCACGGTTGAGGGTGACCACCGGGTTGGGCGCGATCCGCTCCAGGATCAGGTAGAGGCCGTGCACCTGCCGCCAGTCGGTGTCCTCGGCGGTGTCCGCGTCGGCGTGGGTGGCGGCGATGGCGGCCTGCAGCTGGTACGGGCCGAGCGCCGGCCCGGCCAGCGCCGCCTTGACCAGCGCGGTGCCCTCGTCGATCAGCGCGCGGTCCCACGCCGTCCGGTCCTGCTCGTCCAGCGGGACGAGATCCCCGGCCGCGGTCGTCCGGGCGCTCCGCCGGGCGTCGGTCAGCAGCATCAGCGCCAGCAGCCCGGCCACCTCGCCGTCCCCGGGCAGCTGCGCGTGCACCGCCCTGGTCAGCCGGACGGCCTCGCGGGCGAGGTCCGGGCGGTCCAGCTCGCTGCCCGAGGACGCGGTGTAGCCCTCGTTGAAGATCAGGTAGAGCACGTGCAGGACGACCCGCAGCCGCTCCTCGCGCTCGGCGCCCGCGGGCGGCGCGAACGAGCTCCCGGCGGCCCGGATCCGCTGCTTGGCCCGGCTGATCCGGGCCGCCATCGTGGCCTCCGGCACCAGGAACGCACGGGCGATCTCGGCCGTGGTCAGCCCGCCGACCGCCCGCAGCGTCAGGGCGGTCCGGGAGGCGGCGGTCAACGCCGGGTGGCAGCACAGGAACAGCAGCAGCAGGGTGTCGTCGGTGTCCGGCACCCCCTCCGGCACCACCTCGGCGGCCGCCGTCGCCGACTCCCGCTCCCGGCGCGCCCGGTCGCTGCGCACCTGGTCGACCAGCCGCCGGGAGGCGACCGTCACCAGCCAGCCGCGCGGGTTGGCCGGCACCCCCTCGGACGGCCACTGCACGGCGGCGGCCAGGACGGCCTCCTGCACGGCGTCCTCGCACCCCTCGAACCGGCCGTACTTCCGCACCAGCGTGCCGAGGACCTGCGGCGTGAGCCCACGCAGCAGGTCCCCGGTGTCCCGGTTGCGTTCGTCGTCCTCGTTGCCCGTAGCCGTCATGCCTCCAAGTTTCCGTCGGAGAACATCACCTGCCGCACCTCGACGCCCAGGCCCGCGATCCGGGTGTCCGGGATCCGGGCCGCCAGCTCGATCGCGCGCGCCCTGTCCTCGCAGTCGACCAGGTAGAAGCCGCCCAGGAACTCCTTGGCCTCCAGGAACGGGCCGTCCGTCACCACCGGCTGCCCGTTGCGGACGGTCACCACGGCGGCCTGCGACGGGTCGACCAGCGCCTGCGTGAGGATCAGCTCGCCGGACTCCTTCACCTCCTCGATGAACCTGCCGTGCCCGGCGCCGATCGCCGCCTTCTCCTCGTCGGTCAGCGCGTCCAGCACAGCCGGGTTGATGTGCAGGCTGATCAGGAACTTCATCTCGTGACTCCCTCGGGTGTGCGGGCCCCGGCGGGGCCGCTCCGACCGGTGGTCGGAGCGGGCGCCGCCGTCTTGACGTCCTCCGCCGGAACTCTCCCACGGACTTCCCGCGATCCCGCCGCACCGCCGCATACGCGCCCGTGCCCGCGCCCCGGCGGCCCGGTGGCCCGGTGGCCCGGCGGCAAGGCGCCCCGGGGCGAGCAGGCGCACGCGCCGCCGGCGCCCCGGTGAACGGTCGACGAATTCTTGATCCACGACCCCAACTCCCCAGCAGGTCAACGGAAACAATCACACCGGAAGCCTTGGTAGCGTGACGTCACCGCGACCTCGTGCAGGCACCTGCACCGCACCCGCGCGCCGCACCACCGTCGAGACGAGAGAGGGCACATGGCCCCCAGGACGATCCGCCGAGCCGTCATCCCCGCCGCCGGACTCGGATCCCGCCTCCTGCCGCTGACCAAGGCCACGCCGAAGGAGATGCTGCCGGTCGGCGACAAGCCGGTGATCGAACACACCGTGCGCGAGCTGATCGAGAGCGGCATCACCGACATCACCATCGTCGTCAACGGCGACAAGGGCATGATCCAGGAGCACTTCCGCCCCAACCCCGTCCTCGTCGACCAGTTGCGCCGCGACGGCAAGGCGGCCTTCGCGGACGCGGTCGAGGAGGTCGGCGAGCTGTCCCGTCGCGGCCACATCAGCTACCTCTACCAGCACGGCCCGTACGGCAACGGCACGCCGGTGCTCAACGCCGCCCGCCACCTCGGCGACGACCCCTGCCTGGTGCTGTGGCCCGACGACGTGTTCGTGGCCGAGGTCCCCCGCGCGCAGCAGCTGATCCGGGCGTACGAGCAGACGAACGCGCCGGTCCTGGCGCTGATGCCGATGGCCCCCGAGGACTCCTACCGCTACGGCGTGCCGGTGGTGAAGGAGGACCTCGGCGGCGGCTCGCTCCGGATCACCGGGCTGGTCGAGAAGCCGAAGCCCGTCGACGCGCCCTCCGCGTACGCGGCCATCGGCGGCTACGTCATCACCCCCGGCATCGTCGACGAACTGCGCGAACTCACCCGCCGCTGGCACGAGAAGCCGGAGGACGAGGTCTACCTCACCGACGCCATCAACGCCTACGCCGCACGCCGCGCCGTCTACGGCCAGGTCATCGACGGCACCTGGTACGACACCGGCAACCCCGCCGCCTACCTCCGCGCCCAGTTCGCCGCCGCCCTCGCCAACCCCGAGTACGGCCCCGACCTGCGCAGGCTCGCCGCCGAACTCGCCCCGGCCGCCGGCTGACCGCACACGGCCGGGGGCCGGTCGGCGACGGCCGCCGGCGATGAGCCCAGCGAGCGGCGGCCGCCGGTCGGTAGGCTGCCGAGCCGTGTTCGAGTACCACGGGTGGATCAACGTCCTGGAGACGGCCGAAGCCGAGGCCGAGGCCGACGACACGGGCCTCGTCGAGGCCCGCCTGCGGGAGATCGCCGGGGGCATCCGGCGCCGGATCGACGAGATCGCCACCCCGTACCTCCTGGACCTGCGGTGGATGAACGGTTCGCTCTTCCTCCACCTCGCCGGCCACCCGAACCACCGGGATCCGGAGATCGTCGACTTCTTCCGCGAGGTCGGCGAGCGCGCGCCCGGCTCGTACGGCCTGCTGCACGTCCGCGACGACGAGGACCACCCCCACGAGAACGACGTCCGCGTCCTCAGGATGGTCCGAGGCCGGGTCACCGAGCACACCGAGCCGCTGCTGTCACCGTGCATCCCGGTGCTGGAGGACCCGTTCGAGGGCTGAGCGCCCCCTGGCCGCGCCGCCCCGACCGCGCCGCCCGCCCCGGCCGGCCGGTCCTGCCGGTCGGTCGGGGCCCGCTCCTCGGTGACGCGCCCTCAGTAGTCGGGCAGGTCGAAGACGGTGGCGGCACGGAAGGCCGCCTCCGTCTCCGGGCCGGGACGGTCGAGGCCGGGCCCGGCCGTGGCGCCGGGGGCTTCGGCGTCCTCCTCCGGGCCGGCGGTCGCGGCGTCGATGCCGTAGACCCTGGTGGTCAGCTCCAGGATGGCCTGGTTGGCCGCGACGTGGTCACGCAGCCGCTTCTCGTAGGCGGGGAAGGCGCGCCGGTGGTCGCCGTCCGCCGCGTGCAGCTCCCCGGCCAGGACGTAGGCCGCGGTCAGGGCCACGCTGGTGCCCTGGCCGGTGAACGGGGAGCAGCAGTACCCGGCGTCGCCGAGCAGGACGACGCGGTCGTTGGACCAGTGCTCCATCCGGATCTGGGCGACGACGTCGTAGTGGAAGGCGTCCGTCTCCCACATCCCCCGGAGGAAGCGCGGCATCTCCCAGCCCATCCCGGCGCAGCGCTCGGCGACCAGCCGGCGCTGGGCGGTGCGGTCCCGGGGCAGCATGCGTTCCAGCGGCTCGTCGGTGGCGAAGCCGACGAAGACCCGCAGTTCGGTGTTGTCGCGGACGGTCATCACCAGGCTGCTCCAGCCGGTGTCGGCCTGCTGGACGATCTCCCAGCGGTCCAGGCCGAGGTGATTGGGGACGCTCCAGCCGGCGATGTAGGTGCCGATGGAGTGCAGGTAGTCGGCCTCGGGGCCGAAGACGAGCCGGCGGGTGTTCGAGTGCAGGCCGTCGGCGCCCACGACGAGGTCGAACGACTGCTCGGTACCGCTGCGGAACCGGACCTGCACGCCGTCCCCGTACTGGACGAGGGTGTCGATCGAGTCGTCGAACCGGTACTCCACGCCCGGCCCGGCCGCTCCCGCGATCAGCTCCGCGAGCTCGTCGCGCAGGATCTCCACGTCGGGACCGCCGACCTCGCCGCCACTGGCCGTCCACTCGGTGGTGCGGCTCAGTTCGCGGCCGTCCGCGTCGACCACGGACATCCCGCGCAGGCCGGTCCTGCGGGCCCGGACCTCCGCCAGCAGGCCCATGCGCTCGACGACGTCCAGGGCGTTGCCACGGATGTCCACCGCCTGACCGCCGCCGCGCAGCGCCCGGGCGCGCTCGACCACGGTGACGCGGAAGCCGTAGCGCTGCAGCCAGTAGGCGAGGGCGGTGCCGGCGATCCCGGCGCCGGAGACCAGGACCGAGGTCGGGCGGGCGCTGCCGCCGTCGGGCCCGGGGCTGATCGGCTCGGCGTGGCCGGGCTCGCGGTGGCCGGGCTCGCGGTGGCCGGGCTCGCGGTGGCCGGGCTCGGTGTTGCCGGCTTCGGTGTTGCTCGTCCGGTTGTTGCTCGACACGGTGGACCTCCCGTGGGTCGGTGGTGCTGGTGTGGACCAGCCTGCGGCGGGCCGCCCACAGCACACGAACAGACCGCTCACAGCACCGACATGCCACCGGCAGGGCACTGACGGGGCGCTGACAGGGCGTCGTCGGCCGCGCCGTCGGCCAGCCGCGCGTCGGCCACCCGCCCGGCGGTGCGGCCGGCCGCGGTGCGATCATCCTCGGATGCGCGCGATCGACGAACTGACCGAGGTGGACGATCCGGCCTGGCCCGAGCTGGCGGCGGTGGTCGCGGCGAGCCCCGTCCCCGCCCGTGTGCTGCCCGCCGACCGCGACGAGGGACGCCGCTGCCTGCTGCAGCTGCAGGTCACCGCGCGCTCCGTGCTCGGCGCGCTGATGCTGCACACCGGCGGGTTGCTGCTGGACCACGGCTGGGTGCGCGTCTTCGGCGGCGGCGCCCCGGCGGCGGGCGGCGGCCCGGCGGAGAACGGCGGTGCAGCGCAGAACGGCGGCGCGGCGAACGGCGGCCTGCCCAGCCTCGGGCGGGTCAACCGCTTCCCCACCACGTTCGACCCCGCCTGGCACCCCGCCACCGGCCTGGTCGTCGGCCACGACGCCGTCGGCGGTGTCTTCGCACTCAACGGCCACGACCCGGCCGCCGGCGGCCGCCCGGGGATACCGGGACAGATCACCTACTTCGCCCCCGACACCCTGGAGTGGGAGGCCCTGGACATGGGCCACTCCGCATGGGTCTCCTGGCTCCTCTCGGGCGGCACGGAGGCGTTCTACGACGGGCTGCGCTGGCCCGGCTGGCGCGCGGAGGCCGAGGAACTCGCGCTCTCCCAGGGCATCACGGTGTTTCCGTTCCTGTGGTCCGAGGAGGCGCACGCGGACCTCTCCGGCACGGCTCGCCGGGCCGTGCCGATGCGCGAAGTCCTCGGGGTCGCAGCCGACTTCGCGCGGCAGCTGGGCGCCGCCGACCCCGGGTTCCTCGGCGCGGTGTAGAGCGACCCGGGCCATCGGATGGCGTAGTACTTCTCGCGCCGCCCTTGGGGGTTGAGAAGACTGACGAGCGTGTCCTCCACCGTGAACGCCGGAACCTCCCGCCCCGAGCGGGCCCTTGTCGGCGCGCTGCGGGCGAGGGCCGCGCGCGGCGCGCTCACCGCCGAAGCCGTGGTCCTCGCCCAGGGGCGCCTCCAGGAGCCGTGCCCCTGGCCGGCCGGCATGCCCCGGCGGGGCAACGGCGGCGCCTGCTTCCCCAACGCCTGGCGCGTCGCCCGCAGATCGCCCGCCCTGGCGTACGTAGAGGGCTACGTGATCGAGGACGACGGCACGGTGACCCACCACGCCTGGTGCGCCGACGAGCACGGCCGCGCCCTCGACCCGACCTGGCCCGACGGACGCGCCCGCGCCTACGCGGGAGTCGCCATGGTCCTGCCCTGGGTGGCCGCCGTCCGTCGGCGCACCTGCACGCAGACTCGCTTCCCCGGTGTGCTGGACCCTGCCGTCCAGCACACCAGGGACGCCGACCGGGTCCTGACCTACGGCGTCCCGGCGGGGGCGCTCCTCCTGCTCGGCCGCGACCTGCCGGAAGGCGCGCCGCCCCACCCGGGCGACGCCCGACAGCCCGACCTGGTCGCCTGAACCGCCCACCGGTCGCCCGCCCCGGACCCCCGTGACTGCGACCGCCGACTGAGCGCCGGGCCGGGCTACCGGGCGGTCCTCCAGGACGATGGCCCGCCGCGCTCGTCCGGTCCGGTTCGAGGTGCCACTCCACCTCGCAGGTCGAGCCAGGGGCGACGGCGAACAGCTCCGGGCCCGCGTCGGTCACCGTGAAGGGGAAGTCGGGAGCTCCGGGCCGAGCCGGGCCGGGTGTCGGGGGCTCCGCGTCCAAGTCCGCCGTGAAGCCCCGTGTTTCGAGCGCTGCCGGCGTCTCCACGCGGAGAACCGGCGGTCGCGCCGGTCGCCGCGAGTCGACCACGGGCCGCATCCGGCGCAGCACGACCGCCCGCGCCGTGAGCCCCTCGTGGGGAAGCCGCCCGCCGGGGGCCGGTACCGGGACCGTCTCCGGGGCCTTCGGCGAAGCGCTCGGCGGGGGCTGCGGGTTCGCGGCCCCCGTCGGCCGGCCTCAGCCGCCGAGTGCTCCGAGACCGAGGAGGTGCTCGGCCACCTCGGTCGGGCTCGGCATCGCCGCGAGCTCGGCGCTGACCTCGCGGGCGGCCGCGGCCGGGCCGGGGTCGGTGAGCAGGCGCTCCAGCAGGGCCGGGCCGATCTCCTCGGCGCCCGCGCTGAGGCCGGCGCCGCGGTCGCGGACCGCGTGGGCGTTGATGAAGCGGTCGGAGCCGTCGGGCAGGGCGAGTTGCGGGATGCCCGCGTCCAGGGCGGCGAGTGCGGTGCCGCTGCCGCCGTGGTGGATCGCGGCGGCGCAGGTGTCCAGCAGGGCCCGCCAGGGCACCCAGCCGTACGCGTGGACGTTGTCCGGCAGGGTGCCGAGCGTGCCGAGGTCGAGTTCGCCGGTGGCGAGGACGAAGTCGGCGTCGACCTCGGCGGCGGCCGCGATCACCCGCTCGATCCTGGTCAGGCCGTCGGTCTTGGGCGGCACGGTGCCCAGGGTGACCGCCACCCGCGGGCGGTGGGCGGGGGCGGCCAGGGGCTCGGGCAGGGCGCCTTCGCCGTTGTAGGCGACGGGCCGCAGGGTGCGGCCGTACCGCTCGGTGCCGGCCATGCTCGGCGGGGCGACGTCGAGGGTCTCGGCCGGCTCGGGCAGCCGGTCGATCCCGTGCCGGGCGAAGGTGTCCGCCATCTCGGTGAGCATCAGTTCGCGCAGCCCGGGGGTGCGGACGAATCCGAGGTCGTGCTGGACGGCGGGCACGCCGAGGGTGGTCGCCGCGAGGAGGGCCACCGGGAACAGGTACTCGTACACCACCAGGTCCGGCCGCCACTGCGCGGCGAGTTCGACGGTGGCGTCGGCCACCGTGCTGTTGACGTGCGCGGCCAGCGGGACGAAGGCCTCGCGGTCGGCCGCGTTGGTCTCGACGACCCGCCGCATCAGGTCGGGCCGCCGGGTGCGGCCGGCCTCGCGGATCTCCAGGCGCCAGTCCACGCCGGGGGCGAGCGGCAGGTACGGCAGCCCGGACGCGGCGACCGCCTCGCCGCCGTCCATCGAGGCCACCGCGACCTCGTGGCCGAGCCCGCGCACCGCCCGGGCGAGCGGAACCAGCGGGAAGAGATGGCCGACGCCGGGTGCGCCGGCGAACAGTACACGCATCGAAGTACCTCGGTGGTCGGGTGGGGCGGGGGTCAGCCGGCGGCGCGGTGCAGGGCGGCTTCCAGGCCGTTCAGCACCGCGTTGCAGTCGCGCTGCAGGGTGTCGGCGTCGACGGCGCTCAGCAGGTAGACCCCGAGCCAGTTGCGCGACCCGGCGTTCGGGTCGAAGGCGGGCACCGGCTGTCCGGCCGGCATGGCGAAACCGGGGACGGCCTCGATGGTGCTGCCCGGGGACAGCAGGCTCTGCCAGTCCACGGCCTGCGGGTCCCAGACCGGGCGGGTGCGCCAGGGCACGCCGAACGCGTCGGCCGGGACGACGGCCACCGAGGCGGCCGCCCGGACCCCGTCGGTGAGCATGGCCCCGGGGTAGTCGACGCGCTCGCCCAGCAACTGCCGGACCAGCATGCCGATCGGGTCGAGCCCGAAGACCTCGTGGACCTGCCGGGTCGTCAGCAGACCGCCGAACCGGGCCGCGGTCTCGATGACCACCAGCTCGCCGTCCTTCATCAGCTTGAGCTCGGTGTGGGTGCCGCAGTTCTCCAGCCCGAGCGCGTCGACGGCCTGCCGCGAGACCTCCTCGATCCGGCGCTGCAGGGGCACCGCCATGACGGAGGGCGAGGTGCTGGCCACTTCGACGAAGGACGGGACGGTCGGCAGCTTGGCGGTGATGGCGAGCGGACGGTAGACGCCGTCGGCGACGATCCCCTCCACGCTCACGTAGTCGCCGTAGCCGGGCTCCTCGTACCAGCCGTCGGTGGAGCCCTGGGCGATCTCCTCGACCAGCCGGTCCCGGTCGGTGTCGGGGGCGTAGAGCTCGTTCATGCCGACCTTGCTGCCGGCCTGCAGGCCGCGCTCGATCTCGTCCCACGCCGGCGCGGCGTCCTCGGCCCGCTCCAGCACGATCTGGGCGACCGAGCCGGCGCCCCAGGCCGGCTTGAGCAGCAGCGGGGGCGTGAACTCGGCGAGGGCGGCGTCCAGGTCGGCGAGGCTGTCGACCCGGCGGAAGCCGGGGATCGGCACCCCGGCGGCGGCCCACGCCTCCCGCATCAGCCGCTTGTCCCGGGCGCGGACGATCCCTTCGCCCGCGCCGGCCAGGCCGAGCCGGCTCGCGGCGTGCGCGACGGCGAGCACCGCGAACTCGGAGAGCGTGAGCACCGCGTCGGCCCCGATGGCCTTCGCGTACTCCACGATCAGCTCGACCAGGTCGTCGCCGCGCGGCGCCTCGGGGACCGTTTCGATGCTGGTGCAGCTGGGGCGCCACACCTCCTCGGCGGCGGTGGGCAGCGGCGCCAGCGCGAGGACGTGCAGTTCGCCGCAGGCGGCGATGCGCGGGAAGGCGTAGTCGAGCGGGGCTCCGCCCTTGACGTAGACGTACAGGATCCGGTTCAACGTGCTCTCTCCTGAGGGAAGTTCACTGGCCCGAGGGTGTTCGCCCCGGGCGGGCGCCCGGCCTGGGCGCTCGGCCCGCGGGGTGCCCCGCCGTGCGGCGGGCAGCCGCGTGGGCCCGCGCCGACGGCACGGCCGCGTCGTTCGCGGCCGTGCCGTCGCGGGCGGCCGGCGTCAGCCGGCGGTGCGGAAGGGGCGCAGCTGCAGCAGGCTCACCCGGTCGCCCTCGATGGCCCACTCGATGTCGACCGGGGCGGCGTAGCTCTCGTCGGGCGAGAAGTGCGACTGCAGCAGCCGGCTGATCAGGGCCAGTCGGCCCACCAGCTGCTTGGTCGTGGCGTCCAGGTCGGCGGTGGCGGTGCCGAGCGAGACCGTGCGGCTGCCGCCCTCCATGGTGTTGCACAGGTACTGGAGGGGGGCTCCCTCGCCGGTGACCACCTCGGTGACCGAGCGCGGCGAGATGTTGAGGTAGACGCTGCGGAAGTCCTGCGGGCTCAGCGGGTTGCAGGTGACCAGGACGCCGCCGACGGTGGCGCCGACCTGCTCCTGGACGACCACGCCCATGCGGCAGTGGTCCAGCGGGATGCCCGCCTGGTGCCGCAGCTGCACGGCGCGCGGCGACAGCAGCGAGGCCCACACCTCCCGGACCGCCTCGACGACCGCGTCCGTGCCGCTGACGTGCGCCACCGACTCGTAGAGTCCCGCGGCGGAGAAGCCCGACAGGTCCTCGGCGTTGGAGGAGCTGCGGACGACCAGCTCGGCCGCGCCGTACAGGTGCCGGTCGAGCGCCCGGTCGATCTCGGCGCGGACCGGGTCGGGCAGCGGGGCGGTGCGGATCAGCCGCTGCGCTTCGAGGCAGGCTCCGGCGGTCCCCGTGCTCTCCGCGGTCCCGTCCCGGAGCGCGGTGTCGAGCCGGTCGAGGGCGTCCCGGAGCTCCGTCGAGGAGTCCAGGAACCGCTGCTGGAGGGAGAACGGCAGCACGATCCCGCGCGGCACGTGGGCGTGCTCCTTCACCAGGCGCTGCGCGGCGTCGGCCAGCTCGGTGTCGTCCGCGTCCTGCGGGAGGCCGAGTTGACGGGCGAGGTAGCGCAGCAGGTTGTCCCGGGGCGGCCGCGGCACGCGGTAGAAGCCGAGCCAGCGCGGCGAGCCGTGCTGCAGCAGGTGGGCGAGCTCGCCGAGGTTGGCGGCCTTGGTGCCGAACCGGACGTGGTCGCCCGCGCGCAGTTCGGTCAGCGGGGTGACGGGGGTGGGCGTGAGGTCGGGCCGGTCCACGGTGACGCGTTCGGCCCGCGGCGCCGGCTCCGGCCGGTCGCCGTCGTGGCGCGGCGGCGCGGCTTCCAGCCGGAAGTCGCCGGCGTCGGCGTCGACCCGGTAGCGGACCCACCGGCCGGCCAGCCCGGCCTCCTCGATCCGGTCGGCGGCTCCGATGCGGACCGCGTTGGGTATCCGCCACCCGGTGGCCATCACGTTGATGTGGGAGAGCGGGGTGGTGTGCTCGGTGTGGATGAGGCCGGACACCCGCGGGACGTCCTCGGGCACCCGGGGCATCACCACGATGTCGTGCCACTGGAGCGGCTCGGGGTCGGCCCGGTACTCCTCCTCCGAGCGGAACACCCGCAGCCGCCCGTGGGCCTCCCCGGGGTTCAGGGGGACGAACGCGGCGGTGGAGTACAGCTCGTGGGCCAGGACGCGCGGTATCTCGTCCTCCGGGATCGCGGCGACGTACGCCTCCTGCCGGTGGTTGGCCGGCTTGAGGACGAGCGGCAGCGCGGGGTCGATGTGGGCGCGCACCCGGTGGTAGAAGGAGCGCAGCATGTCCTGGGACATGGTGTCGACGTCGACGGTCTCCAGCGAGAGGAAGGGGCCTTCCGCTCGCCCGCCCTCGTCGGTGCCGCTGCGGTCGTGCAGGGCGAGGGTGCCGAGATAGAAACGGCGGTCGGGATTCCGGTAGACGTCGTCGTTGAACGCGTCGAGCTCTCGGGCGAGTTCGTCGATCGACATGCCGAGTACGTCGCACGCGATGTAGCGGACGTGGAGTGTTCCGTCCGCACTGTCGATGAAGTGGAGCACCGACTCGGCGCGGTCGAGCACGATTTTCACATAGGGGTAGCCGCCGACGTTGCCGGCGAGCTGGGAGAACTCCTGGATGGTGAGCGTTTCGCCGGTGAGGCGGGGCCGCGTGGTCGCTTCGTTGCGATCCGAACGGGTCATGCGCACAGTTCAGCCATTCGTCATCGTGTACACGATCGGTGTGCACCAGGTCAGAAGTTGGTACGGCTACACACACACTGCCATCGATTCCGAACATCTGACGAATATTCAGGCGACATCAGGCCACTGCGGATTGTTTCGGCCATGAACACGGGCTGCGGCAAAGCGCGCGGCACGCCGTTCCGTGACGGGGATCACAGGAGGTCGGTGCCCGATCGACCCGGCCGCTTGAAATACGCCTGAAATGTTGATTCCTGCACGACCCGCGCGAAGTGCCACCCGTCCACCCGCACCCGGAAGCGGAACCTCCCGATCGATTCGATGTCATGTTCACAAAAACCGTCGTCGGTACGAAAGAATCGACACCGGAACCCCGCTCCGAGGGGACGCCGACGCACCCGGCCCGGCTGCACCATCTGCCCCCATCCGCCCCATCCACCTCATTCGCCCCATCCATCCCGTCCGCCCCCCGGCCGATTTCCGGCCCCGCCGGTCACGGGGGGATCACCGAGCAGTCGACGCATTCATTTCCGGGCACGGAAATACATGACCACGAGTGACGGGCCGCCGGTGAATTGACCGACGGTGACGATTCCGGCGAACACATGGATCGTATACATCCCGGACATTCGGACCTACACTGGAATCAGTTCGTGCCGCCCTTCCGGGAATTACGGCCCCCGGCCGGTGGATGGAGGTGCGCCGCCGTGGCGACGATACAGATGTCAGGGCCCTACTACTACGACGTGACGCAGTGGCTGGGAGCAGGGGGCCTCCCCTCCCGGCAGACCGTGAACTTCTGGGTCGGCTCGTTCGACCAGGTCAACGGCTGCGTGGTGGTCACCGGCACGCCGGACACCCTGCAGCCCATCGGAACCGCCCAGCAGCGGACCGCCCTGTGGGTGCAGGACATGTCCGTCGAGAACGTCCCCACGGTCCACGGGGACCTCACGACCCACGAGTTCTACATCTGGGCGACGTACTTCAACAGCAGTGCGAATTCCATCCGGTATTTCACCGCCTGGATCGCCTTCATCATCCCCTGAGGGGGCGACGATGCTCTTGACAGTGATCCACGACCGGAGCGGGAACATCCTCGGCACGGTGGCCCACCCTCCGGGGACACCGGCCTCCGGACCGGCGCTGAAGCCCGGTCAGTACGTCGCGGACATCGACGCGCCGGAGATCTCGGCGGACCTCGAACCGCCTGCGGTCTTCGAACGCCTGGCCCGGGTGGCCGAGGAACACCGCGTCGAGCTGCGGGACGGGGAGGCGCACCTGGTCCGGCGGTGAGGCCGGACGCAACAGGAA
Source organism: Kitasatospora sp. NPDC038210 (assembly GCF_055600605.1). Classification (NCBI taxonomy): domain Bacteria; kingdom Bacillati; phylum Actinomycetota; class Actinomycetes; order Kitasatosporales; family Streptomycetaceae; genus Kitasatospora; species Kitasatospora sp. NPDC038210. Next base: position 246,362 of record NZ_JBVJYK010000001.1, on the reverse strand, counting down.
GGGTGGAGCAGGAAGTCGGTCCGTCCGACTTCCTGCTCCGCCCTTCCTGCTCGACGCGTCCTGCCCGAGTGCTCCCGCCCGCCGATCGGCGTGACCGCATTACCGCTTGACAGAGTGCGTAATACTGTAACGCGCGAGGTCGGGCGCGGTCCGGGACGGCGTCGGAGCGGGCGGTGCGGCTCCCTCCCCGCGCGGCTTCCTCCCCCAGCAGCTCGGAGCACGACATGCACGCCTTCCTCGACCATCCGGGGCCGCTGGCCTTCGCGCACCGGGGCGGCGACCTCGGGCACCCCGAGAACTCGCTCAGGGCCTTCGAGGCCGCCGTCGCGCTCGGGTACCGCTACCTGGAGACGGACGTGCACACCACCCGGGACGGCGTGCTGGTGGCGTTCCACGACTCCCACCTCGACCGGGTCACCGACCGCACGGGCGCCGTGGCGGAGCTGCCCTGGGAGAACGTCAGGCAGGCCCGGATCGGGGGCACCGAGCCCGTGCCGCTGCTGGAGGACCTGCTCGGCGCGTTCCCCGAAGCCCGCTTCAACATCGACGTCAAGGCGGCCTCGGCCGTCGCCCCGCTGGTCGAGGCGGTCCGCCGGACCGGCGCCTGGGACCGGGTCTGCGTCGGCGGCTTCTCCGACAGCCGGCTGGCCGCCGTCCGCGCCGCCGCGGGCCCCCGGCTGGCCACCTCGCTCGGCCCGCGCGAGGTGGCCCGGCTGCGGCTGCGCTCGCTGGCCGGGCCGCTGCTGCCGGGGCGCGGGGCACCGTTCGCCGGTTTGTGCGCCCAGGTGCCGGAGCGCCACATGGGCGTGCGGGTGGTCGACCGGGCCCTCCTCCGGGCCGCCCACCGCCTCGGCCTGCAGGTCCACGTCTGGACTGTGGACGATCCCACACGGATCAGGGCTCTCCTCGACCTCGGTGTGGATGGCATCATGGCCGATCGCATCGACGTCCTGCGGGACGTCCTGGGCGAGCGCGGCTGCTGGACGGACGGCAGTACCGGCTCCAGCACGGTGATGGGAACCCCATGAGCACCACGAACTCCGCGACGCACCTTCCGGACGACCCCCCGACCGGGCCGGCGCCCGACCCGGCACCCGCCGACGGCCGGGCCCTGGAGCGGATACGGTTCGGCTGGTACGTCAACGACTGGGCCAACGCCGCCTTCTCCGCCAGCGTCCTGACGGTGTTCCTCGGGCCGTACCTGACCTCGGTGGCCAAGGATGCCGCCGACGCGGCCGGCGACGTCCACCCGCTCGGCCTGTCGATCCGCGCGGGCTCGTTCTTCCCGTACACCGTCTCCTTCTCCGTGCTGATCTCGGTCGCGGTGATGCTGCTGACCGGCACCGTCGCGGACCGCACCGGGCGGCACAAGGAACTGATGTGCGGCTTCGCGTACGTCGGCGCGCTCGCCACGATGGGGATGTTCTTCCTCGACGGCGACCGCTACCTGCTCGGCGGCGCCCTGCTGGTCGTCGCCAACATCTCGTACGCGGTCTCGGTCGCGCTCTCCTACGCCTACCTCCCGGGCCTGGCCTCCGCCGACGAGCGCGACGCGATCTCCTCCAAGGGCTGGGCGTACGGCTACGCGGGCGGCGGACTGCTGCTGATCGCCAGCCTCGCGCTCTTCCAGGGCCACGAGGCGCTCGGCGTGACCTCCGGCACCGCCGTACGGATCTGCCTGGCCTCGGCCGGCCTGTGGTGGGCGCTGTTCACGATCGTCCCGCTGCTGCGGCTGCCCTCCCGGGCCGGCGCGGTGTCCGGCCGCGCCGCGGCCGACCGGGCCGCCGACCGGCCCGCCGACCGGCCCGCCTCCGGCAGCCTGCGGGAACTCGGCCGCACCCTGAAGGGCATGCGCAAGCACCCGCTCACGCTGCTCTACCTCGGCGCCTTCCTCTGCTACAACGACGGCATCCAGACCGTCGTCTCCCAGGCTTCGCTCTTCGGCAGCGAGGAACTCGGCATGGAGCAGGGCGCGCTGGTCACCGCCGTGCTCATCGTCCAGATCGTGGCGATCGGCGGTGCCCTGATGCTCGGCCGGATCGCCCAGCGGTACGGCGCCAAGCGGACCATCCTCGGCTCCCTGGTCGGCTGGGTGGTCACCCTCGCCCTCGGCTACTTCATGCCCGCCCACCAGCCCGTCTGGTTCTACGGCCTGGCCGCCATGATCGGCCTGGTGCTGGGCGGCAGCCAGGCGCTCTCCCGCTCGCTGTTCTCCCACCTCATCCCGCCCGGGCGGGAGGCCGAGTACTTCAGCCTCTACAAGGTGAGCGACCGCGGCACCAGCTGGATGGGCCCGCTGGTCTTCGGCCTCGCGTACCAGCTCACCGGCAGCTACCGGTCGGCGATCATCTCGCTGCTGGTGTTCTTCGTGATCGGCTTCGCCGTGCTGGCGAAGGTCCCCGTCCGCCGTGCCATCGAGGCCGTCGGGAACCCGGTGCCCGAGCGGATCTGACGGACGGGGCCCTGCCGACTCCCGCCGGTCGGGAGGCCGCGGGGCCCGTTCCGCCCGGGCGGCAGGGGCGTCGACGCAGCGGGCAGTACGGGCGGCACAGGCAGCACGTCGGCCGGACCGTGCGCCGGCACCGGCGACTCACCGGGGAGTGGCTGCCGCTGGATACCCGTGTGCGGCACCGACAGGACCCCCTGTGGACAGTCCCGATCGCGGCGTCCGGTCGGCCCCGCGGGATCCTCGCCCGGAGGCCGCCGTGCGGGCACTGTCCGACCCGGCCCCTACCGTGGGAACATGATCGATCGCCCCCCGGTGCCCGTCGGCCTCCGTCCGCTGTTCCCCGACGGCGCCGTGCAGGCCGCCCTGTCCACGCCCCTGCCGCCGGGCCGCCTGATCGTTCCGGCCGGGGGCGACGGCCACGGCGGCGACGCCCCGGTCATGTGGCTGAGCGACGGGCCGGCGCCCGCCGGGCTGTGGGAGGAACTGCAGCGGGAGCACCCGCGGTCGGGGCTGTGGCCGCTGCTGCTGACCCGTCGGGCCGGCGACCAGGAGTTCCGGCCCTGGGCCACCGGCGAACTCCACCCGGCCCGGGCGGACGTGCTCGACTCCCACGACCCCGCCGCCCTCCTGCAGGGCTGGTGGACCTCCGAGGCCGAGTTCCCGGTGGACGACCCGGAGGAGGCCGAGGATCGCCGGCGGATCCTGGAGCCGTTCGGGGTCGACTGGCCGGGCCTGGCCACCGCCCCGCACCCGGCGGAGGACGACCCCGAGGACGACGACCAAGAGGACGACGCCCCGGAGGGCCCGGATGCGGCGGCCGCCGCCGTGGCGCGCTGGCTGCTGCGGCACGACCCCGGGCTGCGGATCGGGCTCGTCCGCGCCGGCAGCGGCGCCGAGGCACTGGCCGTCTGCGGCTGGACGGCGGCCGGCAACCACGACCCCGGTGAGCTCGCCGCCGTCCTGCGGAGCTGGGAGCGGCGGTTCGGCGCCCGGGTCGTCGAAGTCGGCCCGGACGGGCTGCGGTTGAGCACCACGGCGCAGCCGGACGACCTGGACGAGGCGATGCCGATCGCGGCCGAGCACCTCGCGTTCTGCCCCGACAACGTCTTCCAGGGCACCGAGAGCCTGGTCGACTACGCGCAGGAGCTGCTCCTGGAGAACTGCTGGTCCTTCTGGTGGGACTGACGGCGCCTGCGGGTGATCAGCGGCGCAGGGGCCACGCGGGCCGATCGCGGAACGTCGTGGTGATCCGTTGCGTCCCGCACCGGGGTGGGTAGGGCACGGGCTGGACACCGGCACCGGCACCGGCACCGGCACCGGCACCGACACCGACCCGGCGGAAGGCTGCACACCGTGATCGACTACGACCTCCTGGCCCGTACCGCGCTCGCCCTGGGCTTCGAGCGGCTGTCCGTCGGCGTGGTCGTCCTCGACGCCTCCGGGCGGGTGCTGATGCTGCGCCGCCGCGAGGACGACGCGCTGCCCGGGCTCTGGGACTACCCGGCCGGCGGGCTGGAACCCGGGGAGGGCGTGCAGGCGGGCGCGCTCCGCGAGCTGTCCGAGGAGGCCGGCATCACGGTGGCCGCCGACGGCCTGGAGTACCTGCGGTCACTGGACTTCGTCGACGCCGCGGGCCGCCGGTTCCGCCACTTCGTGTTCACCGCCACCGTGCCCGACGGCACCCCCGTGGCGCTCACCGAGCACGACCGCTTCGTGTGGGCGGAGCTCGACGACCCGCCGCCGACCAGCGACGGCTACCGCGAGGTGCTCGACTTCGTCCGGCGGCACCGGGCGGTGCCGGGCTGGCGGCCGATCAGCCGGTACGTCGGGGGGATCGCCCTGTCCAACCTGTACGGGGCGTTCTACTTCACGGACTCGGCCGGGCGGGCGCTGTGCCTGCGCAACGCCCTCGACCCGGAGCGCTGGCAGTTCCCGGGCGGCGACACCGATCCGGGCGAGTCCCCGTGGGACACCGCGCTGCGCGAGGCCCGGGAGGAGCTCGGCCTGGACCTCGCGGTCGAGAATCCCGGGATCGTCGCCCGCCAACAGCTGCTCGCCGTGGTGCACTTCTCCCCCGGCGCCTACTGGCCGCTGCACCAGGTCGGCCACGTCTTCTGGGGCGGACGGCTCGACGACGAGCAGCTGGGCCGGATCCGGCTCTCCTCCGAGCACACCGAGTGGGCGACCCGGAGCCTGCACGACTGGCACTCCGTCATGCGGCCCGCCGACTACCGCCGGCTGATGCTGGTCGACCGCGCCCGGCGCTCCGACCTCACGCTCTTCGGCGAGCGGCCGGCGACGGGCGCCGTCGACGAGCACGGCATCGCACGGGACTTCGAGGGCGTGATGACGTTCGTGACCAGTCCGGACGGCGGGCGCCTGCTGCTGAACCTGCGCGACGACGTGCCCGGCATCGCCCACCCCGGGCTCTGGACCCCGATCGGCGGTTGGCGCGAGGGCCGGGAGAGCGCGTACGAGGCCGGGGCGCGGGAGGTGCTGGAGGAGGCCGGCATCCGGGTCGAGGGGCTGCGCGCCGTGCCCGGCCCCCGGCACCCCGAGATCCACGAGTCCACCGTCGTGCTCCACGGGACGTACGCAGGACCGGAGTCCGACCTCGTCCTCGGGGAGGGCCGGGCCGTCCGCATGGTCCCCCTCGACGGGATCCGCGACCTCCGGACCCCGCCGTACCTGGCGCACTACCTGGCCCGGATCGGGGGCAACTGAGCCGCGGGCGGGGCGTCAGCAGCCGATGTAGCGCATCGCCACGCTGGTGAAGTACCGGCCCGAGGGCGCGTAGAGGGTGACGGCACGGGACTTGCCCTTGCCACCCGCCCAGTCGCTGTCCACGTAGCCCCCGCCGGACAGGTTGCCGCGCACGAACGGACAGCGGCCGTCGGCCTTGGTGTCGTGCACCGTCCCGACGACCTTGGTGTTGTTGTTGCACCACTTCCCGTTCGCGTAGCCCTCGGCGGAGCTGATGCTCCAGTTCTGGGTGCAGGAGTCGGCGGCCGGAGCGGCGTGGGCGCCCGTGGCCGGGAACAGCAGCGAGGCGAGCGTCAGGGCGGCGACGACGGCTCCGGGGACGGCGGGGCGGCGCAGGGGCATGGCGGTACCTCCAGGCAGGGTGCGAACGGTGGGCGGTGCGCGTCGGCAGCGGCCCCGGGACGCACGGCAGGTCCCACCGGCCACCCGCCGGACGGCACTCGCCCCGACGGTCCACCGAGCCTGACGTACCCGAACGACCACCGTCAACGGCGCCGCCGGGTGCCCGGCGGGGCCCGGCGCCCCACGGGCACCGGGACGGCCGGTCCGCCCCGTGCGCCCGACCTGAACCGCGGAAGCGGCACCCGCACGTCGGTCGTTCACGCGAACGCCGACCGGGTGTTCGACGATCGCGGGTGCGGCCGGCCGGCACCGGCTCCGCGCCCGGCTGTCGGACCCTGCCGATCGGCAGGTGTCGCGGGCCTGCGGACTGCGGGAATGTGCCGATCGGCAACTGCCGGACGACGGCGTCGATGCGGAACGCTGGGGGACACCGGAAGCCGCCGAGGGAGCGGCCGGGAAGGAGATCCCCGTCATGACTGACCGTGTCCGGTGCCCGGACCCTGTCGGGACGCACTGCCTGACGCTTCGCCGGACTCCGCTGCCCGCTGGGCGCGGTGGGTGGCGACGCGGACGCGGGTGGCGCAGCGGGGGGTGCAGTAGCGCTGGGGGGTGCGACGGCCGGTGTCGATGAAGAAGCGGCCGCAGCCGGGGGCCGCGCACCGGCCCCAGGCGCAGGTGCCGCGTTCGCTGAGCCAGAGGCCGAGGGCGAGGGCGGCGGTGGAGAGCAGCCAGTGGGTGAGGCCTGCGTCGGCGGGGGCCCGGGTGTGCAGGGACCAGGGGCGGCCCGGGAGGCGGACGAGACGGGGGCTGGCGGGGTGACGGTCGAGCAGGGTGTTGATCGCCTCGGCGGCCCGGTCGGGGTCGTCGGTGTCGAGGATGGCGATCACGTGGGCGGTGGCGTCGCGCAGTTCGCGGGCGTCGGCATCGGTGAGCCGGAACGGCGGGCCGCCGTGGCGTTCCAGGAGCGCCTGGAGATCGGCGGCGCTCGCGGCGGGGTCCTCGCGGACGGTGTTGGCGAGTTCGGCGAGGAAGTGGAGGCCGCGGGGGTTGCCGTCGCCGGGGTCCTGGGCCGCGGGCTTGCTCTGCGCCATGGGTCGCCTTCTTCGTCTCGGGTGGTCACCTGCCCACCATGGTAACGTCAAATTGAATCAATGAGCGTTACGAAGGGGTGGGTGCCATGCGATTCCCGGAGACGACGTCCGTCCTGATCGTCGGCGGGGGGCCGGTCGGGCTCACGCTGTCGGTCCTGCTGTCCGGGTACGGCGTGCCGCACCTGCTGGTCGAGGCACACCCGGGCACCTCGCACCACCCCAAGGCGCGGGGGGTGTCCGCACGTTCGATGGAGATCTTCCGGCGGTGCGGCCTGGAGGAGGAGATCCGTCGGGCCGGGCTGCCGGCCTCGCAGGTGTCCTTCTACCGCGGCCGCGACCTGGTCGACCCGGACTTCGTCCGCACCGGTGTCTCCGGGCAGGAGGGCGGCGTCGAACGCACTCCCTCCCCGGGGCTGATCTGCTCCCAGGACGCCCTGGAGCCCGTCCTGTTGCGGCGGGCCCGCGAACTCGCCCCGGACGGCGTCCGGTTCGCCACCCGCCTGGTCGCCTTCGCCGAACACGGCGGCGGCGCAAGCGCGGACGGCCCGCCCGAGGGCGGCGTTCACGCCACCGTGGAGGACGGCACCACCGGCGAGCGGCACACCGTGCGCGCCGACTGGCTGGTCGGCTGCGACGGCGCGGCGAGCACCGTCCGCGAGGGGGTCGGGATCGCCGTGGAGGGGCCGACCGGTCTCGGTCACTACCTCAGCGTCCGCTTCGAGGCGCCCTTCGGTGAGGTCGTCGCCGACCGCGCCAGCGCCTCCTACTTCCTCACCCCGCCGGGCCGCGGCGGCTTCCTCGCCGTCGACAACGACCGGCACTGGATCTACCAGTACCCGTACGACCCGGCACACGAGGACGTCGCCCGGCTGGTCGCGGACGGGCCGCGGCTGGCCGAACTGGTCCGGGACGCCGCCGGGCTGCCGGACCTGCCGGTCGCCGTCCGCTCCACCATGACCTGGCGGATGGACGCCCGCCTCGCCTCCGCCTACCGCCGCTCCCGGGTGCTGCTCGCGGGCGACGCCGCCCATACGGTGCCCCCGACCGGCGGGCACGGCATGAACACCGGCCTCGGCGACGCGGACAACCTGGCATGGAAGCTCGCCGCGGTCGTCGCCGGGACGGCGGGCGAGGCACTGCTGGACAGCTACGAGGCCGAACGCCGACCGGTGGCCCGGCAGGTCATCGACATCTCGCTCGCCAACTCCCGGGCGCGGAGCGGCTACCGGATCGACGACGAGCTGCTGCTGACCGCGGCCTACCGGTCGACCGCCGTCCTGGACACCGTGCCAGACCCGACCGACCCCACCGACTCGACCTCCCCGGACGACCCGACCGCCACGGTCCGGCCGGCGCTGGACCCCGAGCACACGCACCCCCTCGGCGCACCCGGCACCCGGCTCCCCCACCTGCGCCTGGCCGGCCCGACCGGGCCCGCCTCCACCCTGGACCTCGTCGGCCCCGGCTTCACCCTGCTGGCGCCCGCCGCCACGGAGCCGGCGTGGCGGTCGCAGGCGGACACCGCCGCCGGGGCCGGCCTGCCCGTCGCCGTCCGTCCGCTGCCGCCCGCCCTGCTCGGGGAGGACTCGCCGGCCGGAGCCGTACTCGTCCGCCCCGACGGTCACATCGCCTGGCGGGCACCGCACCGGCCCGCCGACGAGACGCACCTGCTCACCACCCTGCGGCAGATCCTGTCGGCAGGACGGAGCCGGTCGGCAGGTGTGACCCGCCCCTGAGAACGCCTCCGGGACGCAACGGTGGACGCCCCGCCGGCTCAGCCCGCCAAGCCCGCTTCAGCCCGCCGCCGGTTCCTCCCTCCGGCGGTTCCACCGCCGGTCCTCCGCCTCCCGCTGGGCCGCCAGGGAGGGGTAGCCGTCGACGGCCTCGGCCGGGCGGCCCAGCCGGATCAGGAGGTGCGCCAGGTCGTGCGGGGCGCCGTACTCGGCGGAGCCGCGCAGCAGTTCGACGGCCTCCTCCGGCCGGCCGTCACGCTCCAGCAGGAACGCGATCGTGGTGTCCTCCCGCTCCCCGGCGTCCTCCGCCGGGAGGGCGTCGATCTCCGCGATGGCCTCGCGGGCCCGCCCGCGCGCAGAACCACTCCCCCGCTCCCGGGCCGCCCGCACCAGCAGCTCCGACTGCCCGCCCGCCAGCAGGGCCTCCACCATCAGCGGCGTGACACCAGCGCGGTGGGCGGCCTGCCAGTCAAGGTCCTCGATGTCCACGTCGACAGCCTACGGAGCACCGATGACAGGGGCCCGGGGCCGTCCGCCCCGCCCCGGGATCCTCAGGGCAGGGATCGTCAGGGCAGGGGCCGTCAGGGCAGGGCCGTCAGGGCAGGGCCGTCAGGGCAGGGCGGCCTCGCCCGTCCGGACGGCGCGCAGGGCGCGATCGACGGTCTGCTGCTTCTCGCCGACCGGAGCCACGTAGTCGACGACGCCGCGCGCGGCGTCCTCCCCGAGCATGCGGGTGATCACCCAGGTGGCGAGGTACTGGGAGGCCAGGCAACCGCCAGCCGTGGCGATGTTCCCCTCCGCGTGGAACGGCGCGTCCAGCACGGTGACACCGCGGGCTTCCACGAAGGGCCGGCTCGTGAGGTCCGTGCAGGCGGGCATGCCGTCGAGCAGCCCGAGCCGGGCCAGCACCAGTGCGCCGGAGCACTGCGCCCCGATCAGCTGGCGCGCCGGATCGAGCACCAGCCGGGAGACCAGCCGGTCGTCGGCGACCACGTCCCGCGTCTTCACCCCGCTGCCGATCAGCACGACGTCGGCGTCGGTCACGAACTCCATCGGGCGCTGCCCGGTCACCTCGACGCCGTTCATCGAGGTGACCACCGGAGTCGGCGTCGTGAGGAAGGCCTCCAGGCCGTCCGCACGGCACCGGTTGATCAGGGCGGAGGCGATGAAGCTGTCGAGCTCGTTGAACCCGTCGAAGGTGACCACGGCTACCTGCATCAGAACTCCTCACGGACGGGACGCCGACGCCCCAGTCTCCCCGGCGGCATCGTTCCCCGTCGAGGACCGACCGGCTCGAATAGCGCTCGCACCCGCCGAACTCGCTCCCCTATGCTCCCCGCATGTCCGGACCGACCTTGGTGATCGATCTCGCCGAACCCCTCTCTCCTACTGTGCTGGGGGAGTTCCGCGAGCTGGTGGCGGGGCTCTCCTCCCACTTCGAGGAGAAGCGCCCCGGGTACTACGACGTCCACGTGCCCGCGGAGCGACTGGGTGTCGAGGACACCCGGGACGCGGAGCGACAGCACCAGTGCCCCCTGCCGCTGCTCGGCGGGCTGCAGCCCGCGGACGAACGGCTCACCGCCCTGGTGGGCTTCGACCCGCAACGCGAGGACCGGCGCCGGCCGTTCCACCTCTACCTGATGGGGGCGGGCGCCGGGGACGACGACATCTTCGCGGGCGAGCACGCGGACGAGGACACCGACGCGATCGCGGCCGTGCTCGGCGGCCCGCCGGTACAGGCCGTCAACATCAGCGCCGGCTGCAACGGCCGGATCGACCACGTGGCCACGGCCCTGCTGACCGCGGCCGTCCTCGACGTCATCGGCGGCGTGGGCAAGGCCGAACTGGCGGACGGCCAGCAGGCGGTGACCGCCGGGCTGCCCGGCCTGCTCGGCGTCACCGACGACGGCTGGGACACCGCCCTGGTCACGGCGGAGTTCCTGCGGGCCTGGGTGGAGCGGCCGGGGTTCCGGCTGGTCAAGTAGCGGTGGTGCCCTCGGGAGCAATGGCCGTACGGTTCACGGGAATCGACCGGCATCGAGGAAGGCTTGTGATGACGCAGAGCGCACCGGACTTCGCCGAGCTGCTGAGGGGCGCCGAACGCTCCGCCGTGCACCTGGAGATGCGCGACAGCTACGCGGTCGGCGACGAGGTCGAGTCCTTCGAGCGGTTCCGGAGGACCGGCGAGGTCGACAACGACCCGACGGCGTCGTTCTGGCCCGCCTGGATCCCCCTCGTGGAGGACGCGATCTCCCGGGGTGTCGTCATGCGCCGCGCCCGCATCGTCTCGGAGCCGGTCACCGACTACATCCGCTACGAGCACGCCGTCACCCCGGTCAACCTCGCCGCCGGCGAGCAGGTCCGCTGGCTCCCCCGGAGCCGGGCCTCGACCATCGCCCTCCCGGGCAACGACTTCTGGCTGATCGACCGACGCCTGGTGCTGTTCCACTGGTTCACCGGCGACGGGGACTGGGCGGGCCACGCCTTCACCGAGGACGCGGCCGCGGTCACCCTCTGCGCCACGGCGTTCGAGGCCGTCTGGGCGGCCGGCATCCCGCACGAGGAGTTCGCCGTCTGACCCCGTGGGCCCAAGCCCGTGAGGCCGTCACGCCACCGGCTGGAGGGGGCGGAGTTCGCCCGCCGTGCCCCATCCGTGGGCAGTGGCGCTCGGCGTCTCGCAGGGCTCCAGGAACTCGAACCAGACGACCTTGCCCGCTCCCGCCGGGTGCCAGCCCCACGCGTCGGCCAACGCCTCGACGAGGATCAGCCCTCGCCCGCCGGTCGCCTCCGGATCCGCCCCGGAGCGTTCGAAGGCCGGCTCGGGATCCGACACCTCCACCCGCAGCCGCCCGCCCACGCGGCGGACGGTCACCGCACAGCGCGCCTTCGCATGCTCCATGGCGTTGGCGATCACCTCGCTCGCACAGAGTTCGAGATCCCGCAGCGATCGGGCGAGAAGGGGAACGCCCCAGGCCCGGACGATGTCCAGCACCAACCTCCGCGCCGGCGGGACCGCTTCGCCACCCGGCTGGACATCCCACTCCAGCGGCACCGGAAACCGAGCGGTCCTGAGCGGGCTGACGATCATGTTCCACCCCACTGCTCCTCCTTACAGGGCACGGGCAAGCAGCCGAGGCCCGCACCTGTTCCGACCTCCACTCAACTCCCGTTCATGACCAGCGGGAAGTGAAAGACAGGGCTGGCACAGGCACCTCCGGAGGGAAATTTTGACCTTCCCATTACATGAGGCCGTGCGCGCTCCGCAATCACCCGGATACGCTGAGAACATGGGGGACAATCCCGAACTCCGCGCCGTCATGGCCGATCTGGGGCTCACACGGGCTGCCCTGGCGCGCCTGGTCAACCGCGAACTCGTTGCCCTCGGCTGCCCGGGAACCCTCACGGTGAGGACCGTGGGCACCTGGCTCGCCGGACAGTCGCGATGGCCCCAGGGCAGAATCCGTGCCGCACTCGAACGCGCACTGAACCGCACGCCCGAGCAACTCGGTTTCATCCCGCCTCGCGCCTCCCGGCCCCAAACACCCCCGGAGGAACCCGTGCTCCGCCGCAACTTCCTCGCCGCATCGGCCGCCGCCGCTCTCCCGTCGAACCGCGCCTTCCGAAGCCGCGCCGTCGGCCACAGCGACGTTGATCGGCTCAAGGAGAGCCTCAAGATCCTCACCACGCTCGACGATCACCGGGGCGGGCACGGATCACTTGAGACAGCAGCGCTGACCGGCGCCCGCCAGGCCCTCGGCAAGGTGGACACGACCATCAGCGAGAGCGTCCAGCGGCGCCTCTACAGTCTCGCCGCCGACTACACCGCCACTGCCGGGTTCTCGTGTATCGACGACCGCCGACTGGACGACGCCGAGCGGCATTTCGAGACGGCTCTGCGCCTTGCCGGTCTCGGAGATGATCACGTGACGGCGTTGCGCGTGTTCAACTGCCTTTCCATGGTCGGCTACCAACGGAACCGGCCGTCGATCACCCTGTCAGCCGCCCGGGCCGCCCAGGATGCCCGGGCGGCCCGCCGCGATCCGCTCCTTGCTTCGCTCGCCCACGCCCGCGCCGCCATTGCCCACTCGACCACGGGCGACCGGCAGACCGCCCTGCGGTGCCTCGGGCATGCCTGTGATGCGCTTGGTCGCGCCGACGGCCGCGAGCGTCCGACGTGGACCGACTTCTACGGGCCGGCCGAGCTCTTCGCGCTGAGTGCTGTCGTCCATCAGCACCTCGCCGACAGCCCGGAGTCGGAGAGCGCATCACACCGCGCGCTGGCCGGGATCCCCCCGCAGTTCCGCCGCAATCGTGCATCCGCGACCGCCCGCCTCGCGCTTGCCCAGCTCGGACAAGGAGAACTCGAACAGGCCACCGCCACCGTCGGCGGCGTTTACGACCTGATGGGCACCGATCCGCTTCCGCCCAGGTTGCGCACCCTCCTCGGCGACTTCCATCGTGGCCTGATCACCCTGGCGCCGACCTCGGCGGTTACGCGAGAGTGGACCGACCGAGTCCACGCCCAGGGAGAGAACCAGTGACGATAGCCCTCCGCCGCTACGAAGCCGGCCACCTTCCCGCCGACCACACGCAACTGCTCGTCGACGTCCACGCGGACGCCTACCGGGAACAGTCCGACGACCCCTTCGTTCAGCGCTTTCCCTGGTTCGCCGAGCACTGGACCTGCCGGCCCGGCTACACCTGCGTCGTGGCCTACGACGACGACGTGCCGGTCGGATACTCCTACGGCGCTCCGTTGGAGGACGGTCGCGAGTGGTGGCGCCGGCACATGCCGGCGCCTGCCGACACCTCCACGTTCGCCGTGTCCGAGGTCATGGTGCGGCCCGAATGGCGCAAGCTCGGCATCGCCGAACAGACACACGGTGCCCTGCTGGCCGGGCGGGGCGAGGCTCTGGCTGTCCTCTACGTCGACGTCACCCATCCGCGGGTCCAGGCGATGTACGAGCGCTGGGCGTACCGGAAGGTCGGCGAGCACCGTCCCTTCGAGGACGCCCCGCTCTACGCCGTCATGATCCGCGCCCTTCGGTAGCGGCAGGTCCGAGCCAACACGCGGACTGCGAGACCCGTTTGGTCCGCCCGCTCGACGGAACGAGTTCGGCGGGCTGATCGGCTCCTCCTCAGTGGCGGTGGTGGTTGTCGGGTTGGGCGGGGTCGCCGGGATGTTCCAGTCCCTCGACCAGGGTGAGGCGCCGACCGCGCTCGTGGTCGAGCCAGCGGACGAAGGCGGCTCGGCGGGCGGCGGCCCGTAGGGCGGGGGTGGGGTCGGGGGTCTCCGGAGCAATACGGGTGGCGAGCACGGCGGCCGTCCAGGGGCCCACGGTGACCCACTCGCCCGGGCCTACGGCGCGCAGGGCCTCGGCGAGGGCGGCCGGCAGGGTGCCGGGGTCGGCTTCGAACTCGCCGTCGGGGAGGGCGAGGCGCCAGCGGGCGGACGGCGTTCGGGCGGTCATGGCACGGTAGTGGGCGACGTCGGCGGGCGAGGGCTCGACGTCGGCCGTCACGGAGTCGTGGACGGCGCGCACGGCCGCACTGCCCTCGTAGGCGGCCGCCGTGATGGAGCCGAGTTCGACGGCGGCCCGGTGGTCGAGCCGGGCGGGGCCGTCCGGGCCGACGGGCAGGTGGCGTTCGACGGCCACCGCCTCGCACAGGGCCTCGGTGAGCAGGACCTGCGCGACCCACCGGGTCAGCTGACGGTCCTCCGAACTTCCCGGCTGCGGCAGGGCAGTGGCGCGCGGGCCCGCGCGCAGGGCGGCGAGACGGCGGTCGAGGGCGGTGCGCGGGAGCGGGTTTCCGTCGAGCAGGCCGAGGGTCATGCCTCCACCACCAGGGCGACGGTAGGGGCGTACTGGCAGCGGCCGAACCACATCACCTTGGCGAGCGCCCAGAACGAGCCGGGGCCGGCCGCCGGCGGGACCGCGACGTCGAAGTCCACCGTCGCCGAGGAGCCGGCCGGGACGGTGAAGCCGCGTACGGGATCGGGGATCGCCTCCCAGGTGCCCCACGGGGACACCAGCTGCAGCTCGCCCCGGACCTCGCCGCGTGTGCGGTTGGTGAGCGTGACGCCCAGGGTGGCCCGGTCGCCGGGGGCCACCCGCAGGGTCCGGTGCGAGACCTCGACGTCCAGGCCGGTGTCCCGGCCCGCCGTCGCCCTGGTGCCCTGGGCGGCCGTCCAGTCCTCGGGTGCGTCCCCGGCGACCGGCAGCAGCGCCGGGAGGTCGCCGACGGCGATCGTGACCACGTCCTCGATCCGCTGCCCGTCGTGCTCGATCCGGACGGCCGCGAAGTACAGTCCGGGCTCGGCGCCGGCCGGCGGGACCAGCGTGACCTCGAACCGCAGGTGACCCCGGGGCGCCAGCCGGTACGGGCGGCTGCCGAGGTCGGTGGCCCAGCCCTCGGGCGGCAGGACGACCGCCGTTCCCTCGACCGCCGTGTCCCGCAACTGCGACGACAGGGCGATCGAGAGCGTCACCGGCTCCCCCGCCGTCCGCACCAGTCCCGGCGAGGCTCCGACGGACACCGGCAGGTAGCCGAGCGGCGCCGGGCCCCGGTTGTGCAGCCAGTAGCGGGCGTGGACGGGCTGGGCGGGTTCGGCCACCGGGCCGAGGACGGGGCCGTCGGCCGGGGCCACGGCTCCGGGTGCGGTTCCGGGCACGGCTCCGGGCACGGCTCCGGCCGCGGCGAGCAGGGTGGCGATCCGGGAGCCGGGGAGGTCGAGGCACGGGGAGCCGGCGTCGAGCGGCCGCTCCAGCAGGTCGGCCGGCCGCACGTCGCCCAGCCCGAGCGCGCCACCGAGCCGCGCCGTCCGTCCGAGGCCGGTCGACTCCATCAGCCGGACGGTGAGGTCGTGCCCGCCCTCCGACGCCGCCGAGCCGTGGGCGATCGGGTTCCCGGCGGGCTTGAGCGTGCCGAGCAGCACCTCCCGCTGCGGTTCGACCCGCAGCCAGGACACGGTGGCGGGCAGCGCGCCCTCCTGGGCGGGGACGATCCGCGCGTACAGCGGGTGGTTGAACTCCTGGCCCTGCGCGGGCAGCGCCTGCTGCCGCCAGTCGCCGTCCCCGCCGACCAGCGCGTAGCCGAACTCGTGCGTCCAGTGCTGGAGTTGGAAGGACGACCCGTCCGGCAGGGTGCGCCGGGGCGGGTCGATCCAGACGCCCGACGGCCAGCCGGTGCACGAGCGCATCAGCGACAGGTGCAGCGCCCCGGTGGTGTCGACAGCGAAGCCGGGCAGGCCGAAGCTGAGCAACGCGACGCTGTGGTCGGCGAGTCGGTCAGGCACCGGCGCCGGGCAGGGGGCGCTGATCCGGGCGTCGGCGAGGTCGTCGACCAGCGCGGCCACGTCGGAGACGACCAGCGCCGGCAGTGCCCGCAGGTCGCGCAGGTCGGCTCCCGGCCTCCAGACCTCCGGGAGCGGGGCGAGGGCCGGCACCCACACCGCGCCGTGCGACTTCAGCACGGCCGCGTACTCCTCGCCCGCCCGCTCGATCAACTCCCGTGCGGCGTCGTTGACTTCCGGCGATCCGACCACAACCCGGAAGTCCGGCAGGTTGGAGTCGACCTCCAGCCAGCCGTAGCGCGCCCAGTCGGCGCCCGAGGTGGTGGCGGTGACGCCCACCCGGGCGAGGGCGACCACCAGGGACCGGGCGTCGGCGGCGTCGTCCAGCGTCGGGACGACGACCTCCGCCACACCGAGGGCCCGGGAGCCGATGACCGTCCCCGCCGGGTCGGTGAGGTCGACGCGCGTGGTGGAGCCGATCCCGAACCAGGTGTTGGCCGGGTTGTCCAGCGTCCACGGCGCCTCCGCCGAGTCGACGTCCGGCATGGCGAAGCCGCGGCCGACGACCGCTCCCGCGACCTCGCTGACCGGCAGCCCGCCGGGGACGTCCACGGGGAAGCGCAGCCGCAGCAGCCGGTCGGCGCCGCGGTGGTCGACGACCCTGGTCCGGCAGTCGACCCGGTGGAGCCCGCGCCACAGGGTGACGGTCTGCTCGTACCGGACGCCGTCGACCGTGCCCTCGATCACCAGCCGCTCGCCGAGCGGCCCGGTCTCCCGGCGGACGGACGCGGCGGCCTCCCCGGAGCCGACCACCGGCCCGCTGGGCAGCAGGTGCCAGGGGCCCTCGCCGAAGTCGGGGTGCTGCGGGTACTCCTCGTACACGCGCAGCTCGTTGCCGATCCGGCCGTCCTGGATCAGCTCCCGTTCGTGCCGCAGGTCCCGCACCGAGGAGAGCCCGCCGCCGCGCGCCGGGTCGGCGGTGACGCGGTACCGGTCGTTGGCGATGACGACCCCCTCGGCCGCCGTCCACGGCGGCTCGCCGGCGCTCGCCGCGGCGCCCTCCGCCGCGCTCTCGGCGGGACCCGCCACCAGCTGCCAGGTGCGCCAGCCGAGCGCGGGCACGTCCGTGGCCAGGAACCGCAGCGCCCCCCGGTCGACGGTGCTCGGCACCGGCTGACCGGCGTCGTCCTGCACCCGCACCGACCGCACACCGGCCGGCAGTTCGACCGAGACCAGGTCCGTCCGGTCGAAGGACAGCGTGTTGGTCACCACCACCGAGCCGCCCACCCCCGAGCCGCCCCCCGCCGTGTCGATGCGGCCCACCAGGGCGTCCAGTGCCGCGTCCCGCACCGCGCTCGCCAGGTCGTACGCCTCCCGCCAGCCGCCCAGCAGGTCCAGGTACACCTGGTCGGACTCCGAGCCGGTGATCGCGTCGTGGTGCGCCCCGTAGGCGAGTTGGCGCCAGACCTTGTCCAGCGCCGCGGCCGGGTACCGGCCCAGCCCGCAGACGCCGGCCAGCGTGGCGAGCTTCTCGGCGTCCACCGCCGCGACCTCGCCCGCCCGCTGGGCCTGCTTGGTGTCGATGTACGAGACGTCCTTGCCGGTGTAGACCGGGTTCATGTCGCGGGTCTGCGGGCTGGGCCGGCGCCCGGTGGCGGCGAGCTCGGCCCGGACGGCGTCGAGGAAGTCGCGCGGGGTGGCGCAGACGAACCGCGGCCAGAGGTACTTGGCGGCCCAGGAGCGGTGGATCCCGGTGACCCACTTGTTCGGCGGGGTGTAGTCCGTCCCGACGGGCAGCAGCAGGTTCTTGGTCGCCCCGACCGGCTTGAGCTTGCGGTACAGCTCGTAGACGGCCTGCTCGGCGGTGGCGAGGTCGGGCGAGGAGTCCATCCACCATCCGGCCGAGTAGTGGTGCGGCATGTAGTGGGTGAGCACGCCCTCGCCGCCGGGCGCGATCCATTCGAACTCGCTCGGGAACTGCATGACCCGGGCGTCGTCCTTGGCCTCGCGGAAGTTCTTCTGGATCGGGCCCCACTGGTGGAACGGCCCGCGCGCCCAGGCGCTGCCGGTGAGGCCGGCCGCGGCGAGGTGGCCGGGGAACTGCGGGTCGTGTCCGAACACGTCGAGCTGCCAGGCGGTCCGGGGGTCCGCGCCGAGGATGTCGCGCTGGTAGCCGATGCCGTGGACGATGTTGCGGATGGTGGTCTCGGCGCCGGTGAGGTTGGTGTTCGGCTCGTTGTAGGTGCCGCCGACGAGTTCGACCTGTCCGCGCTCCAGCAGCAACCGCAGCGTCTCGCGGCGTTCCGGGTGCTGGTCGAAGTAGGGCTTCAGGTAGTCGACTTCGGCGAGCACGAAGCGGTACACCGGGTCCCGCAGGGCGAGGTCCAGGTGGGCGTCGACGAGCGCGAAGCCGTTGCGTTCCCAGCGCGGCCGGGTGGTGGCGTCGGCGGAGAGCAGCTCCCAGGGGGAGGTGTAGGCGGCCTGGGTGTTCCACCAGACCGGGTCGTAGTGGAAGTGCGAGACCAGGTACACCGTCCAGCCGGGCTCGGCGACCTCCACCACGGCGTCCACGGCCGCCGCCTCCGCCCGTACCGTGACGGGGAGTCGGGAGCCCGGCCGGGCGCCGGGGGTGATCTCCAGGGGGACTTCGACCGCCCCCGTGCCGGTCGCCCCGCCGTGGACGCCCGGGCCGTCGACGGTGATCCGGGCGGCCGGGCCCTCGGTCGTCACCCGCAGGACCTGGCGCGGGGCGTCCTCGGGGCCGACGAACAGGTCGGTGCTCTCGACGGCGGTGATGGTGACCGGCACGGGGTGCGTCCTTTCCTGGGAGCCGGAGGGGCGGGGGGCTACGCGCCCCAGGCCTCGAACTCGTAGATGCGGGCGGCCGGGTCGGTGGTCTGGGTGGGCTTGGTGACCACCAGCCGGACGTAGCGGGCGCTCGTGTTCACCGGGTGGGTGGTGGTGCCGGCGGTGTTGCCGGTGACGCCGACGACCGTCGTCCAGGGGTCGGTGGTCCTGGCGCGGACCTGGACGGAGAAGTCGCGGGTGTTGTACGAACTGCTCTCGCCGCCGGCCGAGGCGTGCTTGACCACGAACTTCGACAGCTGCTTCACCGAACCGAGGTCCACCTCCAGCCACTTGGCGGAGGTCAGGGTGCACCACTTGTCGCCGTTGCCGCCGCTGACACTGCCGTTGACGGCCTTGGCCGGGCCCTCGTTGGCGTTGCACTGGCCGGAGCCGGTGGCCGCGCGGTTCAACGCCAGGTTGCTGGACGCAGGCGGAGTGCTGTTCCAACTCACAGTGGTGGACGCCGCGTCGGAGCGCCCGTAGGTGGTGGACACCGCCTCGACGTCGAGCGTGGTGGCGCTCTCCCCGCCCGCCCGGTCGAGCCGCCCGACGAAGTACGCGTCGTTGGGCGTCGCGCCGAGGAAGGTCCGGGTGCCGTCCGCGTTGCGGCGGTACACCTCGTAGTGGTGGACGTTGCCGCCGGGCGCCGCCGTCCAGGACAGCCGCAGCGACTGGCTGGAGCCCGAGGTCAGGTCGCTCGCGCCGAGCACGGTGAGGCCGCTCGGCGCCGCCGGGTTCTCCACCGCCCCGTCGTACACGGCGACTTGGCCGACCCGGAGGTCGTAGGCGGGGTCGGAGCCGTCGACCCGCAGCGCGATCTGCGCGATGGTGCGGCCCGCGTACGGGGAGAGGTCGAGGGTGTGGCGCTCCCACCCGGTGCCGGAGTCGGCGCCGACGTCGATCGTGGTGAAGCTGTTCGGCGCGTCGGTGAAGGCGACGGCGGCCTTGAGCTTGGTGGGCCCGGCGGCCGGGGTCTTGACCACCAGGTCGAGCCTGGTGTCCGCGGTGACCGGCAGCGCGGTCTGGTACAGCCGGACGGTGTTGGCGGCGTCCAGGGTGCCGGTCAGCCGCAGCGAGGAGCCGCCCTGGTAGGCGTCGGTGAAGTCGACGGACGGGGTGAGCCTGCTGCCGGCGGAGTCGACCACCCAGCGGTAGGTGGGCGGCACGTCCTGGAGCGAGAGGTTGTTCCAGCCGCCGGTGGCGACCCGGGTGCCGCCGGCGTTGTAGAAGTCGCCCTGCCCGGCGTCGAAGTTGGTGACGAAGGGCTTGGCGGTGATCGGCGAGGACTCGGCGACGTAGCCGGCCAGGCCGGGCCAGCTCGACGAGAGGTCGATTCGCGACGGGTCCCCCGCGGCGCCGACCCAGTAGCGCGCGTCCTTGGCGTAGAAGTCGGCGCGGTCGGTGGCGGACTTCCAGGTCCACTCGGGGCGGTAGAGGCCGAGCGAGGTGGTGTGCGGCCCGCCGGACGGGAAGAGGGTGTTCCAGTCCACGCCCGTGTTGTAGCCGTTGGCCTCGGTGTCGATGCCGGAGTAGAGGTCGTACTCGCTTCGGCCGAGCTGCCGGGCCAGGGTGCGCGAGGAGTCGAGGCCACTCGCGGACCAGCCGAAGTTCAGGAACATCGAGTCCGAGGTGCGCTTCGAACCGTCTTGCAGGAACGGCGAGTTGGCCGAGGTCAGGGCGTTCTGCCAGTTCACCGCGCCGGAGGTGGTCATCGCGTCGTACCACATGAACTCGGTGCCGCTCTGCGCCTCGGTGTACTGCATCAGGTTGCGCAGCTCGCCGGCGAGGGCCTGATCGCCGCCGCCGGTCTCCTGGTTGATGAACCAGCCGTCGAAGCCGTAGTACCGGGCGGCCTGGACGAGCTTGTCGGCGACGGGGTAGCGGCTGCCGGACTTCTGGACGAAGTCGCGGACCCACTGGAGCTGGCCGCCGTACGCGCCGGGCGGGAAGAAGACGGTGCCGTAGACCTTGACGCCGTTGCGGTGGGCGGCGTCGATGACGGTCGGGTTGGGGGCGAGGATCAGGCCCTCGCCGGCCGAGCCGCCCCAGAACACCAGCTTGTCGACGTACTGCCAGTAGCCGAAGGCGTAGTAGTTGGGGTCGGCGGAGCCCTGCGAGGGGTTGTTCGACGTGGGTCCGAAGGAGACCAGCGAGGCGATCTTGCCCTCGCCCGTCCGGGCGTTGGGGTTGGCCCTGAGCGCCGGGTCGCCGGTGCGCGGCTGCAGCGGGACGCGGGAGCGGTTGAAGCGGGCGTCCGGGTCGGTGGCCGGGTCCCAGTTCACGATGGTGT
This sequence comes from Kitasatospora sp. NPDC038210, assembly GCF_055600605.1. Taxonomy (NCBI): domain Bacteria; kingdom Bacillati; phylum Actinomycetota; class Actinomycetes; order Kitasatosporales; family Streptomycetaceae; genus Kitasatospora; species Kitasatospora sp. NPDC038210. Next base: position 225,553 of record NZ_JBVJYK010000001.1, on the reverse strand, counting down.
TCGGGTACCAGTACGAGGCGAAGGGCTGGTTCCCGGCGGCGGCCGCAGCCGATGCCGCGGCCGCGGCAGTCGAAGCTGCCGGAACGGGAACGGCACGGGCGGCAGGCACGACGCCCAGCGAGGCCGTCGCGAGCGCGGCGCCGAGCAGCAGGGGGAGACGTCTTGACATGCGGTGGCTCCGATCGAGCGGAGTGGGTGGGGCCGGGCCCACCGGCAGCGGCAGGCCCGGGTGCATGCGGGCGTGGCGGTGCTCATCGAGGGGAGTTCAACGAACATGACAACGGGCGGTGCACAGGACCGGCCCCCTCGGCGCAGCGAGGCTAAACCGGTTCAGAACCCGTGTCAACGACTCGCGCAGCAACCGCGCCCGCCGGTGCGGACGGCGCGGCTCCCGGCGGCGAGGTGGACTCCCGGACGGTCAGCCGCGGTGTGGGCATCTGCAGGTCCCGCCCGGGCCCGGCCTCGTCCAGCGCCTCCAGCAGGCTGCGGGCGACCTGCTCGCCGAGCGCGAAGGTGTCCCGGCTGAGCGCGGTCAGCGGCGGGTGGACGATCCTGGCGAGCACCGAGTCGTCGAAGGAGACGATGGAGAGCTCGCCGGGCACCGCGACACCCATCTCGCCCGCCACGCCGAGCCCGGCGACGGCCATCACGTCGCTGTCGTACACGATCGCGGTGGGCCGGCGGGCGCGGGACAGCAGCGTTCGGGTGGCGGCCGCGCCCTCGGCGTCGCTGAAGTCGGTGGGCACCGACACGGCCTCCTCCAGGCCGAGCCGGCGGGAGGCGTCGCGCAGCGCGCGGATCCGCCGCTGGGTGTGCTGGAAGTGCGGCAGCCCGGCCAGGTGGGCGATCCTGCGGTGCCCGATGGCGGCCAGGTAGTCGACGATCGAGAGCATCGCCTCCCGGTCGTCGGCCCAGATCCGCAGCTGGTTGCCGCCCTTGCCGGGCCCGCCCAGCACGACGGCGGGCAGCCCGAGCTCGTCCAGCACCGGCAGTCGCGCGTCCTTGACCTGCAGGTCGACGACGATGAAGCCGTCGACCCGGTGCTCGGAGGCCCAGCGGCGGTAGACCTCGATCTCGGCGGCGGTGTCCTCGACCACCATCAGGTGCAGTGCGACGCCGCCGGCCGAGAGCACGGCCTGGAGGCCGGAGAGCAGCTGGCTGAAGAACGGCTCGACGCCGATGGTGCGGGCCGGCCGGGCGATCACCAGGCCGACGGCGTCCGCGCGGGCACCGCCGAGGGCGCGCGCGGCGCTGTGCGGGCGCCAGTTCATCTCCTCGGCGACCCGCAGGATCCGGGCCCTGGTCGCCTCGCTCACGCCCGGGCGGCCGTTGAGCGCGAAGGACACCGCGCCCTTGGAGACACCGGCCCGGCGGGCGATGTCGGCGATCGTCGGTCTGCCCACGGAACCCCGACTCCTCTCTTGACAGCCAAGTTTAGGCCGGAGCATAGTCCCTGCCATAGCTAGACCGGTTTAGTCGTACAGCAGATCAGGTTCCGGAACCCCCGAGCTCGGCACGATCCCCCACCCACCCCAGGACCGGGAGACCCTCATGCGAAGAATCTGGGCGGCACTGACGACAACGGCCTTCACCGCCGCCGCGCTCACCGGCTGCGGACTCGGCTCCGGCGACACCAAGAGCGGCGACAGCGTGGCGAGTGCGGCCGCCACCGGCGAGGTCAAGGGCAAGGTCTCGCTGCAGACCTGGGCGCTCAAGCCGAAGTTCACCGACTACGTGCAGGGCGTGATCGACGGCTTCGAGAAGAAGTACCCCGGGGTCGAGGTCGAGTGGCTCGACCAGCCCGGCGAGGGCTACTCCGACAAGGTGCTCAGCCAGGCCGCCGCCGGCACCCTGCCCGACGTGGTCAACCTCCCGCCCGACTTCGCCCTCCCGCTCGCACGGAAGGACCTCCTGCTGGACGTCGCCAAGGCCGACCCGAAACTCGCCGACGAGTACGTCGCCGGCGGTGTCGACGCCTACCGCTTCGCCGGCCACCCGGGCACCTTCGGCTACCCCTGGTACCTCAACACCGATGTGAACTACTGGAGTTCCGAACTCCTCACGAAGAACGGCCTGGATCCGAAGAAGCCCCCGACCAGCCTGGACGAACTGATCGCCCAGGCCCGGGTGATGAAGGAGAAGTCCGGCGGCCAGACCTACCTGATGAGCCGCAAGCCGGGCATCGGCGACCTCTACAACGCCGGCGTGAAGATCATGTCCGACGACGGCCGGTCCTTCACCTTCAACACCCCCGAGGCCGCCGCGCTCCTCGACAAGTACCGCGACGCCTTCAAGGAGGGCCTGCTCCCCAAGGACGTCCTGTCCAACACCTACGCCGGCAACACCAAGCTGTTCAACGCCGGCACCGCCGCCTGGACCACCGCCGGCGCGAACTACATCACCAGCCTCGCCACCGACAACCCGACGCTCGCCCCGAAGGTCGTCCCCTCCCCCGCACTGGCCACCCCGCCGCTGTACGTCCAGGGCATGTCCATCCCGAAGAGCACCAAGAACCCGGCGGCCGCGGTCGCCCTCGCCCGCTGGGTCACCAGTGCCGAGAACCAGGCCGCCTTCGCCCACCTGACCAGCATCTTCCCGTCCACCAAGGCCTCGTCGAACGACCCGTTCTTCAGCAAGAGCGACGGCACCAACGCGGGCGACGCCAGGGTGATCGCGTTCGCCTCGCTGGCCAAGGCCAAGCTGATCCAGCCCGTCCAGGTCGACGACGCGATGAGCACCGTCGTCAACCAGCAGATCGCCCTCGCCATCAGCGGTGACACGAGCTCCAAGCAGGCGCTGGACACCGCCGTCGAGCAGTGCAACAGGCTGCTCAAGGGCTGACGCCCGCCGGAGCACCACGCCCCGTCCGGTACCGGCGTCGCGGCGGGCCCCACACCCGCCGCCCGCGGGAACGAGCCGCACCACCCCTCGGCCGCAGGAAGGCATCGGCATGACCCACCGGCGTTGGTTCACCCCCTGGCTGCTCGCCGGGCCCGCGATGGTCTGGCTGGCCGTCTTCAACCTCTGGCCGGCCGTCAACACGGTGATCCTGTCCTTCACCGACGCCAAGCCGCTGGGCGGCGGGCACTTCACCGGCCTGGAGAACTACGGCCGCCTGCTGGACGACGACCAGCTCGCCGACGCCCTGCTCAACAGCATCGTGTTCATGCTGGTCTGCCTGCCCCTGCTGACCGTCCTGCCGCTGCTGCTCGCCCTGCTCGTCCAGCGCCGGATCCCCGGCATCACCTTCTTCCGCACCGCCTTCTACACGCCGGTGATCGCCTCCGCCGTCGTGGTGGCGCTGATCTGGGGCTGGGTGCTGGACGACCGCGGCCTGGTCAACGGCCTGCTCCGGCAGACCGGGCTGGCCGACTCCCCGGTCTCCTTCCTGACCGACCGCTGGCTGCTGCTGTTCAGCGCGATCGCCCTGACCGTGTGGAAGGGCCTCGGCTACTACATGGTCATCTACCTGTCCGCCCTCGCCAACGTCCCGCGCGAGCTGCACGAGGCGGCGGCCGTGGACGGCGCCGGACCGGTGAGCCGGTTCCGGCACGTCACCCTGCCGGGGGTGCGCCCGACCATGATCCTGATCTCCGCACTGATCTCGGTGAGTTCGCTGCGCGTCTTCTCCGAGCTGTACGTGCTCTCCAACGGCCAGGGCGGCCCCGGCGGGCGGGACATGTCGGTGGTGATGCTGATCCAGATGTACAGCCGCGGGTTCAACGGCCACCTCGGCTACGCCTCGGCGCTCAGCCTGCTGCTGTTCGTCGTCACCCTCGGCCCGATGCTGTTCCTGATGCGCCTGAACCGGAAGGCGGCCTGAACCCGTGACCACCAGCCCGCCGACGGCCGCCGGGGCCACCCGGGGCCTGCGTGACCGCGACGACGCCCGAAGCGCCCGGAGGACCCGCGGCCCCCGCTGGCCCCGGAAGACGCGCGGCTCCCGAGGCTTCAACACCCCGTCCCCCGCCCACACCGCCGCCCGCTACCTGCTTCTGCTGCTCGTCCTGCTCCTGGTCATCGGCCCCTTCCTGTGGCAGCTGTCCACCTCCCTCAAGGGCCCCGCCGAGGACGTCTACACCCGCACCCCGGCCTTCCTGCCCGACCAGCCCACCCTCGGCAACTACGGCAAGGTCGCCGCCACCATCCCGGTGTGGGCCTACGCGCTCAACTCGGTGATCGTCGCCGCGGTCTGCATCACCGGCAACGTCGTCGGCTGCACGCTGGCCGGCTACGCGCTCGCCCGGCTGCGCTTCCGCGGCGCCCGGCTCGTCCTCGGCCTCTTCCTGGCCACGCTCGTGCTGCCCGGCGAGGTCACCATCGTCTCCCAGTACGTGCTGGTGCGCAGCCTCGGCCTGGCCGACACCCTGGCCGGCGTCGCGCTGCCGGGCTCGATCGCCATGCTCAACGTCCTGCTGATGCGCACCGCCTTCGCCGCCGTCCCCGCCGAGCTCGACCAGGCCGCCATGATCGACGGCGCCGGCGTCCGGCAGCGGCTGTGGCACGTCGGCCTGCCGAACGTGCGCGGCATGATCAGCGTGATCGTGATCTTCACCTTCATCGGCGCCTGGGACGACTTCCTGTGGCCGCTGATCGTGCTCAACGACCCGCAGAAGTACACCCTCACCGTCGGGCTGCAGTACCTCAACGGCACCTTCTCCGCCAATCCCCGGCTGATCGCGGCCGGCACCATGATCGCCTTCCTTCCGGTCGTCGTGGTGTTCGGCGCCTGCCAGCGCTACTTCTTCAAGGGCGTCGAGGAGGGAGCCGTCAAGGGATAGCCCCACCGTCCGCACGCCCCACCGAGCCGAGGAAGCCCCCCGATGACCACCGCCCCCCGCTTCGGCGTCAACTACACCCCCAGCGCCGGCTGGTTCCACCACTGGCTCGACTTCGACCTCGACGCCGTGCGCGCCGACTTCGACTCCGTCGCGGCCCTCGGCCTGGACCACGTCCGGGTGTTCCCGCTCTGGCCGCTGTTCCAGCCCAACCGCACCCTGATCCGCCCGCGCGCCGTCGAACAGCTGACGGCCCTGGTGGACGCGGCCGGGGAGCGCGGGCTGGACGTCGCGGTGGACGGCCTGCAGGGCCACCTGTCGAGTTTCGACTTCCTGCCGGCCTGGACCCGGACGTGGCACCGGCGCAACCTCTTCACCGACCCCGAGGTCATCGACGGCCAGGCCGCGTACCTGCACACCCTCGCCGCAGCGCTGCGCGAGCGGCCCAACTTCCTCGGGCTGACGCTCGGCAACGAGATCAACCAGTTCTCCGGCGGCCCCCACCCCGACCCGGACCGGGCCACCTCCGCCGAGGTCGAGGCCTGGCTGCGCCGGATGCTCGACGCCTGCGAGCGCGGCGCCCCCGGGCGGCTGCACCTGCACGCCTCGTACGACGCCGCCTGGTACCTGGACGGGCACCCGTTCACGCCCCGGCACTCGGCCCGGATCGGCGCCGCCACCGCCGTGCACTCCTGGGTGTTCAACGGCACCGCCCAGCGCTACGGCGCCCGCTCCACCGCCACCGCACAGCACGCCGCGTACCTGGTCGAGCTGTCCAAGGCCTGGGCGGACGATCCGGCCCGCCCGGTGTGGCTGCAGGAGGTCGGCGCGCCCGCCCCGCACATCGCCCCCGAGGACGCGGCCCGCTTCACCGGCGCCACCGTCGAGGCCGTGCTGGACTGCCCGGACCTCTGGGGCGTCACCTGGTGGTGCTCGCACGACGTCTCCCGCTCGCTCGCCGACTTCCCCGAACTCGAATACGGCCTGGGACTGTTGACCACGGACGGGACGGTCAAGCCGGCCGGGGCCCGGCTCGCCGCGGCCGCCGCCGAGGCCCGCCGGAACTGGCAGCCGCCGAAGCCGCGGACCACCGCCGTGGTGGTCGCCACCGGGGACGAGGCCACCTCCCCGGGGCGTTCGGTCTGCGGCCCCGGCGGCCCGGTGTTCGAGGCGTTCATGCGGCTCGCCGGGGCGGGCGCCCGGCCGACCGCCGTGCTCGCCGAGCGCGCCGCGGACCGCGACCACCTGGCCGCGCGCGGCATCACCGAGGTGGTCCACCCCGAGGACGTAGGTTCCCTGTAGGCCGCTGTCCCGCAGCCCGCCCGCGAGCCCGTCCCCGCGCCCCTCTCCTGAGCCCGTTCCCGCAGCCCGCTCCCCCCGCAGCCCGTTCCCCCAGCCACCCGACGGAGGCCGCTGACATGCACGATGACCGCACCCTGGTCGAGGCCCGCCTCAAGCGCGTCCTGGACGAGCGCATCCGCCCGGCCGTGTACCCCGAGTCCGTCCCGCTGGCGGTCGGCATCTGGACGGCGCCGGGCCCGCCTGTCCCGGTCGCCGAGGGCCTGGCCGCCCCGCGCACCCCGATCGCCGTCGGCGACGCCTGGGGCGCGCCCTGGGGCACCAGCTGGATCACCGTGACCGGTACGGTGCCCGAGGCCTGGGCGGGCCGCACCGTCGAGGCGCTGATCGACCTCGGCTTCGACGCCAACATGCCCGGCTTCCAGTGCGAGGGCCTGGTCTACCGGCCGGACGGCACCCCGGTGAAGGGCCTCAACCCGCAGAACCAGTGGGTGCGGATCGCCGCCCCGGCGGCCGGCGGCGAACAGGTGCTACTGCACGTCGAGGCCGCCTCCAACCCGGTCATCCTCGACTACCACCCCTTCCTGCCCACCGAGTTGGGCGACAAGGAGACGGCCGGCGACCGCCCGCAGTACCGGCTCGCCCGGATGGACCTCGCCGTCTTCGACGAGACGGTCTGGCAGCTGGTGATGGACCTGGAGGTGCTCGGCGAGCTGATGGCCGAGCTGCCGGCGGACGGCGCCCGCCGCTGGGAGCTGCTGCGCGCGATCGAGCGGGCACTCGACGCGGTCGACCTCCAGGACGTCAACGGAACAGCGGCGGCGGCCCGTTCGCAGCTGGAGGAGGTGCTGGCCGCACCCGCCGCGCCGTCCGCGCACCGGATCAGCGCGATCGGCCACGCACACATCGACTCGGCCTGGCTGTGGCCCCTGCGCGAGACCGTCCGCAAGGTGGCCCGCACGACCGCCAACATGACCGCGCTGCTGGAGGACCAGCCGGACTTCCTCTACACCATGTCGCAGGCGCAGCAGTTCGCCTGGATCAAGGAGCACCGCCCCGAGGTGTACGCGCGGGTCCGCAAGGCCGTGGCCGAGGGCCGGTTCGTCCCGGCCGGCGGCATGTGGGTCGAGTCCGACACCAACATGCCGAGCTCGGAGGCGATGGCCCGGCAGTTCGTGCACGGCAAGCGGTTCTTCCTGGACGAGTTCGGGCTGGAGAACCACGAGGCGTGGCTGCCGGACACCTTCGGCTTCACCGGCGGCCTGCCGCAGATCATCCGCAACGCGGGCTCGAAGTGGCTGCTGACGCAGAAGATCTCGTGGAGCCAGGTGAACAGGTTCCCGCACCACACCTTCCTCTGGGAGGGCATCGACGGGACGCGGATCTTCACCCACTTCCCGCCCGTGGACACCTACAACTGCTCCATGAAGGGCAGCGAAATCGCCCATGCCGCACGGAACTTCAAGGACAAGGGGGTGGCCCGGCACTCGCTCGCCCCGACTGGCTGGGGGGACGGCGGCGGCGGGACCACCCGCGAGATGGTCGCCAAGGCGGCCCGGCTGAAGGACCTGGAGGGCTCGGCCACCGTACGCTGGGAGAAGCCCGCCGAGTTCTTCGCCAGGGCCGAGGCCGAGTACCAGGACCCGCCGGTCTGGGTCGGCGAGCTCTACCTGGAGCTGCACCGGGCAACCCTCACCAGCCAGGCGAAGACCAAGCAGGGCAACCGGCGCAGCGAGAACCTGCTGCGCGAGGCCGAACTCTGGTGCACCACCGCCACGTTGCGCACCGGCGCGGAGTACCCGTACGAGCAGCTGGACCGGATCTGGAAGACCGTCCTGCTGCACCAGTTCCACGACATCCTGCCCGGCTCGTCCATCGCCTGGGTGCACCGCGAGGCCGAGGCCACCTACGCGGCGCTGGCCGGGGAGCTGGAGGGGCTGATCGGCGCGGCCCAGCAGGCGCTCGCCGGCGAGGCCGGCGGCGGACGCGAGTTGGTGTTCAACGGGGCGCCGCACCCGCGCTCGGCGGTCCCGGCGGGCGGGGCCGCCGCGGTGGCCCCGCCGGCGGAGGGCTGCACCTCGGTCGAGCGGCCCGAGGGCGGCTACCTGCTGCGCAACGGCCTGCTGAACGTCGTGGTGGACGCGGACGGCCTGATCGCCTCGGTGGTCGAGGTCGCGAGCGGACGGGAGACCGTCGCCCCCGGCACCCGCGCCAACCTGCTCCAACTACACCCCGACTTCCCCAACATGTGGGACGCCTGGGACGTCGACCGGTTCTACCGCAACACCGTCACCGATCTGACCGGCGTGGACTCGCTCAGCGTCGTCTCGGAGACCGCCGAGGAGGTCTCGGTCCGGGTGGTGCGCTCCTTCGGCTCCTCCACCGCCGTGCAGACGCTCACCCTGCGGGCCGGCGAACGGCGCGTCGACATCGACACCGAGGTCGACTGGCACGAGACCGAGAAGTTCCTCAAGGCCGCGTTCCCGCTCGACATCCACACCGAGCGCTACGCCGCCGAGACCCAGTTCGGCCACCTCCACCGCCCCACCCACACCAACACCAGCTGGGACGCCGCCAAGTTCGAGGCCTGCAACCACCGCTTCGTCCACCTCGACGAGCCCGGCTGGGGCGTGGCCCTGGTCACCGCCTCCACCTACGGCCACGACGTCACCCGCACCGTGCGCGACACCGACGGCGGCACCACCACGACGGTGCGCTTCTCGCTGCTGCGCGCCCCGCGCTTCCCCGACCCGAAGACCGACCAGGGGCTGCACAGCTTCCGGCACGCCCTCGTTCCGGGCGCGGCGATCGGCGACGCCGTCCGCGAGGGCTACCGGATCGGCCTGCCCGCGCGGCGGGTGACCGGCAGCGTCGAGCGGGTCGCGCCGCTGGTGACCGTGGACGACGATGCCCTCGTGGTGAGCGCCGTCAAGCTCGCCGACGACCGCAGCGGCGACCTGGTCGTCCGCGTCTACGAGGCGGGCGGCGGCCGCGCCCGGGGCCGGCTGACCACCTCCTTCCCACTGGCCGACGCCGTCCCCTGCGACCTGCTGGAACGGCCCTGGGACGGCACCCGCGGCGACGTGACGGTGGAGGACGGCGCGGTGCGCCTGGCGCTGCGCCCGTTCGAGCTGGTCACCCTGCGGCTGCGGACCGCCGGCTGAGGCCGGTCCGGGGCTGTTCTACGCTGTGCGGCGCCCCGGCCCTCCCCGGCCGGGGCGCCGACCCCTACCTCCGCTGGAGACCACCGTGCCGCTCACCCCGCTGTTCGCCGCCGTCGACATCGGCGGCACCAAGATCGCCGGAGCACTGGTCGACGGCGACGGACGGCTGCGGCACCGGCTCCAGCTGCCCACCCCGGCGACGGCACCGGGCGCGGCCGTGCTCGCCGTCGTGCACCGGGTGCTGGACCGGCTCGCCGACACGCCCGACTGGGCCGCCGTGACGGCCGTCGGGATCGGCAGCGCCGGCCCGGTCGACCTCGCCGACGGCACCGTCAGCCCGGTCAACATCCCCGGCTGGCGCGGCTTCCCGCTGGTCGCCGAGGTCGCCGCGCACCCGCCGGTGGCCGCCCGCGCGCTGCCCGTCCGCCTCGCCGGGGACGGCGTCGCGATGGCCGCCGCCGAGCACTGGCAGGGAGCCGCCCGGGGCGCCGCCGACGCGCTCTGCCTGGTGGTGTCGACCGGCGTCGGCGCCGGGCTGGTGCTCGACGGCGTGGTGCGGCCGGGCCCCAGCGGCAACGCCGGGCACCTCGGCCACATCAGCGTCGACCTGGACGGCGAGCCCTGCCCGTGCGGCTCGCGCGGCTGCCTGGAGGGCCTGGCCAGCGGAACCTCGATCGCCCGCCGCGCGCTCGCCGAGGGCTGGCGGCCCCCGGCGGACGACCGGACGGCCCGCGCCGTCGCCGCCTGCGCCGCCGCGGGCGACCCGGTCGCGCTCGCCGCCTTCGACCGCGCCGCCCAGGCCCTGGCCGCCGGCATCGCCGCCACGGCCGCCCTGGTGGACCTCGACCGAGTCGTCGTCGGCGGCGGCGTGGCCACCGCCGGGGAGGTGCTGTTCGCGCCGCTCGCCCGCCACCTGGACCGCTACGCCGCGCTCTCGTACATCCGCGGCCTGGACGTGCGCCGGGCCGAACTCGGCACCGACGCCGGGCTGATCGGCGCGGCCGCGCTCTGCCGCTGAGCGGGCCGCCGCCGGAGAGCGCCCCGGGCGGTGCCGCGTGCCCCTCAGGCCGGGAGCCGGTGCCCCTCAGGCCGGTGTGGGATGCCCGAACAGCAGGTCGTAGCCCTCCGGGAGCTGCTCGATCACCCGGTCGATCAGCTCCCCCGGGACCAGGTCGGCCACCGTGCTGAGCACCGCCCCGATGTCCCACTGCGCCGTCGCCGTGGTCGCCCCGTCGATCCACCCGCCCACGGCCTGGACGAAGCGCTCCGCGGTCAGCGGCTCGGCCGCCGGCTTCGCGTCGCGCAGCAGTGAGGCGTACATCTCGGGCAGCGCGTCGGCGAGTTCGCCCCGCTCGGACCCCACCAGGTGCTCGCCGAGCAGAACGAGGACGACCCGGGCGGCGTGGTCCGCCTCCGCCTCGCCCCGGTACTCGCCGCGCTCCGCGACGCGGGCGAGGAAGTCCTCCCAGGAGATGGTCATCGCGTCCTCCTTACTGGGCGGATCCGGCAGGACCGACGGCGCTACGCGCCCGGGCCAGGGAGGTGGCGTCGCAGCCCGCGACCACCGTGGGGCGTGCCGGTGCCCGTGCTGCTCAGCGTAACGCGGCCCGGCGCCCCGGGAGCCGCCCCGACGGCATCGGGCCCGGCCGGACGCCGGGATTCCGGCCCGGCGGATCGACGCCGTCGTCGATCCCGCCGCCGGCCGGGGGCTCCGCCCGGGAACGAAGGCGGCCCGGACGCTCGGCGCGGCCCTCAGCCCGCCGAGGCCCGGCACCGCCGGCGCGGCCGGCGCGAGGAGGCGGTCCCGCCGACGGCCCCGGGCGACACCCGCTGCGCCGGCGTCGTCGCCGTCGCGGTGCCCAGGGCGCCGTCGGCACGCGCCGCGTCCGGCATAAACGCCGAGAGAAAGCGCCGCTCGTTCGGGCTCAGGGTGCGCGAGCGGCCGGATTCGCGGTCCCGGGCGACCACGACGGTCCGCGCCCGCATAAAGGTGTGCGGGTCCCGGCAGACATTCACCTCGACATGCGCGGAACTCCGCCCGAGCCGTTCCACGGTGAGCCGCACCGACAATGGCTCGGGCCGGTGGTGCAACTGCTCAAGATAATCGATCTCGTGTCGCGCGATAATGAATCCGGACGGGAACAGGGATTCCCGGACGGCGATCGCGTGGTGGCAGAACAGGTCGTAAATCCCCTCCTGGATGTAGCCGACCAGCCGGGCGTTGTTGATGTGCCCGTTCTCGTCGACGTCGCTCCACCGGGTGGGGCAGGCCAGCACGTGCGCGCCCAGCTGCGCCGCGCTCACTGCTGCGTCAGCCCGGCGCCGGCAGTGGCGGGGAGCAGCGCACGCTGCAACCTGGCGTAGTAGGCGGAGTGTTCGGCCGCCATCCGGGCCGCGGTCCACCCCTCTTCGGCGGCCTCCGCGGCCGCCTGGACGACCAGGCTGTCGAGCACCGCGTCGACCGAGCGGCACAGGTCGGCGACGGCCGCGAGGCGCTCGGTCACGTCCGCCCCGCTCGCCGCATCACGGGACGGGAACGCGGCCAGCGAGTCCACCGCGAGCTGCAGATCGTCCAGTGCGTCCGGCCGGTTTTCCGTAGGGAAATTCCGCATGTTTTTCTCCAGGACTCAATCGGCCTTTACGGCCCGGTAGCTAGCGTTCGAATACACCGGATCGGTGTCGACCCCCCGACGCCTTCGACGCTATCCCAGTCGGCGGGGCTCGGCAGATCGTTTTCGGACCGCGACGGGAAACTGACTTCCATCGGAGTAGTTTGCCGGGGTACACAATATGCCCCGTCAGCCGAACGCTGTCCGCAATTCGAGTGGTATCGCCGACTCGACGCCCAAGATCGACTTCCCGGCGTCACGGATCTGCTAGTGGACCGCCCCGCCACCCCGGCCCGCGGGACATGTCGCCCCCGCCCGTCAGCCCCGCCCGTCAGCCCCGCCCGGAGACCAGGTCCGCGATCCGGGCGATCGGCGAGGTGGTGGCACGTCCGGCCGCCTCCTGCCGGTCAGCCGCGTGATAGGCGGCGTACATCGCGTGCACCCCCAGCCAGCGCAGCGGCTCCGGCTCCCAGCGCCGCACCGTGTGCCCCACCCAGGGCAGCCGGGTCAGCTCGGTGTCCCGTTCCAACACCAGGTCGCACAGCGTCCGCCCGGCCAGGTTGGCCGTCGTCACCCCGCTGCCGACGTACCCGCCCGCCCAGCCGAGCCCGGTCAGCCGATCCAGCTCCACGGTGGCGCACCAGTCCCGGGGGACGCCGAGCACGCCCGCCCACGCGTGGTCGATCCGGGCCTGCGCGGCGGCCGGGAAGAAGCGGTCCAGGACGGCGCGGAGCTGGCGCACCGTCTCCACCTGGGTGCTGCCGTCCGAGTCCGTCCGCGAGCCGAACCGGTACGGCACGCCCCGCCCGCCCAGCGCTATCCGGTCGTCGGCGGTGCGCTGCGCGTACATGTAGGCGTGCGCGAAGTCGCCCAGCACCTCACGGCCCTGCCAGCCCGCGTCCGCCCAGAAGTCGGCGGGCAGCGGCTCGGTGGCGACCATCGCGGAGTTCATCGGCAGCCAGGTGCGCCGCTCGCCGCGCAGACCGGCCGTGAACCCCTCCGTGGCGCGCAGCACGCGGTCGGCGCCGACGGTGCCGTACGGGGTGACGGCGCGCGGCCCGCGGTGGGCGCTGCCGGGGAGGATCGCGGTGACCGCCGTGCCCTCGTACACCTCGACTCCGAGGCCGCGCACCGTCCGGGCCAGGCCGCGTACGAGCTTCGCGGGCTGGATGCGGGCGCCGTACGGACTCCAGGAGCCGCCGAGGGTTCCGGCGACGTTGACGCGGTCGCCCGCCTCCTTGGCGCCCAGCAGCTCGACACGGTCCGCGCCGTACGCGCGCTCACTCTCGACGAAGGCCCACAGCCGCTCCAACTGCGGCTTGCTGCGGGCGACTTCGAGAACGCCACCGCGCACGATGTCCGCCTCGATGCCCTCCTGGTCCGCCACGTCGACGACCTCGCCGACGGAGTCGTCCATCAGCCGCTGCATCGCCGCCGCCCGCGGCTGCCCGTACCGCTTGGCGAACGCGCCGCGGCCCGCGAAACCGTTGTACAGCCAGCCGCCGTTGCGTCCGGAGGCGCCGTAGCCGCAGAAGCGCTGTTCGAGGACGGCGATCCGCAGCGAGGGATCGGCCTTCTTCAGGTAGTAGGCGGCCCAGAGGCCGGTGTAGCCGCCCCCGACGATGCAGACGTCGACGTCGCGGTCCCCCGGCAGCCCGGGGCCCGCCTCCGGCACCCCACCCGCCGCGTACCAGAACGACACCTCGCCGTTGACCGCCGCCACCGGAACCTCCCGCACCGTCGCTGACCTGCCCGGACGCTACCCCGGGCGGGTCGACGCCGACCACCCCTCACACTGCCAGGATCACGGCGCCGGGACAGCCACCCTGTCAGTCCCGCAACAACCCCAGCGCCCGCGTCCAGCTGTACGAACCGGGCACGAAGTCCGCGATGCGCACCCCCATCCGGCGGAGCTTCGCCAGGCTCTCCTCGTACGCCGGGTGCGCCGCCTGCGCGGTGCTCAGACACGGCTGCACCGCCACCGGGATGCCCCACCCGTACGACTCGCAGAGGATGCCGAGCGCCAGGGTGTCCGAGATGCCCAGCGCCCACTTGTTGATCGTGTTGAACGTCGCCGGCGAGACCACGATCGCGTCCGGGTCCGGCAGCGGCCGCGGCTCCCCGGGCTTGCGCCAGGCGGAACGGATCGGATACCCGGTCCGCGCGGTGACCGCGTCCTGATCGATGAACCCCATCGCATTCGGAGTCGCCACCACTCCCACGTCCCACCCCTGTTCCTGAGCGGCCGCGATCAGCTCCCCCACCCCACCCGCAACCCCTGCCGCACACACCACCACGTACAGCACCGGCTTCTGCGCCATCCCCGGTACTCCCCTTCTCATCCCCGCCGACCCACCACCAGATCGGCGTGCACCACCTTCCCAAACGGCTCCGCCACCGCACCCCAACGCCCCCGCGCGAGCTCATGGATCAACGACAACCCCCGAACTCCACAGCGCCGATCAGCTCCGACACCTCCCACTCGCTCAACTTCTCCCGCACCAATCGCCGGGCCGCAGAGGCCGACTCCGGGAGGTTCGGCAACCTCGCACTCGCCGGCTCCGCCGCCCGGTCGGTCAGCACGAGTCCACTCATCGTCAACAACCCCTCAGCCATCGGAGTCTCGAAGGACCGCGTCCGGGCTCAGGTCGACAGGCCGACCCCCGCCCAGAGCAGCACGTGACCGGTGAATGACCACGCGTTACCGTCGACCAGGGGGCTGCGGCAGCACCTTCCACGCCCGGGCGGCACCTGCGCCGGGAACTCCCCGTGACCGAGGACCGCCGGATCTTCCGCGAGGCGTGGATCGCCGGGGTGCGCAAGCACTTCCCCGGCGAGCCGAAGCCCGGGTACGTCGTGCCCTGGGAGGAGACGCCCGGCTGGGAGCGGGCTTCCGCCGCGGCGGTGTCCGGGCAGGTCCGCGACTTCGTCGCCGTCAGCGCGGGAAGCACCGCCAAGCTCAGCCGGGACCAGCAGGACCGCTTCGTCACCACCTGCTGGATCGCCCAGATCCACAAGCACGTCGCCGACTGGGACGACCTGCCCAAGTGGCAGCAGGACACGGACGCCGACATCTTCGAGGCCGTCGAGCGCCCGGTCTGAGGTCGTTCGCCCTCCCGTCACCGGCTGCGGCCCGGGACGGGGACGGCCTGGCGACGAGGCTCAGCCGGGCGGTGGCGACGGCCGGGCCTCGTGGATCTGCCGGAGGTCGTCGAGCAGCCCCGTGAGCCAGACCGCGATGTCGACCGAGTGGAGCGAGACCCGTCCGTCGCCCCGCAGCGCAGCCGCCCCGTCGAGTTCGGCGGCCAGGGCGCCGCGGGCCCGGGAGAGGGCGGGGTGCGCGGACCCCGCCGGTTCGCGGGCGCGCAGGGCCGCCGCCTGGCGGTGGAAGGCTCCCGCCACGTCGTCCGCGTGGCGCATCAGCACCTGTTGCCCGTTCCGGTGGACCGCCGCGGTGCCGGGCGGGACGCGGGCGAGCAGTGGTTCGGCGCCGCGGACGGCGTGCTGCCCGGTGAGGATCGCCGCCTGCCAGTTCGGCCCGTCCTCGGCCTGGTCGTGCCGTTCGCTGCGGTACTGCGCGTACATCGCCTCGGTGAGCAGCGCGGAGCGGCGGGCCCGGTGCAGGGCTCCGGCCGCCGGGCCCGTGCCGGTCAGCACGGCGACGGTCTCGCGCAGCGCCTCGGCGCTGTCGTCCAGCATCCCGGCGGTGCACCGACGCAGGTCCTGGCCGCCGCCGCGCGGCCAGGCGCAGAGGCCTGCCAGGATGCCGATCGCCGCGCCCGCGACCACGTTGACCACGCGCGCCTCCGCCAGCTGCCAGTCGGCGGGCGCCAGCTGGGTGAAGACGAGGGCGACCACGACGGTGAACAGCCCCTGACCCCAGGCCGGCCCGAACGCCGGTCCGGCGGCGAAGGCGATCAGCATCACCGGGGGCAGTGCGAGGGCGTACACCAGCGGGCGCTCCCCCACCCCCACCAGCACCGCGGCGGTGACGGCGGCGCCGGCGAGCGTGCCGACCAGCGCGGGGCGCAGCGTGATCCGGGTGTCGGCGGCGCTGGTGCGCATCAGGGTGAGGGTGGCGAGCAGCACCCAGAAGCCGTGCGAGAGGTCGAGGGATCCTGCCAGCAGCCGGGCGGCGCCGAGGGCGCCCGCGGTGCGCAGCGCGTTCTGGAAGGCGACCGAGCGGGGTGTGAGGTTGGCGCGGAACCGCCGCCACCACAGCAGCGGGGCGGGGTCGTAGGCGTACCAGAACGGGCCCGGCCGCTGGTCGGCGGGCGTGTCGTCGGGGGGCAGGGCGGCGTGGCGGCTCACCCGCACCGCCCGGACGGCGAAGCGGGCGCCCTCGGCGGCGTCCAGGGCGGCGGTGCCGAGCGCCGGGCGGGCGAGGTGGGAGGGTTCCGGGTCTGCCGCCGGGCCGGCGGGTTCCCGGTCGGCGGCCCAGGCGGCGTCCCGGTCCACGTCCCTGCCGGCATCCCGGTCCACGTCTCGGTCGACGGCCCGGTCCACGGCACCGTCGGCGGCCCGGTCGGCGGCCCAGGCGGCCGCTCGGGCGGTGTCGAAGGCCGTGAGGTCCCGGTCGACCTGCCCGGTCTCGGGGACGGGTCCGGTCCGGACCACCCCGGCCGCGGCGGCGCGCAGGGTCCGTCCGGTGGTGGCGGTGAGCCGCGCCGCGGCCGGGTCGGCCCGGGACCCGGCGAGCCGCAGGATGCCGAGCACCCGCGGGCCGGTGTAGCGCAGCGCGACCGCGCAGTGGGCGAGGGCCCGGTCGACGGCGCCGGCCGAGGCTGGCCGCTGCATCAGTGGGACGTGCCTGAAGCGCAGCTCGTCCAGGTGCGTGCCGGCCCGCTCGGCGGCCTCGGTGACGGCCCCGACGGGGGTGGCGCGGCCGGCGCAGGCGGCGGCCGCGAGGTCGGCCAGGTCGGCGAGGGCCGAGGCGGCGCGCGACAGCCGGCCCCGGTAGTCCGGTGGCGCCGGCTCGGGCCACAGCAGCAGCTCCGCGCCGGTGAGCAGCAGCAGGCCGACCACCACGCCGATCAGGCGTTGCAGGAGGGTGTCCGGGCTGTAGGGCGGGAAGCACGGGAGGATGTAGAGCAGTTGGAGCCCGTTGGCGAGGCCCACCATCCGGGGGCCGCCGACGGTGCCGAAGGACACCGCGAAGCCGACGCCCACCATGCCCAGGGCCGCCGCCCAGTCGCGTACGGCCAGAAGGGTGCCGAGGCAGACCAGCCCGCAGCCGAACGGCAGTGTCCACAGGATCGTCCGGGCCCGTGCCCGGGCCGCTCCCTCGACCCGGGCGAGGACGCCGAGGGCGACCGCCGCGAAGAGCGCGTAGGTGGCCGACACGGGGCGGTGCAGGCCGTAGCGGAACGTGTAGAACCCCGTGCAGGCGGCCAGGGTGACCCGCACCGCGCGGTGCACGACCGCCGCGTCGGGACGCCCGCCACGCGGCCGGTCCGCCGGCCCTCGCGACCGGTGCATCGCACCTCGCTCCCGTGGGTGTGCCGCCCCGGCGGGCGGAGCCTCGGCCGGGTACGGGCGTGGGACTCCTTCACGGTAGGACGGCACCGGGCCGGACCGCAGCCGGAGCGCCGCCCCGGACCGGCGGCCCCGCCGCTAATTCGTTTGACCCGGGAGCACCGCCACGGTGCACTGTGGCCGGGGCATCGCAGGTCGTGGTGCCGTTACCGGGGGAGGCAGCACAGCGATGGAGATCCGTTCCACGACCGACCAGGACCGCGAGGTCTTGGTCGACACCTTCCACGCCGCGTTCGCGCGCTTCCCGGAGGCACCGGCCGGGGAGCGCACCGGGGTGTGGGCGGCGTTGGAGACGGACCGCGCCTGGCTCGCCGTCGCGCCGGACGGGCGGCCCGTCGGAACCGCCGCCGCGTACTGGTTCGAGCTGACCCTGCCCGGTGGGGGCCTCGCCCCGGTCGGCGGGGTCAGCGCGGTGGGTGTCCTGCCGTCGCACCGGCGTCGGGGAGTGCTCACCGCGATGATGCGGCATCAGTTCACGGACGTGCGGGAGCGCGGGGAGTTCCTGTCCGTGCTGTTGGCGTCCGAGGCCTCGATCTACGGCAGGTTCGGCTACGGGCCGGCGACCTACACGCAGCGGCTGACGGTGCCGCGCCACCGGGGCGCGCTCACCGCTCCCCGAGCGGGCGGCACCGACACCGGCACCGGCACCGGCACCGGCAGCCGCACGGACACCGGCTCGATCGAGGTGCTGCGGCGCGCGGAGTGCGGCGAGATGCTGGAGGCGGTCTACGACCGGTACCGCCGTGCGCAGCCCGGCGCGTTGTCCCGGCCGGCGCACTGGTGGGGCCTGGGCGCGGGGCAGCCTCCGATCGCTCCGGCGCCGCGCTACGTCGCCGTGCACCGTGACGCGGACGGCGTCCCGGACGGGTACGCCTGCTACTCGATCGGGGAACCCGACTCCCTGCTGGTCGACGAGACCATCGCCGCCGACGACACCGTGTACACGGCCCTGGCCGGCTTCCTGCTCAACCACGACCTGGTCTCGGAGGTCGTGTTCAAGCACTTCCCGCCGGAGCACCCGCTGCGTTGGCGGCTGGTGGACTTCAACGCCGGCCGGCTCAGCAGGCACACCGACTGGCTCTGGGTGCGCATCCTGGACGTCCCGCGTGCGCTGACCGCGCGCGGCTGGTTCTGCGACGGGGAGCTCGTCCTCGACGTCGACGACCCGTTCCTCGGCGAGCGCGGCCGCTACCTGCTGACCGCCCGCGACGGCAAGGCCGACTGCGTCCCGACGGACCGCGAGCCCGACCTCTCCCTGGACGTGCGCGACCTGGGCGCGGTCTACCTCGGTGGTACGGCTCCGAGCACGCTCGTGCGCGCCGGCCACATCCGGGCCCACCGCCCGGACGCGGTCGCCCTCGCGGACGCCCTGTTCCGCGCCGAGCGGCCCCCGCACTGCCTGCACTGGTTCTGACCGGCCCCGCGCACACCCGTCGGCGCCGCCGGCCGGTACACGGGCGGCGGGGGCGACGGTCCGGTGGCTTCCCGGGCGCCTACGCCTGCAGCCACTCGCAGACCGCAATGACCGAGTTCGCCGCCCTGTTCGCCCACCTCGGCGGTGTGCTCTCCGACTCCGAACGCGCGGCCGCCAAGCTGCCCCGCAGCACCGAGCCCGCGTCCGTCGCCGAACCCCGGGCCGTCGCCGCCAGTGCCGAGCAACCCGGGCTGGACGGCCTGACCCTCCGACCGCCGGGCCCGGACCCGCTACGGCACAGAGCCCGCGGGGCACCAGGACACCCGACCGCAAGGCCACGAGGCCACCGGGAAGCAGTCGCACCGGAACAGCGGCGGTCAGGCGTGGGCGCTGATCTGCCCGCCCGCCGAGAGCACGATGTAGATGCCGTTGGCGTTGACTCCGACGTCCTGCCCGTTGGTCTCCAGCGTGCCGTTCACCGCGTTGTCGAGGCCGAGGATCTCCGCGCGGTACTTCAGCTCGCCGGTCTTGGTGACCTTGGCCGTCCAGTCGCCCGGGAGCTTGAACGTTCCGGGACCCTGGTGCCCGCCGCCCATCCAGGCGTGCACCGTGCCGTCCAGCGAGAGCACGATGAACATGTCGTTGGCGTCGAGTCCGGCGTCGGTGTCCTTCGTCTCCAGCGTGGCGAGGACGTCACCGCCGTGGACGATCTTGGCGACGAAGTGCTGGGGAGCGACTTCCCGGATCTCGGCCGTGCTGCCGTCCGGCAGGGTCTGGGTTCGGGCTCCGGGCGCCGGCTTGCCCGGGGGCGCCGGGGTGGTGCTGGGGTGCGCGTCCGGCTTGGCGGCCGTGGTGCCGCCACCGGGCTTGCCGGACGGCGTGGACGCGGGCGACGCCGTGGACGTCGCGGCCGGCGCAGCCGTCGTGGCCGTGGCCGCCGGAGCGCCGGAGCCGGGCGTACCGGCCGTGGTGGCGGTCGCGGCCGGTGAAGCCGCGCCCTGGGCACCCGACGTGCTGCTGCAGGCGGTTGCGGCGGGCACCAGCAGCCCGACCGTCAGGACGGCTCCGGCCAGCATGCGGACGGTGGCCGCGCGACGGGTCGTCGAAAGGGACATGCCGGTTCTCCTGAACGAAGTACGGGTGGGGACGCGAACGGTGCCCGTTCCGGCCGGTGCGGGAAGCACCGGCGCCGCAGCGGGCGTGCACGATCGAAACTAGTCCGAACAGTCGACGGAATGGCGCATTCCGTGTCACCGGACTGCAACGCCCGTGCAACGCCGCATCGATCACGTGTCACGCCGACAGGTCCCGCCCCGGCCGGGGGAGTTGTCGGGCGGAAGCCCAGGCCGCCGACCCCCGACACCCGCCCCGGCGCGGCCGTGCCCGCCCCCGTCATGCCGCGGGGGCGGGCACGGCCGCGTCAGGCCTGCCGGAGTCAGCCGATGGTGGAGCCGGCGATCGGGGCGGACAGCTCGACGGTCTCGCCCTTCAGGCCGGCCTTGACGAACTGCCAGGTGAGGCCGCTGATGACGCCCTTGCTCAGCGGGGCCAGCTTGGCGAAGGCAGGCTGACTGAGGTCGATGTGGGTGGAGTCACAGGAGGGGCACTGGTCCTTCACCGGGACGGTGATGGTCTTGCCCTGATAGGTCACCTTGACCGAAATTCCCTTGCAGACCGGGTCGTTGTTCGGGTTCGCGGTGGTCCACCAGGTGTGCGAGACGGCCACCAGCATCTGCGACGAGGCGTTGATCTGGGTGCCGCAGGCACCGAAGCCCGAGTCGTTGTAGTAGGTGGCCTTGCCGTTCATGGGCTTGTTGATCGGAATGGCGGCACTGGCGGTGCCGGCCGTGAGGGCGATGAGAGCGGCTGCGGCGAGCGGGGCGCCCGCGAGGATCCTGAGGTTCTTGCCGATGGCGCGCATGGTTCGTTCCCTCCGGTTGCAGTGCTGACAGGGCGTGCTGGTCCGACGTCCGGTAGAGACATGGACATGACAGGTGCAAGTCGCCGACGCCGCCAGGCAGTTCGGCGGCCCGGCACCCGACCTTGTGAAGGGAACGTATGCGCTCTTCCTCGGCATGGTCCAGACCTCCTTGATGTTGGCATGAACACAAGGCAAGGATCTTTACGAATGCCGCCGAAGGGGCGAAGATGCGTGACCGCGCCGCCACCCGGGGTGTTGACAGGCCGTCATCCGCAGGCATGCCTCTCCGCCTGTACGCCCGTGCCGCCTGCGTGCCCGTGCGCCTGTCCGTCCGACTGCCCGCGTGCCTGCCCGTCCGCCCCGGAGGTCCCCTCACATGCGCACCGCACTCGCCGCCCTGCTTCTCGGCGCCGCCCTGGTCCCGGCCGCCGCCACGCCGTCAGCCGCCGCCCCCGCCCCCAGCCCCACCGTCGTCGGCTCCGCGCTCCGCGTGGTGAACCAGGGCTACAGCATCCCGGTCGGCGGCGTGACCGACCTCGGCGCACTGCCCGTCCTCGGCAGCCTCGGACTGGACTTCGCCCGGCTCCTCGGCCAGTGACCGATCACGTGTCGTAACCGAGCGGCCGCCGTCGACCAGGCGTCGACCCCGGCGCGGGAGCCGCCCGCGCCGGCCCTGGCCACTTCCGCTCCCGCACGTCGGCAACCGCCGCACCCGCACGGCAGGGCCGACCGACCGCGCGCCGGACCGCCGTCCCCCCGCAATCCGCCGCAACGGGACGCAACAGGCCGCAAGGCGGCGCAAGGAACCGCAAGCGGCCGAAACGAAGCAGCAACACCCAGCAGCAACACCCTTTCCCACCAGGCAAGATGACGATTGACAGGCAGTCCTGCGCTTCAGCACGATGAGCACCGAGCCCACACGCAGCGAGCCGGAAGGAGGGCCGATGCACGCCGTCGTCCGCCCCGTTCCCCGGCGCTGCCCGCGCCGCTGTTGTCGCGGCGCGATCGTGCACGACATACGCCTCGGCGGCGAGCTCCCCACCTAGGCCGTCGCCGCCCCGGAAGCCGCGCTGTACGAGCACAAGGTGCTCTTCTTCCGCGGCCGGCAGCACCTTGACGACGCCGAGCAGGAGGCCTTCGCCCGCCTCCTCGGCCACCCGGTCGGCCACCCCACCGTGCCCGGCGCGGACGGCCGCTACATCTACGAACTGGACGCCACGAAGGGCCTTCGAGTAGCGCACGCGTCCACGCACTCCGGCAGCGGTCCCCGTTCGCCCCCGGAGATCCCCCCGCCCGGGTTACCCTCGTGCCGCGCGGCGACGACCCCGCGCGACCGAACGAGGGGGGGAACGGGTGATCGGGGACCTGCTGCCGGACGTCGTGGTGACCGAGGTGGCGTACGGCGACCCCCCGGAGGCCCGGCTGGAGCCGGCGGAGGCCGCGGCCGTCGCCAACGCCGTCGACAAGCGGCGCCGCGAGTTCACCACCGTCCGGCACTGCGCCCGGACCGCCCTCGCCCGGCTCGGTGTTCCCTACCGCCCGCTCGTCCCGGGCCTGCGCGGCGCGCCGAGCTGGCCGGACGGAGTGATCGGCAGTCTCACCCACTGCGACGGCTTCCGCGCGGCTGCCGTAGCCCGGGCCGGCACCCTCGCCTCCGTCGGCATCGACGCCGAGCCCGCGCTGCCGCTGCCCGAGGGCGTCCTGGACGTCGTCGCACTGCCCGTCGAGCAGAAGCGGCTCGCCGATCTGGCCGCCACCGACCCGGGCACCCCGTGGGAACGCCTGCTGTTCAGCGCCAAGGAGTCGGTGTACAAGGCGTGGTTCCCACTGACCGGGCTCTTCCTGGAGTTCAGCGAGGCCGAGCTGGACCTCTCCCCCGACGGCACCTTCACCGCCCGCCTGCTGGTCCCGGGCCCGGTGGTCGGCGGGCGCCGGCTGCCGGGATTCGACGGCCGCTGGACCGTCCGGGACGGCCTGCTCGCCACCGCCGTCGCCGTGGAGCCGGCGCAGTAGCAGGAGCAGCAGTGACCGCGGCCCCGCCCGGAGCAACGGCAGCCGCGGCGGCCGCCGATCACCGCACCCGTCGTTCACCGCCCGGGCCTATCCTCGACCCCGTGACGGTGACCTACGTGATCGACGGCAGCAGGATCGGCTCCCTGGAGGACTTCTGGGACGTCGTCGGGCAGGAGATCGGCGTGGACGGCTACTTCGGCCGCAACCTCGACGCCTTCGCGGACTGCCTGCGCGGCGGCTACGGCACGCCCGAGGACGGCGACTGGGTCATCGAGTGGCGCGGCCACGAGGCCTCCCGCCGCAGGCTCGGGTACCCGGAGACGGTCCGCCAGCTGGAGCTGCGGCTGGGCCGCTGCCACCCCGCCAACCACGAGTGGGTCGGCGCCGAGCTGGCCGCCGCCCGGGCGGGCGAGGGGCCGACGGTCTTCGACTGGCTGGTGCGGATCATCGAGGAGGAGCACCCGGGCGGCCTCCGGCTGGCGTAGGGCCGGCGCGACCGGCCTGGCGCTGCGCGCCCGAAGGCCGACGTGGCCGGCCCGCTCCGCGCGCCCGCAGGCCGGTCGGTCCGGGCCCCGGGCCTACAGCACGTCCGAGAGCCGGACGAAGCGCCGTCCCGCCGCCAGCATCCCCGGCAGCGCCGCCGCCACCCCGGGGGCGGTCCCGCCGCCCGGGTGGTTCATGTGGCCGATCACGATCGCGCCCGGCCCGGCCGACCCGACCTCCTGCCGCACCTGGGCGGCGCTGAGCGTCGCGCCGCCGTCCCCGTTCACGGTGAAGCCGGCCACCCGCTGGCCCAGGTCGGCGACCACCCGGGTGGCGACGTCGTCGTAGTGCGCGGTGCCGGAGCGGAAGAAGCGGGGCGGGTGCCCGAGCAGCCCGGTGAGTTTGCGCGCGTTGCCCGCGACCTCGTCGTAGACCTCGCCGACGTCGCCGGTGCCGGCGATCCCGTACGCGGAGCGGCCGGTGACCGAGAGGGGGCGGTGGACGGTGCCGTGGTTGCCGATCTCGAACAGCGGGTCGGCGGCGAGCTGCTCGAACTCGTCCGGGTTGGCGTCGATCCAGCGGGCGTTCAGGAAGAGCGTGGCCGGGACGGCGTGCGCCCGCAGGAGGTCGATCAGGTCGGCGTCGTAGCCGTTGCCACCGGGGCCGCCGCAGGCGTCGAAGGTGAGGGCCGTCGCGCGCTCGCCGTCGGGCAGCTCGGCGATCACCCCGGCGACCTCCAGTCCCCACTCCGTCGGGGCCACGGCGGCGTACCGGTCCACCGTCTCCGCCCGGGTCGGCTCCTTCACCGGAGCCGGGGTCGGCGCGGGAGTCGCCGCGGCATCGGCCGTGGCGGTGGCCGTGGCGGTCTCGGCGGGCACGGCGGTCGCCGGATCCGGGGTCGGTGCGGCGCTCGCCGCCGAGGATATGCCGCCCACCGTGGCGTCCGCCGCCCCCGCAGCGGAGACTGGCGACGGGGCCGCCCCGGCGTGCGAGGTCGGCGCCGGCCTGGCCCGGCACCCCGTCAGTACGCCTCCGGCCACTACCACGAGCAGCGTCCGCCGACTCAGCGCCACGCCAGCCTCCCTGTCCATTCCATCCGGATATCCACCGATTACATGACTATGAACCGACCATTCGTCACTCCCCGCAACTCGCCCCCCGCCCCCGCCCGCCCCCTCTTCACCGACCCGCCCCGCCCCCGTGGACCCCGACTCACCCCGGAATCACCCCCGGTTCACTCACCCGGGTAGGCACGCGAGCGACCCGACCCGCCCCGACCCGGAGACCTCGATGCCGACCGAACCCAGCGCACGCCGCCCCGCCCGCCGAGACCTGCTCCGCACCGGCCTGGCCACCGGCGCCGCCACCGCCCTCGGCCTCGCCGCCACGACCGGCGAGGCCCCCGCCGCCCCCGCCGCCCCGGCCGCGCCCGCTGCTACGCCCCCCGATCGCACCCTCACCCTCACCGGCCATCTCCCCACCGGCGCACCCGACTTCGTCTACCTCCCGGTCGAAGTACCCGAGGGCGTCCGGGAGATCGCCGTCTCGTACGGCTACGACAAGCCGCCGGTCCCGGCCGGCACCCCCGGCAACTCCTGCGACATCGGCATCTTCGACGAACGCGGCACCGACCTCGGCGGCCCCGGCTTCCGCGGCTGGTCCGGCGGCTTCCGCACCGAGTTCAGCCTCTCCCGCTCCGCCGCGACCCCCGGCTACCTCCCCGGCCCGGTCGGCCCCGGCACCTGGCACGTCGTCCTCGGCCCGTACCAGGTCGCCCCGCAGGGCCTGGACTATCACGTCGAGGTCACCCTCCGGTTCGGCGCACCCGGCCCGCAGTTCACCCCGCACTACCCGGCCGAGCGGGCCCGCGGCCGCGGCCGCGCCTGGTACCGGGGCGACTGCCACCTGCACACCGTCCACTCCGACGGACGGCGCCTCCCCGAGGAGGTCGCGGCCGGGGCCCGCGCGGCCGGCCTGGACTTCATCGTCTCCACCGACCACAACACCAGTTCCTCGCACGCCGTCTGGGGCCCGCTGGCCGGCCCGGACCTGCTGGTCGTCCCGGGCGAGGAGATCACCACGCGCAACGGCCACTGGCTGGCCCTCGGCCTGGAGGCCGGCCAGTTCGTCGACTGGCGCTACCGCTCGCGCGACGAGGAGTTCCCGCGCTTCGTCCGCCAGGTCCACCGCTCCGGCGGCCTGGTGGTGCCCGCGCACCCGTACTGCCCGTACGTCGCCTGCCAGTGGAAGTTCGGCTACGAGCAGGCGGACGCCGTCGAGGTGTGGAACGGCCCCTGGACGTACGACGACGAGTCCGCGGTCGACACCTGGGACGGCCGGCTCGCCGTCGCCCTGCGCGAGGGCCGCTCCTGGCTGCCCGCCCTGGGCAACAGCGACGCGCACAGCGAGCCGCAGCTGATCGGCTCCCCGCACAACGTGGTGCTCGCGGAGGACCTCACCCGGGACGCGATCCTCGACGGGCTGCGCGACGGCCGCAGCTGGATCGCCGAATCCGGCGCCGTCCGGCTGGAGTTCACCGTGACCGGGCACGGCCGGCGGGCGGGCATCGGCGAGGAGCTGGCCGTCCCGGCCGACGCGCCCGTGGACGTCACGCTCACCGTCTCCGGGGTGCCCGGCGGAACGGTCCGGCTGATCACCGACGAGGGGCAGATGCACCAGGAGTCGCTGCCGGCCGGCGGCTCCGGCACGGTGGTGTGGCGCACCACGGCCTCGCTCTCCGCGTACGTCCGGGCCGAGGTGCGCCACCCGAAGCCGGACGGCACCCCGGGCAAGGGCAACGCGATGGGCCCGGACCTGCCGTGGGGCCCGATGGCGGCGCTCACCAACCCGGTCGTCCTGCGCGCGGAGGGGAACCAGAACCGACACCGGGCGGTCACCGAGCGCTCACCGGGCGGTCACCGAGCGACCGCGGCCACCCGTCCGCAGGCCGGGTGGGGGACGACTCGGGGCACCCGTTTGGACTAGGTTGATCCCCGAAACGCATCAGTCGTAGGGACGAGGCGGTCGGCTGTCCGGATATGTGCCGACCAGCCCCTTCGCACTCCGACCGCCTCGCCCCGGCTACCCGACCGTCCCCGGCCCGCGAAGGGATCAGCAGCTGTGAACCGTACGACCGTAGGTGGGCCGGAGCTCGGGGGCGGCCGGGGCGCCGGGGGCGTCCTGCTCCTCGTCGACCCGTCCGGGGCCGGGAACAGCCCGGTCGCGGAGCTGCTCGCACAGGAGCTGCACCCGAGCGTCCACCTGCGGACGGACGACTTCCTGCGGGTCATCCGCAGCGGCCGGCTCCCGCCCCACCTGCCGGAGGCCGGCCGCCAGAACGCCACCGCCCTGGCCGCCGCCGCGCAGGCCGCCTTCGCGTACGCGACCCGCGGCTACCAGGTCGTCGTCGAGTCCCCGGCCGTCCCGGCCGGGCTGGACACCTTCCGCCGCGAGAGCCGCGCCACCGGCTCCGCCCTGCACTACGTCGTCCTCCACGAGGGCCCGGCCGGGGACGGCGGCTCGCACACCCTCGACACCGCCGACCTCAGCCACGAGACCGTCGCCAAGTCCGTCCTCGCCACCCTCACCCGCCGCACCCACCTCCTCGGCTGGTAGCGGGCCCCGCCGGAGCCGCCGGGGGCTACGCCCCCACCACGCCGTCGATCGCCTCGCGCAGGAAGTCGGCGTGCCCGTTGTGCCGGGCGTACTCGTGGATCAGGTGCAGCATCACCAGCCGCAGTGACACCTCGGTGTCCCACCGGGGCTGGAAGCCGGTGACGTCGAGGTTCTCGGCGGCGAGCTCGATCCGGCGGGAGTGCTCGACCTCGGTCCGCCAGGCGGTGAAGGCCTCGGTCCGGGTGGCGCCGGTGGCGTCGTACGCGGCCTGGTAGTCGCCCTCGGCGGACCAGACCAGCGGGACGTCCTCGCCGTCGATCACCCGGCGGAACCAGGCGCGCTCCACCTCGGCCATGTGCCGCACCAGCCCGAGCAGGGTCAGGGTGGACGGCGGGCTGGCGCGCTGCCGCAGCTGCTCGTCGCTCAGGCCCTCGCACTTCAGGGCGAGGGTCGCCCGGTGGAAGTCCAGGAAGCCGCGCAGCATCTCGCGTTCGCCGCCGGTCAGCGGCGGTGCGGGGCGTTCGTCGGGGACGTTCACGGTGTCGTTCTCCTCAGGTCCGGTCGGGATCTCGTCAAGGCCCCGGTGTCAAGGTCCCCGGCGTCGAGGCCACCGGAATCCTCGCGGACTGTAGCGAACCCGCCGCCCCGCACGGCGGGAATTTTTCCGCCGCCTGTCACATCCGGCCGCCCTGCGGTGTCTTCATGCCCGAACGAGCCACCACACAGGGAGGAAACCCCATGGCACTCCGTCTGCCCAAGGCCCAGCTGCCCGCCGAACTCGGCGAGACCATGGTCAAGGCGTTCGGCGCCGTCTTCGAGCCCACCGAGGTCCTCTGGCACAACCCGGAGGTCGCCGTCTCGAACCAGGAGTTCGCGGGGAGGATCGCAGCCTGGGACGCGCTCGACGAGAGCCTCAAGTCCTTCGCCCACATGGCCGTGGCCTCGCTGGTCGGCTGCAGCTGGTGCCTGGACATCAACTACTTCCAGGCGCAGAACCAGGGCCTGGACCTCGCCAAGGCGAGCCGGGTGCCGGACTGGCGGGCCTCGGACGTGTTCACCCCGTTGGAGCGGGACGTGATGGCGTACGCCGAGGCGATGTCCGTCACGCCGCCGACCGTCACCGACGAGCAGTACGGGGATCTGCTCGACGTCCTCGGCCCGGCGGCGATGGTCGAACTCACCGCGTACGTCGCCTTCGTCAACATGGCCGCCCGGAGCAACATCGCCAACGGCGTCTCCTCGCAGGGCTTCTCCGACTCCTGCGCGGTCCCGCTCGCCGGGCGCCCCGCCACCGGAGGGCGCCCGGCATGACCGGGGCCCCGACCGGCGATCCGTTCGTCACCCACCACAGAGCCCGGTAGCCGCCCCCGGTCGCGCGGCGGTGTTCCGAGCCCCCTCGGAACACCGCCGCGCCCCTTTCCCACCGGGCACACCCGTCCATCACGTACCGTGTTCGGGCAACCACCGGTTTGGGTACGTACCTCGGCGCGTCCGACGGCCGGGCGCCCACCGAGCAGGAGACCCAGCGGCCCATGGACCACAACCGCATCCCCCCGACCGTACGGCAGACCTACGGCGCCGGCGATCTGTCCAAAGCAGCCAGCTTCGCAGGAGGGTTCATCAACTTCGGCGACTGGCACGGCATCGACCTCACCGCCCTCACCCCCGAGGACCGGGTGCACAGTCAGGAGCAGCTCTACCGGCGGGTGTTGCGGGCCCTGCCCGAGCCGCACGAACGGCTGCGCCTGGCGGAGGTCGGCTGCGGTCGCGGCCTGGGCGCGGCCCTCGCGCTGCGCGAGTTCCGCTTCGCGGCCGTCACCGGCGTCGACATCCACCCCGACCAGGTCGAACGCGCCCGCGCCGTCAACGCCAAGGCGCTGGCCACCTACCCCGACCGGCTCGGCTACACCATCGGCGCGGCCGACGAACTCCCCTTCGCCGACGCCTCCCTGGACGGCCTGTACTCCGTCGAGGCCGCCCAGCACTTCCGCGAACTGACCGGCTTCGCCCACGAGGCCGCCCGCGTCCTCCGCCCCGGCGGCCGGCTCGCCGTCACCACCTTCTTCGCCGCCGAGGGCCCCGAGATCGCCGAACGGCTCAGCATCCTCCTCGCCAGCTTCGCCGACGGCCTCGACGTCCCGCACACCCTCGCGGGCTTCACCACCGACCTCGCCGGGGCCGGCTTCACCGGCGTCCGCGCCGAGTCCATCGGTCCGGACGTCTGGCCCGGTCTCGACCGCTACCTCACCGACACCGTCCCGCCCGGCCACTGGACCCGCAACTTCCTCCCCGCCTGGCGCAACGGCCTCCTCGACTACCACCTGGTCACGGCCACCCGTCCCTGAGCCCCCGCGCTCCGGACCCGACCCGGACCCGGCTGCGGCCCGTCCCCTCCCCGGGGGACGGGCCGCGGCGTGCCCGGGCTCAGACGGTGGCGAGCGAGACCTCGGTCGACTTGATCAGGGCCACGACGGCGCGACCTTCCGCCAGGTCGAGATCGGCGCAGGCGTCCGCGGTGATCGCCGCGGTCAGCTCGCCGCCGTCCACGGCGACCTTCACGCCGGCCATCGCGGCTCCGCTGGTCACGGCGGAGACGGTTCCGGGGAGCTGGTTACGGATGCTCAGGCCCTCGACGGGGCCGGTGGCCAGGGCGACCTCGGTCGACTTCACCAGGGCCCGCACCCGGCTGCCCTCGTGCAGGCCGAGGTCCTTGACCGCGTCCCGGGTGACCGCAGCGGTGAGGTCGCGGCCGCCGTCCAGCCGGAGCCTGACGGTGGCCATCACCTCGCCCTCGGCCACGGACGTGACCGTGCCGGACAGCTGGTTGCGGATGCTCAGACTCATGACGGGTACCTCGATCTCGGGTCGTCGGGCTGTTCCACGGGGTCCGGTCGCGCACCTCCACCGTAGTCGGGTAAAACCGCAGCTCACAGCAGTCGGCGTGGCGCCGGGCAGCTGCCAGGACAGATCGCCGGACACCCTCGCAGCTGCGCTCGGGCCCCCGCGGGCCGGGCCCGTCGGCCCGCCCCGCGGCGGCGTCCCGCCTCAGCCCCGACGGACGGCCGCCAGCCGGGTCGGGGCCGCACCGCGCCACCAGGTGGGGTCGGCGCTGCCGTCGGTGGTGCGGCCGTCGCGATGGACGTAGTGGCGCACGTCGCGGCCCGGCTCGGCGAATCCGCCGGCGAGGGCGCGCTCCAGCCACTCGGCGCCGAACCGGAACGCCTCGGCCGCCACGCCGCCGAGCGGATGGAACTCGTCCTCGTAGACCCGCAGTTCCTTCGGCGCCCGGATCCGCTCGAAGCTCTCGATCGCCTGACCGAGGTCGGTGAGCTCGTCGAACTCGCCGATGCCGTACAGCACCGGGCAGGTGATGTCGGCGACCAGGTCGCCGAGCGGCATCTGCCGGGCAAGGTCGCGATCGAAGGCCGCCTCGTCGGCGTACCCGGCCATGTACATGTAGTTGTTCTTGAAGGTGGGCTGGGCGCGCTCGAAGATGGTCGCGAAGTCGCCGGTGACGGCCTCGAACGCGGCGAGCGCGGCCAGGCGCCCGTCGGTGGCGGCCGCCCGGGAGCCCCAGTAGCCGCTCATCGAGATGCCGAACATGCCGATCCGGGTCTCGTCGACCTCCGGGAGCCCGGCCAGGTGGTCGAGGTAACGGCCGATCGCCCGCTCGTAGTTGGTCAGATCGACGGTGAGCCCGCCGGCCCGGCTCTCGCCCTGGCCGGGCCCCTCGACGGACAGCGCGACCATCCCGCGGGAGGTGTAGTACCGCTCGGCCGCCCAGATGTAGTCCTCCTTGATCATGTCCATACCCGGGCCGAGGATGACGGCCGGCGCGTTCTCCACGGGGCCGGCGGGCAGGTGCAGCAGGGCGTGGATCGTGGAGCCCTCGAAGTCCAGCTCCACCCGCCGCACCCGGCCGTCGCGCAGCGCGCCCAGCCGGGCCACGCAGTGGTCGGCGCGCTCACGCATGGCCGCCTTGCGCGGGTCGGCCGCGTCGAAGATCGAGTACTGCGCGCGGCCCCACATCACCGCGGCCCGCAGGTAGAGGTCGGCGGCGGTCTGCGCGAAACCGCCGCGCTCGTGGTGAGCGGCCCTCTCCTCGGCCTGGCCGGCCACCGTCGCCCACGCCTTGGGGAGCATCGCTCCGCTGCGGACCAGCGCGAAGACCTTCGCGAAGTCGGTGTGGTCGTGGCCGAGCTGCTCCATGGTCCCGACGGCCTCGGGGTGCAGCGCATCGAATCCGCCCTGAGCGAGGGCGATGTCCAGGGCCCAGCTCTGGCCTGTCGAACGGACGGTCATGAGGTCTCCTCCTGGGATCGGAGCAAGTAGCTAAGTACTTAATTTGTAAGTACTTAGCTATTAAGTACTTAGACTAAGCTGTTGTCAACCCCACCACGGAGGACCGACCATGGCCGACCGGCCGCCCGCCCCCGAGCGCGCACAGGCGCTGGACCGCCTGGCCCGCGCCGCCTACCGACTCAGTGCCTCCGACGCCCGCCTGCGCGGTCGCGCCACCCGCACCCCCGGGGCCCTCTCACTCACCCACGCCCGTGCCCTGCGCACGCTGGCCGACCAGGGCCCGTTGACCATCAGCGCACTCGCCGCGGGCACCGAGACCACCGGAGCCGCCACCACCCAACTGGTCAACGGCCTGGTCGCGGCCGGGTACGTCACCCGCACCCGCCCGCCGGAGGACAAGCGCTCCGTCGTGGTCGCGCTCACCGACGACGGGCGAGAGCGGCACCGACAGCGCCAGGACGCACTCACCGAGGCCCTGCACGCCGACCTGGCCGACTACGACGCCGACGACCTCGACCGCGCCACCGAGGTCCTGCACCGGCTGTCCGCCGTCTACGACCGACTCTGACGGGAGCCACGACGGAGCCGACTCCGACGGGGCCCGGCCCTGCACGGCGGCGTCACGCCCGGAGGAACTCCAGCACCGCCAGCACCCGGCGGTGCGTCTCCTCGGCCGGCGGCAGGTCCAGCTTCAGCAGGATGTTGCCGATGTGCTTGCTGACCGCCGCCTCCGACACCACCAGCTCCCGGCAGATCGCCGCGTTCGACCGGCCCTCCGCCATCAGCGCCAGCACCTCGCGCTCACGCGGGGTGAGCCGCTCCAGCGGGTCCCGGCGGCGGCGCAGCAGTTGCCGCACCACCTCCGGGTCGACCACCGTGCCGCCGCCCGCCACCGCGGCGACGGCCGCCACGAACTCCTCGATCTGCCCGATCCGGTCCTTCAGCAGGTATCCGACGCCGCGGCCGTCCCCGGCGTCCAACAGCCGGGCCGCGTAGGCGCGCTGGACGTACTGGCTGAGCACCAGGACGGGCAGCCCGGGGATCCGCTCGCGCATGTCCAGGGCGGCCCGGAGGCCCTCGTCGGTCTGGCCGGGCGGCATCCGGACGTCCGTGACGACGAGGTCCGGCCGGTGCTCCTCGACGGCCGCGACCAGCTCCTCGGCATCGCCGACGGCCGCCACCGCCCGGTGCCCGAACCGCGCCAGCAGGCCGACCAGCCCTTCGCGCAGCAGCACGCCGTCCTCGGCGACCACCACCCGCAGGCCCTCCGC
Source organism: Kitasatospora sp. NPDC038210 (assembly GCF_055600605.1). Classification (NCBI taxonomy): domain Bacteria; kingdom Bacillati; phylum Actinomycetota; class Actinomycetes; order Kitasatosporales; family Streptomycetaceae; genus Kitasatospora; species Kitasatospora sp. NPDC038210. The sequence goes on along the minus strand of NZ_JBVJYK010000001.1, from coordinate 193,149 downwards.
CGGGCCCTCCGCCGGGCCCTCCGCCGGACTCCCCGCCGTCGATCCGCTCATCCTCGCGCCGCTCCTCGGTCGGTCGGGGTACAGGGGATGTCCACCCGCACCAGGGTCGGTCCGCCGGGCGGACTGCTGACCGTCAGTGTGCCGTCCACGACGGCGATCCGGTCGGCCAGCCCGGTCAGTCCGGTCCCGCGCTCCGGGTCGGCGCCGCCGCGGCCGTCGTCCCGGACCTCGACCGTCAGCCGCCCGTCGGCGTACCGCCCGTCGACCGTAGCGGTGCTCGCGCCGCTGTGTTTGGCGAGGTTGGCGAGGGCCTCGGTGACGGCGAAGTAGCCTGCCGACTCGATCGGCGTCGGCAGCCGTCCGGGCAGGTCGAAGCGGGTGGTGACGGGGATCGGCGAGCGGTCGGCCGCGTCCGCGCAGGCCTCCGGCAGGCCGTGGTCGGTGAGCACCTGCGGATGGATCCCGTTGATCAACTCCCGCAGCTCGGCGAGGACTTCGCCCGCCTCGCGCTGGGCCTCGGCGAGCCGCCCGGCCAGCGGCCCGTCCGCCGGCGCGTCCAGCCGGGCCAGCCCGAGCGCCATCGTCAGGGCCACCAGCCGCTGTTGGGCGCCGTCGTGCAGGTCGCGCTCGATCCGCCGCCGCTCCGCTTCGAAGGCGTCCACCAACCGGGCCCGGGAGCGCACCAGTTCACCGATCCGCTGCTCCTGCGCACCCGGTGCCAGCACCAGCCGGACCAGCGCCGCCCGGGCTGCGGCCGCCGCCGCCAGCGGGTGGGCGAGCAACGGGAGCAGCAGCAGTCCGGCCAGCCCGAGCAGGGCGGCCAGCGGTGGCGAGTGCACCTCGGCCACCTTGAGCACGTTCACCTGCTCGCCGTCCAGCAGGAGCAGCGGCAGCGCGGCGATCAGGCAGCCGGGCACGGCGAGCACGCAGCCGACCACCGCCAGGTCGACCGGCCACAGGACGAACGCGGCGAGCAGGGTGAAGCCCAGCTCCCGCCAGGTCGCCTGTTCGCGGTAGCGCAGCCGCAACCACGCCGCCAGGCCCGGGCGTTCGGGCACGAGGTGCGGGTCCGGGACGCGTCCGCCGTCCAGGAAGCGAACCAGCCGGCGCTCCCAGGCTGCCGTCGGCAGCCCGGCAAGGGCCAGCGCGGCCGCCAGCGGCAGCCCGACCAGCACCACCGCCAGCACCCCGGCGACCAGCCCCCACACCAGCAGCCCGACACAGAGCAGCAGCCCGCCCAGCCCGGTGGCCAGCAGGTACCCGGCCGCCCGCCAGGGCGCGGCGGAGCGCAGGAAACCCGCGCGGGCCACCGACCACCGGCCCGGCCCCGCGCCCTGTCCGTCCCCCGCGACCGCCGTCCCCGTACCCACCGCGCCCCCTGTCCGGATGTCCCGCCGTACAACCGCCGCCCACCCTAGGCAGCGCGCCGGCGCCCCGTCGGTAGGGCCTGGCCTACCTTCCGGCGCCGGCCGGACCTCGGGGCCGAAGCCCCCGGCCCCGAGGACGCCCCCTACGGGTGGGGCGGCCCCTACCCTCCGGAGTAGGCCCTGGCCCGCTGACCGCACCCGCCCCCGGGCGGTTCGCTGGACGCCATGAGAATGCTGCGGATCGCGCTCACCTCCCTGTCCACGCGCTGGCCCTCCCTGCTCGGCGCCTTCCTCGCCCTCGCGCTCGGTGTCGCGATGACCGCCGTGATGCTGCTCGGCCTCGCCGCCGCGGTCGACGCGCCGTCCGGCGGCGAGCGGATGGTGTCGCTGGTCGCCCTGCTGGGCACCGCCGGCGGGGTGAGCGTCTTCGTCTCGGCGTTCGTGGTCGCCTCCACCTACTCCTACGCCGTGGTCCGGCGCCGCCGGGAGCTCGGTCTGCTCCGGGTGGCCGGCGCCACCCGCGCGCAGGTCCGCCGCACCGTGCTCGCCGAGGCGCTGCTGCTCGGTGCGGCCGCGTCCGCCGTCGGCTGCGGGCTCGGCCGGCTGGGCACGCCCGCGCTGGTGCGGTGGCTGGCCGAGGCCGGCATGGCCCCGCCGGGATTCGCCCCGAGCGGGTCCGCCTGGCCGCTGTACGCCGCGTTCTGGACCGGCCTGCTGGTCGCCCTGGGCGGGGTCGCGGTCGCCGCCCGCCGGGCGGGCCGGGTCGGCCCGCTGGACGCCCTGAGCGCCGCCGACCTCGACACCGAGGTGCTGACCCGCGCCCGGCTGCTCCTCGGCTTCGGGCTGCTGACCACCGCCGCCGCGCTGGCCGGCACCGCGCTCGCGAACAACCCGGCCGACCTGCTGCACCGCAAGACGTACACCACCCAGCCGATGTGGCTGATCTGCGCGTGCGGCCTGCTGTCGCCGCTGCTCGCGCCCCCGCTGATCCGGGTGCTCGGCCGGCTGCTGCCCGCCCGGCTCACCGGGTACGCGGGCCGGCTGGTGCGCGGCAACGCCGCCTCCGCGCTGCGCCGGACCGGCGCCGTGGCGGCGCCCGTGCTGGTGGCGGTGGCGCTGACCGGCTCGTTGGCGGGCGCGTCGGACACCGTCGGCGCCGCCCGGCGCGCCGAGGCCGACGCCCGCACCGCCGCCGACCTGGTCGCCGTCCCCACCGGCCCGTCGGCGCGACTGGTCACGGCCCTGCGCGCCCTCCCGGGCGTGGCGGCCGTCTCCGCGACGGCGCCCACTCCGCTGGCCCTCGTCGAGCCGGACGGCGTCACGGTCCACGCCGAAGCCCGCGCCGCCGACCCGTCCGGCCTGACGGCAGTCGCCCGGCTCCCCCTGCTCTCCGGCTCCCCCGCCGCCCTCGACGACGACTCCCTGGTGCTGCCCGCCGAGTGGGGCCGTACGGTCGGCGAGCGGGTGCCGGTGGTCCGGGCCGACGGCAGCCGGACGTCCCTGCGGGTCGCCGCGGTGCTGCGCGACGGCCTGGGCGACAACGGCCTGTACGTGACCGCCGCCAACGCCCCCGGCGCCCGCGTGGACCGTATCGAGCTCCGGCTCGCCCCCGGCACCGACCGCACGGCAGCCCTCGCCGCCGCCCGCGCCGCCGCCCGACCGTACGGAGCGACCGTGCTCGCCCGGGCGGACTGGCTCGCCGTCACCGCGCCCCCGACCGGCCGGGCCGTCCGGCTGCGGACCGTCCTGGTGCTCGGCCTGGCGCTCGTCTACGCCGGGATCGCGCTCGCCAACACGCTGCTCACCACGACGGCGGACCGCCGCCGCGAACTCGCCCTGCTCCGGCTGGCGGGCGCCACCCGGGCCCAGGTGGTGCGCCTGGTGACCGCCGAATCGGCGCTGGTCGTGGCGGTCGGCGCGGCCCTCGGCTGCGCCGTGGCCGCTGCCCAACTCGCCACCATGCACGCCGCGTTGGCGGTGCTCGGCATCCCCGCCCGGTGGCCGCTGCCGTGGCGCCCGGTCGGACTCGTGACCACCGGCGCCCTGCTGCTCGCAGCGCTCTGCACCGCCCCGGCCGTGGCCTGGATCCTCCGCACCCGCCCGGTCGCCGCCGCCGCCCGCTGACCCCGAGCGGCGTCGGGCCGGTCAGCGCCGGTGATCGCAGGCTCAGCCGACCCCGGCCCCCGCCCGCTTCGCCGACTCGCCCGCGGGGACAGCGGGCGCAGCGGCAGACGCACCGGACGCAGCGGCAGTCGCACCGGGGGCCGTCGGGCCGGCCAGCGCCGCCAGCCGGCGCAGGCCGGCCCGGCGCTGGAGCGCGCCGAGACCGACGGTCGCGGCGCCGAGGCCCAGCCAGCCGACCGGTCCGGCCGCCATCACCACCCCGGTCAGCAGCAGCGGGCCCACCGACTTCTGCACCGACTGGGACATCCCCGCCACCCCCAGGTAGGAGGCCCGGGCCCCCGGCGGCGCCAGGACGACCGCCAGCTCCCAGGAGCTCACCGACCGCATCAGCTCCGCCAGGGTGACCAGCATCGCCGCGGCCAGCAGTGCGATCGAGGCGGTCCACGGCCCGCCTCCGGTGGCGAGCGCGATCAGCAGGCAGCTGCCGAACAGCGTCGCCCCGTACCAGCCCACCGCCGCGGCCGCCCCGCGCGGGCCCTCCGCCAGTGCCGAGACGCGCAGTTGCAGCAGCACCACGAGCACCGTGTTGAGGACCAGGAAGACCGGGACGACGGCGCGCGGCGCGTCGGTGTGGTGGACGAGCCAGAGCGGCAGGCCGACGTTGAGGATCGAGTCGTCCAGGTTCAGCGGCATGTCCAGCAGGACGAACAGCAGGTAGCCGCGGTCGCGCCAGGGGCTCGGTGCGGCGGACGGGACCGCGGCCGGCTCCGCACCGGAGGCCGCCGTCACCAGGCCGCGCCCGGCGGGCTCCCGGGTGCGCCAGACCAGGACGGCGGCCAGGACGAAGGAGAGTCCGTTGGCCAGGATCAGCGTGCGGTAGGCGGCCGTGGTGCCCACCGCGAGGCCGATCGCCGAGATGCCCGCACCGAGCGCGTACCCGGCGTTGGCCACGCTGCGGAACAGCGCCTGGTAGGTGGCGCGCCGCTCGCCCGCGACCCGGGTGGCGAACAGCATCTCCAGGGTCTTGGCGGCCCGCTCGGCCAGGCAGGTCAGAGCGACCACGGGGAGCAGCGCGCCGAAGTCGTCGACCACCAGCAGCAGGCCCATCGTCCCCAGTCGCAGCAGATGGCACCCGATCAGCAGCCATCGCACCGGCACCCGTTCGGCCGCCCGGCCGGCCAGCGGGGAGCCGGCGATCCCGGCCACCGCGCCCACTCCCAGCAGCAGGCCGAGCTGCCGGGCGTCCATCCCGCAGACGTAGGTGAAGTAGAGCACCGAGGCCGCCGCCCACACCCCGGTCCCGGTCCGGTCGACGCACTGCGCCAGCAGCATGGTGCGCGCATCCCGGCCGCCCGGAGGCTTCCGCAGCTGCGCGATCAGTCCGTTCCCCCGCATGGCAGGCCCCCGTTGCATGATCGCCATCAATCTCGACATCAAGATACTTCATATCAAGACAATCAGGGAACCCCCTCCCCCGCCCGGCCGGCCCCTCGACGCGCCGCGAGCCGTGCGCCACACTCTCCCCAGCAGCACCCGCGCTCCCAACGCACCGGCACGACGCCATGACCACCGCACTACGGAGAGCACACGGTGAGCACACGTCAACCGCTGGAGATCGCCTTCTCGTCCGGACGGGCCGGGTCCGGACCCGCCACCTGGGGCCAACACGCCATCTGGGACGCCGTACGCCGGCTCGCCCCGGCGGACGCGCCGCGCTACAACATCACCACCGCCGCGCCACTGGACCCGGGGCTGCCGCTTCCCGTCGTCCTGGGCGCACTGGAACAGCTGCTGCACCTGCACGACTCGCTGCACACCCGACTGCTCCCGGACGGGGACGGCCGACTGCGCCAAGTCCTCGACCCCGAAGGCACATTGGAGGTCGAGGTGCGGTCCGCCACCCCGGCCGAGGGCCCGGAGGACCTCGGCGCCCGCCTGCACGAGGAACTTGCCGCCCGCCCCTTCGACACCGCCACCCGGTGGCCGATCCGGGTCGGCGTGGTCGTGGCGGACGGCCTGGCCCGGCACATCAGCCTGGTGCTCTCCCACACGGCGGTGGACGGCTCCGGGATGAGCCGGCTGGTCGCGGACCTCACCGCACTCAGCCTCGGCCACTCGCCCGAGCAGCTGGCAGGGCTGCGCGAACCGGCCCGACAGCCGCTGCAGGAAGCCGAGTTCCAGCTCTCGGAACGCGGAGTCCGACGGGACACGGCGGCCCGCAAGCAGTTCGTCCGCAAGCTGCGCCTGGGCCCGCCCCGGCTGTTCCCGCCGACCGGCGGAACCCCCGCCGCCGACGCCCCCGCCCGCTTCCCGAACGCGGTGCTCCGCTCCCCCGCCCTGGCCCGGGCGGTCGAGCAGGTGGCCGCGGCCCACCGGGTGAGCACGTCCTCCGTACTGCTCGCCGCGGCCGCCACGATGACCGCCGAACTCGCCGGCCGGACGGAGGTCGTGCTGAACGTGGTCGTCAACAACCGCTTCCTGCCCGGGCTGGCCAACGCGGTCGGCGTGGTCGCGGGCGACGGACTGTTCCATCTCCCCGACACCACGGGCGAGTTCGGCGAGGTGGTGCGCCGCACCCACGCGGCCGCGATCGGCACCTACCGCCACGCCTACTTCGACAAGCTCGCCCTGGCCGCGGAGGTCGACCGGCTCACCGCCGAGGGCGTCGAACTCGCCGACCGCTCCTGCGTGTTCAACGACACCCGCGAGCTGCTGCCCGCGGCACCCGACCCCGGCCGCGACCGGACCACCCTCACCTGGCCGGTGGAGTTCGAGCCGCGCCCCGGCCTGACCTACGCCCTGGACGCCCTGCAGTCCCCCGAGGCACTCAGCCTCGCCATGACGGCGGACCCGGCGGTCATCCCGCGCTCCGCGATGGAGCGGTTCCTCCGCGGCATGGAAGAGTCCGTCCTCACCGAGGCCGTCACGGTGGCCGCGACGACCACGGCCCCGCCGACCGATCCGCCGACCACCCCGCCGAGCACCGGGGAGGCCGCCGGCGCTTGAACCTGACACCGGTGTCAGGTTCTACGGTTCCGGCATGACCACCACCACGGAATCCCTGCTCAGCCCGTACCGCCTCGGCTCGCTCGACCTCCCCAACCGCCTCGTCATGGCCCCGATGACGCGGTACCGGGCAGCCGAGGACGGTACGCCGCTGCCCGTCGTCGCCGAGTACTACGCCCAGCGCGCGAGCGCCGGCCTGATCGTCACCGAGGGCATCTGGCCCAGCAGCCGCGGCCAGTCCGGCTGGCACCTGCCGGGTCTGGAGACGCCCGCGCACGTGACCGGCTGGCGTGCCGTCACCGAGGCCGTGCACGCGGCCGGCGGGCGGATCGTCGCGCAGCTGATGCACGGCGGCCGCCAGGGCCACCCGCTCAACCGGCTGCTGGGCGACCTGCCGGCCGGCCCCTCCGCCGTGATGGCGCCGGGCCCGGTGCACGTCAAGGGCGGCGGCAAGGCCGAGGCCGTCACACCGCGCGAGATGACCCGCGCGGAGATCCGCCAGGCGGTCACCGACCACGTCGACGCCGCCCGCAACGCGCTCGCCGCCGGCTTCGACGCCGTCGAACTGCACGGCGCCAACTCCTACCTGATCCACCAGTTCCTGGCCGACAACACCAACCTGCGCACCGACGAGTACGGGCCCCGCACGCTCGCGGACCGCCTGCGCTTCCCGGTCGAACTGGTCACCGCCGTCGCCGACGCCATCGGTCCCGACCGCCTCGGTCTGCGACTGTCCCCCGGCAACCCGCAGTTCGGCATGCACGAGGCCGATCCGGCGCCGGTCTACCGGGCGCTGCTCACCGCACTCGACGGCCTCGGCCTGGCCTACCTCCACCTCACCGACAACGACGACTACCCGGCCCTGGCCGACCTGCGCCCCCGCTGGTCCGGCCCGCTGATCGGCAACGTCGGCGAGAACCGCGCCGCCACCGACCGCGAGCGCGGCGAGGCGGTACTCGCCGCCGGACTCGCCGACCTGGTCTCCTACGGCCGCGCGTTCATCGCCAACCCCGACCTGCCGGAACGTTTCGCCGCCCACGCCCCGCTCACCCCCGTCGACCACACCCACCTCTACGGCCAGACCGCCACCGGCCTCACCGACTACCCCCGGCTCACCGACCGAACCCGCTGACCGACCCGCCCCGCCGACCGTCCGCACCCGCATTCCTGCCGGCACCAAGCCCTAGCCTGGCGCCATGCGGATCCTCGTCCTCGGTGGCACCTCCTTCGTCGGTCGCGCGATCGCCGACGACGCCCTGCGCAGCGGCGTCGACGTCACCCTGTTCAACCGCGGCCGGACCAACCCCGGTCTCTTCCCCGCTGCCCGCCACCTGACCGGCGACCGCGACACCGGTGACCTCGACGCCCTGCGCGACGGCCGGTGGGACGCCGTGGTGGACGTCAGCGGCTACCGCCCGCGCCAGGTCGACCAGGCCGTGGACGCCCTCGGCGACCGGGTCGGCCGCTACCTCTTCGTCTCCAGCCACGCGGTGTACCGGGGTGACGGCCTCGCCCCCGGCTCGGACGAGTCGGCGCCGCTCCGGCCGCCGCTGCTCGACGCCGAGCACCTCACCCAGGAGACCTACGGCCGGCTCAAGGTCGCCTGCGAGGAGCACGTCACCGCCCGCTACGGCGACCGGGCGACCGTCGTGCGGCCCGGCAAGGTGGCCGGGCCGCACGACGAGCACCGCGGACTCACCTACTGGGCGCGCCGGGCGGCGCGCGGCGGGCGGATCGCGCTGCCCGGCCGCCCGGAGCAGCCGGTCCAGCTGGTCGACGTGCGCGACCTCGCCCGGCTGGTGCTCCGGCTGCTCCAGGACGACCGGCCGGGCGCCTTCCACGCCGTGGGCCCGGCCCAACCGACCACCCTGGGCGGGCTGGTCGCCACCTGCGCCGAGGTCGCGGGCACCGGGGTGGACGTCGTCCCGGTGCCACCGGAGACCGCTCCCCGGCCGTTCTTCCCGCTGGTCCGGGCCGAGCCGCTCTGGCCCGGACAGCAGCGCGACCCGGCCCGGGCCCGCGCGGCCGGGCTGCCCGCGACCCCGCTCGCCGTCACCGTCGCCGACGTGCTCGCCTGGGACCGCGACCGCGGCGAACCGCCGCTCGGCCACGGCTTCACCCCCGAGCAGGAGGCCCGGGCCCTCGCCGAGGCGGACCGCCGCTGACCCCCGCCACGGGCCCCGCCACCGCCCCTGCCCCGGGCCCGCCCCGCTCATCGCCGCCATGGTCCTCGGCTGGGCCGCCGTCTCCCGCCGCCGCCGGCGCGACGTCGCCTGCTCGAACGCCGCATCCCCTCGGTGGACTGACGCAGAACACCCCCGTCCTGACCGGTTGTCAGTGGCACCGGTTATGGTCGACCCCGAACGATCGCACCACCACGACACCGTCCGCGCACCGGCGTTCGCTCCGGGCGCCGCACCACGCCACACCGGGCCGCACCCGGTCCGCAGCAGTCTCCGCACCACGCCACACCGATCGGCACCGCGACCAGCACCGACTCCGGCTTCACCAGGGGGCACCATGACCACACCGGGCACCACCCCGCTCACCACCGCCGACCTCGTGGAGGGCTGGCGCCGGGTGGGCGTCCGCGAGGGCATGGCGCTGATCGTGCACTCCTCGCTCTCCAGCCTCGGCCGGGTCGAGGGCGGCGCGGCGGCCGTGGTGGCGGCCCTGCGCGAGGCGGTCGGGCCGTCCGGCACGGTCGCGGCGCCCACCTTCACCACCGGGACGGTCTGTGACCCGGTGCCCGGACACACCGGGGCGCCCACCGCCGCGACGGCCGAACTGCGCGCCGCCGTCCCGCTGTTCCGGCCCGGTCTCCCCTCCGGCACGGGCGCGGTGGCGGAGGCCCTGCGCGCCCTGCCGGAGAGCCTGCGCAGCACGCACCCGCAGGTCTCGGTCGCCGCCGTCGGGGCGCACGCCCGCGAGGTCACCGCCCGCCGCTCGCTGGGCTTCGCCGTCGGCCGGGAGTCGCCGTTCGGCGCGCTGCACGACCTCGGCGGCCATGTGCTGCTGGTGGGTGTCGGGCACAACCGCAACACCTTCCTGCACTACGCCGAGACGTTCGCGCCCAACCGCCGGCTCAAGCTCCGCCGCTTCCCGATGGCGATCCAGGGCGAGCGGGTCTGGATCGAGGCGCCGGACGTGGGGGACGACAACGACACCCACTTCCCGGTCGTGGGGCGGGAGTTCGAGGAGCGGGCGGGCATCCGCGAGGTGCTGGTCGGCGCGGCGCCCTGCCGGCTGGTCCCGGTCCGGGAGCTCATACCCTTCGCCGTCCGCCGCCTCACCGAGCTGCTGGCGGCGGACGGCTCCGGAGCGGCGTAGCCCGGCCGCCCGTTCACGTGCGAACGGCCGCCCGGGCCACGCCCGTCACCTCACGTCACCTCACCTCGCCCCGTTCCGTCGCACGGTCGGGCGTCGGTGCCGGGCACCAGTGCAGGACGCCAGTGCCCGGCGCCAGTGCCCGGCGTCAGCGCAGGGCGTCAGTGCAGGGCGTCAGTGCCCGGCGTCGTGCAGGGAGTTGGTCTCCTGGATCTTCTTCCAGGACTTCGGCTCCGCCGGCAGCTGCCCGTCCGCCCTGCCCGCGGCCGGCGCCAGCGAGGCGGCCGCGGCGGCCGGCGGAACGGGCCCGGTCGCGGGCTTCGCGGCGGTGAACAGCCAGGTCCGGAAGAGGTCGCCGAGATCCGTCCCGGAGATCTTCTCCGCGTACGCCTGGAACTCCGGGATGGTGGCGTTGCCGTAGCGGCGCTCGGTGGGCCAGCCCTTGAGGATCCGGAAGAACTTCTCGTCCCCGACGGCGTTGCGCAGCGCCTGGATGGCCACCGCGCCCCGGTCGTACACGGCGCCGGAGAACTGGTCGTCGGGGCCCGGGTCGCCCGGCTTGACCTTCCAGAACGGGTCGTCGGCCGGGTGCGAGGCGTACACGTAGTCGGCGAGCTCCTGCGCGGTGCCCTCGTTCTCGTGCTCGGACCAGAGGAACTGCGAGTACCGGGCGAAGCCCTCGTTCAGCCAGATGTCGCTCCAGCGCGAGAGCGAGACGCTGTCGCCGTACCACTGGTGGGCCAGCTCGTGGACGACCACCGAGGTGTTGGCGCCGCGCGCGAACTGCCGGGGGCTGTAGAAGACCCGGGTCTGGGTCTCCAGCGCGAAGCCTGTCGGGACGTTGGGGACGTAGCCGCCGACCGAGCTGAACGGGTAGTCGCCGAAGTAGCCGCTCAGCCAGTCGACCAGCTCGCCGGTGCGCTCCACGCTCGCCCTGGCCGCGTCCGCGTTGTCACCGAGGTCCTTGCTGTACGCGTTGTAGACCGGCAGCCCGCTCGGCGTGGTGTCGGTCGTGACGTCGAACTTGCCGACCGCGAGGGTGGCCAGATACGTCGCCTGGGGCTTGGTCTCGCGCCAGCTGTAGCGGGTCCACCCCGCCGAGGAGGAGGTGCCGGTCAGGGTGCCGTTGCTGATCACCTGGTTGCCGTCGGGCACCAGCACGGAGACGTCGAAGGTGGCCTTGTCGCTCGGGTGGTCGTTGCTCGGGAACCACCACCAGGCCGATTCCGGCTCGCCGGCCGCCACCGCGCCGTCCGGGGTGCGCAGCCAGGCGGTGAAGCCGTACTTCTTCACGGTGGACGGCACGCCCTTGTAGCGGACCACCACGGTGGCCTGGCTGCCCTTGGCGAGCGGCCGGGCGGGGGTGACCTCCACCTCCTGCTCGCCGCTGGTGGTGAAGGCCGCGGGCCGCCCGTTGACCCGGACCTCGGAGACGTTCAGCGCGAAGTCGAGGTTGAACCGGGAGAGGTCCTGGGTGGCGGTGGCCAGGATGGTGGTGGTGCCTTCGAGTTCGTCGGTGGCGGGCTGGTACTTCAGCCGGATGTCGTAGTGCGAGACGCGGTATCCGCCGTTGCCGTAGGTCGGGTAGTAGGGGTCGCCCGCCCCGGCCGCGCCGGGTTGGAAGTCGGATGCCGAGGCGGGGACGGCCAGGAACAGGCTCAGGGCGCTGGCAGCAGAGACGATCAGCCTCTTGCGCACGTGGTCCTCCAGGGATCACCGGAACGATGGGATCGAACGATGGGTCGGATCGATCCATGTCCCGGCAGTCCCCGCCCCACTCCCGGATCGTGAGATGTTCATGAAAAGAAACGCGCCGAAATGACACCGTCGCAGCAATGCCGCGACGCCGTCACCTCACCCCACCGGCACCCTCACCCCCGCCGGTACCCCCCACCCGCACCGGCCCCCGCCCCGCCCGCCCCGCTGGCCGTCACCCGCCGCTCAGGCCCCGAGCGTCACCGGCGCCCGCACCAGCGAGCCGTACTCCGTCCAGGAGCCGTCGTAGTTCTTCACGTGCGGGTACCCGAGCAGCTCGGTGAGCGCGAACCAGGTGTGCGCGGACCGCTCCCCGATCCGGCAGTACGCGATCACCTCGCGCTCCGTCTCCACGCCCTTGCCCGCGTACAGCGCGCGCAGCTCCTCCGCCGACCGGAACGAGCCGTCGTCGTTGGCCGCCTGCGACCAGGGGATGTTGATCGCGCCCGGGATGTGCCCCGGCACCTGCGCCTGCTCCTGCGGCAGGTGCGGCGGCGCGATCAGCTCGCCGCGGAACTCGGCCGGCGAGCGGACGTCCACCAGGACGGCGTCCGCCCCGGGCTTGGCGAACACCTCGGCCTTGGCCAGCACCTCGTCCCGCAGCGCCCGCAGCTCCGGCCGCTCGGGCCCGGTCAGCCGGTAGCCGGTGTGCTGGTAGTCCATCACCTCGCGGGTCAGCTCGCGGCCCTCCAGCTCCCACTTCTTGCGCCCGCCGTCCAGCAGCCGCACCGGCCCGAAGCCGCGCAGCCGCAGCAGCCAGTAGGCGTACGCGGCGAACCAGTTGTTGTTGCCGCCGTACAGCACCACGGTGGTGTCGTCCTCGACCCCGGCGGCCCGCAGCAGGTGCTGGACGCCGTCGCGGTCGGCGTAGTCGCGGCCGACCTTGCTGTGCAGGTCGGTGGTCCAGTTCCAGCAGACCGCGCCGGGGATGTGGTCCCGGTCGTACGCGGTGGTGTCCTCGTCCACCTCGACGACCCGGATCGTCCCGTCGTCCAGGTGGTGGGCCAGCCACTCGGTGTGGACCAGTGCCTCGGGGTGTGCGTAACCGTTGCCGGTCATCCCGGGCCCTCCTTGCCTGCCGTGGGCGTGCCGCGTCGCCGTGAACGCGCGCTCCGCCGCGCGCGTCGGGCACCGGCGACCGGACCGGACAGTTCGAACGTACGCCGACCGCCCGGCCCCGGCCACCCCTGCCGGCCGCCGCCCCGGCCGGGCCTCTCCCGAGAGGCGAAGGCCCGACCCCTGCACGCCCGCACCCCCGCACGCCCACACCCCCGCACCCCGGCACCGGGGACCCGCACCCCGCCGCTCAGCCCTTCGCCGCGCCGTCCGGCCGGGCCACGTAGTACAGGTTCAGGATGTCCCCCTCGACCCGTTCCACCTCGACCGACCCGAAGCCGGCCTCGGCCAGCATCCGCCGGGCGGTCTGCTCGCCCCACACCGTCCCGAGCCCCTCCCCGCCCTCGCCGAGCGAGACCGTCATGCAGTAGAAGGTCGAGAACGTGTAGAGCGCGGGGGCCAGCGGGTGCTCGACGTTCTCCTCCAGCCTGCTACTGGCGGCGACATCGCCCATCAGGAAGACCCCGTCGGGCCGCAGCGCACCGGCGATGGCGGCGAGCGTGCGGGTCGGCCGGGCGAGGTCGTGGATCACGTCGAACGCCGTGACAAGGTCGTACGATCCGCCGATCGCGGCCGAGTCCGCCATCTCGAACCGGGCGTTGTCCAGCCCGAGTTCGGCCGCCGAGGCGCGGGCGGCGGCGATGCCGTTCTCGGCGATGTCGATCCCGGTCACCCGGCTGGCCGGAAAGGCCTTCGCCAGCACCGTGACGGCGCGTCCTTCCCCGGTGCCGACGTCCAGCACGTCGATCCCGGCCCGCAGCCGCTCGGCCAGTCCGGGCACCAGCGGCACGATCGCGTCCACCAGCGCCAGGTCGTACACCCGGGCGCTCTCCTCGGCCTGGAGCTGCTGGAAGCGCGGGTAGGCCGAGTACGGCATCCCGCCGCCGCTGCGGAAGTGGCCGAGCAGCTCCTGCTCGACCTCGCCCATCATCGCCAGGAACGGCATCATGGCCGCCAGGTTGTCCGGCCCGGCCGCCCGGGTCAGCGAGGCCGCGTGCTCGGGCGGCAGCGCGTAGGTGCGCGGCTCCGGGTCGTACTCGACGAAGCCGGCGACGACCATGCCGCCCAGCCATTCGCGGACGTAGCGCTCGTTCATCCCGGCCGCCCGCGCGACCTCCTCGCTGGTGGACGGGGCGAGGCCCGCCATCACGTCGAAGAGCCCGGTCTGGTGTCCGAGGCTGGTCATCAGCCCCAGACAGGCGTCGTTCAGGACGTCCACCACGCGCCCGGCGAAGGCCTCCTGCTTCTCCGCGTCCAGTTCCCGTACGGACATCGTTCCTCCTCCGTCGGCGGGACCAGCGAAACCCTCCCGTCCTCACGCTACGCCGGCGCCGCGACCGCCCCAACAGAAGGGCGGCCCCGACGACCGGTCACAACCGGTCATCAGGGCCGCCCCGCAGGTCGTCCGCGTCGTCGGCCTCGGGACCGGCCTCAGGAGAAGACGACCGAGCGCAGCTTCAGCCGGTCCCCGAGCCGCTTGCCGGGGTTCATCACGTAGAAGGTGTCACCGCCGCAGTCGAAGTCGAGGAACACCGTCGCCGTCGAAGTGGTGAGGTTGTCCGGCGCGAAGGCCGGGTCGGCTTCGGTGGCGCCGAACAGGTTGATGCACTCGCCGCTCTGCGGGTCGGCGAGCCCGGCCGGGACCCCGGGGCCGACCTTGTAGAGGAAGTCGCCGACGGCGGCGTTGGCCGAGGTGGGGACGGCGCAGACGAGGGCGACGGCGCTGGCGACGGCGAGAACGGTGTTGCGGAGACGCATGGGTGAGGGCCTTTCAGGTGGTACACGGCGGTACCCGGTTAATTGGTGCGAGATCACCCTAGAGGCCCAAAATCCGCAGAAACGGTTCTTCCAATCCACCCATTCGAGTGGTTTAGAGGGAATAGCCGCTACCCGCTGCCCATGGGAGTGTCCTCAGTTCGGCGGAGCCGTGAAGAAGTACCCCGAGTCCACGAGCACCGGCAGGTACGCCTTCAGCGCCGCCAACGTCTGCGAGCGGTCGCCGCCGCCGTCGTGGTTGAGCACGATCGACCCCGGCCGGACGTCCTTGAGGACGGTGTCGATGATCGCCGAGGTGCCCGGGCGGGACCAGTCCCGCGGATCCACCGACCAGGCCATGTTCCGCATCCCGAGGTCTGCGGCCACCTTGAGCGACTCCGTGGACCAGTCCCCGCCCGGCGCCCGGAACCAGGTGGGCTGCCGGCCGGTGGCCGTGTGCAGCAGGTCGGAGGTGCGCACCAGCTCGTCCCGCACCTTGGAGGCGGACAGGCTCCGCAGGTCCGGGTGGGTCCAGGTGTGGTTGGCGATGTGGTGGCCGTGGTCGGAGATCTCCCGCACCAGCGCCGGGTGCTCGGTCGCGTTCTCACCGATCAGGAAGAAGGTCGCCCGGATCCCGTACTGCTGGAGCAGCGCCAGCACGGTGGGCGTGTGCCGGGGATCCGGCCCGTCGTCGATGGTGAGCGCCACCACCTTCCGCGCCGCGTCCAGCTCGTACACCGGCTTGGTCTCGGCCTCGGTGAGCGCCTTGCGCACCGGCACCACGCCCGGCGCGGCGGCGACCGAGGGGGAGGCGGAGGCCGCGGCCGAGGGCGCCGCCGGGGCCGAGGCGGCCGCGGCAGCGCCGGGCGCCCCGGCGGACCCGGCCGGCATCACCGGCAGGGCGGTCTCGTCCACCCCCGCCTCGGCCGCGACCTCCTCGCTGCTCCAGGGGGCCCGGCAGCCGGCGGCCGTCCCCAGCAGGGACATCCCGGCCGCGACCAGCAGCAATCTTCGCGAAGTAATCTGACGATCTGACAGCATTCTGAATGCATCCCCCGGGTGGCGCCGTCGCTCCCCGGAGGCAACTCCTACGGACCCGATCACCACTCGCACGGCCCAACGGCGACCGGGCGCGCCCCGCCCCGTCCCCGATCCCCCGGGCTCCCCCGCCGGTCTTCCCGGCCGGGCGCCCGGCCTCCCGGCCGGACCGCTACGCTGGGCCTTCTCCACTGTGATGATCTGCCATCAGAGGACGTGGCCATGACGACAAGTCAGGACTTCCCCCAGCAGGGTCCGCAGGACGACGCCGCCGAGCCGAGCCAGTGGGAACGTTTCGGCGTCGACACCACCACTCCGCACTCGGCCCGCGTTTACGACTACTGGCTGGGCGGCAAGACCAACTTCCCGCCGGACCGCGCCATGGGGCAGGCCATCGAGGAGGCCGTGCCGAGCGTCAAGGAGATGGCCAAGGCCAACCGGGCCTTCCAGGGCCGGGCCGTCCGCCACCTGGCGCAGGAACACGGCATCCGCCAGTTCCTCGACCTCGGCACCGGCATCCCCACCTCGCCCAACACCCACGAGATCGCCGAGTCCGTCAGCCCCGGCACCCGGGTGGTCTACGTCGACAACGACCCGATCGTGCTCGCCCACGCCCGCGCCCTGATGGTCTCCAGCCCGGCCAGCCGCACCACCTACATCCACGCCGACCTGCGCAAGCCCGAGGAGCTGTTCGCCGACGCGGCGCTCACCTCCACCCTGGACCTCGACAAGCCGGTCGGCCTGCTGATGATCGCCGTACTGATGCTGATCGCCGACGAGGACGACCCGTGGGGCCGGGTCGCCGCCCTGCGCGACGCCCTGCCCGTCGGCAGCTGCCTCGCCCTCACCACCCCCACCCAGGACTTCGACCCGGAGGCCGTCGGCAAGGTCGCCGAGGCCGCCCGGGCCGGCGGGATGACCCTGGTGCCGCGCACCTACGACGACGTGGTCCGCTTCTTCGACGGCTGGGAGCTGGTGGAGCCGGGCGTCGCCCCGGTCCTGGGCTGGCGACCCGACGGCGAGCCGCCGGCCGACCCGAAGGCCGCGTACTACTGGGGCGGAGTCGCCATCAAGCGCTGAACCGGCGGCGGGCGGGACGGCCCCGTGCCGTCCCGCCCGGCCGTCCGGCCCACCCCGATCGGCCCACCCCGTGCCGTCCCGCCCCGGCCGGGCTCACTTGAGCAGCCGCGACATCCGCCGGTCCGCCAGCGGCTTGCCCCCGGTCTGGCAGGTCGGGCAGTACTGCAGCGAGGAGTCCGCGAAGGACACCTCACGCACGGTGTCCCCGCAGACCGGGCAGGGCAGGCCGGTCCGGCCGTGCACCCGCAGACCCAGCTTCTTCTCCGCCTTCAGCTCCCCCGCCGCCAGCCCGTGCGAGCGCTCCACCGCCTCGCGCAGCGTGCCGCCGAGCGCCTCGTACAGCCGTGCCGTCTCCTCCTCGTCCAGGCCGGACGCCAGTTTGTACGGCGACATCCGCGCCGCGTGCAGCACCTCGTCCGAGTAGGCGTTGCCCACCCCCGCCAGCACGGTCTGGTCCCGCAGCACGCCCTTGATCCGGCGCCGGTCGGCCCGCAGCAGTGCGGCGAAGGCGTCCAGGGTGAAGTCCGGATCCAACGGGTCCGGACCGAGCCTGGCCACGCCCGGCACCTCGGCCGGGTCCTTCACCACGTAGACCGCGAGGCCCTTCTTCGTGCCGGCCTCGGTGAGGTCGAAGCCGTCCCCGGCCTCGCCCTCCAGGCGCAGCCGTAGCGCCAACGGGTTCTTCGGGCTCGGCCGCGGCGGCTCGGCGGGCAGGCTGTCCTTCCAGCGCAGCCAGCCGGCCCGGGCCAGGTGGACCACCAGGTGCAGCCCGCCGGCCTCGACGTCCAGGAACTTGCCGTGCCGGGACACCGGGCCGACCGTCCGCCCCTCCAACGCCGTCACCGGCGGGTCGTACGTCTTCAGCGCGCTGATCGCCACCGGCTGCACCCGGGCGATCACCCGCCCGGTCAGCCGCTCGGACAGGAAGGCGGTCAGCGCCTCGACCTCGGGCAGCTCCGGCATGCGCCCAGTCTCCCGCACCCCACCGCCCGCCGCGCGCCCGGACCGCCGGTCCGCACCCGCCCCTCCGCCGCCGACCTCCCGCCCCTTTCCCCCACCCATTGCCCGCCCCCACCCCGAAGCGCAGGCTGGAACGGAGGGAGGTGCCCCGCCACCATGAGCACCCTTGAGGAACAGATCGACATCGCCGCCCCCGTGCTCGCCGCCTGGGAGCAGCTGCACCGGGTGCACGAGTACCCGCGGTTCGTCGACGGCGTCCGCAGCGCCCATCCGCACGGACGCAACCTCGCCCACCTCGGGGTGGAGGTCGGCGGGGCCGAGCACTCGGTCGACACCGAGATCACCGACCGCGGCCGGGGCCGGGTGATGGCCTGGCGGACGCTGGAGCCGGTCCGGCTCCGCGGCGCGTTCGCCCTGCTGCCGCTCGACGCCCGGCACACCCGGGTCCAGATCCGGGTGGAGTACGACCCGGAGGCGGTGCACCGGGCGTTCGGCGGACCGCGCGGCTTCGCCCAGGCCGGGGCGATCGAGCGGACGGTCCGCGAGGACCTGCAGCACTTCCGGGAGCTGGTCGAGGACCGGATGAGCGCCGTCGATGACCCTCCGCAGGAGTCATAAGAAGCACATAAGCCCAGCTCAGCAAGGGTGGTGAGGCTCTTCACAGGAGCCGGCCGACCCGGCCGTTCCGCTGTCGACCTGTGGCAGACTCGGGTCCCATGGACATCGGCCCGGTCACCAGGACGCTCCGCGCGGCGGTCTTCGCCGCGCTGGTCGTGCTGCTCGCCGGGCTCGGCCAGGTGCTCGTCACCGGCCGCGCGCTGCCGGTCGGCCCCTTGCTCCTCGCCTCGGTCGCCGTCTTCGCGGTGGCCCTCGCCCTGGCCGGCCGCGAGCGCGGCTACCCGGCGGTGGCCGCGGTGTTCCTGCCGCTGCAGCTGGGCGCCGGCGCACTGTTCGACGTCGCCCAGACCACCTGTCCCTCCCTGCCGCCCGGCTCCGGGCGGCACGGCCTGCAGCCGCTGCTGTGCGGCGGCGGTTCGCTGGGGGGCTTCCTGCTCGGCCACGGCGTCTCCCAGCAGACCGGGGTGCTCCTGCTCCTGCTGCTGCACACGGTGATCGCGCTGGCCGGCGCCTACTGGCTGCGCCGCGCGGACGCCGCGCTGGCGGGCCTCGCCCGGACGGTCCGGATGCTGGGCGAGTTCCTGCACCGGCACCTGCCGGCCGCCGCCCGCTGGCTGCTGCTGCTCTCCGCGCCCGTTCCGGCCCGTCCGGTGGCGCGGGTGCCGTTCCCCCCGGCCAGCCGCACGCTGGTCCCCGCCGAGGACGTCGTCGTCCGTCCGGCCGTCCGGCGCGGTCCGCCGGTGTTCGCCCTGGCCGTCTGAGCCCGTTCGCCCGACCCGGGCCTCCCGCCCGCTGCGGGCCCTTCGCCCGCCCGAGCCCCCGCTCGACCGGCGCGCCCCCCGCTCACCCGGCCGTCTCTCCCCGCGCAGGCCGCGACCGGCCGCGCCCGCACCTCCGCACGCCCGAGAGCACAGGACGACACCCCATGAGCAACAGCCGCAAGACCGACGAGAAGACCTCCGCCACCGAGCGCATGCGCACCGCCCGTGCCCAGGCCGAGCGCTCCGACCGCGTCCGCCGCCGGGTGGTGGTCGGCGCCGCCTCCGCCGCCGTGCTCGCCCTCGCGGCGGGCGTGGCCTTCGCCGTCGGCGGCTCCTCCGGCTCGGGTTCGAACGCCGCCGCCAACGGGCCGCTGGTCGTCCCGGCCAACACGACCGGCGACGGCGGCACGGTGATCACCTACGGCAAGGCCGACGCCCCGCACACCCTGGAGATCTACGAGGACTTCCGCTGCCCGTACTGCGAGCAGCTGGAGACCACCGCCGGCAAGACCATCCAGCAGCTCGCCGACGACGGCACGTACAAGGTCGAGTACCACCTGGCGACGTTCCTGGACAACAACCTCGGCGGCAAGGGCTCGCGCACCGCGCTGGCCGCCGCCGGGGCCGCGCTGAACGAGGGCGTGGACAAGTTCAAGCAGTTCCACGACGTGCTGTACGCCAACCAGCCGGACGAGCGCAGCGACGCCTTCGGCGACGTCAACCACCTGCTGGACCTGGCCGGCCAGGTGCCCGGTCTGAAGACCGACGCCTTCGTGAAGGCCGTCCAGGACGGCACCTACGCTCCGTGGGCGGGGAAGGTCAACGAAGAGTTCAACAAGAGCGACGTCACCGGCACCCCGACCGTCAAGCTGGACGGCCGGAAGCTGGACGTCCTCACCAACGGCAAGGCCGTCTCCCCCGAGCAGTTCACCGCGATGGTCAAGCAGGTGACCGGGTGACCGCCCCCGCCACCACGGCCGCCGCTCCCGCCGCCCGGACGACGTACGGCGCCGGCCGCCCGTTCGCCTGGCTGCTGCTGATCGGCGGCGCGGTCGGCCTGTTCGCCTCCGCGGTCCTCACCCTGGACAAGATCCGGCTGCTGAAGGACCCGTCGTACGTCCCCAACTGCAACATCAATCCGATCATCAGCTGCGGCTCGATCATGCGCAGCGAGCAGGCCGAGGCCTTCGGCTTCCCCAACTCGCTGATCGGGCTGGTGGCCTTCGGGGTCGTGGTCGCGGTCGGCGCCGGGCTGCTCGCGGGGGCGACGTACCGGCGCTGGTTCTGGCTCGGCCTGCAGGCCGGGACGGTCTTCGGGATCGGCTTCGTGACCTGGCTGATGTACCAGGCGCTCTACCGGATCGGCGCGCTCTGCCCGTACTGCATGGTGGTGTGGGCCGCGGTGATCCCGCTGTTCTGGTACACCACGCTGCACAACCTGCGCTCGGGCGTGATCCCGGTCGGCCCGCGTCTGCGGGTGGTCGTCCGCGAGGCGGCCCGCTACCACTGGGCCGTCCCGGCGCTCTGGTACGCGGTGATCGCGCTGCTGGTCCTCAACCGGTTCTGGTACTACTGGAGCACCCTGATCTGATCCCCGCTCCCGTCCGCCGTCCTCCCGTTCCCGCCCGCGGCGGGACGGGCGGGGCGGGCGGCGGGCCACTCCTCCCCGTGGGGGCGCCATGCGACGCAGGATCGTCCTCTTCGTCTCGGTCTCGGTCGACGGCTACTTCGAGGGCCCGGACCACGACCTCGACTGGCACTTCGTGGACGACGAGGTGCACACCCACTTCAACCGCGAACTCGCCCGGATGGGTGCTTTCCTGTCCGGCCGGGTGACGCACGAGCTGATGGCCTCGTACTGGCCGACCGCCGACCAGGACCCGGCCGCCGACGGGCCGATGGTCGAGTTCGCGGGCATCTGGCGCGCGATGCCGAAGGTCGTCTTCTCCCGCACCCTCGACCACGCCGACTGGAACACCACGATCGTCCGCGAGGTGACCCCCGAGTCGATCGCCGCCCTCACCGCCGGCCCGGGCGGCGACCTCTGCCTCAGCGGCGCCAACCTGGCCGAGTCCTTCCTGGCCCAGGACCTGATCGACGAGTTCCGCCTCTACGTCCACCCCGTCGTCCTGGGCCGCGGCACCCTGTTCTTCCGCCCGACCGACCACCCCACCCCGCTCGCCCTGAAGGACACCCACCGCTTCACCAACGGCGTCACCCTGCTGCACTACGCCCGGGAGCGCGGCGCTACGCCGGCAGCCCCGTGAGCTCGGTGAACGCCGCGCCCGGGCCGGCCCGTCCGGGTGGGTGCTTCGGCCGATCCGGCTGTCAGCCCTCCGTCGGGCCGAACGTGAAGTCCTCGACCTCCGCGAGGAGTTCGGCGCGCCGCCGGTCGTCGAGGAAGGAGGCGTGGAAGGAGTTGGCGGCCAGGTGGCGCAGGGTCTCCTGGTCCAGGCCGAGGGCCTCGCGGACGGCGCGGAAGTTGTCCTCGACGTAGCCGCCGAAGTACGCCGGGTCGTCGGAGTTGACGGTGACCAGCAGGCCGGCATCCAGCATCTCGCGCAGCGGGTGGTCGGCGAGCGTGTCGATGCAGCGCAGGCGGACGTTGGAGAGCGGGCAGAGGGTCAGCGGGATCTGCTCGCGGACCAGGCGGGCGACCAGTTCGCCGTCCTCCAGGCAGCGCAGCCCGTGGTCGATCCGCTCGACGCCGAGGACGTCCAGGGCCTCGGTGATGTACGAGGCCGGGCCCTCCTCGCCCGCGTGGGCGACGCGCCGCAGTCCGGCCTCGGCGGCCCGGCGGTACACCTCGCGGAACTTCGCCGGCGGGTTGCCGACCTCGGCCGAGTCCAGGCCGATGCCCGCGATCCGGTCGAAGTACGGGCGGGCGGCCTCGAAGGTGTCCAGCGCGGAGTCGGCGGACTCGTCCCGCAGGAAGCACATGATCAGCTGGGTGCTGATCCCGTACCGCTCCTCGCTGCGCGACAGCGCCAGGGCCAGACCGTCCACCACCACGCCGAGCGGCACCCCGCGCGCGGTGTGCGCCTGCGGGTCGAAGAAGATCTCCGCGTGCCGGACGCCCTGCTCGGCGGCCCGTGCCAGGTAGGCGTCGGCCAGGTCGGCGAAGTCGTCCTCGGTGCGCAGCACGGCCATCAGCGCGTAGTACAGGTCCAGGAAGGACTGCAGGTCGCTGAAGGAGTACGCGGTGCGCAGCTCCTCGGTGTCGGCGTACGGCAGGTCGACGCCGTTGCGGGCGGCGAGCTCGAAGGCGAGCTCTGGCTCCAGAGTGCCTTCGATGTGCAGGTGGAGTTCGGCCTTGGGAAGGGGCATCAGCGATCTGTCCGAGCAGTAGCGGGGAACCCGAAGGTACGGCAAGGATTCATCCTACGATCTTGGGGATCAGCGCACCGGTTCTGCCGCTCCGCCGGGCAAGTCCCGGACGGTGCGCAGCGGCGACAGCAGCGGCAGCACCGCGCACAGCGCCAGCAGGCCGGTCATCACCCACATGGTGGCCCGCAGCCCGATCTCCGCACCCAGTGCGCCTCCGGCCAGGGCACCGAGCGGGATGGTCGCGTGGTTGGCGCACATCGAGGTGGCGGCCACCCGGCTGAGCAGCGCGGGCGGCAGGTAGGACTGCCGGAAGCTGTTGAGCACGACGTTGCAGAACACCACCCCGGTGACCACGACGAGCGCTCCCACCAGGTAGAGCACCATGCCGGGGCCGGGCCCGGCCAGGGCCATCAGCATGCCGAAGGGCGACAGCGCGAGCAGCACGATCCGCACCGCGCGGGCGGTGCCGAGGCGCCGGCACAGCGGCCGGGCGGCCAGCGCGCCGAACACTCCGCCGACCGCGCCGGCCGAGGCGAGCCCGCCGACCCAGCCCGGGGCGACCCCGGCCGCACGGATCAGGAACAGCGCGGTGATCGACTGGTAGCCGGTGAGCGCGAAGTTGGCGGCCGCGCCGTACAGCGTGAAGGAGCGCAGGTAGGGGTCGCGCAGCAGGAAGGCGAGGCCCTCCCGGGCCTGCTGCAGCAGCCCGTCCGGTCCGGGTTCGGTGGCGACCGGGCGGGGCTCGGTCCGGATCCGCAGCAGGGTCACGGTCGCGACCAGGAAGCTGACGGCGTCGGCGAGCAGCCCGGTCGTCGCACCGAGCACCTGGACGGTCAGGCCTGCCAGGCCGCGCCCGGCGACGGCGGCGGCCGAGGCGCTGCCCTGAAGCTTCGCGTTGCCCTCGATCAGGTGCTCGGGGGCCACCAGCTCGGGCAGGTACGCCTCGAAGGCCGCCTCGAAGAACACCGAGGAGACCCCGGTGAGCAGGGCGACCACCAGCAGCTGCGCCAGGGTGAGCACCCCGAAACAGCCGGCCACCGGAACGCTCGCGAACAGCGCGGCGGAGCCCAGGTTGCAGGCGATCATCACGGCCCGACGGGGCAGCCGGCCGACCCAGACCCCGGCCGGCAGGCCGAGCACCAGCCAGGGCAGCCAGACGGCGGCGGTCAGCACGCCCGCCGCGAGCGGCCCGGCGTCCAGCACCAGCACCGCGACCAGCGGCAGCGCGACGGAGGTGATGTTGCTGCCCAGCCGGCTGACGGTCTCGCCCGCCCAGAGCAGCCGGAAGTCGCGCTGGGCGAACAGCCCCCAGCGGGACCGGACTTCGGCGGGCTCCGGCGGGGCGGCGACCGCGCTCACGGCTTGGCCGGGACGCTGTGGGCGAACGCGAGCACGGTCTGCCGCTCGCGGCCGTCCTCGGGCACCGGGCGGTCCGCCCACTTCTGGATCACCGCGTGCAGGTCCGCCGCGAGGTCCCGGGCCTCTTCCGGGGTGAGCCGCAGCCAGCTCTGGGTGGCCACCGAGCAGCCGTCGCGCCATTCGGCCGGGTAGCCGCCGCGCCGCGCCGACCATTCGCGGACCAGCTCGACCTGGCGTTCCAGGAGGATCGAGCCGGCCGCGTCGGCGACCGCCTCGGTGACCGGGTCCCCGTCGAAGTCGGCCCTGGTCCAGCTGAGTTCACGGTCGACGAGCCGCCACCAGCGCTCGCGCCGGTCCCGGGCGAGCTCGGACGCCTCCTCGATCAGCCCGCTCTCGGCGAGCACCTTGAGGTGGTGGCTGACGTTGCCGACCGCCTGCTCGGTGCGCCCGGCCAGTTTCCCGACCGTGGCCGGGCCGTCCACCTTGAGCAGGTCGAGCAGGCGGCGGCGCAGCGGGTGGGTGAGGGCGGCGAGCACCCGGGAGTCGGAGATCGCCCGGGCGCCGCGTGGTTCGTCCGTGGTGTCGGTCATGCCGGGAGGATATCCACAAGACCTCTTGTACGACATCCATTTTACAATTTCCCTTGTTGGACCGGCCGGCCCGGGCCCGGACGGCAAGCCGATCGAACGCGTGTACCGGCGGCGGCCACCGGGCACCCCGTAGGAGGGGACTTCCGCCGAGGAGGCACCGAGATGCGGCACGCCGACGCCACGCACATCCGGCCCGAGGGCATCTCCCCGCACGCTCTGGGCAACGACACGCTCCTGCACGAGCTGGAACAGCTGCACCGCACGCGCCACGAGACCTTCCTGTACGGCTCGGAGGAAGCGCTGAAGCGGCACACGCTGCGCACCGGCCAGCTGGAGGCCGAGTACCTGCACCGGTTCCCCGACCGGCAGGTGACCGCCGGGCGGACCAGGGCCGGCGCGCGGGCCCGGGAGGCCGCGGCCCGGGTGGAGTCGCTGCCGGAGTGACGGGGCCGGCCCGGACCGCCCGGCAGGACACGCCGGGCGTGCGGTGGCGTGCCCCGGGCCGGGCTGTCGGGGAGGGTGGGAGGGCAGACGCACCGGACCCTTGACCCCATGGGAGCCCCGCATGCCCATCGCCAGCGTCAACCCCGCGACCGGCGAGACCCTGGAGACCTTCGAACCGCTCGACGCGGCCGGCATCGAACGTCGGCTGGCCCTCGCCGAGGCCGCCTTCCACGCCTACCGCACCACCCCGTTCGCCGCCCGCGCCGAGCTGATGCACCGCGCCGCCGACCTGCTGGACCAGGACCAGGAGGCGGTCGCCCGCACCATGACCGAGGAGATGGGCAAGCCGCTCGCCGCCGCCCGGGCCGAGGCCGCCAAGTGCGCGAAGGCGATGCACTGGTACGCGGACAACGCCGAGGCACTGCTGGCCGACGAGCACCCGGCCCCGGCCGACGTCGCCGACGCCGGCGCCGCCCGCGCCTACGTCCGCTACCGCCCGATCGGCCCGGTGCTGGCCGTGATGCCGTGGAACTTCCCGTTCTGGCAGGTCATCCGGTTCGCCGCGCCGGCCCTGATGGCGGGCAACGTGGGCCTGCTCAAGCACGCGTCCAACGTGCCGCGCACGGCGGTGGCGATCGAGGAGCTGTTCCGGCGCGCCGGTTTCCCCGAGGGCTGCTTCCAGACGCTGCTGATCGGCTCGGGCGCGGTCGAGGGCGTGGTCCGGGACCGGAGGGTCGCCGCGGTCACCCTCACCGGCAGCGAGCCGGCCGGGCGCGCCGTCGCGTCCGCCGCGGCGGACGAGGTCAAGAAGGCCGTGCTGGAGCTGGGCGGCAGCGACCCGTACGTCGTCCTGCCGAGCGCCGACGTGGACGCCGCGGTGCGGACCGCCGTCCGCGCCCGGGTGCAGAACAACGGCCAGTCCTGCATCGCCGCCAAGCGCTTCATCGTGCACACCGAGGTGTACGACCGCTTCACCGCCGGCTTCAGCGCGGCGATGCGCGCGCTGAAGGTCGGCGACCCGATGGACGAGGCCACCGACGTCGGCCCGCTGGCCAGCCGCCAGGGCCGGGACGACCTGGAGGAACTGGTCGAGGACGCCCGGACCCACGGCGCCCGGGTGGAGTGCGGCGGCGGGCGCCCGGAGGGCTGGGACACCGGCTGGTTCTACGAGCCGACGGTGCTGACCGGCATCACCCCGGCGATGCGGATCCACCAGGAGGAGACCTTCGGCCCGGTCGCCACCGTCTACCGGGTGGCCGACCTGGACGAGGCGGTCGCCGTCGCCAACGACACCCCGTTCGGCCTCAGCGCCAACGTCTGGACCACGGACGGGGCCGAACAGGAGCGCTTCGTCCGCGACATCCAGGCCGGCGGGGTGTTCTTCAACGGGATGACGGCCTCCCACCCGGCCCTGCCGTTCGGCGGCGTCAAGCGCTCGGGCTTCGGACGGGAGCTGTCCGGGCACGGGATCCGGGAGTTCTGCAACGTCACCACGGTCTGGATCGGCTGAGCCCTCCCGGATCCCCGCCCGTCCGGGTCAGGTCGCCGCGCGGTGCCGGCCCGGGCCGGGCGTCATCCAGCGGGCGAGCACGCCGACCAGGGCGATGACCGTCAGGCCCCAGGGGATGCACATCACGATCAGCACCCACAGCTGGCTCACCTGGGCGGCGACCAGGCCGAGGCCGACCGACAGCGCGATCATGATCGTCACGGCGGTGGGGGTGAGGGTGAGCAGCCAGACCCAGGCCCGGTGCCCCAAGCCGGGGTCCTTCGGGGCCTCGGGGCCGGTTTCGACTGCCTCGTAGGTCAGCAGGTCCATCGGGATCGCCTCCGATGCTGGACGGGGGGAATGCCTGGCCCGGCGGGTCAGGAGGCCTTGCGCGGAGCGGCGGACTTCCGGCCGGCGGTCTTCCCGGCCGCCGGGCCCTTCCCCGCCGTGGTGGTCTTCGCCGTGCTGCTCTTCGCGGTGGTTGTCCTCGCCGTGGCGGTCTTCGCCGCGGCCTTCCCGGCGGTCCCGTCGGCGGCCTTCCCCGCGGCGGGGGCGCTCCGCTTCGCGGCGGCGCGCTTGCGCGGGGCGGGCTTGCGCCCCGCCTCCTCCGCTTCCGCCTCCGGTTCCCCGGCCGGGCCGCGCCCGCCCTTGGCCTGCTTGAGGCTGCTGCGCAGCGCCTCCATCAGGTCGATCACGTTGTCCGGCGCCTCGCCGGGCTCCTCCTCGTGCGGGACCTCGACGCCCTCCAGCCGCGCGGTGATCACCTGCTGGAGCGCCTGCTGGTAGTCGTCGTGCAGCTGGGAGAGGTCGAAGTCCTCGGAGAGGGTGTCCATCAGCGACCGCGCCATCTTGAGCTCCTGCGGCCGGACGGTCACGTCGTCCTCGGGCGCGATGCCCGCCGCCGGGCGGACCTCGTCGGGCCAGATGCAGGTCTGCAGCACCAGCGTGTTGTCGTGCACCCGCAGCACCGCGGGCGACTCCCGGGTGCGCAGCGCGATCTTGGTGACGGCGATCTGCCCGGACTCGGTGAGCGCGTCGCGCAGCAGCGCGTACGGCTTGGCGGCGGCCTTGTCGGCGACGCCGACGTAGTAGGCCTTGGAGAACATCAGCGGGTCGATCTCGCGCTCGTCGACGAAGGCCAGCACGTCGATGATCTTCTTGCTGGGCAGCGGCAGGTCGGCGAGGTCGTCGTCGCTGAGCGTGACGGTGCGCCCGTCGGGGGACTCGTAACCCTTGGCGATCTCCGCGTACGGGACCTCCTTCTCCTCCCGCTCGCAGTAGCGCTTCATCCGCACCCGGCCGCCGTCCTTGGCGTGCACCTGGTGCAGCGGGACGTCGTGCTCCTGCGTCGCGGAGTAGAGGTGGACGGGGATGCTGACCAGCCCGAAGCTGATCGTCCCCTTCCAGGTGGTCTGCATGGGGTCGCTCCTGTCCGGCGCCGGGTGACCGACGGGCGCCGAGCGCGCTCGGGACGTGCTCCGACGAATGCCCCGAGAGTCCCACTCTGCCCGGGTTTGCCCAGTTCGGCCACACCGCGCCGACAATGGGCCGAGGAGGACGATGCGGATGACCGCCACGCACGGGCCCGACCGGGCCCCGCCGCCGGACCGGACGACGTACCGGGTGACCTACCGCGCGCTCGGCGAGGTGCGCGAGGACGAGGTCACCGTGGTGCCCGGGTACTCGCAGGAGAGCGACATCCCGCGCATCCTCGCGGCCCGGCTCGGCGCGCTCCCTGCAGCACCGCCCACGGCACCGCCCGTGATCGGGCCGGCCCAGCACCCGCCGGGGTGGCGACCCGGGCGGCAGCCGGAGGTCGTCGTGCTCGACTTGAGGGAGATCTGATCTCCTCCGGCCCCGGCGGCCCTGACCATGCGTCAGATCTGAGCTTTTCCGACCCCCGCCACACCCACTCTGACCTGGCCTTTTGCGTCCGGTAAGCGAACAGTTATCAAAGGATTGTTCCGATACTCGTGCGTAGAAGTTAGGTTGCACCGCAATGCGCGGGTCTGTCCCCCCACCCTGTGGCGCGACGAGCCGAGGGTCGCCGCGCTGGAAAGGCACAGGGCACCCCTAGATGAGTGCGAACACCACCAAGCCGGCGGCAGCCGAGGTCCCGCAGCAGGCGGGGCCGCACGGTCACGGCGGCGACGGCCACCTGAAGGCCGGGCTCAAGAACCGCCACCTGTCGATGATCGCCATCGGCGGCGTGATCGGCGCCGGCCTGTTCGTCGGCTCGGGCGCGGGCATCGCGTCCACCGGCCCCGGCATCCTGCTCTCCTACGCACTGGCCGGCGCGCTGGTCGTGCTGGTGATGCGGATGCTCGGCGAGATGGCCGCGGCCGACCCGCAGAGCGGGTCCTTCTCGGCGTACGCGGACCGCGCGCTGGGCCGCTGGGCCGGGTTCACGATCGGCTGGCTGTACTGGTTCTTCTGGGTCGTCGTGCTGGCGGTCGAGGCGACGGCCGGCGCGAAGATCCTCAACCAGTGGGTGCCCGGCGTGCCGCAGTGGGGGTGGGCGCTGATCGTGATGGCGGTGCTGACCTCCACCAACCTCTTCTCGGTGGCCTCCTACGGCGAGTTCGAGTTCTGGTTCGCCGGGATCAAGGTGGTCGCGATCGCCGCGTTCCTGGTGATCGGCACCCTCGCCGCCTTCGGCCTGCTGCCCGGCACCCACGCGGTGGGCGCCAGCAACCTCACGGGCCACGGCGGCTTCCTGCCGCACGGGGTGGGCGCGGTCTTCACCGGCATGCTGACCGTGGTCTTCGCCTTCATGGGCAGCGAGATCGTCACCCTGGCCGCCGGCGAGTCGGAGGACCCGCAGAAGGCGGTCACCAAGGCCACCAACAGCGTGATCTGGCGCATCGGGATCTTCTACCTGGGCTCGATCCTGCTCGTGGTCACCCTGCTGCCGTGGGACTCGGCCGAGGTCAAGGCCAGCCCGTACGTCGCCGTCCTGGACCACATCGGCATCCCCGGCGCCGGCCAGGTGATGGACGTGATCGTGCTGACCGCGGTGCTCTCCTGCCTGAACTCCGGGATGTACACCGCCTCCCGGATGGCCTTCTCGCTCGGCCAGCGCGGCGACGCCCCCAAGGCCTTCGCCAAGGTGACCGAGCGCGGCGTGCCGCGGGTGGCCATCCTCTCCTCGGTGGTCTTCGGCTTCATCGCGGTCTTCTTCAACTACACCTCGCCGGACACGGTGTTCGCCTTCCTCCTGAACTCCTCGGGTGCGATCGCGCTGTTCGTCTGGCTGGTGATCTGCGCCACCCAGCTGCGGATGCGCAAGATCATCGAGCGGGAGATGCCCGAGCGGCACACCGTCCGGATGTGGCTGTACCCGTACCTGACCTGGACCGCGATGGGCATGATCGGGTTCGTCATGGTGTACATGTTCACCGACGCCGACGGGCGCAAGCAGATGTACCTGTCGCTGGTCGCCGCGGCGATCGTGCTCGCGGCCTCGGCCGTGGTGGGCCGCCGGCGGCGGGCTGCGGTGGCGGCGGGATCCTGACCCGTCCGCACCGCGCAGGAACGCCGGGTCCGGGAGCCGTTGCGGAGGCTCCCGGGCCCGGTGACGTTTTTCCGGCACCTTCCGGCTTTCCATCGCCTCCGGCGCCTTCCGGGGCTTCCGGCGCTTGCGCCGCTTCCGGCCTTCCGGCGCTTCCGGCCCGGCGGCCGACCGGGGCCGGAGGCAGCGCCAGTTTGACCATGGCACGTCAAGGGGATTCCTGGGCATGGCGCTCCCCCACGAGCGCTCCCCCACCCTCCCGGGAGACCCCGTGCCGTCCCTGCCCACCCCCACGTCACCCTCGCCCCCACCGCCCCGCGCGGAATCCGAGTCCGCACGGCTGCGCTTCGGCCGCCGCCTGCGCCACTGGCGCGAGGCCCGCGGCCTCAGCCAGGCCGAGCTCGGCCGGCTGCTCGGGTACCACAACTCACTGATCAGCCGGGTGGAGAACGCCCTCCGCTGGCCGCCCCCGGGAATGCCCGCCCGGGCCGACGAACTCCTCCTCGCCTGCGGGGAGTTGGCGGACCTGTGGCAGACCGTCCGGCAGGAGCGCGAACGCCTCGGCGAACTCGCCGCCGCCACCCGGCCACCGGCCGCCGCCGACACCGCCCCGCCGGACGCCGCCGCCGTCGAGATGCTCGCCCACCTGCTCGCCGTCTACCGCGCCGCCGCCGACCGGATCGGCGGCGAGGAGCTGGCCGCCGTCCTGGAGCACCACGCCCGCACCCTGGCCCGCCGGCAGCACACCGCCCCGTACGAGAGCCACGCCGCCGTCAGCTCGCTCGCCGCCCAGTACGCCGAACTCGCCGGCTGGGCCCACTTCGAGGGCGACCGCCGCGCCCGCGCGCTCAGCTGGTACGCCACCGGGCTGGAATGGGCGCGGGCAACCGGGGACCAGGCCACCACGACCGCCCTGCTCGTCCGGCAGAGCACCCTGCACTGGTGGCGCGGCGACCCGGCCGCCGCGCTCGCCCTCGCCGAGGCCGCACGGACCGCTGCGCCGGCCCGCCCCGGACTGCAGGCCTGGGCCGCCGTCGCCCGGGCTCACGCCCACGCGCTGGCCGGCGAGGCGCCGCTGGTACGCCGGACGCTGACGGACGCCCGGCGGCTGACCGCGGCCGCGCGGCGCTCCGACGATCCGACGCCGTGGGCGGCCGGCGCCGAGCTGGTCCTGGCCGTCGCGCACGGCACCTGCCAGCGGGACCTCGCCGTCCGCACCGGCCGCACCGTCCACGCCCGCAGCGCGGTGGCCCGGCTGGAGGCCGCCCTGCGGACCCTGGATCCGGCCGCCCGACCGCGCGACCACGCCCTGGTCACCGCCCGCCTGGCAGGCGCCCTCGCGCTGGCCGGTCGGCCCGGTGCCGCCGCCGCCCTGCTCGCCCGGCTGCCCCCGAGGACGGCCGGCCGCATCGCCCGCGAGCAACGGCGGGCCGAGGAGTGGCTGCGCACGTGAGCTGCGCACGCGAAGGGCCGGGCAGGGCCGCCCCTGCCCGGTTCGACGGCACCCAACCGGCCGGACGCGCCGGGCGCCACACGCCACCCGCCGCGCCGACCGGGTGCGCACGGCACGCCGAGGCGGGGCCGGCCACCACCTGCGGGAGTGGTGGCCGGCCCCGCCCGACCGGTTCGAGCGGCCCTACCGGCCGGCTCAGAGACCGGCAGCCGCGGCGGCGATGTCCGCCGCGTAGGTGCTCACCTGGGTGTAGACGCCCGGGTAGCCCGCGCGGGCACAGCCGTTGCCCCAGCTGACGATGCCGACCTGGACCCAGCGGCCCGCCGCGTCCTTGCGGACCATCGGGCCACCGGAGTCACCCTGGCAGGTGTCGACGCCGCCCTGGGCGACGTACCCGGCGCAGAGCGAGCCGGCGGTGTTCAGGCCCGGGTAGGCGTCGGCGCAGGCGGCGTCGTCGACGAACGGCACGGTGGCCTTGAGCAGGTAGCGCTGCTGGGCGCCGCCCTCGCGCGCGGCGCCCCAGCCCATGATGGTGAAGGTGCCGCTGTCGTACGCGGCGGAGGTGGCGATCGGCAGGGTGGTGACCTGACCGCTGCTCACCGGCGAGGCCAGCTTGATCAGCGCCCAGTCGTTGCCGTTCTCCGCGCCCGTGAAGGCCGGCGCCTGGTAGACGTACGAGGAGCGGACCTTGACCGCGCTTCCGCTGCGCAGGTCGACCGCGCCGACGGTGGCGGTGATGCTGCTGTCGGCGCCGGTGCCGTCGACGCAGTGGGCGGCGGTGAGCACGATCTGCGAGGTGTAGAGCGCGCCGCCGCAGCCCATCGAGAGCCGCACCATGAACGGGAACTCGCCCTGCGCCGCACGCGTGCCGCCGACCACGGTCGGCGACGGCGCGGGCGAGGCGGCGGCCGGCAGCACGAGCGCGCCCGCGCCGAGCACCAGACCGGCCAGCAGGCTGAAGAATCTGCCGAGTTGACGCTTCATCGGGTTCCTCCTTGCAGGTGGGGGAACACCGAGCGTGGCCCGGCCGGAGGCGCGGCAGGAGGGGGCCGACCTTGCCGGTCGAATCTGGCAGGAACACGGCAACCCGAGATTCCGGGTGCGGAGGCCGGGGCTTCCGGGCGCGGCGGCCGCGGGGCCCGACGCGGGCCGATAGGGTGATCGCCCATGCGTGATCTTGTGGCGGGGACGAAGTACCTGATCGAGGGCCAGAAGTGGGTCGCCCGGCGCGGCCGGTGGTGGGGTTTCGGCATGCTGCCGGCCCTGCTCGCCCTGATCGGCTACGTCGTCGCACTCGCCTTCCTCGCCGCCCGGTCCGTGGACCTCGCGGACTGGGCCACCCCGTTCGCCGACCACTGGTCCTCGCCCTGGCGGGGCCTGCTGCGCGACGCGCTCGCCGCGATCGTCTTCGGCGGCGGCCTGCTGCTCTCCCTGCTCACCTTCACCGCCGTCACCCTGCTGGTCGGACAGCCCTTCTACGAGGCGCTCTGCGCCAAGGTCGACGAGACCGAGGGCGGGGCGCCCACACCGCCGGACACCCCGCTCTGGCGCGAGCTGCTGATCGCGGTGCGCGACAGCGTGTACGTCCTCGTCCGGGTGGCCGCGTTCGGCGTGGTGCTGTTCGCCTGCGGGTTCATCCCGGTGCTCGGCCAGACGGTGGTCCCGGCGCTCGGTTTCCTGGTGTCCGGCTTCTTCCTGACCGTCGAGCTGACGGCCGTCGCCCTGCAGCGGCGCCGGGTGCCGCAGCCCGAGCGGATCCGGCTGCTGCGTGCCCGGCTCGGGCTCGCGCTGGGCTTCGGCACGCCCCTGGTGCTCGCCTTCCTGGTGCCGCTGGTGACGGTGCTCGCCATGCCGGGGGCGGTCGCCGGCGCCACCCTGCTGGCCCGCGACCTCGTCCCGCCCGCGGACGAGGAGGCCGGCGCGGAGGAGGAGGCCACCGCGGAGGGGCCGGAGCCGGGCGCTCGCCCCGCCGCCCCTGCCGTTCCCGCAGCGCAGCCCGTCCCCGGGAACCCGTACGCGACCCCCTGAGCCGTGACCGTCCGGTCACCCTGCGCCGACCTCGCGCGGGCAAACGTGTGAGGCCGCCCACAGGGGGACCGGCGCCTACTACTCCGGGTAGTGGACGGGCGCCCGGCGGGCTCCGGCCGGGCCCCGGCGCCCCGCACCTCCCGAGCCGGACCCGGCGGTGCCCGGCCTGAAGAACGCAGGCCACCGCGCGTGTCGCCCCTGCGTTCCTCCGATGTCACCCGTGCGCAAGCCTCGGAAGTGCAATTCGGACAAATACCATCAAATCCACCACTCGACCCTGCTGCGCCCTCTTCGTGGCCACTACGGTGCGTAGTAGCAAGTGCCTTTGCCGCCCGTCGCGAGCCCTGCCAAGAATGGCCTGTCGCCAGGCAGCCCGGCCGGTCCGCACCGGATCCGCCGCGCAGCCCGCCCGCCCCGCCGCTTCCGCCGGGGCGCCACGGCCGTCCCGGACGGCCGCGCGGGCCCCGCTCACCCGGAGCCCGCGCGATGCCCCGTGTCCGGCACCACCGGCACGGCCCCCGACGGAGAAGGAACGCCCGCCTTGCAGCTCAGCCATGCCCGCCGAAACTCCCTGATCACCGGCGTCGCCACCCTCGTGGTCGCGAGCGCCGCCACCGCCGCACTCGCCATCCCGCAGGCCGGGAACACCGTCGAGGCCGCCGCCCCCGCGGCCGCCGTCTCGGTGGACGGCAAGCCGGTCGCCGACCAGGCCCAGGCCGACACCGCTGCCGCTGCCGCTGCCCAGCAGGCCGCCCAGGCCGCCCAGGCCAAGGCCGACGCGGACGCCCAGGCGGCGGCGCAGGCCCAGGCCCAGGCTCAGGCTCAGGCTCAGGCTCAGGCTCAGGCCGAAGCCGACGCGAAGGCCCAGGCGGACGCCAAGGCCAAGGCCGACGCCGCGGCCGCGGCCTCCCGCTCCCAGGAGCGCCAGAACCTGGCCGCCACCTACTCCGGCACCCCGCAGCAGATCGCCGCGCAGATCGTCCCGGCCGGCCAGCTGCAGTGCTTCAGCAACATCGTGTTCCGCGAGAGCAGCTGGAACCCGCTGGCCGTCAACGCCTCCTCCGGCGCCTACGGCCTGGTGCAGGCCCTGCCGGGCTCCAAGATGGCCTCGGCGGGCGCCGACTGGCGCACCAACCCGGCCACCCAGATCAAGTGGGGCCTCAACTACATGAACACCCGCTACGGCAGCCCCTGCGCCGCCTGGTCGTTCTGGCAGGCGCACCACTGGTACTAGGCCGACCCGTCAGGGACCGACCCGCCCGCTCGGCGCCCCCGGGGCCCGCGACGCACCGCCGCGTCGCGGGCCCCGGCACGTTCCGGCCACGAACGACGCGGGCCTGCCCCTTCCGGACCTGACGTGGACGCGTCCGGAAGACGACGTGAAGATCTGGCGTACGGTCGTACGATTTGCAGCCAATTGCTCGGAATTACGGACCGTCAGGGCTTTGCCACGGTTCGCGCGCCCTCTTACGCTCCGGCGTCATGCCCTCACCCTTGATCAGCGTCGTACTCCCCGCCTACGACCAGCACGAACAGCTCGCCGACTGCCTCGACTCGCTGCTCGCGCAGTCCCTGGCGGACGTCGAGGTGATCGTGGTCGCCGACCGCTCCCCCGAGACCGCGGGCGGACTCGCCGACGCGTACACCGCGCGGCATCCACGGGTCTCGACGCTGCACCTGAACGCGGCGGTCGGGGTCGGGGTGAGCCGGAACGCGGGGGCGGCGCGGGCGTCCGGCGAGTACCTGCTGTTCCTCGACGCCGACCACCTGCTGCCCCGGGACGCGCTCCAGACGCTCGCCGACCGGCTCAAGCAGACCGGCCCGGTGGACCTCCTGCTGTTCGGCCACTCCCGCCGGCACAAGGACCGGGACTGGCCGGGCGGGGCCGAGGCGCTGCTCGCCGAGGCCGGCACCGAGGTGTCCGGCCCCTTCGACCGGCCCGAGCTGTTCGGCGCGCCGCCGCTGATCTGGGACCGGCTGATCCGCCGCGGCCACTGGGAGGAGCTGGGGCTCGCCTTCCCGGACGGCCGCCACGAGGAGGTCCCCGTGGTGCACGCGGCCCTGCTCGGCGCGCAGAAGGTCGCCGTGCTGGCGCGCGAGTGCGTCCAGCTGCGCCGCCGGGAGACCGTCCACCCGGCCGGCGGCCCCGGCAGCAGCGTCTTCGACCTGTTCGACCAGTACGAGCGCAGCTTCGCGCTCCTGGAGGACCAGCCGCACCTGTACGCGGTGCGCGAGGCGCTGTTCATCCGGATGGTCCGGCACTACCTGTTCGTCTTCGACCTCGCCGGCTGCGTCCCGCGCTCCGAGCGCCCGCAGTTCTTCCACCGGGCCGCCGAGCACCACCGCCGCTTCCAGCCGCCGGGCCACCGCCGGCCGGGCGGCCGCGAGGGGATCAAGTTCTCGCTGCTGGCCGGCGGCGCCTACCCGGCGTTCGAGGTCGCCAAGCTGTCCCACATCGCGAAGGGCACGCTCACCGGGCGCAAGTGACCCGCCTCAGGCGTGCGCGGTGCCGCCGTCCGCGGCCATCGCGGCGGCGATCCGGCGGGCGCGCTCGGCCGTCACCCCGGCGGGCAGCGGCGGCAGCACGTCCATCCACAGGGGCAGGGTGGAGCCGCGCAGCTGCGGCATCCCCGCGGGCCGCCCGATCAGCCACAGGTGCAGGTGCGCGGCGCCGTCGCCCCAGCGGTTCACGTGGACCCGGCCGATGCCGCCGAGCGAGAGCACGGCCCGCTCCACCCTCTGCAGCATCGGACCGAGCCGCGCGGACAGCTCGGCCGGCAGGTCCAGCAGGTCGTGGTGGGCGCGGGGCTGGAGCAGCAGGACGGCGGGCAGCCCGGTCGGCTCGTCGGGGCCGCTGAGGCGCCAGTGCTCGTCGGTCCAGAGGAAGTCGGAGTCCGGGCGGGCGCACTGCTTGCAGCTCTCCGGGCCGTCCTCGCCCTGGCGGGGCGGCTCGGGCAGTTCGGGGGCGCGCAACCGCCGGACGCTCAGCTCGCCCTCGTACGGGAAGATCTCCCAGGACGGCGCGCCGTCCGCCGGGAAGGGCAGCGGCTCACCGATCGGGAGGCGGGCGAGGTAGGCGGCGGCCCCGGCCGGGTCGTGGGCCTGCTCGTCGGCGCGCCTGCCGTCCGGGGAGCCGGTGGTGGAGTCGGTGATCATGACCGCCGAGACTGCCACATGACACCCCGTCGGCGGTACCCCCGTCGCGCCCGGTACCCGGGCGGCGCCCCGGCTGCGATCATCGGCGGAGCCGTGTCGCCGCACCGCCCGGGAGGTCCCTGGTGAGCCGTCCGTCCGCAGCCCCCGGGGCCGAGCTGGCCCGCGAACTGGCCGCCGTGCTGCGCGGGGAGGTCCGCTTCGGCGCCGCCGAGCGAACCGTGTACGGCCACGACGCCTCGAACTACCGGCAGTTGCCGCTCGGCGTGGTCAAGCCGGCCGACCCGGACGACGTGCGCACGACGCTGGCGCTGTGCCGCGAGCACCGCGTGCCGGTGGTGGCGCGCGGGGCCGGGACCAGCATCGGCGGGCAGGCGATCGGCCCGGGCGCGGTGGTGCTGGACTTCCGTCGCCACCTCGGGGAGGTGCTGGAGATCGACCCCGGGGCCCGCACCGCGCGCGTCCGGCCCGGCACCGTGCTGGACGACCTCCAGCGCGCCGCCCGGCCGTACGGGCTGCGCTTCGGCCCGGACCCGTCCACGCACAGCCGCTGCACCATCGGCGGCATGATCGGCAACGACTCCTGCGGCTCGCACTCGCTGGCCTGGGGGCGCACCGCCGACAACGTGGAGCGGCTGGAGCTGCTGCTCGCCGACGGCACCGAGCTGACCGTCGGCGGGCGGCTCGGCGGCCGGGAGCGCGCGGCACTGCGTGACCTGCCCGGGCGGCCCGGTCAACTCCACCGGCAGCTCCAGGAGTTCACCGACCGCAACCTCGCCACCATCCGGCAGGGCATGCCGCAGCTGCCGCGCCGCACCTCCGGCTACCCGCTGGACGCGCTGCTGCCCGAGCACGGCCACGACCTCGCCCGGGCGCTGACCGGTACCGAGGGCACCTGCGCGCTGCTGCTCGGCGCCACCGTCCGCCTCGTCGAGGACCCGCCCGCCCGCGCCCTGGTGGTGGCCGGCTACCCCGACGAGGGCGCCGCCGCGGACGCGATCCCCGCGCTGCTGCCGTTCGGCCCGCTGACCGCCGAGGGCATGGCGGCCGACCTGATCGCCGCGCTGCTCGCGGCCGGCCCGCGCCCGCCCGCGCTGGACCGGCTGCCCGCCGGCGAGTGCTGGCTGTTCCTGGAGACCGGCGGCGCCACCCCGCTGGAGGCCTACCAGGCCGCCCGCCGAGTGGCCGACGCGGTGCGCCGCGAGCGCTCGGCCACCGTCGCGCTGGTCACCGACCCCACGGAGCAGCGCGGGCTGTGGGCCGTGCGGGAGGCCGGTGCCGGGAT
Source organism: Kitasatospora sp. NPDC038210 (assembly GCF_055600605.1). Lineage (NCBI taxonomy): Bacteria > Bacillati > Actinomycetota > Actinomycetes > Kitasatosporales > Streptomycetaceae > Kitasatospora > Kitasatospora sp. NPDC038210. The sequence goes on along the minus strand of NZ_JBVJYK010000001.1, from coordinate 155,603 downwards.
CGTCACCCGGCTGCCCGACGGAGGGGAGGCCTGGCCGGGCTGGGAGGACTCCGCCGTCCCGCCCGAGCGGCTGGGCGACTACCTGCGGGCCCTGCGCGCCCTGCTGCGCCGGCACGGCCTGCGCGGCGTCCCGTACGGGCACTTCGGCGAGGGCTGCGTGCACCTGCGGATCGACTTCCCGCTGGACGAGCCCTACGGGGTGCTGGCCTTCCGGGAGTTCCTGGAGCAGGCGGCGGACCTGGTGGTCTCGTACGGCGGCTCGCTCTCCGGCGAGCACGGCGACGGGCAGGCCCGCGCCGAACTGCTGCCGCGCATGTACCCGCCCGAGATCATCGACCTGTTCGGCGGGTTCAAGCGGATCTGGGACCCGGAGAACCTGCTCAACCCGGGCGCCCTGGTCGACCCCCGCCCGCTCGACGCCGACCTGCGCTTCGTCACCGCGCCGCTCCGCCCGCTGCCGCTGGCCCTGCCGTACGAGCAGGACGGCGGCAGCCTGGCCAGGGCGGTGCACCGCTGCGTGGGCGTCGCCAAGTGCGTGGACCCGACCACCGGGGTGATGTGCCCGAGCTACATGGCCACCGGCGAGGAGCGGCACTCCACCCGGGGGCGGGCGCGGCTGCTCGCCGAGATGCTGCACGGGCTGGGCGCGCCCCCGGGCCGCCGGACCGACGGGGCGATCCCCGACGGCTGGCGGTCCGAGGAGGTCCGCGAGGCGCTGGACCTCTGCCTGAGCTGCAAGGGCTGCGCGAGCGACTGCCCGGTGCACGTCGACATGGCGACCTACAAGGCCGAGTTCCTGTACCAGCACTACCGGCACCGGCCGCGCCCGCGCCCGCACTACTCGATGGGCTGGCTGCCGCTCTGGCTTCGGGCCGTCGCGCTCGCCCCCGGGGCCGCCAACACCCTGGCCCGCTCACCGTTCGGCGGGCTGCTCAAGCGGCTCGGCGGGATCGACCCGCGCCGGGTGCTGCCGGTGTTCCCGCCGGAGACCTTCACCGCCTGGTACCGGCGGCACCGCGCCGCGCACCCGGCCCCGGCCGGCGCCCGCCCGGTGCTGTTGTGGCCGGACACCTTCTCCGACCACCTGCAGCCGGGCGTGCCGCGCTCGGCCGTCGAGGTGCTGGAGCACCTGGGCTTCGACGTCCGGCTTCCCTCGGGCCCGGTCTGCTGCGGCCTCACCTGGCACTCGACCGGCCAACTCGGCACCGCCCGGAGGGTGTTGCGGCGCAGCCTGCGGACGCTGGCGGCCGACGGGCTCCCGGCCGACACCCCCGTGGTCGGCCTGGACCCGAGCTGCACCGCCACTCTGCGCGAGGACCTGCCCCGCCTCCTCGGCGCGGACGGCCGCCCGCTCGCCGAACGCACCCGCACCTTCGCCGAGTTCATCGACGAGTACGCCCCCGACGCCCCGCTCCCCCGGGTCCCGCTGGAGGCCGTCACCCAGACCCACTGCCACCAGCACGCCGTGCTCGGCAGCGCCGCCGACCGCCGGGTGGAGGCCCGACTCGGTCTGGACAACCGGGTGCTGGACTCCGGCTGCTGCGGCCTGGCGGGCAACTTCGGCTTCGAGCAGGGCCACTTCGAGGTGTCCGAGGCGATCGCCGAACGCGTCCTGCTACCCGAGCTCCGGGCCGCCGCACCGGGGACGGTGGTCCTGGCCGACGGCTTCAGCTGCCGCACCCAGATCTCCCAACTCGCCGATGGGCGGCAGGCTTTGCACCTGGCGGAGCTGATCGCCACCCATCTGCGGCGCTCAGGCTGACACCGTGTGCCCGGCGAGGAAGGCCCCGGCGTGCGCCGCCGCCTCCTCCCGGGTGGGGTAGCCGGCAGCCGCCTCCCCCGCCGTACCGTCGGCGCCGGTGGCCGTCCAGCGCCAGCCGTCCACCGCCTCGTCCAACTCCGCGGCACCGCCGAACAGTTCGAGCGATCCGGGCCGGGGCGCCGGGCGGCCCACCGCGTCCGGCCACTTCTTGCGGGCGCCCTGCCGGGTGATGCCCCAGGCCGCCCCGAGCTGCTCGTAACTGGCGCCGTAGGAAGCGGCGGTGGCGGCCGCGAGCGCGGTGAGCCGCTTGACCTCGGTGTCCACCAGCTTCCAGGCGGACAACACCGAGAGCGTGACCTCGACCGGCTCCGCGACCCACATCCGCTCCTCGGGCAGGCCGCCGGACGCGCGTGAGCGTACGGCGGCGGCGAGGGGGTCGAGCGCGTCGAGCAGGGCCTTGGCCAGCTCCGCCTGCTGCTCCGGGGTGATCTCCACGGTCGTCATGCCGACAACCCTAGTTGTCAAACTCGTACCTGACAACCAAAGTTACCGGCCGGGCCGGCCCGAGCCCCACCGGATCCCGGAACTCCGCTGCTCGGGCGCGAACGGGATCCCGGAGGAGAGCCCGCGACAGCCGACCACCAGGGCCTCCCCCAGGAAGCCGACGCCGATCGACAGCTGCACCGGCCGGGCGCCCGGGGCGAGGCCGCCCCGCTCGGCGAGCACGGCGAAGCCGGCCATCACCGCCAGCGAGAGCGCCGCGACCAGGAAGGTCCGGCCGGTGCAGCGCTGCCACAGCACCCCCTCGCGTTCGTAGACCCGGATGGTGGCGCCGCGGGCCGCCCCGAGGGCGACGCCGAGCCCGGCTCCGGCCACCACCCAGGCGTAGTCACCCGCACCGAGGCCGTGCCGTTGCAGCAGCGCCCAACCTCCGAGGCCGGTGAGCACCACCGGCGGCGCGAAGAGGTCCCGAGCATTGAGCGGTTCACCGTGCAGCCGTCGGACCACCACCACGACGATCACGACGGCGATCAGCACCAGGTGCACCCGGTTGTCCATGTCCCGCTCCCCATTTTTATAGCTCGACCGTGCTAAATAAGTAATTTAGCTCGACCGTGCTATAACGGCAACATGCCGAAGATCGTCGACCCCGTGGAACGCCGTCAGGCCGTCGCGGACGCCGTCCTGCGCGTCGCCGCCCGGGAGGGCCTGGAGCACGCCTCGCTGCGCAACGTGGCCGACGAGGCGGGGCTGGCGATCGGCTCGGTGCGGCACTACTTCGCCGGCAGCTCCGAACTGATGATCTTCGCGATGCAGGAACTGGGCCGCCGGATCGACGCCCGCGTCCGCGTCCACGCCCGGGCGCTGCTCGACCCGGACGCGGCCCCCGACGACGACCGGCAGGCGCGGACCGCCCGGCTGCTCGCCGAGATCCTCCCGCTGGACGCCGAGCGCAGGGAGGAGTCCGCGCTCTGGCTCTCCTTCGTCACCGCCGCCCGCACCCGGCCCGAACTACGGCCCCGCGCCGCCGAGATGCAGGCCGGACTGGACGCCCTGGTCCGGCGCGTCCTGGTCGAGGCCGGGCGCACCGGCGGCCTCGCCCCGGGCCTGGACCTCGACGTCGAGACCCGCCGGCTCTCCGCACTGCTGGACGGCCTCACCCTGCAGGCCGCCCAGCACCCCGACCTGGTCGGCCCGGACGAGCTGCGCGCGGTGCTCCACCGCCACCTGGACACCCTGGCCGCACCGGCCTCCTGACCACCGCCCCGGCCTCCGGACAACCGCACCGATCTCCTGACAGCGCGCCGACACCCCCGCCACAATGGCGCGATGACCCTCACCACCGCCGAGGCGGACAAGCTCCTGGCCGACCACTTCGCCCCCTGGGTGCAGGCCCTCGGCCTGTCCACCGCCGAGACCGGCGAGCGCCACGCCGTCCTGCGCCTCCCCTGGTCCGACCGGCTCGCCCGCGAGGGCGGCGGGATGTCCGGCCAGGCGCTGATGGCCGCCGCCGACACCGCGTGCGTGATCGCGGTCTCGGCCGCGAACGGCGGCTTCGGCCCGATGACCACCGTCCAGCAGTCCACGAGTTTCCAGCGCGCGGTCGTCGGCCGGGACGTCCTGGTGCACGCCCGGATCACCAAGCTCGGCCGCCGGATCGCCTTCCTCGACATCACCCTCACCGCCGAGGGCACCGACGACCTCGCCGCCCACGCCACCGCCGTCTACGCCCTGGGCTGACCCGCCCGGCTGTCGCACCCGCGTGCCCACCGGTGTCCTGATGCCGACACCACGTCATCACGCTCGTCGACGCGAGAACCCGCCGCTGCGGGCGCTCTTCGGCACCCAGGGACACCCGATGCTCCAGCAGGTCTACGCCGACCGGCTCAGGACCGGGCGGACCGGGAGCACCTCTCCCTGGAAGCCCACGGCCGCTCCGCCCCGACCCCCGCGGCCTGACCCACCCGGCCACCGCTGCTGAGGCCCCCACCCCGGCGGAGTGGGGGCCTCAGCAGCCCGCGTGCGTACGGCGGTGTCAGCCCAGCGCGGCCTTCGTCGGCGCCTCCTCCGCGCAGACCGCCGACACGAACTCGGCCACCCGCGCCTGCGGCATGCCGCGCGCGATGTCCGCCTCACTGATCATGCCGACCAGCTTGTGCTCCGGGTGGTTGATCACCGGCAGGCGGCGCACCTGGTACTGCTCCATCACCCGCAGCACCTGCTCGCAGTCCTCGTCGGCCTCCACCGTCATGGGCCGCCCCTGCGCCAGCTCGCCCGCCGTCACCGCCGCCGGGTCACGGCCCTCGGCGACGCAGCGCAGCACGATGTCGCGGTCGGTCACGATGCCCAGCAGCTTGTCGCCCGGGCCGCAGATGGGCAGGGCGCCCACGTTCCGTTCCCGCATGATCCGGGCGGCGGCCGCGAGCGTCTCGTGCTCGCGGATGCACTCCGCGCCCGGGTGCATGATGTCGCTGGCTATGGTCATGGTCCGCCTCCTGACCTGGCTTCCTCCCCCCGTCCATCGTGGTCCGGGCCCAGGGCCGCCGCCACCGGGCCGACGCTCAGCGCTCCGGATCCGCCGGAGTGCCGGCGCCGCCCCCGGGCCGGCCGTCCGGCGAGGCCGGTTCGTCCAGCGGCGAGTGCTCCAACAGTTCCTCAAGCGGCGGGAGTTCGTGCCGGGGCGGCTCGTGTTCGAGTTCTTCCTCGGAGACCTCCCCGCTCTCCACGGCCTCCTCCGCGGCCTTCGCCCCGGCGGCCGCCGCGGCAGCCGTCAGCAGGTTGCGCTGCTGCACCTCGGTGGCGCTGTCCAGGAAGCGCAGCAGCTCCACCGGGAAGGGCAGCACCAGCGTCGAGTTCTTCTCCGCCGCCACCTCCACCACGGTCTGCAGCAGCCGCAGTTGGAGAGCGGTCGGGGTGGCGCTCATCACCGCCGCGGCCTCCGACAGCCGCTCCGAGGCCTGGTACTCGCCGTCGGCCGTGATGATCCGCGCGCGCCGCTCCCGCTCGGCCTCGGCCTGGCGGGCGATCGAGCGCTTCATCGACTCCGGCAGCGCGACGTCCTTGATCTCCACCCGGTCGATCTCGATGCCCCAGCCCAGCGCCGGACTGTCGATCATCAACTCCAGCCCCTGGTTGATCGGTTCCCGGTTGGCCAGCAGGTCGTCCAGCTCGCTCTTGCCGATGATCGAGCGCAGCGAGGTCTGTGCGACCTGGGAGATCGCGAAGTTGTAGTCCTGCACGTTGACCGTCACCTTCACCGGGTCCACCACGCGGAAGTAGACCACCGCATCCACCCGCACGGTCACGTTGTCCCGGGTGATGCCCTCCTGCGCCGGGATCGGCATCGTCACGATCTGCACGTTCACCCGGCGCAGCCGGTCCGCGACCGGCATCAGCGCCACCAGCCCGGGTTCACGCACCTCGTCGCGCACCTTCCCGAAGCGGAACACGACGCCCTTCTGGAACTGCTGGACCACCCTGATGCTCATGGCCGCCCAGATCGTTCCCAGGGCCGCCAGCCCTCCGAGAGCCCCCAGCACCGCATCGACGATCATCGCGGCCTCCTCGCGGCCTGCGCCCACCGGCGCCTCCGACCACCGCCCGCCCGACCAGGCGTCGGCGCCGGAGCAACTGCTTCCACGCTACGTCTGCCCGGCCACGACCGGATCGAACCCGACCCGAACGGGATGGAACCGGTCATAACCCACGACATCGGGGCGGGCACTGCCCGCTGCCCGCCTAGGATCGGGGCCATGCCGATCACGGCCCCGCCGCCGTCCCCCGCCGACGACCCCGGCCACCCGCGCCACCCCGCCGAAGCCGCCGCCCGCGCCGACGGACTCGCCGCGCTGGACCGCGTGGTCACCGGCTGCCGGGCCTGCCCGCGCCTGGTCGAGTGGCGCGAGGAGACCGCCCGCACCAAGCGCCGCGCCTACCGGGACTGGGACTACTGGGCCCGCCCCGTCCCCGGCTTCGGCCCGCCCGACGCCCCGCTCGTACTGGTCGGGCTCGCCCCCGCCGCCCACGGCGCCAACCGCACCGGCCGGATCTTCACCGGCGACCCCTCCGGCGACCTGCTCTACGCGACCCTGCACGACCTCGGGCTCGCCAACCGCCCGCACTCCGTCCGGCACGGCGACGGCCTGGAGCTGTACGGCGTGCGGATCACCGACCCGGTCCGCTGCGCCCCGCCCGACAACAAGCCGAGCACCGCCGAACGCGACACCTGCCGTCCCTGGATCACCCGCGAACTGCAACTGATGCGCCCGACCGTACGGACCGTGGTCGCCCTCGGCGGCTTCGCCTGGCAGGCCCTTCTCCCGGTGATCGCGGACGCCGGCTGGCAGGTCCCCCGCCCGCAGCCGGTCTTCGGCCACGCCGCGCTGGTCGACCTCCCCGCCCGTGACGGCGGCCCGCCGCTGCGCCTGCGGGGCTGCTACCACGTGAGCCCGCGCAACACGAACACCGGCCGTCTGACCACCACGATGCTCCGCGACCTGCTGCGCGACGCGGCCCGCTCGGCGGGGCTCGACCCGCGCTGAGGCCCGTCTTCGGGAGCGCGCCGGCCGCGGGACCGCTACCCGAACCGCGTCAGCTTCCGCCTGCGGGCCCGCTTCCACACCCCCGGCAGCCGCTCGCGGGCCGCTGACTCGGCGGCCAGCTGCCGGCCGTACAGGGCGCCGTAGCCGAAGGGCTCGGCGGCGGCCACCGGCTGGGCCGCGAGGGTGGCGGCGGCGACCACCGCGTCCTGGTGCTCGCCCAGGACCTCCTGGACGGCCTTCATCCGTGCCGTGAAGCGCTCGGCCCGCGCGCCGGCCTCCGGAGCTGCGGTCTCCCCGGCGTAGCGGGCGCGCTTGGCGGCCTTGCGGGCCTCGTGGAGGGCGTGGTCGCGCTCGTCGGCCGCCGCGGCCAGGGCCGTCCGGACGCGGCCGGCGGTGCGTTCCTGTTCGCGGGCGGCGATGCGGGACAGCTCGGGCAGGGCCGGGCGGGCGGCGCGGCGGCGCAGCGGCGGGTCGGCGAGCAGGGTGGCGAGGGCGTCGCCGAGGGCGCGGCGGCGGGGACTGTCGAGGGCGGCGACCACCTCGGGCCACACTCGCCGGTACTCACCCTCGCCCCACTGCTCCAGTGCGGCGGCGACCCGCTCCGGGCCGCACGCGGCCGGCAGCTCGCGGGCCTGGGCCGCCAGACGCCCGGCCAGCACCTCAAGGTCGCGCGCGCCGCCGAGGGCGGCGCCCAGCCAGCGCAGTTCCGTGACCAGCTGGTCCGTCGCGCCGGGGGTGAACAGTCGGCGGAAGGTCCGCAGGGCGCTGCGCAGCCGCCGGCAGGCGACCCGCATCCGGTGCACCGCGTCCGGTTCGTCGGCCCGGACGGCGTCGTCCAGCCCGGCCAGTACGGCCGCCTGGGCCTCGACGCGGGCCAGCAGAACCTGCCCCACCGTGGTCTCGGGTTTCGCCATGCGCCTTCATCCCCTCGTCGGGGTCCGTCCCCTCGTCGGGGTCGCCGGGAACGATTCCAGGCTAGTCCGGCCGCGGCCCCTGTCGACCCCGCGTCCCGTTGAGGGCATGTCAGGCGAAAGCGCAAGGGTCCATGCGCCCTCGTCCCGGGTGTGAGCCTCATGGCATACTCCGGAGCGTGACGACCTCGACCCATGCGACCAGGGCCCTGCGGGCCGCGGTGTTCACCGCGCTCGCCGTGCCGATGGCCGCGTTGGGCCAGGTGGTCATCACGGGCCGTCCGCTGCCGCTGTCGCTGGTGGCCTCCGCGTGCGCCGTCGTCTTCCTGGTCGCGGCCGCGCTGGCCGGCGGGGAGCGGCGGATGCTGCACATCTCCGCCGTGATGGTGCCGGTCGAGCTGCTGCTCAACACCACGTTCAACCTGGGCCAGACCGCTTGTGGACCGGTGCTCTCCGGCCAGTCCCCCGCCCGCGGGGTGAACCTGCTGGTCTGCGGCGGCGGTTCGATGGACGGGTCGCTGCTCTCGGGCCCGCTGGGCCACGCCGGGCAGTTGGCGCCGGTCATGACCCAACTGCTGCTCCTGCTGGTGCACCTGGTGATCGCGCTGGCGGCCGCCGCCTGGCTGCGGCTGGGCGACTCGGCCCTGTCGGGCCTGGCCCGGGCGCTGCGCGCGCTGCGCCAGTCGGTGGCCCGGCCGCTGCGCGCCCTGCTCGTCCTGCTGGTCCCGGCCCCGGCTCGCCCGGTGCTGCGGGTGCCGCTGCCGGTGTCGGACCACGCGCGGCCGCGCCGCGAGGACGTGGTGCTCAGCCCGGCGCCCCGGCGCGGCCCGCCGGCCTTCGCGCCTGCCTGCTGATCGCTTCCGTACCGGGCACTCCCCGGACGCCGAGCACCTTTCCGTGGCCCCGTCAGGACGACGGCCGCGGTACGCCCGCAGGCAGTGCGCACGACTCCCGCGTTCCCCGACCCCGCCGCACCCGGTGCGGTTCCCCGCGCGCACCCGCGCGCCGCGTACAGGAGTTGACTTCCCATGGCTCAGGCCCCCAGCAAGCAGCAGGCCAACCGCACCAGTGTCCGTGAGCGGATCCAGGAGGCGCAGCGCCGCGAGCAGCAGGCCGCCAAGCGCCGTCAGCGGATCGTCGTGACCGTTTCCGCGGTCGCCGTGCTCGCCCTCGCGGGCGGTGCCGCGGTCGCGATCAACTCGGCCTCGAAGAAGGACGACAAGGCCGCCGCGGCCGCCACCTCCGCCCCGCTGGTCGTCCCGGCGAACGCCGGGGGCCCGGACGGCACGGTGATCACCTACGGCAAGGCCGACGCGCCGCACACCATGGAGGTCTACGAGGACTTCCGCTGCCCGGTCTGCAAGCACTTCGAGGCGGCGAACGGCGAGACCGTCAAGAAGCTGACGGAGGACGGCCAGATCAAGGTGGAGTTCCACCTGGCGGCCTTCCTGGACAAGAACCTCGGCGGCAAGGGCTCGCGCACCGCGCTGGCCGCCGCCGGGGCCGCGCTGAACGAGGGCGTGGACAAGTTCAAGCAGTTCCACGACGTGCTGTACGCCAACCAGCCGGACGAGCGCCAGGACGGCTTCGGCGACGTCAACCACCTCCTGGACCTGGCGGGCCAGGTGCCCGGGCTGAAGACCGACGCCTTCGTGAAGGCCGTCACCGACCGGACCTACGCGCCGTGGGCGGCGAAGGTGGCCGACGCGTTCAACGACAGCGGGGTGACCGGCACGCCGACCGTCAAGGTGGACGGCAAGCCGGTGACCCTGTTCGCGGGCAACGCCGTCGTCCCGCCGGAGCAGTTCACCGCCCAGGTCAAGCAGGCCGCCGGCCTGCAGTAGGCCGGCCCGCTCACCCGCACGGCACCACCGGCCCGGCCGAAGTCCCGGCCGGGCCGGCTCCTCCCAGCCAGCCACCGGAGTGTGCTGCCATGTCCTCCGCCACCACCGTGCACCCGTCCCGTCCCGCTCCCGACGCCGCCGGCCGGGCCCCGATCGGGGCGGGCCGGGCCTACGCGGTCCTGCTGTTCCTCGGCGGGCTGATCGGTCTGGCGGCCTCGGCCGTCCTGACCTTCGACAAGCTCCGCATCCTGGAGAACCCCTCCTACGTCCCCAGCTGCAACATCAATCCGGTGATCAGCTGCGGCTCGGTGATGCGCACCGAGCAGGCGGAGGTGTTCGGCTTCCCGAACCCGCTGCTCGGCCTGGCCGCCTTCGGTGCCCTGGCCGCGATCGGGGCGGGCTTGCTCTCCGGTGCCGCGTACCGGCGCTGGTTCTGGCTGGGCCTGCACGCGGGCACCGCGCTGGGCGTGGTGTTCGTGCACTGGCTGGTCGACCAGGCGCTGTACGACATCGGCGCGCTGTGCCCGTACTGCATGGTGGTGTGGGCGACGGTGGTGGTGCTGTTCTGGTACACCACGTTGCACAACCTGCGCACCGGGGTGATACCGGTGGGCCCGCGGCTGCAGGTGGTCGTGCGGGAGGCGGCCCGCTACCACTGGGCGCTGCCGGTGCTGTGGGCCGCGGTGATCGCGCTGCTGGTGCTCAACCGGTTCTGGTACTACTGGAGCACGCTCCTCTGACCGTTCGTCACCCCACGTACCCCGCCGAGTGCAGCAGCGCGGCGGCGCCGGTCCGCCGGGCCTCCAGGGCCGCGGTGAGCCGGCGGGCGGCGCCGGGCTGCAGCAGGGCGGCCGCCTGCGCGGGGGTGAACCAGCCGTGGTCGGCGATCTCCTCGGCCTGCAGCCGGACCGCCGTGCCCACCTCGACCGCCCCGCCGTCGAACATGAACTGCACGGCGGGGTGGGCGTGTCGGCCCTGGTCGGGGATCGCGTCGCGCCACTCCACGACGAGCAGCCGCAAGCGCCCCGCCGTCAGCCCCGTCTCCTCGCGCAGCTCGCGCGCCGCGCACTCGGCGGGGCCCTCGCCCGGATCCATCCCGCCGCCGGGGAACTGCCACTGGTCGCGGTAACCGGCCTTCAGCAGCAGGACCCCGCCCGCCGTGTCGGTGATCAGCACGCTGCAGCCGACGTAGGCGCGCACCAGCCGGGCGAGCCACTCCTCCTCCGAGAGTGCCAGGGTGTCCGTCATCGCGCCTCCTCCGCCGGGTGCCGTCCTCGGGGAGAATCTGCCGCGATCCCGGCCCCGCAAACGGCGGTTCGCACTCGATCACCCGAACGAGTGCCGTCGGCCCTCAGCCGAACACCAGCCGCCGGTAGGCGTTGCGCAGGTCGGTCAGCGGCTGGGTGACCCGGTCGTAGTGCACCTTGTTGGTGAGCAGCAGCGCCCAGCGGCCGAGCCGCCGGGAGACCCAGAAGCCGGTCCCGGTGAAGCCGTAGTGGACGAAGGTGGCTTCGGCGGGCTCGGTGCCGGGGGCGTACAGCCAGGACAGGCCCCGGGCGGGCCGCAGTCCGCCGGTCTGCTCGCGCAGCGACTCCTCGATCCACGCCCCGCCCCAGGCGAGTCCGGGCGGCGGGGCGAGCACCGCGGTGAGGAAGCGGGCGAGGTCGCGGGCGGTGGAGAAGGCGCCGGCGTTGCCGGAGACGCCGCCGAGCAGCCGGGCGGACGGGTCGTGGACGACGCCGCGCAGGTGGGTGCCGGTCCGCTCGTCGTACTCGGTGGGCGCCGCACGCTCGGCGAGCGCGGCGTCGAGCGGCCCGTACCGGGTGTCGGCCATGCCGAGCGGCTGCCAGGCCCGGCGGGAGGCGAGGGCGTCCAGCGGTTCGCCGGCGAGGTCCTCGACCAGGTGGGTGAGCAGCACGGCCGCGCGGTCGGTGTACTCGACGGCGGTGCCGGGCGCGCGGTGCAGCGCCGCCGCGACCACCCCGGCCCGGACCGCCGCGCGGTCGCGCCCGTAGAGCTGCTCGAAGCGGGTGTACGGGAGCATCCCGGCGGTGTGGGCGAGGAGGTGCCGGGCCGTCACCGCGCCCGCGGGCCGGCCGGCGGCCGGCGGCCACCAGCGGCCGAGCGGCTCGTCCAGCGGCAGCAGCCCGGACCGCCACAGCGCCCCGGCGCAGGGCCAGAGCGCGACGATCTTGGTGAGGCTGGCGAGGTCGTACAGCGTGTCCGGCCCGGGTGCGAGCCGCGCGTACGGGCCCTGCCCGAGCGCGCCGTGGCTGCCGCCGCCGAGCGTGCCCCCGGCCTGGCCGACGGCCCAGACGGCGCCCGCCCCGACGCTGCGCACGCCCGCCTGGACCAGCCGGTCCAGCTCCCCGCCGGGCGCGGCCAGGGCGGGGAGCCGGTCTGCTCCGGGTGCTCGGTGGCTCGTCCCTCGCTGGCTCATCCCGTCCCCCAGGGGCTGTCGTCAGGGCGACGGGAGCCTACCCGGCGGGGCGGCCGCTCAGACCGCCGCGACGAGTTCCTTGCCGAGGCAGACCGCCAGCGGGTGGTCCTTGTAGTACCCGAACTTGGTGATCGCGACGTAGCCCTCGGACTCGTAGAGCGCGATGGCCTCGGGCTGCTGGGTGCCGGTCTCCAGGATGAACCTGGTGCGGCCGGCCTCGACCGCGGTCCGCTCCAGGTGGCGCAGCACCGCCCGGGCCAGGCCGCGGCCGCGGGCGTCCGGGACCACGAACATCCGCTTCAGCTCGGCGTCGCCGTCCAGCAGCCGGTCCGGCCCGCCGGCCTCCTTGGCCCGCCAGCCGCCGCAGGCGACCGGGCGGCCGTCCAGGTAGGCGATCAGGAACAGTCCGGCCGGCGCGTCGAAGTCCGCCGCGTTCATCTCGGTGAAGTCGGGGTCGCCGTAGCGGCGGACGTACTCCTGCTGGACCTCGGCCGACAGGGCCTGGGCGTCGGGGTGCGCGTAGCCGGTGATGCGGAAGTCGACGGTCCCGGTGTCCTCGGTGGCGATGGTGTCCATGGTTGAAAAGCCTACGATCCCCGCTCAGCGGGCCTCGAACCGGGCGACCAGGTCCTCCTTGCCGAACATCCGGGCGGTGTCGAGGGCGCTCGGGGTGCCGGCGTGCGGGTCGGCACCGCCGGCCAGCAGGGCGGCGAGCACGTCCTCGGCACCCTTGAAGACGGCGCCGGCCAGCGGGGTCTGGCCGCGGTCGTTGGCGAGGTTCGGGTCGGCGCCGTGCCGGAGCAGGGCCTCGACGGCGGCGGCGTGGCCGTGGTACGCGGCGAGCATGACGAGGGTGTCGCCGCGGTCGTTGGTGAGGTCGGCCGGGGCGCCGGCGCCCAGGTAGGCGGCCAGGGTGTCGGTGTCCCCCGCACGGGCGGCGTCGAAGAGCTTCCCGGCCAGCGCGATCACCTCGGCGTCGGGGGCGTCGGCGGGCTGCTGGCTGGCGGCGTCGGTCATGGCGGGCGGCCTTTCCGGTCGGGTCGTCGGGCGGTCACGCGGCTGCGCCCAGGGCACGGTAACGGTCGGCGCCGGAGCGGACCAGCCGGTGTCCGTGATCCGGATGACGGCCCGGGCCGGCGCGGACGCGCGTCCGAGCGGGTGGCACAGCCATTCGAGCGAACTTTCCGGACCCCCCGGAAACTTCCCGACCGCCCCCCGGGAATGCCTGGGCGCACCGAATCCCCGGGGCTTCCCCGCGGCGACCGACCCCCACCCCGGCCGGTCCGCACACCGCCGTCCGGCTCCCGGAACGGCATTGAGCGGCAGAACCACCCATTTGCCCCGTTCCATCATCTATTACTTTTTGTCACGATTAATGCACTTTCCGTAACACCCACCCCCGCTTGTCCCCCCTCCCGAGGAGCGGAACGTGATCCTCTCGATTTCCGGCATCGTCCTGTTCGGCACCATCGCCTTTCTCTTCTTCCGCAGGGACGGGCTAAAGGTCTCCCACGCCATCGTCTGCGCCCTGCTCGGCTTCTACGTCGCCGGTTCGTCGATCGCCCCCAGCATCACCGCGGGCGGCGCCAGCCTCGCGAGCCTGCTCAGCGGCATCAGGTTCTAGCCGCCACCACCCCGTAACGGCCCGGGCGCGGATCCCACCGCCCCGGGCCCCGTCGTACCCCACCTCCGCACCCCACCCGTTCGTCCCACCCGCCCGGGGAGTCAAGGAATGTTGCCGCTGCACCGCCACCTCAGCAAGGGCCGCGAGATCGCCCGGACCGCCGGGGACCACGCCTCCGACATGTTCGCCCCGCTCTCCGTCATCGGCCGCGGCATGCGCCACCACGCCGCCTGGGCCAAGGGGCGCTGGCAGACCACCCCCAAGGAGCGCCGCGGCCCGACGCTGTTCCTGACCGCCGCGATGCTGGTCGGCATCTACCTGCTGCCGCACGGCCTGCTGTTCGCCCTGATCGGCCTGATGGCCAGCGCCGCCTGGGCCGGCCGGGCACCCAAGGCGCCGTCCGCCCCGGCCGCGCCGGACGTCGCCGACGTCAAGCTCGGCGCCCTCTACGCCGCCCTCACCCCGTACCTGTGCGGCCCCGACGACGCCAACCCGATGTACCACTTCGAGGGCAGCTACAAGGACGTCTTCGGCTCCTGGGAGTTCGACGGCGAGGGCCGGCTCTCCCGGCTCGAACTCGGCTACCCCGCGTACTTCACCGACACCGAGCCGACCGCCCGGGCCCGGATCGAGCAGGTCGTCCAGGGCAAGGCCGGCCGGGCCCGGGAGTACCGCTTCGACTGGGACGAGGAGTCCAACCGGCTGCGGATCACCGCGCTCGCCCCGCTGCCCACCGACGTCGTCGCCCAGCGCTTCGTGGCCGCCCCCGGCGAGATCGTGCTGGGCTTCACCGACGAGGACGGCACCGCCCGGACGATCCCCGTCACCCAGGGCGGCACGACCGTCCAGCAGCCGCCGGTGGTCTGGCGCACCGGCCCGCGCTCCTCCGAGCCGCACCTGCTGGCGCTCGGCGTCGCCGGCTACGGCACCTCCAGCCTGCTCCGCTCGATCGCACTGCAGGCCCTCCCGTACGCCGACCTGGTGGTGGTCGACGGCGCGGGCACCGGCGAGCACGCCTGCCTGGTGAACCGGCCCGGCGTGCACACCGTGGAGACCAGCCTGCACGGCGCCCTGGCCGCCCTGGAGTGGGCGGTCCAGGAGACCGAACGCCGGCTCACCGCGCTCAACGCCGCCCGGCGCGCCGGCTCCACCCCGCCCGGGGACGCCACCCGGCCGCTGTGGCTGCTGCTGGACCACCCGACCGAGCTGAGCGAGCTCGCCCAGGCCGAGGGCCGCCCCGACCCGCAGGACCTGCTGGAGCTCCCGCTGCGACACGGCCGGGCCGCCCGGGTCACCGTGGTGATCGCCGAGGACGTCGAGGCCCGGGACCGGATCACCCCGACCGTCCGCTCCACCACCCGGGCCCGCGTGGTGCTCGGCCCGGCCGGGCCGGACGAGGCCCGGGCCGCGCTCGGCGCGCCGCTGGACATCGTGCCCGCCGCGCACGCCCCGGTCGGCCGCGGCTACGCCCGGATCGGCAACGGCACCCCGGCCCGGCTGCAGGTGCCCGCGACCGTCGACCCGCTGGACGACGAGGCCCCGGCCCCGCTGCGGGACGCGGTGATCGCCCTGCTGCCGCACCGCGACACCCGCACCGAGGCGGCCGCCGCCGTGCCGCCCCGCCCGGAGCGCCCGCCGCTGGGCGCACCGGTCGACCCGGCCCCGCAGGCCCGGCCGGTCGACCTCGCCAAGGGCGAGCCGATGATCCGATCGCGCCCGATCTCCTGACCCCTCGCAGCGCCGGGACGGGGCCGACGGACGCCGTCGGAACCCGTCCCGGTACGCTCGACACGGAAAGTCCCCACGATCACCGGATGTGAAATAGGTGACACCTGGGGTGATATCAGCGGCCAGATGTGACAAATCGGGCGCAGGTGGGTACAAACAGGGGCGGCACGACAGACGACGCATGTCCCGGGACGGGAATCTTCGTCGGAAGCCGAGCGTTGACCGAACGACGAAGAACAGCGACCACTAGTCCTGTGGGCCATAAGCCCGGGAGGCACGATTCATGAGCGAGCGAGCTCTCCGCGGCACGCGACTCGGGGCCACTAGCTACGAGACCGACCGTGGTATCGATCTGGCTCCCCGCCAGACCGTCGAGTACGCATGTCAGAACGGACACCGATTCGAGGTTCCTTTCTCGGTCGAGGCGGAGATCCCCCCGACCTGGGAATGTCGCTTCTGTGGCCAGGAGGCGGCGCTTCTCGACGGTGACGAGCCGGAGGAGAAGAAGACCAAGCCGACGCGCACCCATTGGGACATGCTGATGGAGCGCCGGACGCGCGAGGAGCTGGAGGAGGTGCTGGCCGAGCGGCTGGCCGTGCTCCGCTCCGGAGGGATGAACCTCGCGGTGCACCCGCGGGACACCCGTAAGAGCGCCTGACCTCGCTCCCGCCCCGTGCGGGAGGACGCGAAAAGGGACCCTGGTTTCCAGGGTCCCTTTCGCGCTGTCCGGGGCCGGCCGGGTCACGTCCTCCGGGGTCCCGGGGAGGCATGCCGATCGGCCCGGGGCCTGCGGGCCCCGGGCCGGTGGTCGGGCGGTCAGCCCGTGATCGGCGGGCGGTAGGTGGTGTCCGGGCCCTGCGGGCCGCGCGGGCCCGCCTCGGGCTCGACGACCTCGCCCTGGATCACCTTGCCGTCCGGACGGTGGATGCGCAGCTGCTCCTGCAGCCGCACCGCGTCCGCGAACGGGTCGGCACCGACGGCGCCGGCGCTGCGCAGCGCCTTGTCGGCGAGCCGGCGCCCGGCCGCCCGCCACAGCGCCCGGGTCGGCGGGAACAGCAGGGTCAGGGCCAGCAGGTCCGACAGGAAGCCGGGGACGATCAGCAGGACGCCCGCCAGCACCGTCATGCTGGTACCGGTCTGCGGCTGCTGGGACTGCGGGTTCTTGCTCTGCTCGACCGCCGCCGAGAACGCCTTCAGCCCGGCCCGCTTGATCAGCGAGCCACCGATCAGGGCGCCCGCGACGAGCAGCAGCAGGACGGTGAACCCGCCCAGCCACGAACCGACCTGGACCAGCAGCCAGATCTCCAGCACCAGCCAGACGGTGATCAGCAGCGGCAGCACCCGGCGGAGCCTGCCGCGCGGGGCCGGACGGGTGGGGGTAGCTTGCTGCGTCACGGTACGAATCCACTCCAAGCGGTGCTCTGCGCGCCGCACGGGAGATCCGGGCCGGCTACGGCACCACCTGGTCCAACGAATCCTGCCCGGCCGGTGTTCCGCCGGTGGCCCTCCGACGGCGTCCGACCAGCACCGCGGCACCGCAGGCCAGCAGGCCGCCGACGGCCAGCGTCCACTCCGGGGCGGCGCCGACCCGGTCGGCCACCGTGGTGCCGTCGCGCAGCGGAACGGTCGCCGACAGCTCGGCGGGCGTCAGCTCCTGGGTGCGCTGCTCGACGGTGCCGTCCGGGGAGATCACCGCGCTGATGCCGCTGGTGGCGGCGATCAGCACCGCCCGGCCGTGCTCGACGGCCCGCAGCCGGCTCATCGCGAGCTGCTGCTCGGGCTGGCCGGTCTTGGCGTACGTCGCGTTGTTGGTCTGGACCACCAGGACGCGGGCGCCGCTGTCCACGGTGTCGCGGACGATCTCGTCGTACGCCACCTCGAAGCAGATGACGTCGCCGATCCGGGCCGGGCCGAGCTGCATCACGCCGTTGTGGTCGCCGGGGTAGAAGTCCCGGGCGACCCGCTGGAGGCGGGTGATCACCTTCATCAGCTGGGCGCGGAAGGGCACGTACTCGCCGAACGGCACGGGGTGCTGCTTGGTGTAGGAGGCGCCGGGGCCGCTCCGCGGGTCCCAGACGATGCCCTCGTTCTGGACGTGCTGCGCGTCCGGGCCGTCCACGAGGGTGCCGACCAGCGTGGGCACGCCGATCGCCTTGACGGCCTCGTCGATGCGCTCGTAGGCCAGCGGGTCGCTGAACGGGTCGAGGTCGGAGGAGTTCTCCGGCCAGATCACGACGTCGGGGCGCTGCACCTTGCCGGCGGCGATCTCGGCGGCCAGGCGCTCGGTGGCCGAGGCGTGGTTGTTGAGGACCATCATCGGGCGGCCGAGGAAGTCCATGCCCGGGTTGGGCACGTTGCCCTGGACGATGGCGACCTTCACCGTGTCGGCCGCGGCGGTGGGCACCGGGACGACGTAGCCGGCGAGCAGCGCGGCGACCGCGCCGAGCGCCGCCAGCGCGGCCGCCCTCGGGGCCTTCCGCGGGCCCCTCAGGCGCAGCGCGGCCCAGGCGAGCAGGGCACCGGAGAGGGCGACCGCGAAGGTCACCAGCGGCGCGCCCCCGAGCGCGGCGAGCGGGGTGTACGGGGTGGCGGTGTTGGCGAAGGCGAGCCGGCCCCAGGGGAAGCCGCCGAGCGGCAGCCGGTCACGGGCCCACTCCTGGGTGATCCACAGGCAGGCCGCCCAGAGCGGCCAGCCGGGCAGCCGGGAGGTGACGGCCAGGGCGCCCCCGAGGAGGGCCAGGAACAGCGCCTCGACGACGGACAGGCCGACCGTGGCGTCCCACCCGACCACCCGCAGCCAGCTGAGCAGCATCAGGAAGAACGGCAGGCCGAGGGCGAAGCCCGTCCACAGGCCCTGGCGGAAGGTGCGGCCCCGGGTGAGCAGCGACAGCGCGGCGACGCCGAGCAGGGACAGCGGCCAGAGGTCGTACGGCGGGAAGGCGAGGGCGAGCAGCAGGCCGGCCAGCGCCGCCAGGCCGGTCCGGGGCAGCCCGGCACGGACCTTGGCGAGCGCGCGGGCACCGCGGCCCGGTCGGGGCGCCGGCTCCTCGGACGCGGGCGCGGTCCCGGACCGCTCCTGGGTGACGGGAATGGCCACCGGCGCACCATCTTCCTGGGGGCTTGCTGTTCGGACGCTGTGCGAAGAAGGTACCCCGGAACGTCGGTGCGGCGTGAGGTGAGGGTGGTAGGGGCCCGGGGCTTCCCGGTGGTCAGCGCTCGGCGTAGCGGATCGGGCCCAGCGGCCAGTGCTCGGCGAGCCAGTCGGAGACGGCGCGGTGGAGCGGAGCGTCCAGCTCGGCGCGGTCGGCCCGGACCCAGGAGCTGACGGCGACCACCGACGGGTCCTCGCGGTCCGGGTAGATGTAGACGCAGCCGATCACCTCGCCGCCCGCCGGCTCCAGGACGGTGTAGGTGAAGCCGGTGCGGGCGGCGAAGTCGGCGGCGTGGCGGCGCAGGTCGGCCAGGTTCTCCTCCGGCGGCATCCCGTCCACGGGCGGCCAGTCACGGCCGACGAAGCCGGGGGTGGCGCGGATGTGCGCGATGCTGCCGGTCCAGGCGGCGTGGTCGGAGGCGTTGTGCTGCTCGCCCAGGGGCTCCAGGCGGAACTCCGGGGCGAGCAGCTCGCGGGGGACGGCGAAGTCGGCGGGTACCAGCGGGTCGGTCGTCATGGTGGTCAACCTACGGGCCGGTCCGCCGCGGCTTCATCCGATTAAGCGCCGAATCCGGTCGAGCACCGCATCCGGTCGGGCGCCGGGCACCCGCTCGGCGCCGGTGCCCGGCCGGCGCGGGCGCCCGGGGTTCAGAGCTGGTGGACGGTGCGGCCGCGGACCACCGTGCGCAGGCAGGTCGGCAGCGGGTGGCCCGGGGTGAGGTCGGGCAGGCCGGGGGTGCCGGAGCGCGGGTCGGTGGACCAGCCGGCCACCCGGGAGTCGGGGGCCTGGACGACCAGGTCCCCGGCCGCCCAGATCGCGTAGCTGGCGACGGCCCCGGGCACCAGGACGCCGTCCTGGTCGCGGCCGATCGCGCGCCAGCCGCCGCGGGTGTGGGCGGTGAAGGCGGCGCGCACCGAGATCCGGTGCTCCGGGGTCCGGTGGAAGGCCGCCGCCCGTACGGTGCCCCAGGGGTCGAGCGGGGTGACCGGGGCGTCCGAGCCGAAGGCCAGCGGGACGCCGGCCCGCAGCAGCGCGGCGAAGGGGTTGAGCGCGGCGGCCCGCTCGGCGCCCAGGCGCTGGACGTACATGCCCTCCGGGCCGCCCCAGGCGGCGTCGAAGGCGGGCTGCACGGAGGCGGTGAGACCGAGTTCGCCGAAGGCCTTGATGGACTCGTCGTCCAGCGCCTCGGCGTGCTCGACGCGGTGGCGCAGGGCCCTGACCCGGTCGGCGCCGACCCGCTCGCCGGCCGCCCGGACGCCCTCGATGACCGCTGCCACGGCGGCGTCGCCGATCGCGTGGAAGCCGGCCTGCAGCCCGGCCTCGGTGCAGGCGGCGACGTGGTCGGCCACCTGACCGGCGGTCAGGTAGGCGGTGCCGGTGTGCTCGGCGTCGGCGTACGGGCTGTGCAGGCAGGCGGTGCGCGAGCCGAGCGCGCCGTCCACGAAGAGGTCGCCGCCGGCGCCCACCGCGCCGAGCCTGCGGGCCGTCTCGACCCCGCCCGACTCGCCCCAGTAGCCGAAGACCTCGGGCCCCTCGCCCTCGGCGGCCAGGGCCAGCAGGGCGGTCAGGTCCTGTTCGGAGGAGATCTCCGGGCCGGCGCACTCGTGCAGGGCGCCGATGCCGAGTTCGGCGGCGCGGGTCAGGGTGGCGTGCTGGGCTCGGCGGCGCTGCTCGGGGGTGAGGCGGGCGAGCGCGGTCTGCCGGACGGCGTGGTGCGCGTCCTTGGTCAGCGGGCCCTCGGGGGCGTACCCGGGCCGCTCGGCGAGGCCCTCGGTGAGGGTGCGCAGCGCGGTGGTGGCGAGCGCGGAGTGCACGTCGGTGCGGGAGAGGTAGAGCGCGGCGCCCCGGGCGGCGGCGTCGAGTTCGGCGAGCGTCGGCGGACGGCCCTCGGGCCAGCCGGTCTCGTCCCAGCCGTGGCCGATCAGGACCCCGCCGGACTCGGCCCGGGCGTCGACGAAGGCGCTGACGGCCTCCAGGGTGGCGGCCAGCGAGGGGCTGCCGGTGAGGTCGAGGCCGGTGAGCGCCAGTCCGGTGGCGGTGGCGTGCACGTGGGCGTCGACGAAGGCGGGGGTGACCAGGGCACCGGCCAGCTCGACGATCTCGTCGGCGGTCGCGGCGTACGCCTCGGCGGCGCCGTCGCTGCCGACCCAGGCGATGTGCTCGCCCTCGACGAGCATCGCGGTGGCGAACGGGTCGGCGGGGCTGTAGACGGCGCCGCCGCGCAGCAGGACGGTTCGGGGGCCCCTCCTGCCCGAGGTCGGGCCAGGAGGGAGGGTGCGTTCGGTCATGCCGCCAAGTCTGCACCTCGCCCGTTCGGGCTCAGAGCTTCGGGGGTCGTGCCTCGTACGGCGTGGAGAGCACGACGGTGGTGCGGGTGGAGACCCCGGCGGCGCTGCGGATGCGGGCGAGCAGGTCCTCCAGGTCGCCGGGGGCGCCGACGCGCACCTTGAGGATGTAGTTCTCGTCGCCGGCGACGCTGTGGCAGGCCTCGATCTCGGGCAGACCGGCGAGGCGTTCGGGGGTGTCGTCCGGGGCGCTGGGGTCGAAGGGCTTGACCGAGATGAACGCGGTCAGCGCCAGGTCGACGGCGTCGGGGTCGACGATCGCGGTGTAGCCGCGGATCACCCCGCGCTGTTCGAGGCGGCGCACGCGCTGGTGCACCGCCGAGGTGGACAGGCCGGTGGCCTTGCCCAGGTCCGTGTAGCTCATCCGGCCGTCCTCAAGGAGCAGCTGGACGATGCGTTGGTCTAGATCCTCCACAGTCGGCAAACCTACCCGGTCGGGTGCACGGGGGGCGCACGCGGTGGCACGGAGAGAGATCGCAGGTACTGCGCGGGCACGTGCCGGGTGCATGTGGCAGCCGATGTGGCCAAGGACACACCCGGTGCATCGCGGTGCACGGCACCGCAGGGTTATGAGTCCGTGTCACAGGGAAGTGCTGGTTGTGGCCCTGGATGACCACGCCGGGCCCGATCCTAGGGGGATCCTCATGCCTGCTACTGACCAGCGCGTGCTGGGCGCCGACGAGACCGACGATACGACCGGCCGCGACGACCTCGCGGTCGACCACGCGCCGGGCACCGATCCTGGCGAGGCCGAGACCTGGGAGATCTTCCGGGTCCACTGCCCCGAGTGCCGCCGTCCGATCGCCCTGGTGGCGGACGAGGAGCGGCTGCCGCAGCACGCCCTGCTGCCGACCGCCTGGAACCCCTTCGCCCCCGCGATCTGCCCGGGTTCGGGCGCGCCCACCGACGACCTGGCGGAGGTGGAGGCCCCGGAGGACACCGAACCGACCGGGTTCGACGCGCTGTTCAGCCTCCCGAACGGGCTGGACTGGCGCACCCAGCCGTTCTCGCACGCGGTGGCGCACTGCCCGGTGCGGATCGCGGCCATCGGCCAGTCCGTGCCGCCCGTGCCCTCGGCCCCGACCGTCGCCGCGCTCCGCTCGATCCCGGAGCAGCGCCGCCGTCTCGTCCGGCGCTGACCGCCAGCCCCGCGCCGGGGAGTTGACTCCCCGTCAGAACAGTCGAATGCCTCCGGTCGTCACTCCGCACCCTGGAGTGACGGCCGGAGGCCGTTGGGGGGAAGGCCCGGGCCGTGGCCGGCAGCGGGCCTTCGTCGGGCGTCGGCCCTCGGCCGGGTGTCGCCCTGATTTCGGGCGACACCCAGCGGTCGCGCGGTCAACGGCCGGGCGTCAGCCCTTGGTGAGGTGGCGGCCGATCACCAGGCGCTGGATCTGGTTGGTTCCCTCGACGATCTGCAGCACCTTGGCCTCGCGCATGAAGCGCTCGGCCGGGAAGTCCTGCGTGTAGCCGTAGCCGCCGAGCACCTGGACGGCGTCGGTGGTCACCCGCATCACCGTGTCGGTGCAGAACAGCTTGGCCATCGCCGCCTCCTTGGAGAACGGCCGGCCGGCGTCCTTCAGGCGCGCGGCGGACAGGTAGAGCGCGCGGCCCGCCTCGATCTGGGTGGCCATGTCGGCGAGCATGAAGGACAGGCCCTGGAACTCGGCGATCGGACGCCCGAACTGGCGCCGGGTGCGCGCGTAGTCGACGGCGAGGTCGAGCGCGGCCTGGGCGACGCCGATCGCGCAGGCGGCGATACCGAGGCGGCCGGAGTCCAGCGCGGCGAGCGCGATCTGGAAGCCCTGGCCCTCCTCGCCGACCAGCCGCTCGCGGGGGACCCGGGCACCGTCGAAGTGCAGCTGGGCGGTCGGCGAGGAGCGCATGCCCATCTTGTGCTCCGGCGGGGCCGCCGAGAAGCCCTGCTGGGTGCCCGGGACCAGCAGGCAGCTGATCCCCTTGGGGCCGTCGACGCCGGTGCGCACCAGGGCGCTGTAGAAGTCGGCCTGCCCGCCGTGGGTGATCCACGCCTTGGTGCCGTTCACCACGTACGCCTCGCCGTCGAGGTCGGCGCGGGTGCGCAGCGCGGCCGCGTCCGAGCCGGACTGCGGCTCGGAGAGGCAGTAGGCGCCGAGCTGCTCGCCGGAGAGCATGCCGGGCAGCCACTTGTCGCGCTGCTCGTCGGTGCCGAAGGTGGCCAGCGCGTGGCAGGAGAGGGTGTGCACGCTGACGCCCAGGCCGACGGCCAGCCAGCCGGCCGAGAGCTCCTCCAGGACCTGCAGGTACACCTCGTAGGGCTGCTCGCCGCCGCCGTACTTCTCGTCGTACGGGAGGGAGAGCAGGCCGGCCTCGCCGAGGGTGCGGAAGACCTCCCGCGGGAAGCGGCCGGCGGCCTCGTCCTCCGCCGCGCGCGGCTGCAGCTCGCGCTGCACCAGGTCCCGGGTGAGGCTCAGCAGCTCGCGCGCCTCGTCACTGGGCAGCTGGCGCTCCACGGCTTTCACAGGGGACGGGGTCATGGCGGCGGTCGCCTCCTCGATCGGGCGCCGTGCCGAGGTTTGGCGGGTCCGGCGCGGGTGGGGCAGGTCGGACCGACCGGCACCGGGTTGCGGTGAACGGCCGTTCACAGTCATGGCGAAGGCGAGTATGCCCCAAACCCGCGCTGCCGTCACGACCTGCACAGATGAACTGTCCGCAGTGGTGGGCTACGGCACCGTAGGGTTGACGATGTGGCTGCTTCCGGAACCCTCCCCGCTCATGCCCTGCGCACTCCCGGCGACGCGCTGAGCACGCTCGCGGCGGAGCTGCGCGCGCTGCCGCCGTCCTGCGGGCCGGTGCGGCTGGTCGCGGTGGACGGGCACGCGGGCTCCGGCAAGACGACCTTCGCCGGGCGGCTGGCGGGGGCGCTCGGCGGGGCTCCGGTGGTCCACCTCGACGACCTGGCCACCCACGAGGAGCCCTTCGGGTGGACCGGGCGGCTGCGCGAGCAGGTGCTGGAGCCGCTGGCGGCCGGGCGGGACACCGCGTACCGGGTGTACGACTGGACGCTGCGGCGCTTCGCGGGCACGGCCGAGGTGCCGCCCGCCCCGGTGGTGCTGGTCGAGGGGGTCGGCGCGGGGCGGCGGGCGGTGCGGCCGTGGCTGGCCCGGGTGATCTGGATGGAGCTGGACGCCGACGCGGCCCGTCGGCGCGGCGAGGAGCGGGACGGTCCGGATCTGGCCGAGTTCTGGGCGGGCTGGGCGCGGGCCGAATCGGCGCATTTCGCCACCGACCCGAGCCGCCCGTACGCCGCGACGCGGGTCGACGGGGTGACCGGCCGGATCGCGCCGGGTACCGTCGGTGAACCCTCAACAAGCGCCTTGACCTGCGACATCACCAGGACCTAGGTTCTCCTCAGCCGCCGGAACGAAAGCTTCCGGCCGCATCGGACCCGGCGTCCCCGGCTTGTTCCCCCGTGAGCCGGGGGCGCCGTCCGGCCCCCTTCCGAATCTCGCTCCCCCGCCGACCGTTTCGGCGCGCGAGCGCTCAACGACCGCGCGCGCGATCGTATTTGACCCCGTGCGGCACCCTTCCGGATCAGCCCGGCGCCGGTACGATTCCTGGCAGGCGCATATGCGCCGCAGGGGCTCGACGACCACCGGCCAGGCTGTACGCACGCGACTCGCCGGCCGAGCCCCGGGCCACACCGCGGGGGGCGTGAGTGACGACGCTGGACAGTTCCGACAGCACGGCGGGCGGCCCGGACCGACTCGCCGACCGGGCCTGGCTGCGCGCCATGGACGCCTACACGGCCGGTGCCTACGCGCGGGCCGAGGAGGAGTTCCGGGCGGCCGTCCGGCTGGACCCCGGCATGGCCGACGCCTGGCTCGGCCTGCACGCGCTGCGCAGCGACACCTCGGCGGCCCTGCTGGCGATGTACCGCCACCAGAAGCGGTTCGGCGAGCAGCGGCGCCTGCACAGACGGCCGCTCAGCTCCTGGTACTGGCTGGGCTGGTGGGTGCAGCCCGTCCTGGAGGACGCCCGCGACCTCGCGCTGGCGCACGCCTCGCACTGGCTGGACGGCCGCCATCTCGCCGAGCTGGACCGGGCGCTGGAGCAGTGCCCGGCCCCCAGCGAGGACCCGTCCGCGCGGTTCCTGTACGCCTGCCGTTCCTATCTGCTCAAGGACTGGGAGCAGCTGATCCGGGACACCGACCGGCTGCTGGACGACCCGCTGCTCGGCATCGAGGCCGGGCTGTTCGCGGGCATGGCGCGGGTGCGCCTCGACATGTGCGCACAGGCCCAGGCGCCGCTGGCCGCCTCGCTGGCCCGCTGCCGCTCCGAGCAGCCGCAGCGCAAGGAGCTGCGGTACTGGCTGGCCCGGGCGTACGAGGGCGCCGGGCGCAGCGCGGCGGCGCTGCCGCTCTACCGGGCGGTGCACCGGGCGGACCCGGCGTTCATGGACACCGCGACCCGGCTGGCCGCCATCGCGGCCGAGGACGCGCTCGCGGACGGGCTGCTGGCGGGCGGGAGCCCGGCCGGCGCCGGCGCCGAGGCGGGGGTCGACGGCGGGCCGGACGTCGAGGCGGGGTTCCTGGACGACGTCGGGTACGGGCCCGGTCCGGGGTACGGCGAGGAGCCCGGGGCCGGGCAGGGCGGCGCGACCGTCTCCGGCGACGGGGTGCTGAGCAGCGGGCCCCTCGTGGACGCCGGACTGACGGATGCCGGACTGACGGACGCCGGTCTGGTCGACTGCGGTCTGGTGGAAGCCGGCCTGGTGGACGGGCCCGCGCCGGACGGCGTGCCGACGGACGCCGGGGCCGGGGCCGGGTTGCTGCCCGGCGGAGCCCCGCTCGACGGCGGCCCGGTCGACGGGGCGTTGCCGGACGGCGCCCCGCAGGCCGCCGGGGAGCGGTCCGGTTCGGGCGCCCCGGCCGCCCCGCCCGCGCCGCCGCTGCCCGTCCGCGGCCAGGCGCAGCCCCGGACCGCCGCCGGGCCCGCACCCCGGCCGGACGGTGACGAGCGCGAGTTGGACGCCGCCCTGGCCGAGCTCTCGCTGATGGTCGGCATGGAGCCGGTCAAGCGCCAAGTGCGCGCACTGTCAGCCCAGTTGAGGATGTCCCGACTCCGGGCCGAGCAGGGCCTGCCGGTCCAGCCGCCCAAGCGCCACTTCGTCTTCTCCGGCCCCTCCGGCACCGGCAAGACCACCGTGGCCCGCATCCTCGGCCGGGTCTTCCACGCCCTCGGCCTGCTCTCCGGCGACCACCTCGTGGAAGCCCAGCGCGCCGACCTGGTGGGCGAGTTCCTCGGCCAGACCGCGGTCAAGGCGAACGAACTGATCGACTCCGCGCTGGACGGCGTGCTGTTCATCGACGAGGCCTACAGCCTCTCCAACTCCGGCTACACCAAGGGCGACGCTTACGGCGACGAGGCGCTGCAGGTGCTGCTCAAGCGCGCCGAGGACAACCGGGACCGGCTGGTCGTGATCCTGGCCGGCTACCCCGAGGGCATGAACCGGCTGCTCGCCACCAACCCCGGCCTCAACTCCCGCTTCACCACCCGGGTGGACTTCCCGAGCTACCGCCCCGGCGAGCTGACCGCGATCGGCGCGGCGCTGGCCGGCCGGGACGGCGACGGCTGGGACGAGGACGCCGCCGAGGAGCTGGCCAGCATCTGCACCCACGTCGTCCGCGAGGGCTGGATCGACGAGCTGGGCAACGGCCGGTTCATCCGCACCCTGTACGAGAAGTCCTGCGCCTACCGGGACCTGCGGCTGTCGCTGCTGCGCGAGTCGCCGGGCCGGGAGGACCTGGCCACGCTACGGCTGCCGGACCTCGTCCAGGCGTACGGGGAGCTGATCGACGGCCGGGGCTGATCGGCCGCCGGGGCTGATCGGCCGCCGGGACCAGGCCGCTCGGAACCACCCGGAACCACCCCCGGCCGTCAGCCGCCGGCCGTCGGTCTCAGCCCTTGAGCAGCGCGGCCTCCCGCTCCCGGTCGAGCCCGACCGTGACCCGGTCCGAGCGCTGCGGCGCGGTGCCGCCGATCGCCCGCAGCCAGGCCCAGGTGTCCCCGACCGTCTCCGCGACCGGGCGGCAGCGCAGACCGGCGCCGACGGCGCGGTCGACCGATCCGGTGTGCAGGAAGTCGTACAGCGGGCCGGGAGCCAGCCAGATCGGCAGTTCCGTCCACGGCTCGACGCCCGCAGCCAGGATCCGGTCGGGGTCCGTCCAGCGCAGCTCGGCCCCCGCGCCGGTGACGCGGACACAGGCCTCCAGCAGCTCCCCCATGGTGGCGTGCCCGGACGGGCTGACCAGGTTGTACGGGCCGCCGAGGCGGGCCACCACCGCGTCCAGGGTCCAGACGGCGAGGTCGCGGACGTCGATGTACTGCAGCGCCAGGTCGCGCGGCCCGGGGGCGAGTACCGGGCCGCCCTCGGCGATCCGGTTGAGCCACCAGGGCAGCCGGCCGATGTCCTCGTACGGCCCGAGGATCAGCCCGGCGCGGGCCAGCAGGGCCTGTCCGCCGTACTCCGCCTCCAGGGCCAGCTCGGCGCCCCGCTTGGCCTCGGCGTAGGGCACCTCCCCGGTGAGGTCCGGCGAGGAGGCCACCACGGGCGCCGACTCGCCGCCGCCGGCCACCAGCGGGTAGTCGTACACCGAGCGGCTGGAGACGTACGCGTAGTGGCCGACCCGGCCCTTCAGCGCCCGGGCGCTGTCGCGCACCGCGGCCGGGGCCCAGGACCAGGTGTCCACCACCGCGTCCCACTCCCCCGCGCCGAGCGCCGCGAGCCCGTCCTCGGCCGTGCGGTCGCCCTTCAGCACCCGGACGCCCTCGGGTGCGGGCTGCGTGCCGCGATTGAGGGCCGTCACCTCCCAGCCCCGGGCCAGCGCCTCCTCGGCGACGACCCGTCCGACGAACCTGGTTCCACCCAGCAGGAGAAGTCTCATGCCGACCACTCTCCCCTGGGGGTGGCCGGCACGGAACGGCTGCATGCTCTGGGCAGAATCGCCGGGAGCGGACACGCCCTCGGCGAACCCGGGAACGCCGGGGCCCCCGGCTCCCGATGTCGGGAACCGGGGGCCGGGCGGCCGGGGGCCAGGAGCCGGGAGGTGGCTAGGCGGTGGCGCGGTGGTCCGGGTCGTGCATCTCGCCGATCAGCTCCTCCAGGACGTCCTCCAGCATGACCACACCGAGCGTGCGGCCGTCCTGGTCCAGCACCGCGGCCAGGTGGCAGGCCGCGCGGCGCATCGCGCCGAGCGCGTCGTCCAGCGGGAGGCCGCCGCGCAGCACCGTGATCGGCCGCCACAGGCGCGCCGGGACGGGCGCCGACGGGTCGTCCACGTCGAGGACGTCCTTGAGGTGCAGGTACCCGAGGTAGCCGTGGCCGGCCGGGTCGCCGTCGGTGACCGGGAAGCGCGAGAAGCCGGTGCGCAGGGCGAGCTCCTCGACTTCGGCGGCGGTCGCCTTGGTGTCCACGGTGACCAGCTGCTCGGGCTTGAGCAGCACCTCGGTGACCGGGCGGCGGCCCAGCTCCAGCGCGTCCTCCAGACGCTCCTGGCGCTCCTCGTCGAGCAGTCCGGCGTCCCGCGAGTCGGCCAGCAGGTACATCAGCTGCTCGGTGGTGAAGACCGACTCGACCTCGTCCTTGGCGTCGACCCGGAACAGCCTCAGGATGCCGTTGGCGAAGGCGTTCAGCATCCGGATCACCGGGGCGAGCCAGCGGGCCAGCCGGTCCAGCGGCGGTCCGAGCCACAGCGCGGCCTTCTCCGGGCCGGCCATGGCCATGTTCTTCGGCACCATCTCGCCCATCACCATGTGCAGGAACACCACGACGGCGAGCGAGATCCCGTACGAGAGCGGGTGCATCAGGCCGGCCGGCACGCCGAGCGCGTGGAAGGGGCCCTCCAGCAGGGAGGCGATGGTCGGCTCGGCGAGCGCACCGAGGCCCAGCGAGCAGACGGTGATGCCGAGCTGGGCGGCGGCCAGCATCGCGGAGACGTTGGACAGCGCGTGCAGCACGGTGCGGGCGCGCTTGTGCCCGGCCTCCGCGAGCGGCTCGATCTGGCTGCGGCGCACGGACACCACGGCGAACTCGGCACCGACGAAGAAGGCGTTGCCGAGCAGGAGCAGGAGCGCGACGGCCAGTTGGAGCACCGTCATCGGACGTCCTCCCCGTCCTCGCCGAACGACGCGGGCGCGGTGGTGCGCTCCACCCGGACCCGGCTGGTGCGGTGGCGGTCGACACCGGTCACGGTGAACCGCCAGCCGGGCAGCTCGGCCTGCTCGCCCACCTCGGGAAGCTTGCCGAGCAGGTCGGCGACCAGGCCGGCCAGCGTCTCGTACGGGCCGTCCGGGGCGTTCAGGCCGATGCCCTCCAGCTGGTCGATCCGGGCGCGGCCGTCGGCCTCCCAGACCGGCAGGCCGTTGACGGGCGGCAGCGCGAACAGGTCGGGGTGGTCGTCGGGGTCGTGCTCGTCCTGCACCTCGCCGACGATCTCCTCGACGATGTCCTCGACGGTCACGACGCCGGCGGTGCCGCCGTACTCGTCGACCACGATGGCCATCGGCTGGAGCCGGCGCAGCCGCTCCAGCAGCGTCTCGGCGGGCAGGGTCTCGGGCACCAGCAGCGGCGGCGAGGACAGCTCGGCGACCCGCACCAGGCCGCGCTGGGCGGCCGGAACGGCGAGCGCGTCCTTGAGCGTCACGATGCCGGTGACCTCGTCCAGGCTGTCGGCGTAGACCGGGAAGCGGGACAGGCCGGTGGCCCGGGTGAGGTTGACGACGTCGGAGGCGGTGGCGTCGCGCTGGAGCGCGGACACGTCGACCCGCGGGGTCATCACGGACTCGGCGGTCAGCTCGCCCAGGCCCAGGGTGCGGACGAACAGCGTCGCCGACTCCTCGTCTATCGCCCCGGCCCTGGCCGAGTGCCGGGCCAGCGAGACCAGCTCGGCCGGGGTCCGGGCGTGGCCCAGCTCCTCCTGCGGCTCGACGCCGAAGGCGCGGACCGTGCGGTCGGCGGCGCCGTTGAGGAAGCTGATCAGCGGGCGGCAGACGAAGGAGAAGGCCATGTGCGGGGCGGCCACCGCGCGGGCCACCTGCAGCGGGCGGGAGATCGCCCAGTTCTTCGGGACCAGCTCGCCGACCACCATCTGGACGACGGTGGCCAGCACCATGCCGACGACCACGGCGACGCCGCGGGCGGCCGCGTCGGGCACGCCGAGGCCGGACATCACGGGTGCGAGCAGCGTCGACAGGGCCGGCTCGGCGAGCATGCCGACCACCAGCGAGGTGACGGTGATGCCGAACTGGGCGCCGGAGAGCTCGAAGGAGAGGTGGCGCAGGGCCCTGGAGACCCGGCGGGACTGCACGTCACCCGCATTCGCGGAGCGTTCCACCGCCCCGCGCTCGACGGTCACGAAGGCGAACTCGGCGGCCACGAACAGGCCGTTGGCGAGGATCAGGAGAACGGCTGCGAACAACAGCAGCCAGGCGGTGATCACAGTGCCGCCTGCCTTCCGGCGATCGGAAGTGAGGCGGCGCAGGTACTACCGGACGGATCGTCCATCGAGGGGGAGTGTCACTCCTCAGGTCGGTACGGGCGGCGCGTCTCGCGCTCGCTTCAGCGCAGGGCGGACTTTGCCCTGCTTTTACCAGCGTAGACCATAGCCGGACGGGCGTAGGAAGGGTGTTCGGACCCGCCGGGCCCCGGAACCGCAGGTCGCAGGGCCACGGATTCCGGCGGGTGGCGGGGGGGGTGCCGACGCGGTGGCGGCGAGTGCCGGAGGGAACCGACGCGGTGGCGGCGAGTGCCGGAGGGCTCAGACCGCGGCGTAGTGCTCGACGAGGTCGCGCAGCGCGCGGGCGTCCGCGATCGCCTGCGCCTTGCCGACACCGGGCTGGATGCCGACCGCGGCGAGCGAGGTGCCGTCGGCGAGGTCGAGGGTGGCCCACGGGTCGCCCTGGCGGAAGTTGACCCGGACGATCTCGGCCCAGGCGAGCCGGCGCGTGCGCACGAAGTTGACCACCGTCACGCCGTCCGCGTCGGCGCTCACCCGGGGGCGGGCCAGCATCAGGCCGACGGCGGCGAACAGGACGCCGCTGGCCACCATCATGATCCGGTCGTTGAACTGCCAGTTCTCCGGGAGCAGCACGGCCAGCACGGCGAACAGCACCACCAGCAGGACGCAGACCGGCAGCAGCACGACGCGGGTGCGGCGCGGCGCCCAGGTGACGGGGAACTCGACGGGCGGCGTGGACACGTGGGTCTCCGGGGTGGTTCTGGTGGCGACAGCGCGAGGGGGCGGGGGCGCCGACCGGCGTCCCCGCCCCATTGAAGCGTTCTTTACCCGCGAGCGTGCGAGCGGGTCAATCGGCACTGCCCGCGAGCGTGCGAGCGGGTCAGAGGCGGCAGGCGTGGATGTTGGTGACCAGGATGGCCCGGGCGCCGATGCCCCACAGGTCGTCCATGATCCGCTGGGCCTCCTTGCGGAGCACCATCGAGCGGACCGCGACCCAGCCCTCGGTGTGCAGCGGGGAGACGGTCGGCGACTCCAGACCGGGGGTGAGCGCCACGGCGGCGCTGACGTTCTCGGCGCGGATGTCGTAGTCCATCAGCACGTAGCGGCGGGCCACCAGCACGCCCTGGAGGCGGCGCAGGAACTGCTCCACCCGCGAGTCCTCGCCCGCGCCCTTGGGGCGGATCACCACGGCGTCCGAGATCAGGATCGGCTCGCCGAACACCTCCAGGCCCGCGTTGCGCAGGCTGGTGCCGGTCTCCACCACGTCGGCGATCACGTCGGCGACGCCCAGCTGCACCGCGGTCTCGACCGCGCCGTCCAGCTTGGTGACCGTCGCCTTCACGCCGTGGTCGGCGAGGTGCTGCTCGACCAGGCCGGTGTAGGAGGTCGCGATCCGCAGGCCCTCCAGGCCCTTGACGTCCTCGACCGCCACGCCCTCGGGGCGCGCGAAGCGGAAGGTCGACCCGGCGAAGCCGAGGGCGAGCACCTCCTCGGCGTTGGAGTGCGAGTCCAGCAGCAGGTCGCGGCCGGTGATGCCGACGTCCAGGCGGCCGGAGCCGACGTAGACGGCGATGTCGCGCGGGCGGAGGAAGAAGAACTCGACCTCGTTGTTCGGGTCGACGAGGACGAGCTCCTTGGGATCCTTCCGCTGCCGGTAGCCGGCCTCATGGAGCATCTCCGCCGCGGGACCCGAGAGAGAACCCTTGTTGGGGACGGCGATGCGCAGCATGGGAGGTTGCTTCCTTACCTGTTGGGAGGGGTGTGCGGTACGGACCGGTTCCGGGTGTACGTGTCGACGTCGTCGAGGGGTACGTGCAGACGGTCGTCTAGAGGTACTTGTAGACGTCGTCGAGCGTCAGCCCGCGGGCGATCATCATCACCTGAAGGTGGTAGAGGAGCTGGGAGATCTCCTCCGCCGTCTGCTCGTCCGACTGGAACTCGGCGGCCATCCAGACCTCGGCGGCCTCCTCGACGACCTTCTTGCCGATCGCATGGACGCCCTGCTGGACGAGCTGCGCGGTACGGGAGGACGAGGGGTCGCCGGTGGCGGCCTTCTGCTGGAGCTCGGCGAAGAGCTCCTCGAATGTCTTCGAAGCCATGATGGGCCCACCATACGGCGTGCGGGCGAGCGGACGGTAAACGGTCCCGGACCGTGGACAGTCCGGTGGACGTCCACGGTCCGGGACCGTACGGGCGGTCGCTCAGAGCGCGGCGCGCAGCACCGCGGCGGTGGCGACGGCGGCGGTGACGGCCTCGTGCCCCTTGTCCTCGGCGGAGCCCGGCAGCCCGGCGCGGTCGAGCGCCTGCTCCTCGTTGTCGCAGGTCAGCACGCCGAAGCCGACCGGGACCCCGGTGTCGACGCTGACCTGGGTCAGGCCGGTGGTGGCCGCCTGGCAGACGTAGTCGAAGTGCGGGGTACCGCCGCGGATGACCACGCCGAGGGCGACGACGGCGTCGTAGCCGCGCTCGGCGAGGCGCTTGGCGGCGACCGGCAGTTCGAAGGTGCCGGGGACGCGCAGCACGGTCGGCTCGGCGATGCCCAGCTCCTTGAGCGCGCGGTGGGCGCCGTCCAGCAGGCCGTTCATCACCACGTCGTGCCACTGGGCGGCGACGACGGCGACCTTGAGGTCGGCGGCGCCTTCGATGGTCAGCTCGGGGGCTCCGTGGCCGCTCATGTTCTTCGTCCGATCTGTCGTGTGGGGCGTGCGGGTGGGGCGTGCGGGTGGGGTGGGTTCAGGAGCCGAGGCCGGGCAGGTCGTGGCCCATCCGGTCGCGCTTGGTCTGCAGGTAGCGCAGGTTGTGCTCGCCCGGCGCGATCTCGACCGCCTCGCGCCCCTTGACCTTCAGGCCGTGCTCGGTGAGCGCGGTCAGCTTCTGCGGGTTGTTCGTAAGCAGGGTGAGTGAGCGGACGCCGAGGTCCACCAGCATCTGTGCCGCGATGCTGTAGTCGCGGGCGTCGGCGGGCAGGCCGAGGTCCAGGTTGGCGTCGACGGTGTCGCGCCCCTGCTCCTGCAGCTCGTACGCGCGCAGCTTGTGGGCCAGGCCGATCCCCCGCCCCTCGTGCCCGCGCAGGTAGAGCACCACGCCGCGGCCGGCCTCGGCGACCCGCTGCAGCGAGGCCTCCAACTGCGGTCCGCAGTCGCAGCGCAGCGAGCCGAGCACGTCGCCGGTCAGGCACTCGGAGTGGACCCGTACCAGGACGTCCTCGCCGTCCGGCAGCCGTCCGTCGGCGTCCAGGCCGCCGGACACCAGAGCGATGTGCTCGACGCCGTCGAGGGTGCCCTTGTAGCCGACGGCGGTGAACTCGCCGTGCACGGTGGGCAGGGCGGTCACGGCGGCCCGGTCGACGTGCAGCTCGGTGCGGCGGCGGTAGGCGATCAGGTCCTCGATGGAGATGATCGCGAGGCCGTGCTCGCGGGCGAAGGCGACCAGCTCGGGCAGCCGGGCCATGGTGCCGTCGTCGTTGACGACCTCGGCGATCGCGCCCGCCGGCGGCAGCCCGGCCAGCCGGGCCAGGTCGACGGCGGCCTCGGTGTGGCCGGGGCGGACCAGCACGCCGCCCTCGACGGCGCGCAGCGGGAAGACGTGCCCGGGGCGGGTGAGGTCGCCGGGCTCGGTGCCGGCGGAGGACAGCAGCCGGACGGTGCGGGCGCGGTCGGCGGCGGAGATCCCGGTGTCGACCCCGTCGCGGGCGTCCACCGAGACGGTGTACGCGGTGCCCTTGCGGTCCTCGTTGACGTGGGTCATCGGCGGGAGCTTGAGGCGGTCCAGCTCCTCGCCGGTCATCGGGGCGCAGATCACGCCGGAGCTGTAGCGGATGGTGAAGGCCATCAGCTCGGGGGTGGCCGCGGAGGCGGCGAAGACGATGTCGCCCTCGTTCTCGCGGTCCTCGTCGTCGACCACGATCACGGCACGGCCGAGGGCGATGTCGGCGATCGCCCGCTCGACCGGGTCGAGCACGAGCTCGACCCCGGCGGTGCCCTTGTCGGACTGGTTCTCGGTCATGCCGTGGCTCCCTGCGGGACGGTGGCGGACTTGGTGCGCGGCTCACGGGTGCTCAGCCACCAGGAGCGCAGGCCGAGCAGCACCAGGACGAAGTAGACGGAGTAGGTGAGGCCGGAGAAGGAGTAGCCGCTGTTGAAGGCGAGCGGGACGCCGACCACGTCGACCGCGATCCAGGCGAACCAGAACTCCAGCCAGCCGCGGGCCTGGGCGACCATCGCGGCCAGCGTGCCCACGAAGATGTAGGCGTCCGACCACGGGCTCCAGGACAGGCTGGGGAAGGAGGTGAAGAGCAGGGCCAGCGCGATGGTCCCGGCCGCGGTGCCCGCCACCAGGGCGGCCCGCTCGGGCCAGGTGGCGAACCGTACGGCGATCGTGCCGGTGTCCCGGCGGCCCCGCCGCCACTGCGCCCAGCCCCAGGCGGCGGTGGCGATCACGATCAGCTGCTTGCCGATCAGGCCGGGGACGTGGCCCCCGAGGTAGGCGCTGATCAGCACCACGCCGGACAGCAGCTGGACCGGCCAGCTCCACACCGAACGGCGCCAGCCGAGCGCGAGGCCGCCGAAACCGAGCAGGTTGCCGATCATGTCGGCCCACTTCACGTGCTCACCGAGGACGGTGAACGCCTCTCCACTGAGCCAGCTCACCGGGACTCCTCCGGGGTCTCGTCGGTCGACGCGCCCTGCGGGCCGGACAGGCCGGGCAGGTTCGGCAGGGTGGGCAGGGTGCGGGACTCCAGCAGGCGCTCGACGTACTTGGCCAGCACGTCCACCTCCAGGTTGACGCTCTCGCCGACGGTCTTGGCGCCGAGCGTGGTCAGCGCGAGGGTGGCCGGGATGAGGCTCACGGTGAAGCTGTCCCGGGCGGCCTCCACCACGGTGAGGCTGACGCCGTCGACCGTGATCGAGCCCTTCTCCACCAGGTAGCGGGAGATGGTGTCGGGCAGCGAGAACCGCAGGACCTCCCAGCGCAGTTCGCCGTTCGCGTCGCGCTCGCCGGGCTCGCGGCTCAACAGCCGCCCGGTGGCGTCGACGTGGCCCTGCACGAGGTGGCCGCCGAGGCGGGCGCCGAGCGCCATGGCGCGCTCCAGGTTGACCCGGGAGCCGGGCTTCAGCTCGCCGAGGCTGGAGCGGTGCAGCGTCTCGGCCATCACGTCGGCGCTGAACTCACCGGTGCCCGCGGCCAGTTCCTCCGGGGTGTCGACGACCGTCAGGCAGACGCCGTTGACCGCGATGGAGTCACCGTGGCCCGCGTCCGCACAGACCACCGGGCCGCGCAGGCGGATCCGCGAGGAGTCGCCGATCTCCTCGATCGACACGACCTCGCCGAGCTCTTCGATGATGCCGGTGAACACCCGGGTTCTCCTCGCGCTTGGGGCGCGGACTCCGGGGCGGCATGGGAGATGACACGGACGGGCACCGGTGCGCGAGCCCGCGGCACGACCCGTCGCCGGGATGCCGAGGCCGCCGGGAGATCGCTCGCCCGGCCCGGGAGACACCGCTCCCGCCGTACACCTGACCGCGGCCGGTCCGGTAACGACGGACCACGGGTACTGCTCTTCGTCCGCCCGCGCACGCCTCCCATCCGGACTTTAACCGTCGGTCCAGGAATTTCACCTGGTCAACCGGCCGCTGGCTGCGGACGGGTCGCGGACTGTAACCGCCGGTTCGGATTTTCACCGACCCCGGAGTGCGCTGAACGTCACTGCTGTTGCGGTCATTGTGCCACGGCCGACGCAAGGCCAGGGAGTGCCTTTCGCTGTGGTCTGTTTCACGGACTTGCGGGGAATGCGCGTCGGGGTGCCAGGCGCTGTGTGCGGGCTTCGTGGAGCGGACCGCGTCGGGGCCGGGGCCGGCCTGGTGGCGGAGGCGGGCGGCGGGGGTGAGGCTTGAGGTGGGGGCCCTGCCGGTGACGCACCGAGGCAACGGAGGCGAGGGACATGGCGAAGTTCATGGACGTCCACCACGGGATGGCCGGGATCACGGCCGAGCAGCTCAGGCAGGCCCATGCGGCCGACCTGGCGGCCCAGGGCGACGAGGGCGTCCAGTTCGAGCAGGCGTGGGCGGACCCGGAGTCGGGCACGGTGTACTGCCTCTCCGACGCGCCCTCCAAGGAGGCCGTGCAGCGGGTGCACAGCCGTACCGGTCACCCGGCGGACGAGATCCACCCGGTGCCGTTGTCGGTGTGAGCCCGGGTCTCCGCTTCGGGCGGTCCGGGCTTCGCGGCTTCGCGCGGTTCAGAGCGTGGCGGGCGTGCCGATCTGCAGGAAGTGGGTGACCTCCGGCGGGTGGGCGAGGTAGCGCAGCTCGCCCTCCGACCACACCGGCCGGATCCGCCACATCGGCCCGGCGTACCCGCGCAGGGCGTCCTCGTCCCGCCAGCGACTGACCACCAGCACGCGGTGCCCGTTCTCCTCCGACACCGAGCGCAGCAGTTCGCTGCCGAGGCAGCCGTCCGTCCGCCCCAGCTGCGGGATCACCTGGGCGGTCAGGTGAGCGCAGAACTCCTCGATGCGGCCGGCGAGCACCTGCCCGGCCCAGATTCTGACGATCACGACCACCACCTCCGGCTGGCTGGAGCCCCTGGCCCCATTATGGGCGTAAAACCGCTGGTGGCGAGGGGTGGAGCCGAGCTTCGGCCGGCGGTTCCGGAACGATCTGCCACTGGCGCGCCGCAGGGCCTGCACTACATTCCCGGTATGACCACCACACCGGAAGCTGTCGTTCCGTCAAGCACCAGTCCGGACCGGCCGAGCGGCCTGTTCGAGGCCCTCCGCGCGGGAGCCCTCGACGACGCCGCCCAGCTGCGCGAGATCTACGAGCAGCCCGGCGACCACGCCCGCCGCAAGCAGGTCGACCACCTGCACGAGGTCGCACAGCGCCTGATCGCCTGCTCCTCGCTGGTCTTCGTCGCCAGCGCCGACGCCGCCGGGCGGTGCGACGTCTCCCCGCGCGGCGGGCCGGCCGGAGTGGTGTCGGTCCTAGACGAGTACACCCTGGCCATCCCGGACGCCACCGGCAACAAGCGGTTGGACACCCTGCACAACATCCTGGAGACCGGCCGGGTCGGCCTGCTCTTCGTCGTCCCGGGCCGGGACACCACGCTGCGGGTGAACGGTCGGGCCTGCGTCTCCACCGACCCGGAGCTGCTGCGCCAGCTGACCTCCGTCGGCAAGCCGCCGCGCAGCGCGATCGTCGTCGCGGTGGAGGAGGTGTACGCGCACTGCCCGAAGTCGCTCCTGCGCGCCTCGGCGTGGAAGCCGGAGAACTGGCTGGCCAAGGACGCCCAGCCGACCTCGGCGGAGATCACGCTCTCGCACCTGCGGGACGAGTCGCTGACCATCGCGATGATCGAGCAGAACGAGCGGGAGGCGTTGCTGTACCGGTACGAGTGAGCTCCGGTACGAGTGAGCTCCAGTACGACTGGTTGCCCGCCTTGAGCCGGAACCGGTACTTGCCACCGGAGTCCTCGTGGACCTCGAACGTGCCCGACATCCGGGTACCTCCTCGTGGGGCACGCGGGACGCACGCTGATCGGCCCCCTGCAGCACCGTGCGCCCGGCGGCGGGGCGGGCGCACCCGGTCGGCACCCGGTCGGGTGAAGGCGCGGCCGCGGGGGTTTGCCGGGGTGCCGGGGGGACGGCCGGTGGCTTGAATGGACGGATGGACTGCGTCTTCTGTGCGGTGGTGGCGGGTGCGGAGCCCGCGCACCGGGTGCTGGACGACGAGGCGGCGGTCGCCTTCCTGGACCGCCGGCCGCTGTTCCCCGGCCACGTCCTGGTCGTGCCGCGCGCCCACCACCGGACCCTGGCGGACCTGCCGGCGGACGAGGTGGGCCCGTTCTTCCTGCGCGTCCAGCGGGTGGCCGCGGCCGTCGAGCGCGGGCTGGGCGCGGCGGGCAGCTTCGTGGCGGCGAACAACCGGATCAGCCAGTCGGTGCCCCACCTGCACGTCCACGTGGTGCCGCGCAATCCGAAGGACGGGCTGCGCGGGTTCTTCTGGCCGCGGGGGAAGTACCCGGACGAGGCGGGGGCCGCGGAGGTCGCGGCCCGGTTGCGGGCGGCTCTGGCGGCACCGGCCGGACGAGCGCCGCGCCGAGGTGTGCCGTGAGGTGCCGAACGGGGTGCCGAACGTGCCGTCAGATTGCCGCGGTGTCCCGCACGGGGTCCCGCCGCGCGGGCTCCTAGCGTGCGGAACACGGCCGGACGTACACCCGGAGGATCATCGGGGGCGGCCGAAATCGTTTCCGGGGCTGACGATCCGGCAGGTCGGCCCGCCTAGGCTCACTGCCATGAACGAACTCGCGCGCGTCGTGCAGCAGACGGTCGATCGGCTCGCGGACCGGCACGTCGGCGCGGTGGTCGCCGGGCTGGCCGGCGGTGACACGGAGATCCGCGGTGCCGGGCGGACGGGGCCCGGCGGAGGCACGCCGGGGCCGGACACCGTCTTCGAAATCGGCTCCGTCACCAAGGTGTTCACCTCGCTCGTGCTCGCGCGGCTGGCGCTCGACGACGCGGTGCGGCTCGACGAACCGCTCGCCGAGGTGCTCGCCGACGCGCGCGGCGACAGCCGGGTCGTCGTCCCCGGCCGGGGCGGCCGCCCGATCACCCTGCGGCACCTGGCCACCCACACCGCGGGGCTCCCCCGGCTGCCCCGGGGCATGCTGTCGAAGGCCCTGCTCAGGCCCAACGACCCCGATCCGTACGCCCGTTGCACGGCCGAGTACGTGCTGGACGGACTCGCCCGGACCCGCCTGCGGGCCGCACCCGGGCACAGCTTCCGCTACTCCAACCTCGGCGCCGGGCTGCTCGGCCTGGCCCTCGCGCACCGGGCCGGCACCGGGTACGAGGAGCTGGTGGCGCGCGAGGTCTGCGAACCGCTGGGACTGACGGACACCCACGTGCGGTCGGACGCCGAGCGCTCCGGGCGGCTCGCGCACGGGCACACGACGGGCGGACGGCCGGTGCCGTACTGGGACCTGGCGGCCGTGCCGGGCATGGGCGGGCTGCGGTCGACCGCCGCCGACCTCGCGGTGCTGCTGCGGGCCCAGCTGACCGCCGAGCGCGAGCCCGACGCGCCGCTGGCGCCCGCGATCACGCTCACCCGGGAGACCAGGCACCGGGTCAACCCGTTCGCCTGGATGCACCTGGGCTGGCTCGGCCACCGGCTGCACTCCCAGCAGGGCGGCCACCTGCAGATCTGGCACAACGGCGGTACGGGCGGCTTCCGTTCGTTCGTGGCCTTCGACCCGGAGAAGCAGGTGGGGGTGGTGGTGCTGGCCAACACCCGCCGGTCGGCCGACCCGGCGGGCACGGCGCTGCTGCGCAGGCTGCAGCAGGACTTCGCGACGGCGGGGTGACGGGGGCGGGCGGGCGCCGGCCGCTCGGGAACGTGGACGGCGGCCCAGGATCAGCGGGGCGGACGACGAACGGCCGCGTCACCCCCGCTGACCGGTCCACCTGACCCCGGTGTCCGGCCGCGGGGCCCGACCGCCGGGCGGGCGGGCCGCGACGATCCGGTGCCGCCGATGGACGGTCACCCGGCGCCGGACGGCAACCCCTGCCGATGTGCACCCCGGTCGCGGTGGGCTCCGGGCGGGAGGCGATGATGACGGGGTCGTTTCAGGCCAAAACGTGCTGATTGGCACTGTTGCCGGGGACGGCGGACGGTCGATGCTGGTGATCCGGCAGATGCGGTTCCGACGGGAGGCCGCCGAGAGAAAGGGGCCGACGTGGCGGTGGTGTGGTCGCCGACGCGGGCGCGGGCGGTCCGCCCGGTCGAGCAGGCCGGAGCGGCCGGTCCCACCGGGCCCGCCGGGCCGGGCGACCGGCTCGGCCCGGTGGTGCGGGTGCACCGGCGTTTCCGGCCGGTCCCTCGGTGGGCACGGGCGTGGGTGGACG
Source organism: Kitasatospora sp. NPDC038210 (assembly GCF_055600605.1). Lineage (NCBI taxonomy): Bacteria > Bacillati > Actinomycetota > Actinomycetes > Kitasatosporales > Streptomycetaceae > Kitasatospora > Kitasatospora sp. NPDC038210. The sequence goes on along the minus strand of NZ_JBVJYK010000001.1, from coordinate 115,360 downwards.
TCTGCGCGGCCGTCGTCGCGGTGGTGACCTGCCTGGCACTCGGGCAGTGGTGGCCCGCGCCCGTGGTGGGGGCCGTCGCGGTGGTGGCGGCGAGCGCCTTCGGGTGGCTGCGGCCGGTGGCCGGGCCGCGGGCGGTGCGCGTCCACGAGGGCGGGCTGGTGCTCGTCGCGGCGGACGGCGACGAGCGCACGCTGCCGTGGAGCGCGGTGGAGGCCACCGAGTACGTCCCCGGCGGGCGGCGCGGGGTCCGCGAGCAGGGGCGAATATGGCCGGCCCGCGCGGACGAGCCGGTGGTGCTGGAGCACCTGCGCGGGCTGGGCCGGTTGTTCCGGGAGCTGGAGGTGCGCGTCTCCCCCGGGCTGCGGGCCGTGCTGAACGAGTCGCTGGGCACCGAGGGGAGCGTCCGGTTCGCGCGGGGGCGACTGACGGTGACGGCCGGCGGCCTGGTGCACCGGCCGCCGCACCCGCTCGCGGCGACGGAGGCCTACCGCTGGGCGGAGGTGGAGTCGGCCCGCGCGTCCGACCTCGGAGAGCTGGAGATCCGGACGCACTCGGCCGGCCTGCCGCTCACCTTCCCGGTGCCCAACGCCCGTGCGGCGGCGGACTTCCTGGAGGAACTCCGGGCGGCGGCCCCCTAGGGGACGGGAAGGGCTCCTCCCGGAGGGGATCAGTACTCCGCTGAGTTGACGTCAGTTCCCTTGCCGGCAGCCTACCGTCGCCGACATGAGCCGACTTCGCACCACTGCCGCCGCGGCAGCCCTGCTGCTCGCGCTGCCGCTGTCCGTGGCCGTCGCCGTGCCGGCCCTGGCCGCGCCCACCGCCCCAGCCGGGACCGCCACCGCCACCGCTCCGACCACCACCCCGGCCGCCGTCCACATCGAGCTCCCCCGCCCGACCGGGCCGTACGCGGTCGGGCAGGAGGTCCTGCACCTGGTGGACCAGAACCGTCCGGACCCGTGGGTGCCCTCCGCCGGTCCGCGCCAGCTGATGGTCTCGATGTACTACCCCGCACACGCCGGGACGGGCAGCCCGACGCCGTACATGACCGACGGTGCCGCCCGTGCCCTGCTGGACACCAAAGTGCCGGGCAACACCATCCCGACCGAGGCGCTCACCGGCGCCCGGACGTGGGCGGAGTCCGGCGCGCGCCCGCAGGGCGGTCACTACCCGCTCATCGTGCTGTCGCCCGGCTTCACCATGCCGCGGACCTCGCTCACCGGCCTCGCCGAGGACCTGACCAGCCGCGGGTACGTCGTCGCGCTGATCGACCACACCTACGAGAACACCGGGACGACCTTCCCGGACGGGCAGACGCTGCCCTGCGTGATGTGCGGCCGCCCCAAGGACTGGTCGAAGGTCGACGAGAGCCGGGCGAAGGACGCGTCCTTCGTCCTCGACCGCCTGACCGACCGCCCGCACCCGGCCTGGCGCTACGCCCGCATGATCGACCGCGACCGGATCGGCATGGCCGGGCACTCGGCGGGCGGCGCGGCCACCGTCCCGGCCCTGCTCACCGACGACCGGATCCAGGCCGGGGCGGACCTGGACGGCAGCATGGACGTCCTGGTGCCCGCCTCCGGGATCGGCGGCAAGCCGTACCTGATGATGGGGCACCCGCTGGCCGGCGGCGCCGAGGACAGCAGTTGGGTCCAGAGCTGGCCCAACCTGGACGGTTGGAAGCGCTGGCTGACCGTCGACGGCTCCAACCACGGCAGCTTCACCGACTTCCCGCTGTTCATGGAGAAGCTGGGCCTCCCCCAGGACCCGGGCACCACGCTGTCCGGCCTGCGCGGCATCGAGCTGACCCGCCGGTACGTCGGCGCCTTCTTCGACCTGCAGCTGAAGGGCATCGAGCAGCCGCTGCTCGACGGGCCGACCGCAGCCAACCCGGAGGTGCGGTTCGACGGCTCCGGGCACTCCTGAGGGCTCCCGGGCACCCGCCCGTGCGCGGGGCCGCCGGCACCCGCCCGGCGGCCCCGTCGGCCGCCCCGGCCGCCGCGGCGGCCGGTTCGAACCCCGCGGCGGGACCGCCGGATCACCCCCGCACCCCCTCCGACGTGCGAGGATTCCCGCATGATCACCGCGACGCAGGGCTGGCTGGACGGAACCGACTCGGGGCTCTTCGTGCTGCTCGCCGAGGAGGCCGTCGAGGGCTGGGAGGGTTGCCAGGAGGCCGTGGTGGAGACCGCCGGGGACTACGCCGCCGCCCACCCGGTGCCCGGGCAGGAGGCCGTGCTGGTGCTGGGCGGGGAGCCGCTGCCGATCGGCTGGCTGCCCGAGGAGCGGGTGTTCGTCCGGCCCCTCCTCTTCGACTGCTCGGACGACGTCCGGCCGCTGGTGCGCGAGGCGCTGCGGTCGGGGACGTGGGAGGACGGGCCGGTCCTGGAGCTGACCGCCGGGCGGTACCTGCTCACCGACGTGTTCCACGACGGCCCGGACGCCCTGGAGAGCGGCGAGTACCTGGCCCTCGACCTGCCGCCCGGGCGGTACCTGGTCCGGTCGCTGAAGGCCGAGCCCGAGCGCTGGGAGGAGTTCCACCTGGAGCGCCTGCTGCCACGGTGAGCGGCCGCCCGGGGCCGCGTGCGAAGATGGCAGGGCTGGTGGGAACGATCTCCGGACGGTTCTGGGACGGTTCTCTGGCCATGGTGAACGACAACGCGCAGCGCGGGGCGGAGCCGCGGCAGGACGCCCTGCTGATGGTTCCGATCGCCACGGCGCTGATCGCCGCCGACGGGCGGATCCTGCACTGGAGCAGCGACGCGGAGGCGCTGCTCGGTCACCCCGTGGAAGAGGCGGTCGGGACGAAGGCGGCCAAGCTGCTGACCACCGACGAGGAGCGGCCCGAGGTCCTCCAGCTGTTCCAGCGGATCCTCGCGGGCCGGGCCTGGACCGGCGTGTTCCCGGTGCGCCACCGCGACGGGCACATGGTGAACCTGGAGTTCCGCACCCACCCGATCCGCGGGCCCGGCGGTGAGCCGCTGGTGCTGGCGGTGGCCTCCGAGGTGACCACGCTGCGCCGGATCCAGGCGGACCTCGCCGTGCTGGACGGTTTCTTCACGCAGGCTCCGGTCGGCATGGCCGTGTACGACACCGAGCTGCGGTTCATCCGGCTGAACGAGGCGCTGGCCCGGGCCAACGGCCTGTCCCCCGAGGAGCACGTGGGGCACCGGCTCAGCGAGGTACTGCCCGGGATCAACGGCGCGGAGTCCGAGGCGGTGATGCGCCGGGTGCTGGAGAACGGCGAGCCGGTGGTGGACGCCCGCTCGCACGGCCGGACCCCGGGCGACCCGCAGCACGACCACGCCTGGTCCGCCTCCTACTTCCGCCTGGAGGACCGCAGCGGGCGGGTGCTCGGCGTGAGTTCGACCGTCATCGACGTCACCGAGCGGTTCCGGGCCGACGCCCGGGCGGCCCGCGCCCAGGAGCGGCTGGCCCTGCTGGTCGACGCGACCGCGTCCATCGGCACCACCCTCGACCTGCGGCAGACCGCCCGGGAGCTGGCCGACGCGATGGTGCCCAGGCTCTCCGACATCAGCGGGGTGTTCGCCCTGGAGGCACTGGTGGCCGGCCGCAACGTCGAGCCGCCCGCCCTGGACGCCCCGCAGCTGGTGCGCCGGCTGGCGCTGGCCACCGCGGACCCGCTCTACCCGTCGGACGCGCTGCCGGTGGACACCGTCTACGAGCTGCCGGCGGACTCCCCGTACGCCCGCGCGCTGACCACCGGGCGGACGGTGGTCATCCCGTCCTGGGAACTGCCGATGCTGAGCGAGGGCATCAACGAGAGCCGTCGGCAGGCCTTCCTCGGCGACCGGCCGCGCACGGTGCGTATCACCCCGCTGGTGGCGCGCGGCACCACCCTCGGCATGGTCGTGTACTCGCGGCGCGGTGAGCGCGAGTCCTTCGCGGAGGCCGACATCACGCTCGGCGACGAGCTGGCCTCGCGGGCCGCCGTCGCGATCGACAACGCCCGGCTGTACCTGCGCCAGCACCAGACGGTGCTGGCCCGCCAGCAGGCGCTGCGCGAGGCCAAGGCCGCGCAGGAACGCCTCGCGCTGGTCAACGTGGCCTCCACCCGGATCGGCACCACGCTCGATCTCGCCCAGACCGCGCAGGAGTTGGCCGAGGTGGCGACGCCCAGGCTGGCCGACACGGTGGTCGTGGAGGTGCTGGACGACCTGGTGCGCGGCGAGCGCGAGGCCCGCGCCCCGGCGGACGGTTCGGCGCTGCTGCGACGGATGGCCTTCCACTCGGTGCACGGCTCGACCCTGCAGCCGATCGCCCGCACCGGCAACGTGCACCGCTTCCCGTCCGGCTCGCCGTACGCCTGGAGCCTGGCGCACCGCGAACCGGTGCTGGTGCCGCGGATGGACGAGGAGGGCCTGGCCTGGTTCGCCGAGGACCCGGTGCGCACCGCCGCCATCCGGGAGCAGAACGTGCGCTCGCTGATGGTGGTCCCGCTGATCGCGCGCGGCACCCCGGTCGGTGTCGCGGGCTTCTACCGGACCCTCGTCGAGCAGCCGTACGGGGACGACGACCTCGCGCTGGCCGGGGAGTTGGCGGTACGGGCCGCCGTCTCCATCGACAACGCGCTGCTGTTCACCCGCGAACGCGACGCGGCGGCCGCCCGGCAGCGGGCCCTGGACGAGGCGTGGGCCGCCCAGCAGCGGCTGTCGCTGCTGAACGAGGCCAGTAACCGGATCGGCACGACGCTCGATCTGCACCGCACCGCCCAGGAGTTGGTGGAGGTGGTGATCCCGCGCTTCGCCGACTTCGTCACCGTGGACCTGCGCGACGCCGTGCTCAGCGGCGAGGAGCCCGGGGCCGTCCCGCCGGAGGGCCGGGTGCTGATGCGCGCGGTGGCGGTCGGCGAGGTGACCGAGGAGGGCAGCATGACGGAGGCCGCCGACCAGGTGGGCGAGACCTCCCAGTCCGCCCGGCTGTACGCGCAGAGCCTGCGCACCCGCCGCTCGATCCTGGTGTCCGAGGTGACCGAGGACGAGCTGCGCCGGATCGTCGCCTCCCCCGACCGGGTGCAGCCGGGGCTGGACGCCGGGTTGCACTCGTACCTGATGGTGCCGCTGGTGGCGCGCGGGCACGTGCTGGGCGGCGCGGAGTTCGTCCGGACCCGCAACCCGGCGCCGTTCGGCCCGGCGGACCGCTCGCTGGCCGAGGAGCTGGCCGCGCGCACCGCGCTCGCGATCGACAACAGCCGCCTCTACCGCCGGGAGCGGGACACCGCGCTGATGCTGCAGCGCAGTCTGCTGCCGCAGGAGGTGCACCGCACCCTCGGCCTGGAGATCGCCTACCGCTACCTGCCCAGCAGCGTGGTCAGCGAGGTCGGCGGCGACTGGTTCGACGTGGTGCCGCTCTCCTCCGGACGGGTCGCCCTGATCGTCGGCGACGTCATGGGCCACGGCATCCGGGCCGCCGCGACCATGGGCCAACTGCGGACGGCGGCACGGACGTTGATCACGCTTGACCTGGACCCGGCGCGGGTGCTGCACCGGCTGGACGAGGCCACCACGGCCGTCGGCGAAGGGCAGTTCGCCACCTGCGTCTGCGTGGTCTACGACCCGGTGGACCGCCGCTGCACCGCGGCCAGCGCCGGGCACCTGCCGCCCGTGGTCGCCGACACCGAGGGCCGGGCGCAGCTGATCGAGCTGCCCACCGGCACCCCGTTGGGCGTCGGCGGAGTCCCCTTCGAGAGCGCCGAGTTCACCCTCCCCGAGGAGGGCATCCTGGTGCTCTACACCGACGGCCTGGTCGAGCGCCGGGGCCGCGACCTCGACGAGGGCCTGCAGTTGCTCCGCCGTACGGTCGCCGACCGGCAGCGTTCGCTGGAGCAGACCTGCGACGCCGTGCTGACCCGGCTCACCGGCCGCACCAGCGAGGACGACATCGCCGTCATCATGGCGCAGGTCCGCCCGCACGGCGCGGACCGGATCGCCACCCTGCCGCTCACCGGCGACCGCGCGATGGTCGCGCACTCGCGCCGCTTCACCCGCGAGACGCTGGAGGCCTGGGGGCTCGGCGCGCTCGCCGACTGGGCCGAACTGCTCACCAGCGAGCTGATCACCAACGCCCTGGTGCACGCCGGGTCCCCCACCCAGTTGCGGCTGTTCTGCAACCGGTTGCTCACCGTCGAGGTCGCCGACCAGGAGGCCGAGACGCCCCGGATCCGCCGCGCCCGCTCCGAGGACGAGGGCGGCCGGGGCATCCACCTGGTCAACGAGCTCGCGCACCGCTGGGGCAGCCGCCGGACCGCCGACGGCAAGGTGGTCTGGTTCGAGCTGGAGCTGCCTCCGGGGGCTTCCTCGGCTGCATGAACAACGGACGGTTGTCGGGCCGCCGCCGCGGTTGTTGGCCCGTCGGCGGGCCCGGGCGGTTACCTGGTGCCACGGCGGGACAGCCCCGACCGGACCGACCAGAGGAGCCACCGTGCAGCACCCCGACGCCCGCACCGTCGTCACCGACTACGTCACCCTCATCGCGGCCGGCGACCGCGAGGCCGCGATCGCCCTGTTCGCCGAGGACGCCACCTGGACCTACCCGGGCCGGCTCGCCATCTCCCGCACCTGGCGCGGCAAGCGAGAGATCTTCGGCGACTTCCTCGGCCGGATCGGCGACTACTTCGCCGCCGACGGCCTGCCCGTCATCACCCTCACCCACGTCCTCGCCGACGGCTCGCAGGCGGTCGCCGAGTGGACCACCGTCGGCACGGCCGCGAACGGCGAGCCGTACGAGAACCACTGCCTGGGCGTCTTCACCGTCGAGGACGGCCGGATCACCGCCGTCCGCGAGTACCTGGACACCGACCACGTCGCCCGCACCCTGCTGGCGTGACGGGGCGTGACGTGGCATGGCGTGGCGGGGCGCGACACGTCAGGGCCCGGGCCGGGAGCGGACCGGGCCCGGTCCGGGCTCAGTCCGGCAGCAGGAGGTTGACGTCGCCGAACTCGTGCCACAGGTAGCGGTGCCGGACGGCCTCCCGGTAGCAGGCGGCGAGGAGGGGGCGGCCGGCGACGGCGGCGAGCATCAGGAGGTGGGAGGCACGCGGTTCGTGCCAACCGGTGAGCAGGCCGTCGACGGCGCGCACGCCGCGCACGGGGGTGATCACCAACTCCGTCCAGCCGTCGGCCTCCCGGAGCGAGCCGTCCGCTGCCGCGGCGGACTCCAGGGCGCGGACCACGGTCGTCCCGACGGCGATCACCCGGCCCCCGTCGGCCCGGACGTGGCCGGCCAGGCGGGCGGTCGCGGCGGGGACGTGGAAGCGTTCGGCGTACGGGGCCTCGTGCGCCTCGGGCGAGGCCACCCCGGTGTGCAGGGTGACCGGCGCGACCAGCACCCCCCGGGCGGCCAGCCGGGCCACCACCTCGGCGGTGAACGGGCGGGCCGCGCTGGGCATCTCGCTGCTGCCGGGGACGGTCGCGAAGACCGTCTGGTAGGCGTCGATCGGCCACGCGCGGTCCACGTATCCGTAGCGGATCGCCCGGCCGTGCGCCGCCAGGTACGGCAACAGCGGCGTGGGAAGGGCGAGTTCGGCGTACCAGAGGCGGGCGGTGAGGGCCCGGGTCAGCACCGCCGCACCATCCGCGGGCAGGGCGACCCGCAGGCCCGCGCGGGCCGGGGACTCCTCCGGCGGGTAGTACGCCGCCGCCTGCCCGGGCACGACGCGGCGCAGCTCGACCAGGTGGGCGCCGTGCCGGTCCGGCTGGGCGGAGGAGAGGTGCACCGCGACGGGTGTGCCGTCGGGCAGCCGCCCGGGCAGCGCGGCCGGCAGGGTCGCCGAGTTGTTGACCACCAGCAGGTCCCCCGGGCGCAGCACCTCGGGCAGGTCGGTGAAGCGGTGGTGCTCGACGGCGCCGGTGGTACGCCGGCCGACCAGCATCCGCACGCCGTCCCGGGCCGTGCCGCGTGCCTCCGCCGGCGCCCGGGCGGACAACTCGGGCGGGACGGTGAGGTCGGAGTCGAACCCGTCGATCCCGGACCCGGACCCGGAGCCGAAGTCGGTGGTCGCGGTCATCGCCCACCCCGGTCGGCTGCCGGGACGGCCGGGTCCGCCACCGGGACGGCCAGGTCCTCGGCCCGGTAGCGGCCGGACGGGGCGCGGTCGCGGAGCAGGCCGAGCAGGACCGGCGCCACCTGCTCGGGCAGCGGCTCACCGGAGATGTCGTCGCCCGGGCTCGCCTCCTGGAGCATCCGGGTGCGCATGCTGCCCGGGTCGACCGCCCAGACCCGCAACTCCGGCTCCTCCCGGGCGAGGACGGCGGTGGCGAGGTCGAGCGCGGCCTTGCTGGCGCCGTAGCCGCCCCAGCCGGCGTAGGCCTCCACCGCGGCGTCGGAGCTGATGTTGAGGACGGCCCCGGCGTGCCCGCGCAGCTGGGGCAGGACGAGCTGGGTGAGGGCGATCGGGGCGAGCACGTTCACCTCGAAGGTCTCCAGCAGGTCCGGCAGCGGGTGGTCGGCCAGCCGGGGCAGCGGCTCGGATCCGGGGGCGGGGGCGCCGTTGAGCGTGCCGGCGTTGTTGACCAGCAGGCTCGCGCCGCCGAGGCGCTCGGCGGCCTCGGCGAGGCGGGCTCGGTGGTCGTCGTCGACGACGCTGCCGGGCAGCGCGACGACCTTGGTGACGGCGGCCAGGTCCGCCTCGGCGGCGGCGAGCCCGGCCGCGCCCCGGGCGGTGATCACCAGCTGCCAGCCGTCGGCGGCGAGGGCGTGCGCGAGGGCCAGGCCGAGGCCGCGGGAGGCGCCGGTGACCAGGGCGACGGGGACGGTGTGCGGTGCGGCGGTGCGCTGTGCGGCGTTCATGCGGCAACCATCCCGCCGCCGGGCGGGCGGCGGATCGGCCACCGGGACCGGGACCGGGTCGGACGTTGGGACTAGTCCGCCGGACAGTCCTAGGACTCCCCGAGGGGCTCCCGGACGGGCTCCCGGGACGACCCCTCGGCGGACCGCCCGGCGGTCTCCCGGGACGACTCCTCGGCGGACCCGACGCCGGGGCCTTCGGCCCACGCCTGCGGGTCGGTCCAGGCGGCCAGGGTGCGGCGGCTCTCGAAGCGGCGTTCGCGGCCGGTCAGCGGGTCGGTGAACTCGACCGCCGAGGCGAGCAGTTGCAGCGGGCGGCGGAAGTCGTCCGGGGCCGTCTCCGGCAGCACCACCGGGTACACCGGGTCGCCGAGGATCGGCAGTCCGAGGCTGCTCATGTGTAGCCGCAGCTGGTGCGTGCGTCCGCTGAGCGGGCGCAGCCGGTAGCGGGCCAGGCCGTCGCGGCGCTCCAGCAGGTCGATCCGGCTCTCGCTGTTCGGCGGCGCGTCGATCTCCTGCGCGGCGATCACCCCGCGCTCCTTGACGATGTGGCTGCGCACGGTGCGCGGCAGGCTCAGCTCCGGGTCGTACGGGGCGATCGCCCGGTACTCCTTGCGCACCAGGCGGTCGCGGAACAGCGTCTGGTACGCGCCGCGGTCCTCGGGGCGGACCACGAACATGGCCAGGCCGGCGGTGAGCCGGTCCAGGCGGTGCGCGGGGCTGAGCTCGGGCAGCTCCAGGGCGTGCCGCAGCCGGGAGAGCGCCGTCTCGGTGACGTGGCTGCCGCGCGGGGTGGTGGCCAGGAAGTGCGGCTTGTCCACGACCACCAGGTGCTCGTCGCGGTGCAGCACGACCAGGTCGAAGGGGACGCGCACCTCCGGCGGGAGGTCCCGGTGGAACCACAGGTGCGCACCGGGGCGGAACGGTTCGTCCGGGGTGAGCGGGCCGTGCTCGCCGACGATCTCGCCGTCGCGCAGCGCAGCGTCGATCCGCGCGGCCGGGACGGCGGGCAGCCGCTCGACCAGGTGGTCGCGCACGGTCGGCCAGGGGCCTTCCGGCGGCAGCCGGAGGTGCACCGGGTCCACGCCGTGGCGCTGCGGGAGGGGGGAGGTCGGGCGGCGGCTCTTGCGTCTCATCTCCCGGCCCAGCGTAGTGCGCGGCCCCGCCGGAGCCGCGGGCGAGGTGCGGCCGCGTCCGGCGGGCGCGGCGCCGCCGTTCGTGGGCGCGGGGCTGCCGCCGTTCGACGGGCGGGGCACCGCCGTCCGTGGGCGCGGGGCTGCCGCCGTTCGACGGGCGGGGCGCCGCCGTCCGTGGGCGCGGGGCTGCCGCCGTTCGCGGGCAGGGACAGCGCCGCCGTCCGCGGCCGAGCGGCCGGACCGGACCCGGTCGAGGTGCTGACCCGGGTCGGGGCGGGGAGAGTGGACCGGTGGCCCCCGCACCCCCGGGGGCCGCCGACCATCCGCCCACCCCCGCCGGCCCTGCGCCGGCCGTCTGCCGGACCCCGGCCGGACCTTCCGACGGACCACAGGAGGACGCGTGACCGCCGACGGCCCGGACGGGGTGCCGCCGCTGCACCTGCCCCGACGGACCCGGATGCTGCTGTACGGCTCGCTCCTGCTGCTGGTCGCCGCCGTGGTGGCCGCCCTGGCCATCGGCCCAGGGACCACCCTGGCGCCGCTGCTCGCGGTGGCCCCCGTCCTCGCCGGGGCCACCACCCGGCGGGCCCGGGTGCCGCTGCTGGTCGGCGCGGCGGCGCTGCTCGCGGTCGGGCTGCTGGAGTCGGCCAACGCGCAGCTGCCGCTCTCCGTCCGGATCAGCGTGCCGGTCACGGTGCTGGCCTCGACGCTGGCCAGCGCCGCCAGCGTCGTCCTGGTGGCGGCCCGCGAACGGGAGCTGTTCCAGGTCCGGACGGTGTCCGAGGCGGCGCAGCGGGCCCTGCTGCGGCCGCCGGCCGAGCGGATCGGGCCGCTGCGGGTGGCGGTGCGCTACGTCGCGGCCGCGGCCGAGGCGCGGATCGGCGGGGACCTGTACGCCGTGGTGGAGACCCGCTTCGGGGTGCGGATCCTGCTCGGGGACGTCCAGGGGCACGGGCTCCCCGCGGTGGAGACGGCCGCGGACGTCCTGGGGGTGTTCCGGGAGGCCGCGCGGACCGAGCCCGACCCCGGGCGGCTCGCGGAGCGGCTGGACGCGGCGCTCACGGCCCGTCCGGACGGGGACCGCTTCGCCACCGCGGTGCTGCTCGACGTGGCGCCGGACCGGGGGCCGGTGCGGGTGGTGAACTGCGGCCACCCGTCCCCGCTGCTGCGCCGGGCGGGCCGGGTGAGCGAGCTGGAGCCCCCGTTCCCGGCGCCGCCGCTGGGGCTGCTCTCGCTGACCGGCGAGGAGTACCCGACGCGGCGCTTCGACCCGGAGCCGGGCGACCTGCTGCTCCTGCACACCGACGGCGTGTCGGAGGCCCGGGACGCCGGCGGGCGGTTCTACCCGCTGGCGCAGCGGCTGCCCGGGCTGCACGGCGGGAGCCCGGCGGACGTGCTGGACGCCGTGCTGACGGACGTCGGCGGCTGGGTCGGGGACTCCGGGCTGGCCGACGACGCGGCGGTGCTGGCGGTGCGCTGGGAGCCGTGACCGGGAGCCGTGGCGGGCGGCGCCGGGCGCTCGGGCGCTAGGGCACTCGGGCGCGATTGTCAGTGCCGTGTGCCAGGCTCGGTACGCGATCGGCGGGGAGCCCGCCGGCGGGACGCGTTCGCCAATCGACGAGGGGACTGTGCCATGGGGTTCAAGGCCGAGGGGTCGTTCGAACCGGCGGCGTTCGAACCGGTGGAGACGGAGGAGCGCGAGGGCGCGTCCTTCGGGCGGATCCGGATCGCCAAGACCTTCACGGGCGCGCTGAGCGGGACGAGCGAGGTGCGGATGCTCTCCGTCGGAGGCCCCTCCGGCGGCCCGGCGTCGTACGTCGCGGTGGAGCACGTGACGGGTGAACTGGACGGCCGCAAGGGCTCGTTCGTGCTCCAGCACGCGGCCTGGGACACCACCGCCACGACGATACGCGTGGTGCCGGGCACGGGCGCGGGCGAGCTGGCCGGGATCACCGGGGAGTTCCACCTGACCGTCGACGAGTCCGGCGCCCACACCTTCGTCCTGGAGTACGAGCTGGGCTGAGGCGCGCCGCCCGGCCGGGCCCCGGCGTGCCGTGCCCGTGCGGTGCAGGACCGCGCTGTCACGATGATGCGATCAGTGCACGATCGACATCGGAGGGTGGCACATGCCCGACACGGCGGTGGATCGTACGACGGCAGCCGACGCGGCCACCGGCACAGGGACGGGGACAGGCACGGCCGCGGCGACCGGCACGGCCACGGACGCCGCCCGCGCGGAGGCCGACACGGTGGAGGAGGTGCTCGGCCGACTGCGGGAGATCGGGGCGGGGCTGCCCGAGGCCGACGGGGTGGCGGTCTTCAACCGGCTCTACCTCGATGTCACGGCGGCGGTCCGCGACCGGCTCGCCGGCGGGTACTTCGCCGACCCCGCGGCGATGGCCGAGCTGGACGTGCTGTTCGCCCGGCGGTACCTGCGGGCCGTGGCCGCCGACGCGGCCGGGCAGGAGCCGCCCGCCTGCTGGCGAGCCCTGTTCGCGCTGCGCGCCCACCCGGGCGTGCACCCGCTGCAGTTCGCCCTGGCCGGGATGAACGCCCACATCCAGCACGACCTGCCGCTGGCCGTCGTGGACACCTGCCGCCGCCGGGGCTGCGGACCGGCCGCGGTCGAGGAGGACTACCACCGGATCAACGGGGTGCTGGCCGAGGTGGAGACGGCCGTCCGGGAGCGGCTGATGCCCGGGCCCGACCTGCTGGAGCACGCCGAGCCGATCACCCACCTGCTCGGCACCTGGTCGGTCGAGACCGCCCGCGAGGGGGCCTGGTCCGCCGTCGAGGCGCTCTGGGAGCTGCGGCACCTGCCCGGCGCGGCCCGGGCCTTCGCCAGCGCGCTGGACGGCTCGGTCGGGCTGCTCGGCCGCGCCCTGCTGCTCCCGCTGGGGCTGCGCGGCGCACGGGTGGCCCCCGGACCGGCGCCGGCCGGCCGGCTCCCCGAGGCGGGGAACCGGCCGGCCGGTGGATCATCCGCCGGAGCGGACGGTGGTGGAGCGGGCAGCGACGCGGCAGGCACCGACGCGGCGGGCGTCTGCGCCGCGGCCGCGGTCGATCAGGCCCAGCTGGAGTGCAGCGGCTTGCCCTCGGCGTAGCCGGCCGCGCTCTGGACGCCCACGATCGCCTTCTCGTGGAACTCCTCCAGGCTGTCGGCGCCCGCGTAGGTGCAGGAGCTGCGCACGCCGGCGATGATCGAGTCGATCAGGTCCTCGACGCCCGGGCGGGCCGGGTCGAGGAACATCCGGGAGTGCGAGATGCCCTCCTCGAACAGCGCCTTGCGGGCCCGGTCGTACGAGGAGTCCTGGGCGGTGCGGTTGCTGACCGCGCGGGCCGAGGCCATGCCGAAGCTCTCCTTGTACTGGCGGCCGTCAGCGGCGGTCTGCAGGTCGCCCGGGGACTCGTACGTCCCGGCGAACCAGGAGCCGATCATCACGTTGGAGGCGCCGGCGGCCAGCGCCATCGCGACGTCGCGCGGGTGCCGCACGCCGCCGTCCGCCCACACGTGCTTGCCGAGCCGGCGCGCCTCGGCGGCGCACTCCAGGACGGCGGAGAACTGCGGCCGGCCGACGCCGGTCATCATCCGGGTGGTGCACATGGCGCCCGGGCCGACGCCGACCTTGAGGATGTCGGCGCCCGCCTCGACGAGGTCGCGGACACCGGCGGCGGAGACCACGTTGCCGGCCACGATCGGGATCTGCGGGTCCAGGCCGCGCACCGCGCGCAGGGCACTGATCATGGACTCCTGGTGGCCGTGCGCGGTGTCGACCACCAGCACGTCGGCACCGGCCTCGATCAGGGCCTCGGCCTTGCCCGCGACGTCGCCGTTGATGCCGACGGTGGCGGCGATCCGCAGCTTGCCGGCCGCGTCCACGGCCGGGGTGTACAGGGTGGCGCGCAGCGCGCCCTTGCGGGTGAGGATGCCGACCAGGCGGCCCTCGCCGTCGACCACCGGGGCGAGCTTGCGGTGCCCCTCGTTGAGCTTCTCGAAGGCGGCGCGCGGGTCGATGGACTCGTCGAGCAGCAGCAGGTCGCGGGACATGATGTCGGCGAGGCTGGTGAAGCGGTCCACACCCTGGCAGTCGGAGTCGGTGACCACGCCGACCGGCCTGCCGTCCTCGACGACCACGAGGGCACCGTGCGCGCGCTTGGGCAGCAGCGAGAGCGCCTCGGCGACGGTGGCGCCCGGGGCGAGGGTGATCGGGGTGTCGAACACCAGGTGGCGCTGCTTGACCCAGGCGATGACCTCGGCGATGACCTCGGTGGGGATGTCCTGCGGGATGGCGACCAGTCCGCCGCGGCGGGCGACGGTCTCGGCCATCCGGCGGCCGGCGATGGCGGTCATGTTGGCCACGACCAGCGGGATGGTGGTGCCGGTGCCGTCGTTCGAGGAGAGGTCCACGCCCTGCCGGGAGCCCACGGCGGAACGGCTGGGGACCATGAAGACGTCGTCGTACGTGAGGTCGTACGAGGGCTTGAGGTCGTTCAGGAAGCGCATGAAGGGGGCTCTCTGGCTGGGAGAAATTACACCTCGGGTGCGGTTGCGGCGATGCCGTCGGGGCGCACTCGGGCGCCCTGCACCCAGCATTCGATTCTCCGGGAGGGCAGAGGCAAAAGCCAGTTCGAGGAACATTGCTGGGGCTGTGCACAAACCGTGATCAAAGCTCCGCGCGTAGACCTGGAGGATCATCCAAAGACTGCCTCCGACGTCCGCTTTTCGCCCCGGTCGGGACGACTCCCGTAGCATTCACGCGGTAATGGGCGAGGCGAACGGGAAAGCGGCAGCAGGCGTGGGCATCGGGCAGACGGACATCCAGCACGGCCAGGACGAGGGCACCGAGGAGGAGATCGACTACGGTCCAGGCCTCGACCCCGAGCGGCTGAAGCTCTGCCTTGAGGTGATCGCCGAGCTCGACGAGCTGCACGTCGACCACCCGGACGCGATCACCGTCCGGCAGGCCGTGGGCGGCATATTCCGCACCCTCAAGCAGCGCCGCCGCCAGGAGACCCGGGCCCGCAAGACCGCCAACGACCGCGCGGTGACCGCCCGCACCGCCACCGGTGCGCCGACCCGGATCGACGACGAGACGGCCGGCGCCTTCGGCCTGACCACCGTCACCACCACCGAGATCGCCGGGATCCTGGAGCGCCCGCGCTCCTGCTACACCTGCAAGCAGCGGTACGTCGAGGTCGACGCGTTCTACCACAACCTCTGCCAGAAGTGCGCGGTGCTCAACCGCTCCCGCCGTGACGCCCGCGCCGACCTCACCGGCAAGCGCGCGCTGCTCACCGGCGGCCGCGCCAAGATCGGCATGTACATCGCGCTGATGCTGCTGCGCGACGGCGCCCACACCACCATCACCACCCGCTTCCCCAACGACGCCATCCGCCGCTTCAAGGCGATGCCGGACAGCGCCGACTGGATCCACCGCCTCAAGATCATCGGCATCGACCTGCGCGACCCGGCCCAGGTCATGGCCCTCGCCGACGAGGTCGCCGCCGACGGCCCGCTGGACATCCTGATCAACAACGCCGCGCAGACCGTGCGCCGCCCGCCGGAGTCCTACCGCGAGCTGGTCAACGCCGAGTCCGCCCCGCTGCCGGCCGGCGAGCTGCCGCAGGCCACCACCATCGGCCGCTTCGGCAGCGGCGGCGTCGCCCTGCCCGAGCTCCCCCACCAGGCGACCGGCGGCGAGCAGCGGCTGGCCGCCGAGGACGTCACCTCGCTCGCGCTGGTCACCGGCTCCGCCACCCCCGCCCGGATCGAGGCCGGCACCGCGATCGACGCCGGCGGCCTGGTGCCCGACCTCGCGGACACCAACAGCTGGGTGCAGACCGTCAGCGAGGTCGGCCCGGTCGAACTCCTGGAGGTGCAGCTCTGCAACTCCACCGCACCGTTCATCCTGATCAGCCGGCTGCGCCCGGCGATGGCCGCGTCCGCGTCCCGCCGCAAGTACGTGGTCAACGTCTCCGCGATGGAGGGCGTGTTCACCCGCGGCTACAAGGGCGCCGGCCACCCGCACACCAACATGGCCAAGGCCGCGCTGAACATGCTCACCCGCACCAGCGCGCAGGAGATGTTCCAGAACGACGGCATCCTGATGACCGCCGTCGACACCGGCTGGATCACCGACGAGCGGCCGCACCCGGACAAGATGCGCCTCGCCGAGGAGGGCTTCCACGCCCCGCTCGACCTGGTCGACGGCGCGGCCCGGGTGTACGACCCGATCGTGCGCGGCGAGCAGGGCGAGGACCTGTACGGCTGCTTCCTCAAGGACTACGAGCGCGCCAACTGGTAACCATCCGAAGGAGAGCCCGAGTTGACCACCGCACCGCAGGCCGGGACGACCGCACCGATGCTCGGCGCCGGGATCATCGTGCCCACCGGCGACGGCCGGGTGCTGGTCGGCCGGCGCACCACCGCCGGTGAGCCGCCCACCTGGAGCCTGCCGGGCGGCAAGGTCGACCCGGGCGAGTCCTTCGAACAGACCGCGGCCCGCGAACTCGCCGAGGAGACCGGCATCGTGCTGCCGGCCGGGGGGATGCGGGTGCTCGCCGTGCACCTCGACCACGAGCTCGGCCGGCCGCGGCTGACCGCCGCCGTCCTCGCCCCGCCCAGCCTCGCCGAGGCAGTGGTCACCGAGCCGCACGCCTGCGCCGGCTGGGAGCGCTTCGCGGTGGACGAGCTGCCGGAGCCGATGTTCTACCCGTCCGCGCTGGTCCTCGGCAGCTGGCTGCCCGGCCTGGACGGCGTGCGGCGGGACGGGACGCACGGCTACCCCGTCGTCCGCTGAGCGCGGGCGGCAGGGCGACCGGCGCGGTGGTCGACTCCGTGACGGCACTCAGCCGTTGCGGGCCGCCTCCGGTCCGGTGATCCGCCGCAGCAGCGGCAGGGTGGAGGCGATGATGCCGAGCGAGGCGACGATCCCGAACCCGGTCCGTCCGTAGTACGTCGGGTCCGGCGACCACGCTCACCGCGAGGCTGCACCCGGCGATCGGCGAGAATGCGGCCCCGACCCGGGGAAACACCGGGTCCGGAGGCGAGATCGCACACGGAAAGCAGGGGGTGGCCGCGCGACCACCCCCTGCCCCGTACCTCGGCCCGGCACCCCCACGGTCGAACCGGGCCACGGCCGCGCCCAGGCACGGGGGGCGCCGCCGGTACCCAGCCTGCCCGGCCGGGGCCACCGCTGCCGAGGGCCGAACGTCCCGGCTGCGGGGCCGAGCGGCACTGGCGGGACGGACGGCGGATCGAACGGCGGAAGTGGCGGTCACCTCGCGGCGACAGCGGTCCTCCGAGCGCGCACGACTCTTGTGCCCCGGGCCCGACGGGTGGAAATTGGTGGCGAACCGCCGTACTCCCCCGCGTCCCTGAGGAGCCGTCAACGTGTCCGACACACCCCGCACGGCCAGGCCCGCGTCGCTCCCGCAGCGAACCGGCCGTCAGCTGCGGCGGGCCCTCGGTGCCCGGCACGAACCCCTCGCCCGCCCGCTCGACCGCTCCCGCGCCCGGGCCTGGCTGCTCGCGGCACTCGGCGCGGCGCTCGTCCTCGCGGTCTCGACCGTCGGCGCACTGCTGCTGTTCCGCGTCGCCGCGCCCCAGGCCGACATCGAACGCGCGCGACTGCAGCAGGTCGATGCCGTGATCCGCGCCGTCCCCGGCGAACCGCCCGCCGCCGGCGGCGGGCGGTTCGCCGGGGGCCACAGCAGCCGGACCGACGTCGAGGCCACCTGGACCGCCCCCGACGGCAGCCCGCACGCCGGCACCGTCCAGGCCGTGCGCCCGGCCGCCACCGGCAGCCGCGTGTCGATCTGGATCGACGCGGCCGGCAACGCCTCCCCTCCCCCGGTCGACCGCGCCGCCCTCGCCGTCTCCGCCGGCTGCGCCGGCACCGGCACCCTCCTCACCCTGCTCGCCCTCGTCGCCCTCGCCCTCCGCCTGCGCCTGCACGCCCTCGACCGCCGCGCCGAAGCGGCCTGGACGGACGGCTGGGCCCGGCTCGAACCGCTCTGGAGCGGCCGCGCAGGGCACCGCCACGAGGACTGAGCCGCCCGGCACGGTGGGGCGGCAACGCCTGGCGGACGAACCCGGCCCGGGGCCCGGGGCCGCCCGGCGGGCGCAGCCGGCGGCCACGGACCGGCGGTCGGCGTCCGCCGCGCGCCCGCTCACAAGGGCTTGGTCCACTCCGGGGCGGGGGTGGACCTGGCGCTCCGGTGGGTGACCACGGCGACGGTGAGGAGGAGGGCGAGGGCCAGGCCGAGGGCGCCGGGGACGTCGGCGTGCAGGACGAGGACCGCGCCGAGGAGGGCACCGGCGAACATCCAGACCGCGGAGGCGAAGCGGCGGGGGCCGGTGAGGTCGGCGGCGAGGGCGGTGATCGTCATGGTGAGCACGGTGGTGGTGAGGTCGGGGATCTTCAGTGCGCGGACCACCGCGTTCTGGCCGCCCATGGCGAAGCCGAGCAGCCCGATCAGGGTGTAGCGGGCCGGGCCGGAGGTGTGGCCGATGACCGCCGCCAGGACGGTGCCCGTCGCGACGAGCGTCGCCTGGACGCCGACGGCGACGGTCAGCAGCCGGCCGCGGTGGCCGGGCAGGCGGCGGGCGAGGTGGCCGCCGGCCAGGGCGCCGAGGAGGAACGCGGCCAGGGCGGCCAGCGAGGCGATGGCGGAGAGGTTCGGCGCCCCGGCGATGGCGAAGCCGAGGAACACCACGTTGCCGGTCATGTTGGCGACGAAGACGTGGCCGAGTGCGAGGTAGCTGACCGCGTCCACCACTCCGGTGACCACGGTCAGCACCAGCAGCATCAGCACCAACGGTCCGTGCTTCGGATCGGGGCTCGGCATCGGGCCTCCCAGGCGGCTCATGTGACGGACCTTCCGTTCTACCCCCTCGGACGGGCGCCGGGCCGCCCGGCTCGGACTACGGCCGTCCGTGCCTCGCCCCCGCCTCTCGCACGCCCCTCCCCCCTCTCCCGCGCCCCGTCTCTCGCACGTCCCCCGGCTCTCCCACACCTTCCGACTCTCCTTCGACACCTTTGTAGAAGTTTGACCGAGCCCACCCGCGGCGGGTCCGCCTTGAACTTCATCGCCCGGCATATATAGTTCACCGACATATGCAGTCGAGAAGCTCACAAGGGGGAAGTGTGTCCACCACCGATCCGGCCCGGCCGGGGCCCGTCCTGCAACTGGCCAACGTCACCCGGGTGCACGGGCGGGGCGCCGCCGAGGTGCACGCCCTGCGCGGCATCGACCTGGCCGTCCACCCCGGGGAGTTCGTCGCCGTCATGGGGCCGTCCGGCTCCGGCAAGTCGACCCTGCTGACCCTGGCCGGCGGGCTGGACCGGCCCAGCGACGGCGAGGTCCTGGTGGAGGGGGTCCCGCTCGGCAAACTCGGCCGGGGCAGGCTCGCCGACCTCCGGCGGCGCTCCATCGGGTACGTCTTCCAGGACTACAACCTGATCCCGGCGCTCACCGCCGCCGAGAACATCGCCCTGCCGCGCGAACTCGACGGCGTCCCGGGGCGCCGGGCCCGCCGGGAGGCGCTGGCCGCGCTGGAGGAGCTGGGCATCGGCGAACTGGCCGACCGCTTCCCCGACGACATGTCGGGCGGCCAGCAGCAGCGCGTCGCGATCGCCCGCGCCCTGATCGGCGAGCGGCGCCTGGTGCTCGCCGACGAACCGACCGGCGCGCTCGACTCCGCCACCGGCGAGGCCGTGCTCGGGGTGCTGCGCGCCCGCTGCGACGCCGGGGCGGCGGCGATGATGGTCACCCACGAGGCCGCGCACGCCGCCTGGGCGGACCGGGTGGTCCACCTCCGGGACGGCGCGGTCGACTCCGAGAGCCGCGGCCCCCGATCCGCCCGCCACCGGTCCACCGGTCACCGACCCGCCGACGGCCTTTCCTCCGACGACCGTTCCGCGCACGACCGTTCCCCCTACGACCGTTCCACCGACGACGGTTCCCCCTACGGCCGTACCCCGGACCGTCCGGCGACGGCCCACCGCCCCGGCTCGATCGGCGGGGTGACGCGGTGAGGCTCGGAGCCTGGCGGGTCGCCCTGCGCATCGCCCGCCGCGACGCCCTGCGGGCCAAAGGCCGCAGCGCCCTGATCGCCGCCATGATCGCCCTTCCCGTGCTCGGTGTCACCGGCGCCGACGTGGTCCACCGCAGCGGGCAGCTCACCCCGGCCGAGCGGGTCGAGCGGGTGGTGGGCGGCGCGGACGCCCTGGTCACCGCCCTCGACCCGGGCCGCACCGTCGAACAGGCGCCGGTCGCGGAGGACGGCGTCCTCGTCGTCCAGCCCCGCCCGGGGGAGCAGCCCACCGCCGAACAGCAGAAGGGCGCGACCACCGACCCGGTCGGCCTGGTCGGCTCGCTGCTGCCGCCCGGCAGTGCGCTCACCCCGGCGCGTCCGGGGCCGGAGAGCGGTGCGACCTCACCCGAGGGCCTGGTCCGCACGCTCACCACCGAGGCGAACCTCGCCGACCCGATCTGGCACGGCCGGATCGACCTGGTCGAGGGCCGCGCCCCGAGCGCCCCGCGCGAGGTGGCCGTCACCCGGGCGTTCCTGGACCGCTCCGGGCTCCGGCCGGGTGGCACCACCACCGTCCAGGGACTGGACGGGACGACCTTCACCATCACCGGTGTCGTGGAGCACCCGGACGAGCTCGGCCGGGTCGAACTCGTCTCCCGGCCCGGCGAGTTGCTGGACCAGCTGGCCGCCGCCCAGGCGGCCGGCCGGCCGGCCGCCGAGCAGCGTCCGGCCGAGCGCGCCGCCTGGCTGGTCCGGCTGCCGTCCGGGGCCGCGCTCGACTGGGCCGCGGTGCAGCGGTTCAACGCCCACGGCTTCACGCTCACCGCCCGCTCGGTGGCGCTCGCCCCGCCGCCGGAGCAGGCCGTGCCCTACTACCGTGACGCGCACCGCTTCGGCGACCTGTCGACCGGCGACAACACCGAGATCGTCGTCGCCACCGTCACCGGCATGGCGCTGCTGGAGGTCGCCCTGCTCGCCGGGCCCGCCTTCGCGGTCGGCGCCCGCCGCTCCCGCCGCCAGCTCGCCCTGCTCGGCGCCGCCGGCGGCAGCCGCACCCACGTCGGCGCGGTGGTCCTCGGCGGCGGGCTGGTCCTCGGCGCGGCCGGGGCGCTGGCCGGGGTGTCGCTCGGCACCGGGCTGGTCGCCGTGCTCCGGCCGCAGATCGAACGGGTCGGCGGCGCACGGTTCGGACACCTCGCCCTGCCGCCGCTGGACCTGCTCGCGATCGCCGGGATCGGCCTGGTCACCGCCCTGCTCGCGGCGGCACTGCCCGCCGTGCAGGCCGCCCGCCGCAGCGTCACCGCCGGACTCACCGGCCGGGACACCGTCCGCGGCCCCAGCCGCGCGGTCACCGTCGGCGGCGTGGTGCTGGTCGCCCTCGGCGGCGTCCTCGCGGTGTACGGCGCGGGCGTCGTGCAGCGCGACCGGCCGGGCGTCGGCGGCTACGACACCCGGACGCTCACCGTGCTCGGCGGCTCGGTGACCGCCGAGATCGGGCTGCTGCTCTGCACCCCGATGCTGGTCGCCCTGATCGGCCGGGCGGCCGGCAGGCTGCCGCTCGGGCCCCGGCTCGCGCTGCGCGACTCCGCCCGGCACCGCTCGCGCACCGCACCGGCGGTGGCCGCGGTGATGGCCGCGGTGGCCGGCGCCGTCGCCATCGGGGTGTACACCACCAGCACCGACGCCGAGAACCGGCGCGACTACCGGCCGCAGGCCCCGTACGGCGCCGTCCAGCTCACCAGCTCCACCGACGGGCCCCGGCTCGACCGGCTGCGCGGCGAGCTGGAGGAGCAGCTGACCGGCCTCGGCCCGCGCGGCGACCTCGCCGACGTCATGTACCGCTTCTGCGAGAACTGCTCCAGCACCGTCCAGCTCAAGGGCACGGTGAACCGGCGCGGCCTCGGCGCCCCGCCGCACCTGGCCGCCGGGGACGCCACCGTGCTGCACAACCTGTTCGCCGTCCACGACCCGGCCGCCGAACAGGCGCTGGCCGCGGGGAAGCTGCTGGTCTTCGACCGCGCCCTGCTGGGCGCCGACGGGAAGGCCGTGCTGATGCTGCGCGGCGCCAGCGGCGCGGTGCAGCCGGGCGAGGTGCCCAAGCCCGAGCTCCAGGAGGTCCCGGTCGACGCGGTGCTGGTCGACAACGAGGCCGCCGCGGGCTTCGCCCAGGGCATGGTGCTGCCCTCCGCACTGCCGCGCCTCGGGCTGTCCGCGCGGCCGACCGGCTCGGTCTGGCTGCCCGCCACGCCGCCCGACCGCCGGGCGCAGCAGCGCGCCGAAGCGGCTGCGATCCGGCTGGACCGGATGGCCACGCTGTCGGTCGAGCGCGGTTTCCAGCCGAAGAGCGACGCGCTCACCCTGGCGCTCACCGGCTTCGCCGGGCTGGTCGTGCTCGGCGCGGCCGGGATCGCCACCGGCCTCGCGGCCGCCGACTCCCGGCAGGACCAGGCCACCCTGGCCGCCGTCGGCGCACCGCCGCGGATCCGGCGGAGCATGGCGGGCCTGCAGTGCGCGCTGATCGCCCTGCTGGGGGCGCTGCTCGGCGCGGCCAACGGGTTCGTGCCGGCGGTGGGGCTGCTGAAGTCCCGGGCGAGCGGGTTCGGGGCCAAGCCGGCGCTGATCACGGCGCCGTGGGTCGAGCTGCTGCTGGTGGTGCTCGTGCTGCCGGTGGTCGCCGGGCTGCTCGCCGCGCTGTTCACCCGGTCCCGGATCCCGCTGGGGCGGCGGCTGTCCTGACCCCGGCCGACCGGGCTCGATCACCGGTTGCACACGTACCGGGCACCGGTCGACACCGCTCGGACACCACCTGGGCACCACCCGGAAGACGCCGGGCGCCCGCCTCCGGAGGCCGGGGGCGGGCGCCCGGCGCTCGCCGTACCATGGGCCGCGTTCCGGCGGGCGAAGGGCGCCGGCGGTGGGCTCGGCGAGGGAGACAAGGGCGGTGCTACGGGGCTTCGGCGATCTGGAGGCCGAGATCATGGACCGGCTCTGGGCCTGGGGCCGACCGGCCACGGTGCGCGAGGTCGTGGACGACCTGCAGCAGCAGCGCGCCGTCGCGTACACCACCGTCACCACGGTCGCCGACATCCTGCACACCAAGGGCTGGCTGCGCCGTGACAAGGTCGGCCGCGCCTGGGTGTACGAGCCGACCTGCACCCGCGAGGAGTACACCGCCCGGCTGATGCACCAGGCGCTGGAGACCACCCCCGACCGGGCGGGCGCGCTGCTCCGCTTCATCGACCGGATCAGCGGGGACGAGGCCTCCGCCCTGCTCGCGGCCCTCGAACAGGTGAAGTCCCGGGATCCGGAGTGACCCTCGCCCTGCTCGTCCTCTACCTGGCGGTGACCGGGGTGCTGCTGCCCCGGCGGCTGGCCGGCTCCGCCCGGCTCCAGGCCCGTCCGGCGGCCGGTGCGGGGCTCTGGCTCGCGCTGATGGCCTCGTTCACGGTCGCCCTGCTGCTCGCGGCGCACCACGCGGTGGAGCCCTTCGCCCACGAGCCGGCCGGGCTGCTCGGTCTGCTCCCCCACGCCGAGCCGGCCGGGGGTCTCGTCCCGCACACCCACGACTGGTGGCTGCTGGCCGCTGCCGGGGCGGTGGCCGCCGCCCTGGTCACCGCCGTCGGCGTCCGCACCGGGCGGGCCCGGCGCCGGCACCGGGCCGTGCTGGACCTGGTCGCCGTCCGGGACGGGCGCTGGGACGCACTGGTGCTGGAGCACGCGCACCCGACCGTGTACTGCCTGCCCGGACGGCGCTCCCGGGTGGTGCTGTCGCGCGGGGCGCTGCGGCTGCTGGACGAACGGCAGCTCGCCGCGGCCGTCGCCCACGAGCACGGGCACATCCGGGGCCGCCACCACCTGTTCCGGCTGCCGGCGGACACCTTCGCGCTGCTCCTCGGACCGCTGCCGCTGGCCCGGCTGGGGCGCTCGGAGGTGGCGCTGCTGCTGGAGATGGCGGCCGACGACGCGGCGCTGGCGCACGCGTCCCGGGGTGAACTGGCGTCCGCGCTCTACGCGTTGGCGACCGCCGGGGTCCCGTCCCCGGGCGGCGGGGTGGCGGGCGGCGCGGCGCTGGGGGTGGCCGCCACCGGGGTGCTGGCCCGGGTCCGGCGGCTGGCCCGCCCCGGTGGCGGCTGGCGGCAGCCGGCCTGGCGGCTCGGGGTGCTGGCACTGCCGGTGCTTCCCGCACTGCCGTACCTGCTGGCCTGCGCACCGCACCCGTAACACCGGTGGCACCCGCAACACCGGTAGCGCCTGCAGCACCCGCCGGCGGGCCGTCCGCGACCGGCCCGGAACGCCGCGGGCCCGCTGCCGCCGGAGCGGGAGCGGGCCTGCGGTGGGCAGTGCGGCGGCCGGGCCGCCACGCGGGCGCGGTCAGGCCGGGCGGACGGCGCCCATGTACGGCATCGCGGAGATCGGGAGCACCTCGATGTTCTTGCCGGTGCGCGGTGCGTGGATCATCTTGCCGTCACCGATGTACAGCCCGACGTGGTGCAGGTCGTCGTAGAAGAAGACCAGGTCACCGGGCTGCAGGTTGGCGCGGTCGACGTGCGGGCCGTCGTTCCACTGGTCCTGGGACATCCGGGAGATCGTGCGGCCCCCCGCGCGGTAGGCCTGGCTGGTGAGGCCGGAGCAGTCGAAGCTGTCCGGGCCGGTCTTGCTCCAGCCGTACGGCTTGCCGAGCTGGGCCTGGGCGAACGCGATGATGGCCGCGGCCCGGCCGCTGGCGGCCGGCGCCGGGGCGCTCATGTCGGGGCGGTCGGCGGAGCGGGAGGCGCGGTCCGCCGCGGCGGCGCCCGCGGCGGCGGCCTGCTTGGCCTCGGCCTTGGCCTTCTCCGCGGACTGCTGGGCGTTGATCCTGGCGCGGTCCTCGGCGCTGAGCTTGTTCAGCATCTCCTGCGCCTGCGCCAGCTTGGTCTGGATGCCGTTCTTCTGCTCCGCCAGCTGCTTGCCGACCGCGTCGAGCGACGCGAGGGTCGCGGTGGCCTCGGCACGGTCCTGGTCGAGCTTGCGCTGCTCGTCCTGGGCCTGCTTCAGCAGGTTCGCCTGGGAGTCGGCGACCTGGTTCTGCACCGCGGCGCGCTCCAGGTAGCCGGACGGGTCGGAGTCGAGCATCAGCTGGACCGACGGGTCGATGCCGTTGGTCCGGTACTGGTCGGCGGCGACGGCCCCGAGCCGGGTGCGCAGCTCGTTCATCGCCTCCTGGCCCCGGACCACCTTCTCCTGGATCTGGTTGGCGTCGACCTGGAGCTTCTGCTGCTGGGCCTGGAAGCCGTTGTAGCGCTCGATGGACTGCTCGGCCTCCTCGTTGAGCTTGTCCACCTGCTCCTTGACGGAGGCGAGGGTCGGCGCGGGCTCGGCGTGTGCGGTGCCCGAGGCGAGGACCGCGCCGCCGGCCGCCATGGCCGTGGTGAGGACCGCCATACGGGCCCGGCTGGGGGGGCTGGGCTTGCGGCGCTTTCCCATGGGCGGTCGGCTCTCCTTCGGGGGAATCCGGGGCCGGCCCGTACGGGCCGGGGGACGGCGAAGGCAGGCGGGGCGAGCAACGGGGGGATGCTGCCCCGCCCACCTTCTTCGAAGTAACTTAATAGATGAGGGGCGGGGTTCCGCAATCCCCCTGATCATGACGTTTCGGGGCCATGACGGGACATCGATCGCGTTCCGTGCCATCGGTATTGACTACGGGCGCCGCCGAGGCCCCGGTTCACCCCGGTCCGGCTCGGTTCACCCCGGCCCGGCCGCCACCGCTCCTTCCCCCGCTCCCGCCGCGGGTGACCCCGCCGGACCCGTGATCGCCGGCCCGTGGCACGGCCCGCCCCGCGGAGTGCTGAGAATGCGCCAAATCGAGGGAAAGGTCACACACGGCGCCCCTCCTGCGGGTACGCGAACGGGCGCTAACCTGCGCACATGAAGGTCCCGCCCGAAGGGCTCCCCCTCGCCGCCGAGTTCCCGGCCGCGCACCGTGAGCAGTGGCAGCAGCTCGTCCAGGGCGTGCTGCGCAAGTCCGGTGCCCAGCCCGAGGACGGCGCCGCCGCCGAGCAGGCACTCACCACCGAGCTCCAGGACGGGCTCGGTGCACGCCCGCTGTACACCGCCGAGGACACCGCGGTCGACCCCGGATACCCGGGCTTCCCGCCCTTCGTCCGCGGCGGCCGGCCGCAGGGCTCGGCCGTCGCCGGGTGGGACGTGCGGCAGCGGCACGCCGACCCGGACCGGCGGCGCGCCAACGAGGCCGTGCTGGCCGACCTGGAGAACGGCGTCGGCTCGCTCTGGCTGGAACTGGGCGGCGGGGCCCTCCCGGTGGACGCCCTGCCCGAGGCGCTGACCGGCGTGTACCTGGACCTGGCCGCGGTGGCACTCGACGCCGGAGCCGAATTCACCGACGCCGCCGAGCAGTTGTTCAAGCTCTACGAGCAGCGCGAGGTCTCCCCCGGCGACGCCTCCGGCAACCTCGGCGCCGACCCGCTCGGCCTCCAGGCCCGCACCGGCGACACCACCCGCACCGACGCGCTGCTCGCCGAGGCCACCGCGCTCGCGGCCCGCTGCGCCGCCGACTACCCGGACGTCCGGGCCCTGACCGTCGACGCCCTGCCGTACCACGAGGCCGGCGCCTCCCCCGCGCAGGAGCTCGGCTGCTCGCTCGCCACCGGCGTCGCCTACCTGCGCGCGCTCACCGCCGCCGGGCTGTCGGTGGACGCCGCGCTCGGCCAGCTGGAGTTCCGCTACGCGGCCGACGCCGACCAGTTCCTGACGATCGCCAAGTTCCGTGCCGCCCGCCGCCTCTGGGCCCGCGTCGCCGAGGTGTCCGGGGCCTCCGCCGCGGCCTCGGCGCAGCGTCAGCACGCCGTCACCTCCCGGGTGATGATGACCGCCCGCGACCCGTGGGTGAACATGCTGCGCACCACCATCGCCTGCCTGGCCGCCGGGGTCGGCGGCGCCGACGCCGTCACCGTGCTGCCCTTCGACAGCGCGCTCGGCCTGCCGGACGCCTTCGCCCGCCGGATCGCCCGCAACACCCAGTCGATCCTGCTGGAGGAGTCCCACCTGGCCCGGGTGATCGACCCGGCCGGCGGCTCCTGGTACGTCGAGCAGCTCGGCGAGGAGCTGGCCCGGGCCGCCTGGTCCTGGTTCCAGGAGATCGAGCGGGCCGGCGGCCAGCAGGCCGCCCTCGGGTCCGGGCTGGTCGGCGAGCGGCTCGCCGCGACCTGGGCGGCGCGGTCCGTCAGGCTCGCCGAGCGACGCGAACCGGTCACCGGCGTCAGCGAGTTCCCGCACCTGGACGAGCAGCCGCTGGTCCGCGAGCCGGCCCCGGCCGCGCTCGCCGGCGGCCTGCCGCAGGTGCGCCGCGCCGAGGCGTACGAGGCGCTGCGGGACCGCTCGGACGCCGCGCTCGCGGCCACCGGCGAGCGGCCGAAGCTGTTCCTGGCCTCGATCGGCACCGCCGCCGCGCACACCGCGCGCACCACCTTCGCGGCCAACCTGTTCCAGGCCGGCGGCATCGCGACGACCTCCCTCGAAGGCGTCGACCCGGCGGCGTTCGCCGAGGCGTTCACCGCCTCCGGCGCCACCGTCGCCTGCCTCTGCTCCAGCGACGCCCTGTACGGCGAGCACGCCGAGGCCGTCGCCGGCGCCCTGAAGGCGGCCGGCGCCGCGAAGGTGCTGCTGGCCGGACGGCTCGGCGAAGCCCCGGCCGGAGTGGACGGGTTCATCCACGCGGGCGGGGACGCGGTCGCCGTCCTCACCTCCCTGCTGGACCAGATCACCGGCGCGCGCGGCGCCGACGAGGACGAGAGCGAGGCGGCTCGATGATTCCCGACTTCACCGGTATCGGGCTGGACGGCGGCGCCGCCGACGTCTCGGACGACCAGTGGCAGGCCGCCTGGCGGCAGTCCACCGGCAAGGACGTCGACGAGCTGGTCTGGGACACCCCCGAGGGCATCGGCGTCAGGCCGCTGTACACCGCGGCGGACCTGGCCGGGCTGGACTTCCTGGAGACCTACCCGGGCATCGCCCCGTACCTGCGCGGGCCGTACCCGACCATGTACGTCAACCAGCCCTGGACCGTCCGCCAGTACGCGGGGTTCTCCACCGCCGAGGAGTCCAACGCCTTCTACCGCCGCAACCTGGCGGCCGGCCAGAAGGGCCTCTCGGTCGCCTTCGACCTGCCGACCCACCGCGGCTACGACAGCGACCACCCGCGCGTCACCGGCGACGTCGGCATGGCGGGCGTCGCGATCGACTCGATCTACGACATGCGCCAGCTGTTCGACGGCATCCCGCTGGACCGGATGTCGGTGTCGATGACCATGAACGGCGCCGTCCTCCCGGTGCTGGCGCTGTACATCGTCGCCGCCGAGGAGCAGGGCGTGCCGCCGGAGAAGCTGGCGGGGACCATCCAGAACGACATCCTCAAGGAGTTCATGGTCCGCAACACCTACATCTACCCGCCGCAGCCGTCGATGCGGATCATCTCGGACATCTTCGCGTACACCTCGCAGAAGATGCCCCGGTACAACTCGATCTCCATCTCCGGCTACCACATCCAGGAGGCCGGGGCCACCGCCGACCTGGAGCTGGCCTACACCCTGGCCGACGGGGTGGAGTACCTGCGCGCGGGCCTGGACGTGGGGCTGGACGTGGACGCCTTCGCGCCGCGGCTGTCGTTCTTCTGGGCGATCGGCATGAACTTCTTCATGGAGGTCGCCAAGCTGCGCGCGGCCCGGCTGCTCTGGGCCAAGCTGGTCAAGCAGTTCGACCCGAAGAACCCCAAGTCGCTGTCGCTGCGCACCCATTCGCAGACCTCCGGCTGGTCGCTCACCGCGCAGGACGTGTTCAACAACGTCACCCGCACGTGCGTGGAGGCGATGGCCGCCACCCAGGGCCACACCCAGTCGCTGCACACCAACGCCCTGGACGAGGCGCTCGCCCTGCCCACCGACTTCTCCGCCCGGATCGCCCGCAACACCCAGCTGCTGCTGCAGCAGGAGTCGGGCACCTGCCGGGTCATCGACCCGTGGGGCGGCTCGGCGTACGTCGAGAAGCTGACCAACGACCTGGCGGCACGCGCCTGGCAGCACATCCAGGAGGTCGAGGCCGCCGGCGGCATGGCCAAGGCGATCGACGCCGGCATCCCCAAGATGCGCGTCGAGGAGGCCGCCGCCCGCACCCAGGCGCGCATCGACTCCGGCCGCCAGCCGGTGATCGGTGTCAACAAGTACCGGGTGGAGAGCGACGAGCAGATCGACGTCCTCAAGGTCGACAACTCCGCGGTGCGGGCCCGCCAGATCGAGAAGCTGCGCCGGCTGCGCGCCGAGCGCGACGAGGCCGCCACGCAGGACGCGCTGAACGCGCTCACCCGGGCCGCCGAGGCCGGACCGCAGCGCGGCGGCTCGCTGGACGGCAACCTGCTGCACCTGGCCGTCAACGCGGCCCGTGCCAAGGCCACCGTCGGTGAGATCTCGGACGCCCTGGAGAAGGTGTACGGCCGACACTCCGGCCAGATCCGTACCATCTCCGGTGTGTACCGAGACGAAGCGGGCCCGTCGGCCTCCCTCCAGCGCACCCGCGACCTGGTCGAGCGGTTCGAGGAGGCCGAGGGCCGCCGGCCGCGCATCCTGGTCGCCAAGATGGGCCAGGACGGCCACGACCGCGGCCAGAAGGTGATCGCCACCGCCTTCGCCGACCTCGGCTTCACCGTGGACGTCGGCCCGCTGTTCCAGACCCCGGCGGAGGTCGCCCGGCAGGCCGTCGAGGCGGACGTGCACATCGTCGGCGTCTCCTCACTGGCCGCCGGCCACCTCACCCTGGTGCCCGCGCTGCGCGCCGAACTCGCCGCGGCGGGCCGCGAGGACATCACCATCGTGGTCGGCGGGGTCATCCCCCCGCAGGACTTCGACGCGCTGTACGAGGCGGGCGCGGCGGCGGTGTTCGGACCGGGCACGGTCATCCCGGACGCCGCGCACGACCTGCTGACGGCCCTGGCGTCCGAGCTCGGCCACGAGCTGTGAGCCGCTGAGCCGATGCCTCCGCGGACGATCGACCTCGACAGCTACGTGACGGGTGTCCTCGACGGCTCGCGCGCCTGGATCGCGCGCGCCGTCACCCTCGTCGAGTCCTCCCGTCCCGACCACCGCGCGCTCGCGCAGCAGCTGCTCCAGCGGCTGCTGCCGCACGCGGGCGGGGCGGTCCGGGTGGGCGTCACCGGGGTTCCCGGTGTCGGCAAGTCGACCTTCATCGACTCCTTCGGCACCATGCTGACGGGGGAGGGCCACCGGGTCGCGGTCCTCGCCGTCGACCCGACCTCCAGCCGGACCGGCGGCTCCATCCTGGGCGACAAGACCCGGATGGAGCGCCTGGCCGTCGACCCGCAGGCCTTCGTCCGCCCCTCCCCCACCTCGGGGACCCTGGGCGGCGTCGCCAAGGCCACCCGCGAGTCGATGGTGGTGATGGAGGCGGCCGGCTACGACGTGGTGCTGATCGAGACGGTCGGAGTCGGCCAGTCCGAAACGGCGGTGGCCGGCATGGTGGACACCTTCCTCCTCCTCAGCCTCGCCCGGACCGGCGACCAGCTCCAGGGCATCAAGAAGGGCGTCCTGGAACTCGCCGACGTCATCGCGATCAACAAGGCCGACGGCCCGCACGAGACCGATGCCCGCGCCGCGGCCCGCGAACTCGCGGGCGCGTTGCGACTGTTGCAGGCCCCCGACGCTGCCTGGACCCCACCCGTCCTCACCTGCAGCGGCCGTGAGAACGCCGGCCTCGACGTGCTCTGGGAGCGCCTCCAGCAGCACCGCAAGCTCCTCGACGCCACCGGCGCCCTGGCCGCCAAGCGCCGCGACCAGCAGGTCGAGTGGACCTGGGCGATGGTCCACGACCAGCTCTACGCCCGCCTGCACGAGCACCCCGACGTACGGCGCCTGGCCCCCGACCTGGAAGCCCGGGTCCGCGCCGGCACCCTCCCGGCCGGACTGGCCGCCCAGCGCATCCTGGACGGCTTCTTCGGCACGCCCTGACGAACGGTTGCGGGGCGGTGGCGGCACGACCGCCGCACCGCCCCGCCCGGGTGGCGCGACGCGTCACGGAGTGGTCTGGACCGGGTAGCCGGTGGGGCGGCCCTGGGCCTTCAGCCAGGTGAGCACCTGGTCGAGGGCTTCGACGGTCTGCTGGCGGTCGCCGCCGCCGTCGTGGAACAGGATCGTCGGGCCGAGGTGGAGCTCCTTCTTGACGGTGTCCACGATGGCGCCGGTGCCGGGCTTGTTGAAGTCCTTCGAGTCGACGTTCCAGCCGAGCGGACGCATGCCGTTCGCGGCGGCGATGCGCCGGCTGTCGGGGGTGAACGAGCCGCCGGGAGCCCGGTAGTACATCACCTTGGCGCCGCCCGCGGCGTCCTCGATCATCTTCTTCGCGTCCAGGATCTCCTTCTCCTGGTACGCGACGGGCTTCTTGTCCATGGAGGTGTCGTGGTCCACGGTGTGGTCGCAGAGCCGGTGGCCCTCCGCGACGACCCGCTTGACCAGGTCGGGGTGGGCCTTGGCCTGCGGTCCGATCATGCAGAACGTCGCCTTCACGCCGTGCCGCTTGAGGAGGTCGAGGACCTTCGGCGTCCAGGTCGGATCGGGGCCGTCGTCGATGGTGATGTTGACGGCGTTGCCCCCGCTCTCGGAGGCGTGGGCGATGCCGTCGGGCATCCCGCTGCCCTGCTGCGTGCCGCCGTCGCCACCCTTGGCGCCGTCCCCACCGCTGCCGCCGGCGGACGTGCCCTGCTCCTGTGCGATGTCCTGCCGGGGGACGCCGTCCGGCCCGGCGAGGGTCGCGACCCCCCAGGCGCCCGCCGCCAGGGCGACGGCCGCCACCGCGAGCGCCACCCGACTGCCGGCCAGGTCCTTCATCCGTGCTTTGCCGTCCATCGGCTGACTGCCCCCCACCTGTCTGCGGTCTCTCCGAGGTTCATGACGTGAACCCCGTCGAACGGGTTCCCGAATTCCCCCGTCATCGCAGGTGAAGGCGTGATCGTCGACCGCCCTCTGGAGGCCGGGCCCCGGGCCCGGCCCCGGCGTCGGCAACGGGGCGGGGCAACGGAAGGGGAGGGCCCCGGACCGCCCGACCGGTCCGGGACCCTCCCCGTCACCCGAACGAGGTCAGGCGCCCGTGACGGCCGCGAAGCGGGCCGAGACGTCCTGCCAGTTGACGACGTCCCACAGGCGGGTGACGTAGTCCGGGCGGACGTTGCGGTACTGCAGGTAGTAGGCGTGCTCCCAGGCGTCGAAGGCCAGCAGCGGCGTGGTGTTCTGGCCGACGTTGCCGTGGTGGTCGTAGACCTGTTCGACGATCAGGCGCTTGCCGAGCGGCTCCCAGGAGAGGATGCCCCAGCCGGAGCCCTGGACGCCGGTGGTGGCGGTGGTGAGCTGCTTCCTGAAGGCCTCGAAGCTGCCGAAGTGCTCGGTGATGGCGTCGGCCAGCTCGCCCTCGGGGCGGTCGCCGCCCTCAGGGGAGAGGTTCTGCCAGAACAGCGAGTGCAGCACGTGGCCGGACAGGTGGAAGGCGAAGGTCTTCTGAAGGCCGACCAGGCCGCCGAACTGCTCCTTGTCGCGCGCCTCGGCGAGCTGGTCGAGGGTGTCGTTGGCGCCCTTGACGTAGGCGGCGTGGTGCTTGGAGTGGTGCAGCTCCAGGATCTCGGCCGACATCGCCCGCTCAAGCGCGGAGTAGTCGTACGGAAGGTCGGGAAGCGTGTAGGTGCCCATCAGGACACGGCCCCTTTCGGCGGGTTGAGCGATGCTGATCGTGCCGGGACAACACTATTGCGTATGACTTGCAGGAACGAACCATGGGCTCCTGCTTGTTCCTCGGCTTTGACGCTCGATCGGGGCTTCCCGTCAGGGTCTGACAACTTTTCCGCTCCCGGGGCTTCCCGCGGCCGCCCACCATGTGCCATTTTACATGTCACACATTGGAGCGGCCGTGTCCCCAACCACGGCCACCACCGGCCCCGGAGGCCCCCACACATGCGTCCCTTCCGGATAGCGAAGGCGAACGCGCGCAGACTCCCTGCGCTCGGCGCCGCCTTCTTCCTCGCGCTCGGACTCTTCGCACCGCAGGCCCACGCGGCGCCCGCCCCCACTCCCCAGGGCAAGCCGACCGCGCCGACCGCCAAGTCCGCCGCGCCGCACGCCATCCCCGTGCCCAAGTCGCCCGACACCCCCAGGGACGCCAGGCCGCTCGCCTCGGACGCGCGGGCCAAGGCCACCGCCCCGACGGCGGGCAGCACCATCGGCACGAACACCAAGGCGCCCCGGCAGCTCGCCGCCAACGCCTGCGACGTGTCCGCCTTCACCGGCAACTCCGGTGCCGCGCTGGTCCAGCGGGTCGAGGCCGCCGGCCTCGACTGCGTCAACACGCTGTTCACCCTGACCGGCGACAACGCCAGGGCCGCGTTCAACGAGGCCCAGATGGTCAGCGTCGCCAACGCCCTGCGCGACGTCTCCGCCGCCTACCCCGGCGACGACTCCACCTCGGCCGGCCAGCTGGTGCTCTTCCTGCGCGCCGGCTACTACGTCCAGTGGAACAACAAGGACGTCGTCGGCCCGTACGGCACCGCCCTGCAGACCGCCGTCCGCGGCGCGCTGGACGGCTTCTTCGCCGCCCCGCACAGCAAGGACGTCACCGAGGCCAACGGCGCCACCCTCGCCGAAGCCGTCACCCTGATCGACAGCGCCCAGGAGAACGCGCGCTACACCGGCGTCGTCAAGCGCCTGCTGGACGGCTACTCCAGCGCCTGGACCGGCTCCATGGCCGCCGCCGTCGCCAACACCGAGACCGTCATCGAGCGCGGCTTCGACCTGCCCGACTTCGTCGGCGCCCTGCAGGCCGACCCCTCCTTCGCCACCAGCATGGCGGGCTTCGTCACCCGCAACGCCTCCCAGCTGACCGGCTCCGACCCGGTCACCTCGATCGGCATCCAGATCGGCAACCTGGTCGCCAAGGACGCGCTGCGCGCCCAGGGACGCCCGATCGTCAAGGACCTGGTCAACCGCTACCCGCTGGTCGGCAACACCGGACCGCTCACCATGAACCTGCTCTGGTTCGCGGAGAACAAGGACAGCGGCAACTGCTCCTACTACGGCACCTGTGACGTCCCGGCCAAGCTCGTCCCGCTGGTGCTCACCGTCGACCACACCTGCAACGCCAACCTGCGCATCCGCGCCCAGGACATGACCGCGCAGCAGCTCGCCGACACCTGCACCAGCCTGATCAACCAGGACGCCTTCTTCCACAAGGTGGTCAAGGACGGCGGCCCGGTCGCCAACGACAACAACACCAGCCTGGAGGTCGTCGTCTTCGACGACTACTACAACTACAGCCTCTACGCCTGGGAGATGTACAAGATCGCCGTCGACAACGGCGGCATGTACGAGGAGGGCGACCCGGCCAAGGCCGGCAACCAGGCCCGCTTCATCGCCCACGAGGCCTCCTGGCTGCGCCCCCAGTTCCAGATCTGGAACCTCAACCACGAGTACACCCACTACCTCGACGGCCGCTACGACTTCTACGGCGACTTCGACGCCGGGATGACCACCCCGACCATCTGGTGGGTCGAGGGCCTCGCCGAGTACATCTCCTACAGCTACCGGGGCGTCCACTACGACGACGCGGTCGCCCAGGCCGGCAAGGGCACCTACGCGCTGAGCACCCTGTTCGACAGCACCTACGCCAACGCGGACTCCACCCGGGTCTACAACTGGGGCTACCTGGCCGTCCGTTACATGCTCCAGTCGCACCCGCAGGACGTCGACGCGCTGCTCGCCAAGTACCGCGTCGGTGACTGGAACGGTGCCCGCACCCTGCTGAAGTCCACCATCGGCACCGCCTACGACGCCGACTTCGCCGCCTGGCTCAAGCAGTGCGCCGCCGACAACTGCGGTTCGCTGCCCGCCTCCCAGGCTCCGCTGTGCACCGCCGCCGACAGCCGGCAGTTCGACAAGAACTGCCGCCGCGACGGCGCGGCCGCCACCACCGGGAACTACAGCTACAGCTTCCTGTACCTCCCGGCCGGCGTGCAGCAGCTGACCATCACCACCAGCGGCGGCACCGGCAACGCCGACCTCTACTACAACGGCGGCGCCTGGGCCACCACCGGCTCGTACCAGGCCAAGTCCACCAACAGCGGCAACAGCGAGACCCTCACCATCGCCAACCCGCCGTCCGGCTGGGTGTACTTCAGCCTCTACGGCCAGCAGGGCTTCGGCGGCGTCACCGTCACCACGACCTACAACTGACCGATCCTGCACGCACCGGAGGGCCCCACGGCGACGCGGGGCCCTCCGCCGTTCCCGCTCACGACGCCGCTCCCACCCGGGCCGACGAGAGGCCTGGCGAGACCTGACCCCGCGCCGACTGCCGAGCCGGCATCCGTCGCCACCGCACGTCACTCCGCCCGCAGGGCGTCCACCGTCCGCGCCCGCGCCGCCCGGACGGCCGGGAGCAGCGCGCCGAGCAGTGCGATCAGCACACCGCCCAGCCCGAGCAGCACCAGCGCGGGGGCACCGAACACGTCCAGCGCCGAAGCCGGGAAGTTCAGCCCGGCGGAGTGGCCCATCGCGGGCACCGTGACCCGGTGCAGCAGCAGGCCCACGGGCAGGCCGATCGCGCCGCCGACCGCGCCGACCAGCAGCACCGAGGCGAGCACCACGCTCACGCTCTGCGCCGGCGTCATGCCGAGCGCCCTGGTGACGCCCGCGTCCCGGGTGCGTTCGCGGATCTCCAGGACGACGGTGTTGAACACGCCGAGCCCGGCGACCACGACCAGCAGGACCGTCAGCGTCACGGTGAGCGACCGCAGCGCGGCGATGGTGCCGCTGGAGCTACGCGTCGCGTCGGCCTCTGCCGCCATCCGCAGCGGGGCGAGCGTGCCGCCGAGGGCGGCGGCGTAGCCGGCGTGGTCGGTGCCGGGTTTCAGCGCGACGAGCCAGGTGTCGGGCCTCGGAGCCGTCCCGGCGGGGAAGCTACCGGCGTCGGTGAAGAGCTCGTTGGTCTGCACGTGCGGGTCGAAGACCTCACCGACGATCCGGACCGTGACGGCTCGCCCGTGGTCGGTGAAGGTCACCCGGTCGCCGAGCTTCAGCGAGGCCTCGGTGAGAAAGGTGGCGGGCGCGACGGCCTCGCCGGGCCCGCGGTACCAGCGTCCGGCGGCCATCCGGTAACCGGCCCGGGACGCGTCGCCGTCGAAGACGGTCACCGTGGTGCTCCCGGCGACGCCGGGGACGACAACGTCCTCGACGCCGACGCCGTAGTACGCGGCGGTGCCGGGCAGGGCGGTCAGGGCGGCGGTGACGGCGGCCGGGTCGGCCGCGACCGGCCGGGACGGTGCCGCGCCGGGCGGGCCGTCCGGGCGCAGCGGGTGCACCAGGACGTCCGCGACGGCGTGGTTCTTCGCCTGCTGCACCCAGGTCATCGTCCCGCCCATGCCCGTGGCGAAGACCGCTGCCGCCGTGCCGAACAGCACCGCCGCGAACATTCCGGCGGCCCGGGCCGGGCGGGCGAAGGGCTGGGCGAGGCCGAGGCTGAGCGGCCGGGGCAGCGGCAGCCGGGCGGTCACCGCGGCGGCGCGAGCGGCCAGGACGTCCCGCCGGGTGGCGCCCGCCGTCCGGCCGACGGCCAGGGCCTCCACCGTGCGCAGCCGTCCGGCGCGGGCGGCGGCGGCCCAGGCGGCCAGGGCGACGGCGGCCAGGGTGCCGCCCGCCACCGCGACGTCCACCCAGGGAGCGAGGCCCGAGGCTCCGGTGCCGTAGAGCTGCCCGGTGGTGGCGAGCACGGGGACGGTGAGCAGGTTGCCCGTGACGACTCCGAGCAGGGTGCCGGCCGTGGCGGGCACCAGCGCCTGGGCGACGTACGTCCGCACCACCTGGGCGGGGGTGCAGCCGAGCGCCTTGAGCACGCCGATCCGCCGGGTCGCGGTGCCGACTGCGCCGGCCACCACGTTCCCGGCCACCAGCACCGACATCGCCGTGCCGAGCAGGCCGAAGGCGACCATGAACGGCAGGAACAGCGCGGTGTTGCGGTCCGAGCCCTGCTCGGCGGTCAGCCAGGACTGCGCGCCGGTCAGCGCCCCGGTGGGCAGGGCCGAGGCCACGGCGGCCCGGTCGGCGTCGATCGCGCCGGCGGTACCGGCGTCGGCGAAGCGGTAGAGCATCTCGTAGCCGGGGGTGCTGCCGGGCGCGATGAGCGCGGCAATGGCCTCGGGCGTCACCCAGGCGTCGGCGGTGCGGCTGACGGACCGGGCGTAACCGACCACGGTGAGCGTCGGCGCGCCCGGCAGGCCGGGGAGGCGGAGCGTCCCGCCGAGTTCCGTCTGCTGCATCCGGTACCCGGAGTCGATCACCACCTCGCCCGGCCGCTCCGGCCAACTGCCCTGCAGGAGCTCGACCTCGTCGACGTCCCCGGCGGCCCGCGCGCGACCTGCGACGGTCATCGGCGGCATGGTCAGCCCGGCCGGGACGTCCGTACCCGGCCCCGGCTCCGGATCGAGCGTCACGGTGCGGAACGGTCCGGCGGAGGCGGTCACCCCGGTGGCGTGCGCGGTGCCGGCGAGCCGGGCGGCGGTGACCCGGGCGCCGTCGAAGCGCGCGGTGAGGTGCGCACCGTGCTGTCCCTCGAAGGCCCGGTCGAAGGGCGCCTGGGAGGCGACCAGCAGCGAGCCGCCGAGGACGGAGCAGGTGGTGGCCACCAGGGCGGCCAGACCGACCGCGGCCGACTGGGTCCGGCGGCGGCGGACGCCCGCCCGCACGACCCTTGCGAGCGCGCTCATGCCGCCACCGCCGAGTCCGCCTCGACCCGGCCGTCCCGCATCCGGACGATGCGCGTGGCGCAGTCCTCGGCGAGCCCGAGGTCATGGGTGACGAGCAGGACCGTCTGCCCATCGTCGTGCAGTTCCCGGAACAGCTCCTTGACGTCCTCGGCCGAGGCGGAGTCCAGTGCGCCGGTCGGCTCGTCGGCCAGCAGCAGCGTCGGCCGGTTCATCAACGCCCGGGCCACCGCGACGCGCTGGCGCTCGCCGCCGGAGAGCCGGCCCGGGTGAGCGCGGGCGTGCCGGTCGATGCCGAGGACCTCCAGCAGCTCGCCGGCCCGCCGGCGGGCCTCGGCACGTGGCACTCCGGCCAACTCCCCGGCCAGCACCACGTTGTCGGTCACGGTGAGGTCGTCCAGCAGGTTGAAGAACTGGAACACCATGCCGATCGTGCCGCGCCGGTAGCGGGCCGAGGCCGCCTCGCCCAACCGGTCCACCCTGACTCCGGCCACCGTGACCGTCCCGGCGCTGGGCCGGTCCAGTCCGGCCACCAGGTTCAGCAGGGTCGACTTCCCGCTGCCGGACGGCCCGAGCACGGCCACCGCCTCCCCCGCCCGCACGCTCAGCGTGACCCCGTCGAGGGCCGCCCGCGCGCCCTCGTAGTGGCGGCTCGCACCGCTCAGCTCGATCACCGGATCACCGTTCATTCCCCGCTCCTCGCTCCCGCTTCCCGGGTGGACGGGCCGACGGTACGGACGAACGGCGCGCGGCCGCGTCCGTCGCCGGCGGCAACTCCCGTACCGCGTCCGGCGGATCGGCGGCGGCGTCATCCCTGCGGCGTAGTCGGCGGGTGTACCGGTCACCGCCGAGCGAGGGGCTGTGCCCGGCGGCTCCCGCCCACCAGAATGTCCCGGTGATCGATCATCCGACGGTGCGGCGGCTCCGCGCGGCGGTCCGCCTGGCCGGCGGCCCGGACGCCCCGCCGCCGCCCCGACCGACCCCCCGCCGCCAGGCCTTCGACGTCGCCCTGGCCCTCCTCCTCGCCTTCACCAGCGGGCGCTACGCCGCCATCGCGGAACCGCCCGGCGGGGCCGGCGGGCCCGGGTTGCTGCTGCTGGTGCCGCTCGTGCCGCTGCCGCTGGTGCTGCGCCGCCGCTTCCCGCTGGCGGTGCTGTGGACGGTGCTGCCGACCGCGCTGCTGGTCCGTCACCAGTCGCAGGACATCGCGTACTCGACCGGCGTGGCGGTGATCGTCGCCGCCTACAGCGCCGCCGCGTACGCGCGCCGCCCGGCGGCCCTGCTGCTCGGCCTGCCGGCCGCGACCGGCGCGCTCGTGGTGCTCTTCGACGACGCCCTGCTGCCGCACTTCCCCAACGGGGTGATCGCCGTCCTGGTCCTGGTGCCGGTGTTCGCGGTCGCCTACGAGCTGCGGATGTGGCGCGGCCGGGTGGAGGAGGGCCGTGAGCGGCTCTCCGCCCTGGAACGCGAGCAGCTGGCGGCCCAGCGGCTCGCGGTCGAGCTCGAACGGGCCCGGATCGCCCGGGAGTTGCACGACGTGGTGACGCACAACGTGAGCATGATGACGATCCAGGCGGGAGCCGCCCGCAAGATCCTGGACACCGCCCCGGACAAGGCCCGCGAGGCGATGGCCGCGGTGGAGTCCGGCGGGCGCGCGGCGATGACCGAACTGCGGCACGTCATGGGCCTGTTGACCATCGAGTCGGCGGCCGGCGACGATCCCGCCGCCGACGCCGACCTCGCCCCCCAGCCGGGCCTCGACCGGCTGGACGCCCTGGTCGACGGCGTCCGGCAGGCCGGACTGACCGTCGAGCTGACCGTCACCGGCGAGCGCCGGGCCGTCCCGCCCGGGATCGAACTCGCGGCCTACCGGGTCGTCCAGGAGGCCCTCACCAACACCGTCAAGCACGCGGGCGGCGCCGACGCCTCGGTCGCCGTCGAGTACGCCCCGGACCACCTGAAGGTGCAGGTCACCGACACCGGCGGCCGCCCCACCGGCGCCGCCTCCACGGGCAACGGGCGCGGCCTGCTCGGCCTGCGCGAACGCCTCGCCGTCTACGGCGGCACCCTGCAGACCGGCCCCCGGCCGCGCGGCGGCTACCGCGTCACGGCCCTGATCCCCTTGGAGAGTTCATGAGCGCGCAGCCGCTGCGGGTGGTGGTCGCCGACGACCAGGCCCTGGTCCGCACCGGGTTCCGGCTGATCCTGGAGTCCGAGGGGATCGACGTGGTCGCGGAGGCCGAGGACGGCGAGCAGGCCCTCGCGGCCGTCCGCCGGACCGCGCCCGACGTGGTCCTGATGGATATCCGGATGCCCGGCCTGGACGGCCTGGAGGCCACCCGCCGGATCCTCGCCGCCCCGGCGCAGGAGCCGCCGCGGATCATCATGCTGACCACCTTCGACCTCGACCACTACGTCTACGCGGCGATGGCCGCCGGGGCGAGCGGCTTCCTGCTCAAGGACGTCACCCCGGAGCACCTGGCCGCCGCCGTCCGGCTGGTGCGCACCGGGGACGCGCTGCTCGCCCCCGCCATCACCCGGCGGCTGGTCGAGCGCTTCGCCCGTCCGGACGCCGGTGCCGCCACCGCGGCGCCGCACCGCGAGCTGGGCACGCTCACCCCGCGCGAGCTGGAGGTGATGGCGCTGCTGGCGCGCGGCCTCAGCAACGCCGAACTCGCGGCCGGGCTGCAGCTGTCGGAGGCGACGGTGAAGACGCACGTGGCCCGGATCCTCGGCAAGCTGGGCCTGCGGGACCGGGCGCAGGTGGTGGTCGCGGCGTACGAGACGGGGCTGGTCAGCGTGGGCGCCGCGCCCGACGCGCCGTGACGACGCGGCCCGGCGGGCGGGAGCCCGGGGCGCCGTGACGCGGGCGGGAGCCCGGGGGTCGATTGCCCCGGGCTCCTGCCCGCACCTCCGTGGGGATCAGACGAGGTCGAAGCGGTCCGCGTTCATGACCTTGACCCAGGCCGCGACGAAGTCCGTCACGAACTTCTCCTTGGCGTCGTCGCTCGCGTACACCTCGGCGACGGCCCGGAGTTCGGCGTTCGAGCCGAAGACCAGGTCGGCCCGGGTGCCGCTCCACCTGACCTTGCCGGAGGCGTCCCGGCCCTCGAAGGTGTGCGAGTCCTCCGAGGTGGCCGTCCAACGGGTGCCCAGGTCCAGCAGGTTGACGAAGAAGTCGTTCGTCAGCACACCGGGGGTCTCGGTGAGCACGCCGTGCGCGGACTGCCCGTGGTTGGCGCCCAGCACGCGCAGGCCGCCTACCAGCACGGTCAGCTCCGGGGCGCTCAGGCCGAGCAGGTTCGCCTTGTCGAGCAGCAGGTACTCGGCCGGGAGGCGGTTGCCCTTGCCGACCCAGTTGCGGAAGCCGTCGGCCTTGGGTTCCAGCGCGGCGAAGGACTCCGTGTCGGTCAGCTCCTGCGGCGCGTCCACCCGGCCGGCCGCGAACGGCACCTCGACGGCGAGGCCGGCCGCCTTGGCCGCCTGCTCGACGCCGACGCCGCCGGCCAGCACCACCAGGTCGGCCAGCGAGACCTGCGTGCCGCCGCCGGCCTGCGCGTTGAAGTCCCGCTGCACGCCCTCCAGGGTGCGCAGCACCGCGGCCAGCCGGTCGGGCTCGTTGACCTCCCAGCCGATCTGCGGCTGCAGCCGGATCCGGCCGCCGTTGGCACCGCCGCGCTTGTCGCTGGAGCGGAAGGAGGAGGCCGCCGCCCAGGCGGTGGAGACCAGTTCGGCCACCGACAGGCCGGTGTCGTTGATCCGCCGCTTGAGGTCGGCCACGTCGGCCGCGCCGACCCGCTGGTGGTCGACGGTCGGCAGCGGGTCCTGCCAGAGCAGCTGCTCGGCCGGGACCTCCGGGCCGCGGTAGCGGACGACCGGGCCCATGTCGCGGTGGGTCAGCTTGTACCAGGCGCGGGCGAAGGCGTCGGCGAACGCCTCCGGGTCCTCCAGGAAGCGCCGGGAGATCGGCTCGTAGACCGGGTCGAAGCGCAGCGACAGGTCGGTGGTGAGCATGATCGGGACGTGGCGCTTGCTCGGGTCGTGGGCGTCCGGGACGGTGCCCTCGCCCGCGCCGTCCTTCGGCTTCCACTGGTGGGCGCCGGCCGGGCTCTTGGTGAGCTCCCACTCGTAGCCGAACAGCGTCTCGAAGAAGCTGTTGTCCCAGGTGACCGGGGTGGGCGTCCAGGCGCCCTCCAGGCCGCTGGTGATGGCGTCCCCGCCGACGCCGGTACGGAAAGCGCTCTTCCAGCCGATGCCCTGCTGCTCCATCGGCGCGTCCTCGGGGTCCGCGCCGACGTTGTCCGCCGGGCCGGCGCCGTGGGTCTTGCCGAAGGTGTGGCCGCCGGCGATCAGCGCGACGGTCTCCTCGTCGTTCATCGCCATCCGGTAGAAGGTCTCGCGGATGTCGCGGGCGGCGGCGATCGGGTCCGGGTTGCCGTTGGGGCCCTCGGGGTTGACGTAGATCAGGCCCATCTGGACGGCGGCCAGCGGGTTCTCCAGCTCGCGGTCGCCGGTGTAGCGCTCGTCGCCCAGCCAGGTGGTCTCCGGGCCCCAGTAGACGTCCTCGTCGGGCTCCCACTCGTCCACCCGGCCGCCGCCGAAGCCGAAGGTCCGGAAGCCCATGCCCTCCAGCGCGACGTTGCCGGCCAGGACGATCAGGTCGGCCCAGGAGAGGCTGCGGCCGTACTTCTTCTTCACCGGCCACAGCAGGCGGCGAGCCTTGTCCAGGCTCGCGTTGTCGGGCCAGCTGTTCAGCGGGGCGAAGCGCTGCTGGCCGCCGCCGGCGCCGCCGCGGCCGTCGCTGATCCGGTAGGTGCCGGCGCTGTGCCAGGCCATGCGGATCATGAACGGGCCGTAGTTGCCGTAGTCGGCCGGCCACCAGTCCTGGGAGGTGGTGAGCACCTCCTGGATGTCCCGCTTGACGGCCGGGAGGTCGAGCGCCTCGAAAGCCGCCGGGTAGTCGAATTCCGCTCCGAGCGGATTGGCCACGGCGGGGTTCTTGGCGAGGATCTTGAGATTGAGCCGCTCCGGCCACCACTGGCGGTTGCCACCGCCCTGCGTGGGGTGCGCGGCGCGCCCGTGGTTGACCGGGCAGCCTTCCGCCTTCGCCTCTACGCCGGTTGCATCGTGGATGTCAGACATGGGAATCCTTCCCTCACAAGGCGGATCACGGTGTCTTCTGTGCTACCTACGGCATCTACATCTACTGCTGGTACCTAGGCTAGCGCCGGAGCCGATCCTACGATGGACGGAATCCAAGTCAAGAATGACACCAAACCCATATCCGATCGGGATCCGGATGACCCAGGATGTGTATTGGTAAACTCCGGTCTTCCCCTTGACCTGAATAGGTGAACCGATATGAGTGACCTGCTGGAGCGACTGCGCGGGCGCGGCTGGCGCCTCACCTCCCAGCGGCGTGTCGTGGCCGAGGTCCTGGACGGCGAACACGTGCACCTGACCGCGGACGAGGTGCACGCCCGCGCGGCGGAGCGCCTCCCGGAGATCTCCCGGGCGACGGTCTACAACACCCTCGGCGAGCTGGTCACCCTCGGCGAGGTCATCGAGGTCTCCACCGACGGGCGCGCCAAGCGCTACGACCCCAACGCGCACCGCCCGCACCAGCACCTGATCTGCACCGGCTGCGGCGCCATCCGCGACGTCCACCCGCTCGGCAACCCGCTGGCCGACCTCCCGACGGAGCAGCGCTTCGGTTTCACCGTCTCGCAGGCCGAGGTCACCTACCGGGGCCTCTGCCCGACCTGCGCGGGCTGATCGTTCCGGCGGTCGCGGGTTCGATTCCCGCTCCCGCCCGGGAACCAGGACGTGTAGTGTCCTGGTTATGCGCATGGGCGAAGGAGTCGAGTGGGGCCTGCACTGCTGCCTCACGCTGGCCTGGCTCGCGGAGGAGCAGCCGGTGCCGACCGCACGACTGGCGGCCTGGTTCGACCTCCCGCCCGCCTACCTGACCAAGCGCCTGCAGGCACTGGTCCGGGCCGGCATCCTCAGCTCCACACCGGGCGCCCGGGGCGGCTTCCGGCTGGGCCGCCAGCCCGAGCAGATCACCCTGATGGACGTGGTCTCCGCGATCGAAGGGCCCGACGACCTCTTCCGCTGCACCGAGATCCGGCAGCGCACGGAGGGGGCGGCGGCGGCCGGCGACGACTTCCGGCGCCCGTGCGGGGTGGCCACGGCGATGCGCAAGGCCGAGCTGGCCTGGCGGCGCGAGCTCGCCGCGCAGACGGTGGCCGACCTGATGGCGGCGGCTCCCGCCGGGGCCGCCGACCGCACCCGGCGGCACTACGCGCGACTGACGGGCTGAAGCCCGCCAAACCCCCACGATTCCCCTGCGGGTCGCTTTCGCGGCCCCGCAGGCTCCTCGCCGACTTCTGAGGTGAACCTGGATGTCCAATGTCCTGATTTCTCCAGCCCCGCCCCGGGCCGGCGGCGGGCTGTCCGCCACCGCCGGGTACGGCGCCATGGCGGCCGCGCTCGGGGCGCTGGCATGGCTCGCGGCGGCCCGTACCGCTGTGGCGCCGCTGGCCGGGCTACTGGTGCTGCTGTGGGGCGCCGCCAGCTGGTGCCAGACGCCCCCGCAGCAGCACCGGCTGATCGAGGTCGCCCCACAGGAGGCCCCGCTGGTCGTCTCGCTCAACTCCTCGGCCG
The DNA here is from genome assembly GCF_055600605.1 of Kitasatospora sp. NPDC038210. Classification (NCBI taxonomy): domain Bacteria; kingdom Bacillati; phylum Actinomycetota; class Actinomycetes; order Kitasatosporales; family Streptomycetaceae; genus Kitasatospora; species Kitasatospora sp. NPDC038210. Next base: position 70,923 of record NZ_JBVJYK010000001.1, on the reverse strand, counting down.
TCTACGCCGGGATCGGGCTCGGCACGGTGCTCGGCGGCGCGACGCTGGGGTCGGGCGCCGCAGTGGTGTACGGGCTCGGCGCAGGGATCGCCGTGGTGGCGCTGCTGTTCCTGCGGTGGAGCGCGTCGCGTGACCGACTCTGCGTCAATTCCGGCCGTCCACAACGGGCTTGAGGCCGTTCCCGATGTCGTCGCGGGTGACGTCGGACCGGTCCGGCTCGGCGAACACCGTCCTCGTCGCGGTTGCGGTGCGGCGGGAAGGAGGAGCCGGTCGGCGGCTCGTGCGTCCCGTCTCCCGGACCGGATCCCGGCCGGTCCCCACGACCGGTCTCCACGGGGGACGGTGGGACCACCGGCCCGAGGTGCCTCCCGCCGGGAGCCCGGAGAGAGTGGATGGTGGGGCCCTTCCCAGCCTGGAGGACACGTGCGTGCCGACAGTCCGGACGGGATGCCGCCGCTGCACCTGCCGCGGCGCACCCGGCTGCTGCTGTTCTGCGCGTTCCTGCTGCTGGCCGCCGCCGTGGTGGCCGACCTCGTGAGCGGGCCCGGGACGACGCTGTCGCCCGTGCTGGCGGTGGCACCGGTACTGGCCGGGGCGACCAGCCGCAGCGCCCGGGTGCCGCTGGCGGTCGGCGGTCTCGCCGTGGTGGCCGTGGGCCTGCTGGAGACCACCAACACCGAGCTGCCGACCGAGGTGCACGTCACCGCGCTGATCACCGTCCTCGCCGCGACCCTGGCCAGCGCCGCCAACGTGGTACTGGTGGCGGCCCGGGAGCGGGAGCTCTTCCAGGTCCGCACGGTGGCCGAGGCGGCGCAACGCGCCCTGCTGCGCCCGCCGCCGGAGCGGATCGGTCCGCTGCGGATCTCCGTGCGCTACGTCGCCGCGGCGGCCGAGGCTCGGATCGGCGGGGACCTCTACGCCGTCGTGGAGACCGGGTACGGCGTGCGGATCCTGCTGGGGGACGTGCAGGGACACGGCCTGCCGGCCGTCGAGACGGTGGCGGACGTGCTGGGGGTGTTCCGTGAGGCGGCGCGCACCGAGGCCGACCTCGGGCGGCTGGCCGAACAGCTGGACGCCGCGCTGGCCGCCCGCCCGGGCGAGGGGCGTTTCGCCACCGCACTGCTGCTGTCGGTGCCGCCCGGGCGGGAGCCGGTCGCGCTGGTCAACTGCGGACATCCGCCCCCACTGCTGCGCCGGGCCGGCCGGGTGGACGCACTGGCGCCGCCGGCGGCCGCGCCCCCGCTCGGGCTGCTGGGGCTGACCGGTGGCGGGTACCCGGCGAGCCGGTTCGAGGCCCGGCCGGGGGACCTGCTGCTCCTGCACACCGACGGGGTGACCGAGGCCCGGGACACCGGGGGCGTCTTCTACCCGTTGGAGGAGCGGCTGCCGGGGCTGCCGGCGGGGAGCCCCGACGACCTGCTGGACGCCCTGCTGGCGGACGTGGGCGACTGGGTCGGCACCACCGGTCTGACCGACGACGCGGCGCTGCTCGCGATCCGCTGGGAGTCGTGACCGGCCGCGGGCGGGGAGAGGGCGGCGGCGTCCGTGCCGGGTGCACGGCCGGCCGGTGCCGACGGCCGGCGGGGGCTCTCCCCCCGGCGCTCCGCAGCGGGGGCCGCAGTCCCGGCGGTCACCGATTCGGCCCCGCCGACGTCATGCGCCACCGGCCGTTCCGACTGACGAACGGCCTGCGGAACTGCTTCCCGGTCGCCAGCGGATGCCCAACCGCTTCAGCCCGTTCTGGAAGTTGGAGACGAGCCGCGTCGGCGGCACGCCCGGAGTGAGCTCCAGGTCGGGCAGCTCGGCGATGATCCGCCGGAGTAGTGCCGACATCTGGATCCGCGCCAGTTGCGCTCCGACGCAGAAGTGCGGACCGAAACCGAAACTGACGTGGTCGTTCGGCGTGCGGGTGATGTCCAGGTGATCCGGACCGGAGAACACCGACTCGTCGCGGTTGGCGGAGGCGTGGTACACCACCACCTTGTCACCACGGCGGACCGGCTGCCCCCCGAGTTCGACGTCCCGCGCGGCGGTGCGTCGGAACTCCAGTACGGGCGGCCAGAATCGCAGCAGCTCCTCCACCGCCGAGGCGGTCAGATCCGGCCGGCGGCACAGCAGGCGGTACTGATCGGCGTGTGTGAGCAGGGAGTACAGCCCACCCGGCAGGCCGTTGCGCAGGGTCTCGTTGCCGGCGACCCCGAAGAGGAAGAACATCGTCTCGAACTCGGCGGTACTCAAACCGGCTTCCAGCATGCGGGCCACGATGCTGCCGGCCGGCGGCCGCTCGGCGAGCGCGTGCGCGTAGGCGAACATGTCCGCGAGGGCGGCGCGGGAGCGCGGGTTGACGGGGCGGCCGTCGGGGGCGGTGCCGGCCGTGGGTCGTTGGCTGAGCGCGGCACGACCCAGGTCGGTGAGCCGGGCGGGGTCCGCGGTGCTGGAGTGGGCGTGGTCCGGGTCCTGGTAGCCGATCACACGGTTCGACCAGTCGACCAGCAACTGACGGTCCTGCTCCGGCACGCCGAGGACCCGGGCGAGCGTCCACACCGGCAGGTCGGCGGCGATCGGCACGAAGTCGGCTTCGCCCGATGGCCGGACCGCGGCGACGAGTTCGGCCGCGCGGCTCTCGATGGCGGCGGTCAGCTCGTGCAGCGCGCGCGGGGTGAACGCGGCCGCGACGGCCCGGCGCAGCCGGGAGTGGTCGGGCGGGTCCTGGTTGAGCATCATCGTGCGGGCGAAGGCGAGATCGGCCGGCGTGTCGGGATCGCGGATCTGGGTCGCCCCGAGGTGCGAGGAGAACACCTCCGGCGTGCGCAGCACGTGCTTCACGTCCGCGTGCCGCAGCACCGCCCAGTAGCCCGGCCCGCCCGGCCACCCGCCGACGCTCGGCTCCTCGACCCAGCAGACCGGTGCGGACGCGCGCAGCTCGCGGAAGAGCCCGTACGGAACGCCCTCGGCGTAGGTCGCCGGGAGGAAGATCTGGTTCACGTACGCCTGGTCGAGGGTCACATGGACGGACGGTACGGCAGAGTCCCCAAGATGTCATGGACGGTGGCGAGTTGTTCGAGATGGGCGGGTTCCTCGGTCCGGTCGAACGCGTCGGCGACGGCGTCGAGCAGGGCGGGGCCGCGCAGCCATGCGGTGAAGGCCCGGTAGGGCGGGCTCGTCCGGTCCCAGAAGGCGTTCCGGGGCCCGGGGCCGCCGAGCAGGAACTCGTGCAGGCGCTCGACGGCGGTCGGCGTCGCCAGTCGGGCCCATTCAGCCAGCCGCCGGTCGACGCTCCCCGGGTCGGCGGCGGTGAGGGCGCACAGGACGGCTTCGGCGTCCCACCACTCGGGGCCGGTCAGGACGTCCGTCCAGAGGGCGTCGAGGAGTTCGCCGAGGTACGGGGCCTCCGGCCAGTCCCGCCAGGCCGCCCGGTCGAGCTTGCCGCAGAACGGTTCCAGGTCGGGGAGCAGGAGTTCACCGGTGAGGAGGAGCAGGAGGATGCGGGGCGTGAAGTACCGCAGATCCGCCGGGGAGCCGACGGTGTTCAGCACCGAGGTGGCGTAGCGCGTCAGTTCGTCGGGCCCCAGCAGTTCGCGGGGTGTGCGCAGCAGGGTGTCGAGGGTGGCCTGCGGGTTGCAGCAGGGGCAGGCGTCGATCCGGCCGGGCCGGGGCGCGGCCGCGAACGCGGCGGGCAGGCCGGCGAGGAGGTGCTGCAGCCGGCTGCCGGACGGTCGCTCGGGACTCACCGCGAAGCCGCCCAGGAGAGCAGCAGCCGCAGGGCGTCGTCGGAGGGGGTGTCCGGGTCGGCGGTGTAGGTGACGAGGGCCTGGGAGGGGTCGTCGGCGGGGCGGAGGGTGTCGTAGGCGAGGTCGAGGGTGCCGGCCAGGGGGTGGTGGAAGAGCTTGCGGCCCGAGGTCTTGTCGGCGACCGGGTGTTCGGCCCAGAAGCGGTGGAACTCCTCGCTGGAGAGGCAGAGTTGGCCGACCAGTTCGGCGAGCAGCGGATCGTCGGGGCGGCGGCCGGCCTCCAGGTGGAGGAAGGCGACGTTCTCCCGGGCGCAGGTCGCCCAGTCGCCGTAGAGCTCGCGGGAGGCCGGATCCAGGAAGGTGATGCGGGCGATGTTGCGCTCCTCGACCGGGAGGGCGCCGTAGTCGCCGAACAGCGCGGTGGCGGCCCGGTTCCAGGCCAGGACGTCCATCCGGTGGCCCATCACGACGGCCGGGGTGTGGTCCAGCTGTTCCAGCAGGCGCAGCAGGGAGGGGCGGGGCTGCTGGCGGGCGGTCGGCCGGCGGGAGCGGGTGACGGGGCGGGCCAGCCGGTGGAGGTGGCCGGACTCGTCGGGGGCGAGGCGCAGGGCGCGGGCGACGGCGTCGAGGACGGCTTGTGAGGGGTTGCCGACCCGGCCCTGTTCCAGGCGGGTGTAGTAGTCCACGCTGACGCCCGCCAGGTGGGCGAGTTCCTCGCGGCGCAGCCCGGCGACGCGGCGGCGGCCGCCGTAGTCGGGCAGGTCGACGTCCTCGGGCCGCAGCCGGGCGCGGCGGGTGCGCAGGAATTCGCTCAGGGTGCTGCTCGGGTTCACGGGAGTCATTCTCACCCGGACGTGCCCTCCCGTGCCTGGTCCTGGCAGGACCAGGCACGCGGGGAAGGGCGGGTCCGGCCTCCGGAAAGACCCACCCGGATGCGGGGAATCGGAGCGGTCGGGAGGTCGTTGGGCCAAGGCGACGAGCCAGTACGGAACTCGCGGACTTCGCGGAAATCGCAGGACTCGCAGAACTCGCAGACGAGGGGCTTCCCATGAAGATCGGCATCATCGGCGCGGGCAACATCGGCGGCAACCTGACGCGGCGGCTGACCGCGCTCGGGCACGACGTCTCGGTGGCCAACTCGCGCGGCCCGGAGACGCTGAAGGCCCTGGTCGAGGAGACGGGCGCGACGGCGGTGCCGGTCGCCGAGGCGGCGCGGGGCGCGCAGCTGGTGGTCGTGACCGTCCCGTTGAAGAACGTGCCGGACCTGCCCTCCGGGCTGTTCGACGAGGCCGCCGACGGCGTGGTCGTGATCGACACCGGCAACTACTACCCGAAGGAGCGCGACGGCCGGATCGACGCGATCGAGGACGGCGGGCTGACCGAGAGCCGGTGGACGGAGCAGCACCTCGGCCACCCGGTGGTGAAGGTGTTCAACGGCACCTACGCGCAGGACCTGCTGGAGCGGCCGCTCCCGGCGGGCGACCCGGACCGCCTCGCCGTGCCGGTGTCGGGGGACGACGAGGCGGCCAAGCGGGTCGTCCGGGCGCTGGTCGACGAGCTGGGCTTCGACACGGTGGACGCGGGCGGCCTCGACGACTCCTGGCGCCAGCAGCCGGCCACCCCGGTGTACGGACTGCGGGCCGGCGTCGACGCCGTGACCCGGGCGCTCGCGGAGGCGTCCCCGGAGCGCCCGGCGGCCCACCGGGCGTGAGCCGGGCGCGGGCGGACGGGGGCGGGCGAACGGGCGTGGGCGGACGGCCTCGGGCGAACGAGCGCGGCTGAACGGCTTCGGGCGGACCGGCCCGGGCGGACCGGCCCGGGCGTCAGACGGGCGCCGGTCGTCCCCCCGTCACGCGCTGCTCCCCCGCACCACCAGCTCGGTGGGCAGCTCCAGGCCCGCCGCCGGTACCGCCTCCCCCCGCACCCGGCCCAGCAGCCGGCCGACCAGCGCCGTGGCGATCGCGCGCAGCGGCAGCCGGACGGAGGTCAGGGCGGGGTGGAGGTGGCGGCAGAGCGGCGTGTCGTGGAAGCCGGTGACGGCCACGCCGCCGGGCCCGACCACCAGCCCCTCCGCCCGGACCGCCTCGTACACGTCCAGCGCCAGCAGGTCACTGCCGGCCGCGACGGCGGTGGGCCGGTCGGGCCCGCCCAGCAGCGCCCGGACGGCGGCGACCGCGGAAGGCGCCGCGGCCGCCGCCCGCGCCTCCCCCGCCGCCCGCGCCGCCCGCGCCGCCCCGGGGAGCGCCACCGCGGACAGGCCCAGCCGGCGGGCCTCCGCGAGGAAGCCCGCCCGCCGGGCCGCCATCCAGGGCAGCTGCTCGTCGACCCCGAGGTAGCCGATCCGGCGGTGGCCCAGCGCCGCGAGGTGCCGCACCACCTGCGCCATCGCCGCGTCGTTGGCGATGTCCACCCAGTGCTGCGGCTCCCCCGGGCCGGTGCGGCCGAAGCTGACGAAGGGGACGCCGAGCCGCGCGACGTGCGCGATCCGGGTGTCCCCGACCAGCACGTCCGCCAGGACCAGTCCGTCCACCTGACGGGCCGCCACCAGTTCGTCGATCGCGGCCACCGGGTCCCCGGCCGGCGGGGCGGGCCGGAACAGCAGCACCCGCTGCCCCTCGGTCCCGGCCGCGTCGACCAGCGCCTCCAGGAAGCCGGCCATCAGCGGGTTGGGGTCGAGCGGGTCGTCCACCGGGGCGAGGTAGCCGAGGGTGCGCCGGGCGCCGCTGCGCAGCGAACGCGCCGACTGGTCGGGCTGGTAGCCGAGTTCGCGGATCGCGGTGGTGACCCGGTCGAGGGTTTCCGGGCGGACCCTGTGCGGGGCGTTGAGCGCGTTGGAGACGGTCTGCCGGGAGACCCCGGCCGCGCGGGCGACCTCCTCGATCGTGGTGGCGCCGCGGCGCGGTCGCTGCGGTCCCTCGGGCATCCGGTCTCCTCCAGGCGTGGTCGGCTGTGGCTCCGGGCTTGGTCAGCTGCGGCGCAGGGTCAGCAGTCCGCCGCGCGGCACGGGGATCGGTTCCGCGCGGTACAGCTCGACCTCGCCCTGCCGGACGATACGCCCCCGGGCGTCCTGCACCGTCATCGTGGCCGTCCCGCTGCCGCCGGTGAGCCGGACGTCCGGGTCGGTGTCGGCGTTGGCCACCAGCAGGGTGTGCCAGCCGCCGGAGGCGTCCACCGGCAGCGCGGCGTAGCGGGCGACGGCGACGGTGTCGGCGCCGCGCGCGGTGACCATCGGGTAGCCGAGGTCGGGGCGGGCCGGGAGCAGTTCGCCGAGTTGGAGGGTCGCGGTGTGCGCGCGGAACACGCCGAGCCAGAAGGCGATCGCCTCGCGCTGCCCGTCGCTCTGCGCGGTGAGGTCGACGGAGATCTGCGGGACGGAGAACAGCACGTTGATCAGGTGGCAGGCGACCTGCTCCGGCGGTTCGGCCGGGTGCCACATCAGCATGTCGGCGTGGACGGGGACGGGCCCGGCGGCGAGCCGCACGTCGATGGTCCGCTGCCGGTTCTCCTGCGGGCTGAGCGGGCAGTCGGTGGCGCGGATCATGGTGACGTACGGCCACAGGCCCGGGCTGACGTACGGCTGGCGGTGCTCGATCATGGCGTCGGGGTTCGCGGCGGTGATCCGGCGGCGGATCCCGGCGAGCAGCCGCTCGACGCCCTCGTCCACGCTCGCGCAGTCCGCCTCGGGGCCGGCCGGCGGGGCGCCGTCGGCGTCCCGGGCGAACCAGTCGACGAAGTCGACCTTGAGGCCGTCCATGCCCCACTCCTCGACCGCGCGGGCGAGCCGGTCGGTGAGGAAGGCGCGGACCTCGGGGTAGCGCGGGTCGGCGACGACCGCGCCCATGTGGGCGGCGTCGGCGAGCGCGTGGCGGCCGATCCGCTGGTACGCGGCGCTGTCCTTGCCGATGAACGGCAGGGCGTACCAGAGCAGGTAGCGCACGCCGAGGTCGTGGACGCGCCGCACGTGGGCGGCGGTGTCGGGCAGCGAGACGGGCTCCCAGTCGCCGCAGTGGGCGTAGCCGCGGGTGCGGTCGGCGGTCATCCAGCCGTCGTCCACGATGATCACGTCCAGGCCGAGTTCCTTGCCGAGCGCGGCCTGCGTCTCGACGCCCTCGGGCGAGACGTCCTGGTGCATCGAGTACCAGGTGGAGTACGCGGGGCGGCGGGCGGCCTCGGGGATGTCGGCCTTGTGGTCGGCGCCCCACCAGGCGGCGAGTTCGGCCAGGCTGCGGGCGTAGTGCCGGCGCGAGGTGTCGATCCGGACGGTGAGCCGGTCGGTGGCCCGGGCCCAGAACCGGAACTCGCCGCTCTCCTCGACCACGCCGGCCCCGGCCAGCACGTCGGGGCGTCCGGCGGCGAAGGCGCACAGCGCGACATCCCCGGTGCCGACGAGCGCGGCGATCGGCGCGCCGCGGGTCAGCCCGGTGCGCCGCGGAGCGCTCCAGGCGGCGGGCAGCCGGCCGGTGCCGTGCGGTTCGGGCGTCCACAGCGCGGTGGCGTCCACGCAGGGCACCCGCCACTCGATCCGGACGTCGCCCTCGCCCTCGGCGCTCACCTCCAGCACCCCGTCGGCGATCTCCCGGGCCGTGGCCGCGCCGCTGACCCGCAGGTCCAGGCCCTGGGCGTGCAGCGGGCGCAGGCCGCCGGCGGCGGCGGGGGCGTGCGGCTCCCAGATGTCGGTCACGGTCGTCATCCCTTCGTGGCGCCGGCCAGCAGGCCGGAGATGAACTGCCGCTGGAGGACCAGGAAGAGGACCATCATCGGCAGGGTGGAGAGCGCGGTGCCGGAGAGGATCGCGCCGTAGTCGGTGTTGCTCTTGTTGCCGTGCAGGGTCGCGAGGGCCACCGGCAGGGTCTGCATCCCGGGGCTGCGCAGCGCCACCAGGGGCCACACGAACTGGTTCCAGGAGCCCAGGAACAGGAAGATGGACAGGGCTGCCAGCACCGGTCGCATGACCGGCACGACCACGCTCCACAACACCCGGAACTCGCCGGCTCCGTCGACCCGGGCGGCGTCCAGGAGTTCGTCCGGCAGGCTGGTCAGCGACTGCCGCATCAGGAAGATGGCGAAGGGCACGCAGAGGCCGGGCAGGATCAGCGCCTGGTAGGTGTCCAGCAGGCCGAAGTTCATCATCATCTTGAACAGCGGTACCAGCATGACCTGTTCGGGCACCACGAGGGTGGAGAACAGGAGCGCGAACAGCACAGTCCGGCCGCGGAAGCGGAACTTGGCGAAGGCGTAGCCGGCCAGCAGCGCGATGACGAGCGCGCCGAGCGTCTGGACCCCGGCGACCAGGAGGGAGTTGCCGACCACCCGGAGCAGGCCGATCTTGGCCTGGAGGTGGTCGAGGTTCTCGCCCAGGTGGCCGCCGGGCAGCAGTTTCGGCGGCCAGTCGAAGATCTCGGTGTCCTTGCGGGTGGAGGCGACCACCAGCCAGTAGAAGGGTCCGACGGACAGTCCGGTGACGGCCGCGAGGGCGAAAGTCAGCGGCCAGCCCCGCAGTCTTTTCAGGTTCACTGGTCGCGCTCTCCCATCAGGCGCATCTGGACCGCGCCGAGCACCGACACCAGCAGGGTGAGCGCGTAGGCGATGGCGGAGGCGTAGCCGAAGTCGAAGTACCGGAAGCCGTTCTGGTACAGGTACATGGAGACGGTGAGGGTGGCGTTGTCCGGGCCGCCGCCGGTCAGCACGTAGGGCTCGTCGAAGAGCTGGAGCGTGCCGATGGTGGACAGGACGACGGTGAACAGCAGCACCGGGCGCAGTGCGGGCACGGTGATGGCGGTGAAGCGGCGGACCGGCCCGGCGCCGTCGACCATCGCGGCCTCGTACAGCTCCTTGGGGATGCCCTGCAGGCCGGCCAGGTAGATGACGGCGTTGTAGCCGGTGTAGTGCCAGGTCAGCACGAGGACGACGGACATCCGGGCCCAGAAGGGATCGCCCAGCCAGTCGACGGCGGGCAGGCCGACGGCGTCCAGCACCCAGTTGACCGCGCCGTCGTCGGTGTTGAGCAGGAAGGCGAAGATCACGCCGGTGGCGACCAGACCGGTGACGGAGGGCATGAAGACGCCGAGCCGCCACACGGCCCGCCAGCGCACCAGCGCCGAGTTGATGCCGACGGCCATCAGCAGGGCCAGCCCGAGCATCAGCGGGACCTGGACGACGAGGATCTCGGCGGTGTTGCGCAGGGCCGTCCAGAACAGCGGATCGTTCAGCAGGCGCTGGTAGTTGGCGAGGCCGGCGCCGTGGCTGGCGGCACCCGAGCCGGTGGTGAAGGACAGCAGCAGCGAGTCGACGACCGGGTAGGCCTTGAACACGCCGAAGGTGATCAGAGCTGGGGCGAGCAGGAGGTAGGGCACGGCCCTGCGGCGGGCCCGGGCCCTGCGGCGGGTCCGCGCGGCGGCCGTTTCCGCCACCGGCTCGCTCAGTGCGACGGGTCGGGTGGTGGTGGTCATGCGATGCTGCGTCCGGTCTGCTGGGCGAGCTGCTTGGCGGCGTCCTGGAGGACGGCGGCCGGGTCGCCGCCCTTGAGGAAGACCTTCGTCTGCGCGTCGCTGACGAGCTTGAGGGCGCGGGCGTAGTCACCGGAGTAGTTGGTGGAACCGCCGCCGTCGAGGGCCAGTTCGGTGAAGGTCTTCAGGACGGGCTGGTCGCCGTAGAAGGCGCTGGGCTTGGCGTACATCGGGTCGGCGTACGCCTCGGTGAGGGCCGGGAAGACGCCGCCGGCGGTGAACATGCTGTTCACCGAGGCGGTGCGGGTGAGCGCGTACTCGACGAACTTCCAGGCGGCGCGGCGGCGCGGGCTGGAGGCGGCGACGGCGAGGTGGGTGGAGTTGACCAGCGCGGTGCGCTTGCCGCCGGCGGTGACGGCCGGGGGCTTGGCGAGCCGCCAGTTGCCGCCCTGGTCGGCGAACTTCTTCTCCAGGTAGTGCGCGGCCCAGGCGGGCATCGGGGCGACGGCGATCTTGCCGGCCTTCATCAGGTTGCCCCAGCCCTGGTCGCCGGGGGCGTCGGCGATCAGTCCGGCGTCCTCCAGGTGCTTGACGGTGGTCAGGGCGCGGACGTCCTCGGCCGAGCCGAGCGTGATCTTCCCCTGGAGGTCGAAGTAGAAGGCGCCCTGGAGCTGCATCAGGGACTGCAGGAAGTCGAGGTCGGGGCTGGGGTTGGCGGCCTTGTTGAGACCGATCAGGGAGACGCCGGGGTTGGCGGCCTTGAAGCGGTCGGCGACGGCGACCAGGTCGTCCCAGGTGGCGAGGGCTTCGGGGTCGATGCCCGCCTTGTCGAAGTAGTCCTTGCGGTAGAAGAAGCCGAGGGGGTTGACCTCCCAGGGCAGGGCGTAGGCGTGGCCGTCCTTGCCGGTGACGACCGGCCACAGGCCCTTGGCGAACTTGTCCTTGTGGGCGTCGGCGCCGAACGCGGAGAGGTCGGCGAGGCCGCCGGGGAACTTCTCCAGGTACCCGGGCAGGTAGTCGCAGCCGATGTGCAGGACGTCGCCGAGGCCCTGGCCGCCGGCTGCCATGCCGACGGTGATCTTGTCCCAGATGGCGGGTTCGCCGATGTCCTGGACGTCGACCTTGATCCCGGGGTTGTCCTTCTCGAAGGCCGGGACGACGCCGCGCAGTGCCTCGGCGGCGGTGGCCCAGGACCAGACGGTGACGGTGCCGCTGTCGGCGTCCCCGCCCGAGGCGCCGCCCGAGCCGGAGCCTCCGCAGGCCGCGAGGGTGCCGCCGGCGGTGAGGGCCAGCAGGCCCGCTCCGGAGGCCCGGAACAGGTCGCGTCGGGAAAGGTGTGACATTGCATTCCTCTCGGTGGGGCGGCACTGGAAGGCAGGAGGAGGGGGAGATGGCGCGCTCGCCCGGCATCGTGAGGCATCCGGGGTGTTTTGAACGTTCAAACACACAAAACGAACCAGAACCAAACGGGTTCCAACGAGCGGGACACAGCAAACGCCCGCCCTCCCCGCGCCGTCAAGAGGTGCGCACGGGAAGGACGGGCTCCGCAACCGTTCCGTTATCAGCCGCTCGGTGCCCCGCCCGGTGGAGCTACCGCCCCACCTCACGGGCCCGGAAGTCCTCGACCGTCTCCCGCCGGATCAGCAGCCGCGCCCGGCCGTCCCGCACCGCGGCGACCGCCGGGCGGCCGACCAGGTTGTAACCGGAAGCCATCGACAGCTGGTACGCCCCGGCCGCCGGGACGGCCAGCAGGTCCCCCGGCCGCACGTCGGCGGGCAGCACCGCGTCGCGCACCAGCACGTCCCCCGCCTCGCAGTGGCGCCCCACCACGTCCACCCGGGCCGTGCCCGCCTCCGGGCGGCGGCCCACCAGGCGCACGCTGTACGGCGATCCGTACAGCGCCGGGCGCGGGTTGTCGCTCATCCCGCCGTCCACCGCGACGAACCAGCGGCCGTCCGCGACGCGCTTCACCGACAGCACCCGGTACACCGCCACCGCGGCCGGGCCGGCCAGCGCACGACCCGGCTCCACCACCAGCCGGGGCACGTCCAGCCCGGCCTCCGCGCAGCGCACCGCCACCCGGTCGGTCACCCGCACCGCGAACTCGGCGAGGTCCAGCTCCGCGTCCCCCGGCAGGTACCTGATGCCGTGGCCGCCGCCGAGGTCCAGCTCGGGCAGCTCCACGCCGTGCCGGTCGCGGACCTCCGCCAGCAGGCCCACCAGCGCGTCGACCGCCCGCAGGTACGGCTCCACCTCGGTGATCTGCGACCCCAGGTGGCAGTGCAGACCGGCGAGTTCGAGCCCCGGCTGGTCGAGCACCCGGGCCACCGCGTCGGCCGCGTCGCCGCCCTCGACCGGGAAGCCGAACTTCTGCCCGCCGACCCCCGTCCGCACCGCCGCATGGTGCCCGGCCGCGATCCCCGGGACGACCCGGACCAGCACCTTCTGCGGGGTGTCGGCCGCCACCAGCGCGGCGAGCCGGGCGATCTCGGCCGGCCCGTCGATGACGATCCGCCCCACCCGCAGCCGCCGGGCCGACCGGAGCTCCTCCGGCGACTTCGCGTTGCCGTGCAGCAGGATCCGCTGCGGCGGGAAGCCCGCCGAGACCGCAAGCCACAGCTCGCCGGACGAGCAGACGTCCAGGCCCAGGCCCTCGTCGGCCACCCAGTCGACCATCGCGCTGCACAGGAAGGCCTTGGCCGCGTACAGCACCTCGGCGTGCGGCAGCGCCCGCCGGTACGCCCGCGCCCTGGCCCGCACCTCGCCCTCGTCCAGCACGTACAGCGGGGTGCCGAACCGCTCGGCGGCCTCGGCCAGCCCGACCCCGCCGACCAGCACGTCGGCTCCCCGGCCGGGCCGCGCCGAGGCCGGCCAGGGGCCGCCGAGCAGGTCGACGGCGGAACCGTCGGTGGCGGGGGCACCGGTGGCGGGAGCGCAGGCGGCGGGAGCGTCGGCTGCAGGACCGCCGGTGACGGGAGCACCGGTGGCGGGAGCGTCGGCGGCGCGAGAGCCGGCCGCAGCACGAGCGATGAGCTGGGTCATGGGGAGTGCTCCTGGGACGGGATGGGTCGGGGTGGCGGCCGGTCAGTCCTCGTAGTGCATCGCGAAGCGGCAGTGCGCCGGGCGGGTGCGCATGCGGTCGCGCTCGTCCGCCGGGGCCGGATCCGGCGGCTCGGGCCGGTCCTGGCGCCCGGCGGCGGGCACCGGGCGGACGGTGCGCTCCAGCGGCCGGTCGACGTCGATGAGGAGGGTGGCGGTGGTCATGGCGGGTCCTCTCGGTGGTGGGTCGTGCGGTTCGTCCCGCGCCGGTGGGTCGTGCGGCCAGTCCCGCGGTGGCAGGCGTGGAGCCCGCCCCGGTCGCGGGCCGCACCTCGTTCACCTCCAGTGGAGACCCTCCGCACACCGACCGCAGCCGTCCTTGACGAATGGCCTACGCCGCCACCACCGACCTTGACGTTCCCCTGACAGGGCCGCAGCCCCGGTGTCAGGGAGCCGTCAAGGACGGCATCCCCGCCGCCAAGCCTGCGTCAAGAGCGGCATGGCGCGCGGACCGGCGGTGGTGGGCTGTCCGCCGTCCCCGCCGATCCCCGAACCGCCGCCCACCCGACCGGGCGGCCCGGAAGGTCCCCCGAGACGATGCGCCGTTCGGCCCTCACCACCCCGGACACCACCACCGACCAGCGGAACCGGTCCCGCCGCCGGGAGCGTGCACCCGTGCAAGCTCCGCAGCACCCGAGCCACCGGCCGCCCGACGCCCGGAGCGGCCGCCGCCGGCTCATCACCCGGCAGCAGCTCGCCGAGGCGCTGCCCGCAGCCGTCCGCAAGCTGCACCCGCGCGTCATGGCGCGCAACCCGGTGATGCTGGTGGTCGAGACCGGCTCGGCGCTCACCACCATCAGCGCCGTCGTCCATCCCGGCGTCTTCGCCTGGGTGATCTCGTTCTGGCTCTGGCTGACCGTGCTGTTCGCCAACCTCGCCGAGGCCGTCGCCGAGAGCCGCGGCAAGGCGCAGGCCGACTCGCTGCGCCGCGCGCAGGCGGGCACCACCGCCCGACGGCTGCTGCACTGGCGGGTCGGCACCCGCGACCATCGCCACGAGGTCATCCTCGCCGAGCAGTTGCTGCTGCACGACATCGTGCTGGTGGCGGCCGGCGAGGTGATCCCGCAGGACGGCGAAGTCGTCGAGGGCATCGCCACCGTCGACGAATCGGCGATCACCGGGGAGTCCGCACCCGTCGTCCGGGAGTCCGGCGGCGACCGCACCGGCGTCACCGGCGGCACGAAGGTGCTCTCGGACCACCTCGTCGTCCGGGTCACCTCCCGGCCCGGGCAGAGCTTCGTCGACCGGATGATCTCCCTGGTGGAGGGCGCGAACCGGCAGAAGACCCCGAACGAGATCGCGCTCAACATCCTGCTCGCCTCGCTCACCATCGTCTTCCTGCTGTCCGTGGTCTCGCTCCAGCCGATGGCCATCTACGCGAACGCGCCCCAGACCACCATCGTGCTGGTCGCGTTGATGGTCGCGCTGATCCCGACCACGATCGGCGCCCTGCTCTCGGCGATCGGCATCGCCGGGATGGACCGCCTGGTGCAGCGCAACGTGGTCGCCCTGTCCGGCCGGGCGGTGGAGGCCGCCGGGGACGTCGACGTCCTGCTGCTCGACAAGACCGGCACCATCACCCACGGCAACCGCCGGGCCGTCGCCCTGCACCCCCTGCCCGGCGCCACCACCACCCAGCTCGCCGAAGCCGCCCAGTTGGCCTCGGTCGCGGACGGAACGCCGGAGGGGCGCTCGCTGGTCGAACTGACGAACCGCCAGTACTGGGTGCCACCCCGCTCCCCCGGCGAACTCGGCGAGCAGCAGCCCGTCCCGTTCACCGCGCACAGCCGGATGAGCGGCGTCGACCTGCACTGGCCCGACGGCACCACCTGCCTGATCCGCAAGGGCGCCGCGAGCGCCGTCGCCCGCTGGGTCGTCGACTCCGGCGGACGGCTGCCGATCGAGGCCGAGCCGCTGGTCGACCGGATCGCCGAAGCCGGCGGCACCCCGCTGCTGGTCGCCGTCCATGACCGGCACGGCGCCCGCGCACTCGGCGTGGTCGAGCTCAAGGACGTGGTGAAGGAGGGCATCGCCGAACGCTTCGCCGAACTGCGCCGGATGGGCATCCGCACGGTCATGGTCACCGGCGACAACCCGCTGACCGCCAGGGCGATCGCGGAGGAGGCCGGCGTGGACGACTTCCTCGCCGAGGCCACCCCGGAGGACAAGCTCGCCCACCTGCGACGCGAACAGGCCGCCGGGAACATGGTCGCAATGACCGGCGACGGCACCAACGACGCCCCGGCCCTCGCCCAGGCCGACGTCGGCGTCGCCATGAACTCCGGCACCCCGGCCGCCAAGGAGGCCGGCAACATGGTCGACCTCGACTCCAACCCGGCCAAGCTGATCGACATCATCCGGGTCGGCAAACAACTCCTCATCACCCGCGGCGCGTTGACGACCTTCTCGATCACCAACGACGTCGCCAAGTTCTTCGCGATCATCCCCGCGATGTTCGCGAACGCCTACCCCGGGCTGCACCACCTCAACATCATGGAACTGCACAGCCCCACCTCGGCGATCGCCTCCGCGATCATCTTCAACGCCCTGATCATCGTCGCGCTGATCCCGCTCGCACTGCGCGGCGTCCGCTACCAGCCCGCCTCCGCCACCGACCTGCTCCGCCGCAACCTTCGCGTGTACGGGCTGGGCGGCCTGATCCTGCCCTTCCTCGGCATCAAGGCCATCGACCTGGTGATCCAGTTCGTGCCCGGGCTCGGCTGAGCACCACCGGCAGGCGCACCCGTCAGCGGGCCACCTGTCAGCGGGCCCCCGTCAGCGGGCCGTCAAGATGCGTACGACCGGCGTCATGGTGGTGTCAGCGCCGGTGCGGACGGGCCGGTTCCGGGGTTCACTGGAGGCATCCGCAGCGAGGAGAACCGAACCGGCGAACCCCACGGGACCCACCCTCCGGACGCACCCACCGGACCCGGCCACGGAACGGACCACGGAACGGACCGCGGGGCCCGCGAACCGGACCCACCCACCGGTCGGACGGACGGGACGGACCACCGGACAACCCACCGGACAGACCACCGGAGCGAATCCGGAGAGACGGAGGCGAACGGCCATGACCGGGACCACCCGAGTGATCGTCGGCCTGAGCGGATCCCTGAGCAGTCTGGCCGCCCTCTACCACGCCGTCGGCGAGGCGGCCCGGCACGGGGCGGTGCTGGTGCCCGTCGCCGCGTGGACGGCCGGCGAGCGGGACGCGCTGCGCCCGCGGTCCGAACTGGAGCACGCCGCCCGCCGCCGCCTCGACGTCGCCTTCGAACAGGCCTACGGCGGCTACCCGTCCGGCCTGGTCATCCGCCCACTGGTGGTCGACGCCGACCCCGGGCGCGCCCTGGTCGGCGCCGTCACCGGCCCCGACGACCTGCTCGTCCTCGGCGCCGCCACCCGCCGCCGCTTCGACCGCCTGCGGCACGGCTCGGTCACCCGCCACTGCCGCCACCGGGCCGGCTGCCGGGTCGTCGAGGTCTCGCCGTCCGCGCTGCTCACCCGCCTGGAACTCCCCGCCCGCACCGGCGCACCGCTGCCACTCCTGGCCCGCTGAGGCTCCGGCCCCCGGCCCCCGCTGCGCCCCCACGCCCCGCGTGGGGGCGCAGCGCTCGTGTGCGGGGCGCAGCACTCGTATGCGGGGCCGCAACGGCTCGACGTCCTGTCGCACGGCCGGATGCCACGGGTTCGACAACAGCGTCGAACTTGACATGCTCAGGCCATGCTTGGACGGAGCCGCTCTCGGGTCCGAGTGCCATCAACCGACAGCGCTTGAACCTTTCTTGACGCCACGTCAACTCCACGCGCCCACGCTTCACCACCAGGCTCCTCACCGCGTGCCCCGGACCGCCCACCGCCGTTGTACGGGAGGTGAATCGCCGCGCCCGCCCGAAGGCCCCGGTCACCCCGCCGAGGAAGAGGTTCCGCATGTCGACGTCCCGGCTCCGTCCGCGCCCCCGCGAAGCCGCGGCGCTGCTCACCGTGCTCGGCCTGCTCGTCCTGGAGGAGATCGCCCTGGGCATGGCCGAGGAGGACGAGCGCCCCGTCATCGGCGGCATCCTGATCGGCGCCTCCGGCACCGGCCTCCTCATGGTCGGCGCCGTACTCCTCACCCGGTGGCTCGACGCCCGTCGCCCGCTCCCCCTGCCGCCGGCAGGCCCCGACGGTCACGAGTACAGCGCCCGCGCCCTGGAAGGCTTCCCCATGGAAGCCGTCCGCCCCCTGCTGCTCGCCGAGAACGCCCCCCGGCTCGACCGCCTCTACTCCGCCTGGATGCTCGCCCGCTCCGGCCGCCCGGCCCCCTGGATCGCCCGCCGGCTCGACGTCCCGCTCGACGCCGCCCACCTCCTGGCCGACGCCGCCCGCTCACCGGAACTCGATCAACGCCCCTGACCCGGCGCCCCGTTCGCCTGCACCACCAGGTACGGCACCAGCCCGCGCTCCACCAGCGCCGCCCGCCAGGCCTCCCGCGCCCGCAGCAACTCCCCCGCCCCGTCCGGCTCCTCGCCCGCCGCCTCCCCCGACCGGGCCGCCGCACCCAGCAGCCCCAGCCCGCCGACCAGCAGACTCACCGCCGCCACCCCGGCCGCGACCCACCCGGCCTCCACCAGCGCGTGCGCCAGTACGTCCAGGTCCTCGACCAGGCCCAGCGCGAAGCCCAGCAGCAGGAAGATCACCGCCGCCGCCCCGGAGATGACCGGCACCACCACCCCCAGCACCCCCCACCACCCCGACGCCCGCTCCCGCTCCGGCTCGTCCGCAGGCAGCCGCACCACCGCGTCCGCACTCGCCCGCAGGGCCGCGTACCGCTCGTACTCCGGCGCCGCCGCGGCCAGCACGAACTCCGCGTCCTCCCGCGCCGCCCGCCGCAGCGACTCCACCCCGCGCGCGCCACCCTCGACACCCCGCAACGCCTCCCGCACCTGCGGCGCGGCGAGCGCCCGCCCGAGCGCCGTCTCGAAGTCCGCCCGATCCTGCTGCGGCAGCCGAAGCGGCTTGTGCATGTCGCGTCCCCGTTCACCGGTCGTGATGTTCTACAGAACTGTAGAACAAGGGGGCGCATCGTAGCAGTCCCGCTCACCGGCGGATTCACACCTACGAGGGGTCCGCCATCGGCACCCGCGCCAGGGCCGCGCGGATCGTCTCGGCGAGGTCCCGGTCGGTCACGCCCCATCCCCGGAGCCACTCGTGGATCTCGTGGAGGGACCTTCCGAGCCGATGCGCCTCCCGCAGGAGCCTCGCCAGGGAGACGTTCGCGTCACGGGAGTTCGGCTCAAGCGCCCGCAGGACTTCCTCGGCCTGAGCCAACCCGATCCCGGCTGGCAACGCCTCACACGACACCGGAATCCCGCGGGACCTGAGGTGACACGAGAGCTCATCGGGCTGCCGGCCCAGCGCGCCGGCCGCCTTGATCACGCTGGCGAACGGAACGACGCTGCCGACGTCCGCCCGGGGCCACTTCATGGGGCCGTGTCCGAAGAACAGCTGGAGGTCCAGGAGGGTCGGCTCTTCCGGCGCCTCCATGACAATCGGGAACCCATAGGCCCGATACCGCTCGATGGCCCCCCTCAGCGTGAACGCACCGCGTCCCACGACACCGAAGAGCAGATCGTAGGAAATGCTCTTCACCGGTCGGATCCGACCGCTAGGCCCCCGGAACAACTCCACGTCATCGGCTTTGACGTCGTCGGGAAGGGGAGGAGCCGGAATCCCCACCGCCGCCAGACGCTTGAGGACTTCCGCCACGTCCATGGAGGTGCTCGCCACCGCCTCCAGCACGTAGGCCGCAGGAGCTACTCCCGAGCGGCTGAGCCAGGGCCTCGACCCGGTGAGATACACGCTGAGCATCATCACGTCCGTGAGCGAAGGGAACACCGGCAGCCCGGTCGCGTCCGCGTCGATTCCGTGTGCGGCAAATGCCTCACAGACCTTCGTGACCGACATCCCCAACTCCAGGCTCGCCTTCGCGAGATGCCCCGGCGCGACCCCACCGTCGACCTCGAACACGCCTCTGGCCAAGTAGGGGCTGGTGAAGTCGTGGAGGAACACGGGATCCGCCATCATGGCCACAGCCGCGCTGACCACGTCGTCGGGAACCATCCTGCCGCTGCGGGCCAGGGCCCCGGCAGCCTGTTCCAGGGAGGCGAGGAGGAGCTGACTGACCTTGAGCAGATCGACAGCAGTGACCGGTGGACCGTCGGCCCCGTCGCCACGGGGTGGCGGGTCTCCTCCGTCGACGCGGCCGAGGCCGAGCCGGGCCGCGCGTTCGGCCAACCGGTCCTGACTGATCCCCAACTCTGTGGCCACCTGGTGCAACCAGCCTCCGGCAGCGGAAGACCTCCACGTCCCCACTCCGCGCGATTCACGGGCGAACAGGACCACCAGGTCAGAGGGCCGCGCTGACCTCACGGCTCCGCTCCCGAGAATCTCCGGAACCAGGTCCCCCAACGATTCCAGTCGGTCCGCCCTGCCGTGGGCCATCAACCGCCACAGCACCACGTGGTCAGGCGGCGCGGTTCCCCTTGTGCTCCTTCCCGCCACCTCCAGCTCACGTCCGATCCCCAAGTATCCGAGGACCTCCGTGTCAGCGGGGAAGCACCCGGCCGCTCCGAGGTCGTAGGTCACGCCGGAGGACTCGACACAGAGGCCCTGCCGGACCGCCTCGGACGCCACCAGATCGGCCAGTTGGACACTCTCGTCAGTAATCCGAGCGATCCACTCCATTCCGAGCAACCCCGCATCGGATCGAACCAGAGAACCGGCCCCTTCGGCTAACAGGACTCCGACAAGGGCCGACACGTCGTGAATCACCCGACAGCGGTCCACCGAGAGCTTCGCCGGGGCCAACCGACCGGAGAGGTTGACCACGGCACCGACGAGGCTGCTACGCCGTGACGAGAAGACCCCCCGCCTCACATCTGGCTCCACCAACAGGCCGTCCGCCAAC
Organism: Kitasatospora sp. NPDC038210; assembly: GCF_055600605.1. Taxonomy (NCBI): domain Bacteria; kingdom Bacillati; phylum Actinomycetota; class Actinomycetes; order Kitasatosporales; family Streptomycetaceae; genus Kitasatospora; species Kitasatospora sp. NPDC038210. The sequence goes on along the minus strand of NZ_JBVJYK010000001.1, from coordinate 50,701 downwards.
AGCGCCCCACCCTGTTCGCACCACACGACGTGTGCGCCGTCCGGAGCGGTCTGCCATGGCACCATGACACCTCCCGCGTCAAGGCCGAACGGCTCGTTCGAGGCGGCTGACCGGGGCCTGAACACTCCTGCTTCCCAGGTCGCCTCGTACTCGCCGTGCGCCGCGCTGGTCGGGAACTCCGCGATTCCCAGCAGGCGTTCGAGGACGTCGACGGCCGACCAGGACTCCGCCAGCCCGATGTCGTCGCGCAGGAACAGCCGGACGGTGGTGCCGGGCTTCCGGCAGGTGTCCTCGCGCTCGACGATCCGGAAGAGGTGGCCGGGGCCGTGGATGGAGACCTCCAGGAGGGGGCCCCGTCGGCCGGTGGCGTCCATGCGGCAGGTGGTCACCCGGATCTCGTCCGCGAGCATGAAGTAGCTCAGCACGCCGATGCCGAAGCGGCTGTTGGGGTACAGCTCGACGGGTGGGTCGGCCTTTCGCCACTCGGCGCGTTCGAGTTTGAAGTCCAGTTGCTCCGCGAAGCGGGCGCCTGCGTTGGAGAAGACGCCCCTCAACTCCGCCTCACCCATGCCGACACCGTTGTCCTGGCATTCCAGGTAGGCGCGGCCCTCCTCGTCCACGCCCTGGCGGAACTCGATGCGGCCTTCGTAGCTGAAGCTGGCGCCCAGGGTGTTGGTGCGGTCCAGGTATTCGGTGCGCGCGCGGCGGTAGCGGCAGGCGTCGAGGGCGTTCTGGTAGAGCTCGCGGACGGCGAGGTCCCGGTCGCGGTAGAGCTCGACGCCCATCAGCAGGCTGCGAACCCGCCGTTCGTCCAGCCGGAACCTCGCCCAGCCGGTGAACGCGCCGCCGGCGGGGGCGGCTTCGTCGGAGGTGAGGCGGGTGGGCAGCGGGTGGTCCACCAGCACGCGGCGGACGGCGTGGAGGAGTTCGTCGGCCCTGGCCGTGTACTCGCGCAGGCCTTCGACCACGGCTTCGTGGTGGCATTCGGCGCGCAGCACGGGCAGGTCGTAGGACCCGCCCCACACCGCCTCGTCCAGGGTCCGGCGCAGGGCGGGGAGGTCGACCTCGTGCGGGATGCCGAGGTGTTCGGCGACGATGTCGGGCAGGGCGGTGGTCTCGATGGCGGTGCCGTAGGCGAGGGCCAGCAGCAGGGCCAGCCGCGGCTCGCGGACGTGCTGTTCGCCGGGGGCCCGCAGGTGGTCGTCGGCGCTGAGGCCGGCGAGGTAGTCGCGGTTGGTGACGTCGGGTCCTCGGCGGAGGCCGTGCAGGAGGGCGCAGACCCGCTTGGGCGAGAAGGTCTCACCGAGTTCGGCGAGCACCGGCAGCGCGTCGAGGAGTTCGCGGACGCCGTCGGGGTCGGCGAGGTCCTCGTGCTGGTCGAGCCAGCGGTGGTAGAGCCACCAGCCGAGCGGCGCGGCCGAGTCGGGCCGGGTGCGGGCGCGGTGGGTGAGCAGGTCGTGGGACTCGATGAACTGCTCGTACGCCGCCCGGTCGCCGTGGGGCCCGCCCGACGCCTGCAGGTCGGTCGGCCGCACGGTTGCCCGGGCGGCGGCGAGGCGCAGGGAGCGGACCCGGTAGAGGAACGGGAGTACGGCGAGCAGCGCCGCCTCGGCCGGGTAGAGGTCGAGCGGCTCGTCGCCGAGCAGCCAGCCGACGCGTGCGGCGAAGCGGACCGCGATCCCGGGGTCCTGCCAGGGGTCGTCCGCGAGGTGGGCCGAGTCGCGCAGGCGGGCGAGTCGGCGGACGGCTGCGAGCGCCGCCCGCCGGTACGGTTCGGCGTCCCGGTCGGCCCGGACGTGGTGCCAGGCCCGGGAGTCGGCGGCGCCGTGCACCCAGGGGTCGTCCCCGTCGGCGACGGCCGGCGGACGCCGTCCGTCCAGGTACACGTTTCCGATGTACCCGACTTGGACGGCGTCCCCGTGCACGGTGCCGTTCATCGTGTTCGAGCTGTCGACCACCGCTCGTGCCCCTCCCCGTGTGCAGGGCACGAGCGTAGGGCAATCCCGGCTCAGCTCGTGGTGGCGCTGGGGGCGGCCGGCGCGGTGGTGAGCGTGACCCGCTTGGCGTCCGCCGCGGCCGGCGGGGTGGCGCCGATGTTGGAGACGGTGGCGGTGAGCACGGCGTCGACGTCGGGGATCCAGTTGAAGGTCTTGGACTGGACGACGATCTGCCGTTGCTGCTGCGTCCCGTCGCAGACCACGTCCGCCTCGGCCGTCCGGCTGGAGCCGAAGGCGATCGAGGAGGAGTCCTGCGGGTCCTTCTGCTCGACGGAGACGGTGAGCGAGCGGGCCTCGGTGCCGACCGAGCAGAGGTAGTCGACGTCGACCCGGACGCGGCCGGGCAGTTTCGGGTCGATCTTGGCGTCGCCGAGGCTGACGACGGTGGTGGCGGGGACCGGGTCGTCGGCCTGGGCGGGTGCGGCGAGGCCGGCGAGGGCCGTGGTGACGACCGCCAGGATGATCCACCGTTGCACTGCAACCTCCCTGTGGTGAGGACGTGTTGCGGCTGACGCTAACCGCCCGGCCGGGGCGCCGCGCGTCGAGGCCGGGCGGTCGTCATACCAACGGCCCACCCCTGCGGCCGGGCCCGGCGGCCCGGCCCGCGGGCCGGTCCCACCGCCGGCGCCCGCCCCTGGTCACCGCCGCCGGAGCCAGACCGCCCAGGTCAGCACCGAGCAGAGCACGTACGCCCCGAGGAACCCGAGGTACGCCGCGTCGCCGTTGTGGCTGGCCAGGAAGGACTGCCGGAAGGCCAGGTTCACCAGCACTCCGCCGAACGCGCCGATCGCCCCCGCGAGCCCGATCAGCGCGGCGGAGCGGCGCCGGGAGTCGGCCTCGGCGGCCTCCGGGTCGGCGCCGGCCGCGACCGCAGTCCGGGCGACGGCCTGGTAGTGCGCCGGGATCATCTTGTACGTCGAGCCGTTGCCGAGGCCGCTGAGCACGAACAGCGCGATGAACCCGGCGAGGAACAGCGGCAGCGAGCCGGCCCGCGAGGCGAGCAGCACCACGCCGGTCCCGGCCCCCATGGCGAGGAAGGTGCACAGCGTGACCACCGCCCCGCCGTACCGGTCGGCGAGCCGCCCGCCGACCGGCCGCAGCAGCGAGCCCAGCAGCGGCCCGAGGAAGGTGAGCGCGGCCGCCTTGACCGGGGTGTCGAACCGTTCGTGGAACTGCACCTGCAGCACCTGTCCGAAGGCGAACCCGAAGCCGATGAACGAGCCGAACGTCCCGATGTACAGCGCCGAGACGGCCCAGCCGTACGGGTCGCGGGCGACTTCCCGCAGCGCCCGCCCCTCCCGGGACGAGCCGGCGGAGTTCGTCGCCAGGTTGTCCATCCGCCACCACGCCCCCGCCGCCGCGAGCACGATCAGCGGCAGGTAGAGCAGCGGCAGCAGCCGGGGGTGGGCGGCGCCGGCGGTGGCCAGCACCAGCAGCCCGAGCAGCTGGACCGCGGGTACGCCGAGGTTGCCGCCGCCCGCGTTGATGCCGAGGGCCCAGCCCTTGAGCCGGTGCGGGTAGAAGGCGTTGATGTTGGCCATCGAGGAGGCGAAGTTCCCGCCGCCGACGCCGGCCACGCAGGCGACGGCCAGCAGGGTCCCGTAGGAGACGCCTGGTTCCAGCACGAGGGCGGCGAGCGCGGTGGGGACGAGCAGCAGCAGGGCGCTGACCACCGTCCAGTTGCGCCCGCCGAAGCGGGCGACGGCGAAGGTGTACGGCAGGCGCAGCAGGGCGCCGAGTGCGGTCGGCAGGGCCGTGAGGGTGAACTTCCCGGCGGTGTCGATGTGGTACTCGGGGCCGAGGAAGAGGACGAGGACCGACCAGAGGCTCCACACGGAGAAGCCGATGTGTTCGGAGAGCACGGAGAACACCAGGTTGCGGCGGGCGATCCGGGCGCCGGTGTGCGACCAGAACTCCTCGTCCTCCGGGTCCCAGCCCGCCAGCGGGGCGGGCTTTCTGGCGTCGAGGACGGTCGTCATTGCGCACCTCCGGGCGCGGCCACCCGCACCGGCCAGCGCCGCAGCACCGCGGGGGCGCCGTCGGGGGCGGTGTCCTCGTCCAGGCAGCGGCCGTCGGTCAGGTCGTAGACCTGCTTGTACATCGGCGAGATGAGTGTCGGACGGTCGCCGCGGCTGCCGAGCAGGCCCCGGGAGAGGACCGGCGCGCCGCTGAACGGGTCGAGGTTGTCGACGGCGTGGAGCGTTCCGGCGCGGTCCCGGAAGAGCGCGATCTGGCCGGCCTCCGGGAGCAACACCGCGACGCCGCGGCCGGGTTGCAGGTCGGTGAGGGCGCAGACGGTCTGCCAGCGGGTGCCGTCGTGGATCTGTACGGTCACGGGGTGAGCACCTCCAGTCGGGTTCCGGCGACGAGCACCGGGGAGTCGAGGGTGCGGCCGGCCTCGCCGGGGCGGGCGGGGCGGATCTGGCCGCGTTCGGGGACGAAGGTCACGGCGGGGTCGGGGGTGCCGGGGGCGTTGACGAAGGAGGCGAAGCGACGCAGCCGCTCGGGGTCGGCGAGGGTTTCGGCCCATTCGTCGCGGTAGCCGCCGATATGACGCTCCATCAGGTCGTCGAGTTCGGCGGCGATGCCGAGCGAGTCGTCGATGACGACGGCCCGCAGGTGGTCGAGGCCGCCTTCCAGCCGCTCCAGCCAGACCGAGGTGCGCTCCAGGCGGTCGGCGGTGCGGATGTAGAACATCAGGTAGCGGTCGATGGTGCGGATGAGGGTCTCGCGGTCGAGGTCGGCAGCGAGCAGGTCGGCGTGCCGCGGGGTCATGCCGCCGTTGCCGCCGACGTAGAGGTTCCAGCCGGCCGAGGTGGCGATGATGCCGAAGTCCTTGCTCTGGGCCTCGGCGCACTCGCGGGCGCAGCCGGAGACGGCGGCCTTGAGCTTGTGCGGGGAGCGCAGCCCCCGGTAGCGCAGTTCGAGTTCGATGGCGAGGGCGGTGGAGTCCTGGACGCCGTAGCGGCACCAGGTCTCGCCGACGCAGGACTTCACGGTGCGCAGCGACTTGCCGTAGGCGTGCCCGGACTCGAAGCCGGCGTCGACCAACTTCTGCCAGATGAGCGGCAGTTGGTCGACCGTCGCGCCGAACATGTCGATCCGCTGGCCGCCGGTGATCTTGGTGTAGAGGCCGTGGTCGCGGGCGATCTCGCCGATCGTGATCAGGCCCTCGGGGGTGATCTCGCCGCCGGGCACCCGGGGGACGACCGAGTACGAGCCGTTGCGCTGCAGGTTGGCGAGGAAGTGGTCGTTGGAGTCCTGCAGGGCGCCCTGCTCGCCGTCCAGGATGTGGCCGTTGCCGAGGCTGGCGAGGATGGAGGCGACGGTCGGCTTGCAGATCTCGCAGCCCTCGCCGCCGCTGCCGTGCTCGGCGAGCAGCTCGGAGAAGCCCGCCACGCCGGTGACCCGGACGATCTCGTACAGCTCGGCGCGGGTGTGGGCGAAGTGCTCGCACAGGCCCTTGACGGTGCTGACCCCGGCGGCTTCCAGCTCCTCGGTGACGACGGTGCCGAGCTGCTTGAGGCAGCTGCCGCAGCCGGTGCCGGCCCGGGTGCACTTCTTGACCGCGGCGACGCTGTCGCAGCCCTGGTCGCGGACGGCGGCGCGCACCGCGCCCTGGGTGACGTTGTGGCAGGAGCAGAGCACCGCCTCGTCGGGCAGCGCGACCGCTCCGGCTGGGGCGAACCCGGCGGGCAGGACGAGCTGTTCGGGGGCGACGGTGAGCGGCTTGCCGCCGACGGCGAGCGGGCGCAGGGTGCCGTAGCCCTCGGTGTCGCCGACCAGGACGCCGCCGAGCAGTGCCCCGTCGGCGCCGATGACGAGCTTGCGGTAGACGCCGCTGCGGCTGTCGCTGTAGAGCACGTCGAGGGCGCCTTCGGCGGTGCCGTGCGGGTCGCCGAAGCTGGCGACGTCCACGCCGAGCAGCTTGAGCTTGGTCGAGGTGTCGGCGCCGGTGAAGCCCTCGCCCTCCAGCTCCGCGAGGGTGCGCGCCGCCGTCTCGGCCATCTGGTAGCCGGGGGCGACCAGGCCGTAGACCCGGCCGTCGACGGCCTGGGCGCACTCGCCGATGGCGAGGATCGCCGGGTCCTCGGTGCGGCAGTGCGCGTCGACCACCACACCGCCGCGCGCGCCGACCGGCAGTCCGCACTCCCGGGCGAGCTGGTCGCGGGCGCGCACGCCGGCCGAGAACACCACCAGTTCGGCGGGCAGTTCGCGCCCGTCGGCGAGGGCGAGGCCGCGGACCGTGCCGTCCGGGCCGGTGAGGACGCCACTGGCGCCGGCGCTGGTGTGGACGGTGACGCCGAGCTCCTCGATCTTGCGGCGCAGGGCCGCGCCGCCGCCGTCGTCGACCTGGACGGCCATCAGCCGGGGCGCGAACTCCACCACGTGGGTGTCCAGTCCGCCGGCCCGCAGCGCGCCGGCCGCCTCCAGGCCGAGCAGCCCGCCGCCGACGACGACGCCCGTCCGGGCGGCCGAGGCCCCGGCGCGGATGGCGTCGACGTCCTCGATGGTCCGGTAGACGTGGCAGCCGGGGGCGTCGGTGCCGGGCACCGGCGGCACGAACGGCACCGAGCCGGTGGCCAGCACGAGGACGTCGTAGTGGACCCGGGAGCCGGAGCGGGTGTGCACCAGCCGCCGTTCGCGGTCGATCGCGGTGGCCGGGTCGCCCAGCCGCAGGTCGATGCCGTGCTCGGCCGGGAAGCCGGCCGGGCAGAGTCCGAGGTCGTCGGGGGTGCTGCCGGAGAACAGCGCACTGAGGTGGACCCGGTCGTAGGCGGGCCGGGGCTCCTCGGCGAGCACGGTGACCCGCCAGGCAGCCGCGGCCGGCTGCTCGGTCCAGGCCTCCAGGAAGCGCTGGCCGACCATGCCGTGGCCGACCAGGACGAGGTCCCGGACAGTGCGGTCGCGGTCGTCAGGGGTCATCGCGCTACTCCAGTCATGGCAGTTCCTCGGGTGAGCAGGTGCAGGGGGTGGCCGGCGAGCGTGCCGCCGTCGGCGAAGGCGCCGGCCAGGGCGTCCACGGTGGCCAGGTCGCCGAGCAGGATGGCGCCGACCAGCCGGTCGTCGCGCAGGACGAGCTTCTTGTAGCTGCCGCGGGTGGCGTCGGTGAGCCGCAGCACGTCCAGGCCGGGGTCGAGGGTCTCGTCGACGGTGCCGAAGGCCGCGTACTCCAGGTCGCCGGTGCTGAGCCGGGCCCGCGGGCTGGTGCCGGGGTAGCGGGCGTCCGGTTCGGCGCCGGAGAGGCGGCGGGCGAGGACGTCGGCCTGCTCCCAGGCCGGGCCGGCCAGGCCGTGGACGGTGCCGCGGTGCTCGACGCAGTCGCCGATCGCGGACACGTGCGGGGCGGCGGCCAGCCGGTCGTCCACCAGGATCCCGGTGCCGACCGGAAGTCCGGCGGCGTGGGCCAGGGCGGTGCGCGGACGGGTGCCGCAGGCGAGGACCACCAGGTCGCAGTCCAGCCGGTAGCCGCTGGCCAGCTCCACGGATCCGACCTTCTCGCCGCCGTGGACGGCTCGGGCGCGGTTGCCGGTGTAGCAGTCGACGCCGAGCAGCCGCAGCCGCTCCCGCAGCACGTCGGCCGCCTCGGGATCCAGCTGACGCTCGATCAGATGCGGCGCCTGGTGGACGATTTCGGTGCGCACCCCGAGCGCGGCCAGCGCCCGGGCGGCGCTCACCCCGAGCACCCCGCCACCGATCACCACCGCGCGCTTGGCGCCGACGGCCTCCTCGGCCAGCCGGGAGCAGTCCTCCAGGGTGCGCAGCGTGTGCACGCCCTCGACCAGGCCGTACCCGTCGGGGCGGCGCAGCCCGCGGACGGGCGGGAGCACCGGGTTGGCGCCGGTCGCCAGCACCAGTTCGTCCCAGGGCTCCACCGTGCCGTCGGCCAGAGCGAGGGTGCGCGCGCCCGGGTCGAGGGCGACGACCTCGCAGCCGGGCCGGGCCGTCGCCCCGCCGAGCGGCAGGGCGATCGACTCGGCGTCGTAGCGCCCGGTCAGCACCTCGGCGAGCAGCACCCGGTTGTACGGGGCGCGGACCTCGGCGCCGTACACGGTGACCGTGCCGGGCCCGCCGAGGGCGCCGTAGCGCTCGGCGAAGCGGGCGGCCGCCATGCCGCCGCCGACGACGGCGATCCTGGGGGGCGCAGGGCGCGTGCCGCTCGTGGGGCCCGTCGAGGGCTCGGGGGCTGTGGGGGGTGTGCGGCTCATCGGGCGACCTCCGTTCGTTCGACCTTCGTCGGGCCGCTCCCGGCGGCCCCCGCCCGCTCGACGCGCACCGCGCAGAGCTTGAACTCCGGCATCCGGGAGACCGGGTCCAGCGCCGGGTTGGTGAGGCTGTTGGCCCGGCCGGGGCCGGCCCAGTGGAACGGCATGAAGACGGTGTCCGGCCGGATGGCGTCGGTGATCCGCGCCGCGGCGACGGCCCGGCCGCGCCGGCTGGTGACCGCGACCGGCTCGCCGTCCGCGATCCCGAGCCGCTCGGCCAGCCGCGGGTGCAGCTCGACGAACGGGCCGGGGGCGGCCGCGTTGAGCTTGGCGACCCGGCGGGTCTGGGCGCCGCTCTGGTACTGGGAGAGCACCCGGCCGGTGGTCAGGAACAGCGGGTACTCCTCGTCCGGCTCCTCACCGGCCGGGCGGTGGGTCACCTCGGCGAAGCGGGCCCGACCGTCCGGGGTTGCGAAGCGGTCGAGGAACAGCCGCGGGGTGCCCGGGTGTCCCGGAGTCGGGCAGGGCCAGAACACCCCGTCCTCGGCGGCGATCCGCCGGTAGCTGATGCCCGCGTAGTCGGCGTCGCCGCCGGCCGAGGCGCGGCGCAGTTCGGCGAAGACCTGCTCGGCCTCGGCCGGGAAGCCCTCCGCGACGCCCAGCCGGGCGGCGAGTTCGCGCAGCAGCCACAGCTCGCTGCGCACCCCCTCGGGCGGGTCGAGGGCGCGGCGGCGCAGGATCACCCGGCCCTCCAGGTTGGTGGTGGTGCCGTCCTCCTCGGCCCACTGGGTGACCGGCAGCACGACGTCGGCGAGCCGGGCCGTCTCGGAGAGCACCACGTCCGCGACGACCAGCAGGTCCAGTGCCCGCAGCCGTTCGGTGACGTGCCCGGCGTTCGGCGCCGAGACCGCCGGGTTGGAGCCGGCCAGCAGCAGCGTGCGGACGCCGCCGGGCTGCCCGAGACCGTCCAGCAGCTCGTACGCCGACACGCCGGGGCCGGGCAGGCTCGCGGCCGGGACGCCCCACACGGACGCGACGTGCTCCCGCGCCGCCGGGTCCTCGATCGAGCGGTAGCCGGGCAGTTGGTCGGCCTTCTGGCCGTGCTCGCGCCCGCCCTGACCGTTGCCCTGGCCGGTCAGGCAGCCGTAGCCGCTGTACGGGCGGCCGGCCTTGCCGGTGGCCAGGCACAGGTTGATCCAGGCGCCGACGGTGTCGGTGCCCTTGCTCTGCTGCTCCGGCCCCCGCGCGGTGAGCACCATGCCGGTCTCGGACTGGCCGAACATCCTTGCCGCCTCGCGGAGTTGGTGCGCCGGCACACCGGTGATCCGCTCCACCCGGTCGGGCCAGTGGGCCATCGCCGACTCGCGGGCCTGCTCGAAGCCGCGGGTGCGCTGCGCCACGAAGGCGCGGTCCACCAGGCCCTCCGCGATCACCAGGTGGAGCAGGCCGAGGGCGAGCGCCAGGTCCCCGCCGGGGCGGGGCTGCAGGTGCAGGTCGGCCAGCTCGGCGGTGCGGGTGCGGCGCGGGTCGACCACGATCAACCTGCCTCCGTTCTCCCGCAGTTCGCGGAAGTAGCGGACGGCGGGCGGCATCGTCTCGGCCGGGTTGCCGCCGACCAGGATCAGGCAGCCGGTGTGCGGGATGTCCGCGAGCGGGAACGGCAGTCCGCGGTCCAGGCCGAAGGCCCGGCGGTGCGCGGCGGCGGCCGAGGACATGCAGAACCGGCCGTTGTAGTCGATGTTGGCGGTGCCCAGCACCACCCGGGCGAACTTGCCCAGCAGATAGGCCTTCTCGTTGGTGAGGCCGCCGCCGCCGAACACGCCCACCGCGTCCGGTCCGTGCTCGGCCCGGGTCCGGGCCAGCCCGGCGGCCACCCGGTCCAGTGCCTCCGGCCAGCTCGCCGAGCGCAGCGGAGCGCCGGGCCGGTCGCGCAGCAGCGGGCCGGTCAGCCGGAGGTCCCGGTCCAGCAGGGCGGGCGCCGAGCGGCCCTTCCCGCACAGCGCACCCCGGTTGACCGGGAAGTCCGGGCGCTCCAGCAGCTCGACCGGCGACCGGCGAGCCGACGGCCGCTCAGCCGACGACGGATCAGCCGACGGCCGCCCGGCCGACGACCGCTCGACCGGCACCAGCCGCATGCCGCACTGCAGCGAGCAGTACGGGCAGTGCGTGTCGGTGGCGGCGTCCGCGGCGGCGGCTCCGGCTGCGTCCGCGGCTCCGGCGGCCTTCGGGCTGGTCAACGTCATGCCGAGAACGGTGGCCGCCCGCTGTTTCCCGTTCGGGTCGGCCGTGTTGCGGGCGCGGTACGCGTCGCTCACGGCACCCGGCCACCGGGGTGCACGGCCGGACATCTGCCGTAACCGGAGCGGCACTTTCGCTTACCGGCAGGTGACGGACGGGCAATGCCCCCGTAACACGCGCACCGCACGCTGACGGGCATGGCAGCAACCCCCACCCCGTCAGGGCCGCTCACCGGCTTCACCGTCGGCGTCACCGCCGCGCGGCGCCGCGAGGAGCTCACCGCCCTGCTCACCCGCCGCGGCGCACAGGTGGTCGAGGCCCCGGTGCTGCGCATCCTGCCGCTCGCCGACGACCTCGCCCTGCGCGAGGCCACCGAACGCTGCCTGGCCGCCCCGCTCGACTACGTGGTGGCCACCACCGGGGTCGGCTGGCGCGGCTGGATGAGCGCGGCCGAGGGCTGGGGCCGGGGCGCCTCGCTCGCCGAGGCCTGCCGCGGCGCGGTGGTGCTCAGCCGCGGGCCCAAGGCCACCGGCGCGGTCCGGGCCAGCGGGCTGGGCGAGGAGTACTCCCCCGGCACCGAGGCCACCGACGAGCTGCTCACCTGGCTGCTCGCCCGCCCGCTGGCCGGGTGCCGGATCGCCGTCCAGGAGCACGGGATCCGGCTGGACGCCTTCGCCGCGGCGCTGCGCGAGCGCGGTGCCGAGGTGATCTCCGTCCCGGTCTACCGCTGGGCGCCTCCGGAGGACCCGGGCTCGGTGCGCAAGCTCCTCGACCAGACCGTCCGCCGCCAGGTGCACGCCCTCACCTTCACCAGCGCGCCCGCGATCACCGCTCTGCTCGCCACGGCGGAGGCCGAGGGCCTGTACGAGGCACTGGTCGACGCCCTGCGCGAGGACGTCCTGCCGGTGTGCGTCGGCGCGCTGTGCGCCCGGCCGCTCACCGAGCTCGGGCTGCCCGCCGTCCACCCGGAGCGCGGCCGCCTCGGCTCGCTGGTCCGGCTGCTCGCCGACACCCTGCCGAGCCGGGCCCGACGTGAAGTCGTCCTCGCCGGGCGGGTGTTGACGCTGCAGGGGAACGCCGCCCTGGTCGACGGCGAGAGCCACTGGCTCAGCCCGCGCGGCGCGGCCGTGCTGCGGGCGCTCGCCGAGCGGCCCGGCCGGGTGCTCAGCCGCGCCGACCTGCTGCGCGCCGCCTGGCCCGACGCGGCGGCCGACGAGCACGCGGTGGAGGCGGCGGTCGGACGGCTGCGGGCCGCGCTGGGGCCGCACGCCGCACTGATCCGCACCGTCCCCAAGCGCGGCTACCGGCTGGCGGCGGGCTGATGGCCCCGCCGGCCCCGGCCCTGCTCGCCGTCGCCCACGGGAGCCGCGATCCGGCGGCGGTCACCTCGACGCGCGCCCTGCTGCGACTCGTTCGCTCGCTCCGCCCCGAACTGGCCGTCCACTGCTGCTTCCTGGACCTCGCCGAGCCGTCCCTCCCGCAGGCCCTCGGCCGGCTCGCCGACCGGCAGCCGATCCTGGTCCCGCTCCTCCTCGGCACCGGTTACCACGTGCGCGTCGACATCCCCGCCGCCCTGGCGAACGCCGGCCTCCCGCACGCCCGCCTCGCCGCCGCCCTCGGCCCGCACCCGCTGCTCGCCGTGGCCCTCGCCGACCGCCTCACCGAGGCCGGCGCCCCGACGGACGCCCCGGTGGTGCTGGCCGGCGCCGGCTCCTCCGACCCCACCGCGCTCGCCGACACCGCGCGGATGGCCCGGCTGCTGGCCGCCCGCCTGGGCCGCCCGGTCACCCCCGCCCACCTGTCGGCCGCCGCCCCCACCCCCCACCGGGCAGTCGCCGACCTCCGGTCCGCCGGCCACCCCGGGGTCGCCCTCGCCACCTACCTCCTCTCCCCCGGCTTCTTCGCCCGCCGCGCGGCCGGCACCGCGGCCGCCTGGACCGGCGCCCCGCTGGCGGCCCACCCGGCCGTCGCCCGTCTGGTGCTCCACCGCTACGACGAGGCCCGCGCCGCCTCAACCCTGCCGGCCGCCGCCTGACGCTCCCCCGATGAACGACAGCAGCCGCTCGTTGACGAGTTCCGGCCGTTCCAGGTTCAGGCCGTGACCGGCCCGGTCCAGGATCTCCGCCCGCACGCCCGGGATCAGGCGCGTGACCCGCTCCACCACCCGGCGCGGGCGCAGCAGGGCACTGCGCCTGCCCACCAGCACCAGGACGGGCAGGTCGATCGACGCCAGCTCCCCGTCCGTGAACGGTCGGGCCGCCGGACGGCCGCCCGGCTTGTAGCTGCGCATCCCGAGCATCAGCGGAGCGATCATCTCGCGCGGCGCACCGAGCGCCGGATTGGCGAGCAGCCGCCCCACCGCCGGACGCAGCGGCCTCGGCGCCAGCATGCCGAACAGCCCGGCGATCATGCTGACGTAGAACCGCGCGGGGACCTTCTCGATCCCGCCCGGGTCCAGCGGCGCAACCGAGGCGAGCCGCTCGGGCGCGTGGACGGCCTGGTTGAGCGCCAGCCAGCCGCCGTACGAGACCCCGACCAGGTGCACCCGCTCCAGCCCCAGGCCGGCGAGCACCTCCCCCAGCCAGGCGGCGTTCTCCTGCGGTCCCGCCGCGACGGCGCGCTGCACACTGCGGCCGGGGTCGTCCAGGGTGTCGACCGCGTAGACCGGGTGGTGCTCCCCGAGGGCCGCGACCTGCGGGTACCAGTTGGACGGGTGCCCGGCGTGCCCGTGCAGCAGCACGATCGGCTCGCCGGTCGCCGCGCCGTGGCGGTGGACGTGCACGCGCCCGTACGCGGTCTCGACGTCGAACTCCTGCCGCGGGCTCGGCCACAAGTCCATCGCGCGGTCGTACGCCTCAAGGAACTTCGCCCGAGCCGCCTCACTGACGAAGTGTCCGACGCTGGTCCTGGTCATGAGCCCTCCCCTGTTTTGATGGTATGGTTGTACCACAAAAACATTCGAAGGGAACCCGATGCCCAAGCTGGTGGACCACGAGGAGCGGCGGGCCCACATCGTCGACGCCCTGCTCCGGTCGGCGGCGCGCGACGGCCTCCACTCCGTCACCATGCGCTCCGTCGCCACCGAGGCCGGCGTCTCCGTGCGGCTCGTGCAGTACTACTTCGACACCAAGGAGAAGCTGCTCCTCGACGCCATGACCCGCCTCACCGGCCGCATGGGCGAACGCGTCCGGCGCCGCGTACGGGCGACCGGCGCCGGCACCGACCCGCGCGGCATCATCGAGGCCGTCCTGCTCGAAGCCGTCCCCACCGACGACGAGAGCCGCGCCTTCCACCTCATCCACACCGAGTACGCCGTCCTCTCCGTCACCGACCGCGCCCTCGCCTCCCCGGCCTTCCTCGCCGCCCCCGACGAGATGGAGGCCTTCCTCGCCGCCCACCTCGCCACCGCCCGGCGATCCGGCGACACCGGCCCCGCCCTCGACCCCCACCGGGAAGCCGCCGTCCTCCTCGCCACCTCCGCCGGCCTCGGCCTGAGCGTCCTCCTCGGCCAACGCACCCCGGAGGAAGCCACCGCCACCCTCCGCTACCACCTCGACCGCGTCTTCCCCACCACCGACTGACCCACCCACCGCCTGCTCCGGCCGACGGCGGCACACCGCGAACGAATCGCCCGCCGGGCCACAGGACCCTTCTGCCGACCAGTCGGTCCGTTCGGCTGCGCCTGCCCCTGCTCGCTCGTTAGCGTCAGAACCGAACCGCACTCGCGCTGGGGGAGGACACGGGGTGGGCGGGTACGTCTCGGAGCCGGAACGGCTCCCCGTAGCAGCAGCCAAACTGGACGAGGGGACGAACAAGATCTCCCAGGCGGACACGGGCTTCGGGGAGTCGGCGGCCGCCGCGGCCCGCCACGGGGACTGGACTGTCGGCGTGTCCCTCGGCGCCTGCACGACCCACTGGTCGACGGAGACCGGGAAGATCGCCGATGCGATGCACAAACTTGCCGAAGGACTTCGAACCACTGCTGCCAACTACTACCGGCAGGAGGCCGCCGTCGCGGAGCAACTGCGCAACGCCGCCGCCCTACTGGAAGGCACCAGCTGATGCCCTCCGTCTACGAAGAGGACCCGGACGGCCGCCGCAACGGCGCCCACCCCGAACATGACCGGCGGTTCCCCGAGCCGGTCACCCTGCACCAGATCCGGTCCTGCGACCCGGAGGCCTTCCACCGGGCGGCGGAGGAGTGGGACAGGGTCGGAAACGCCATGAGCGCCGCCCGCTATCTCACTGTCGATGTCCTCTCCACACTCCAGGAAGGCTGGAGTGGCGACGCCGCCGATCTGGGCCGCCGGGCACTCTCCACCCTGCTCGACGAGCTGTCAATCGCCGAGCAGGAGATGGAGGCCGCGAGGCTCACCCTCGTGAACACCGCTACGGGCCTTACCCTGGCTCGCCGTTGGGTGAACGAAGCAGACGATCTCGCTCGCGCGAACGACCTCACTGTCAGGGACAACGGTGACATCGAATTTCCCACCTGGCTGAGCACCAACGACCCGGAGAGCGGGGGTGAATCCCGTCAGCTGGCCACGGTCGCCGGAGACATCCGCAACCTGCTGGAAGCTGCTGTGAAATATGCGGCCGACGTCAGCAACACCGCTGGGCACGAGCTGGATCGCATTGACGCATCAGTGAAATACCGCCACTTGGACGCATGGACGACACGGGTGGTCAGCGAGGACCTGGCCGCCGCGAGGGACCTGCCGAAGGTCTTCGGTGGTGAGGGCGGGGTGCTGCTGCCTCCCGATGCGTACGACCGGGGAGCAGGCGATTACGACACCGAGAGCCCGACCGACCGAGACCGCAGGCTGGCAGCCACGTTGGGGGCCGGTGTCGCCGGCATGCCCTTCGCTGCAGAGGGCACCCATGCCAGCGCCAACATGGCTCACTTCCTCTCCGGCACCGGCGAACCGCTCGACCTGAACGTCGATGACATGCTGCGGGACATCCCGGACTTCCAGGAGAGCGTGAACACCACGCTGGACGGCAATGTCCCCGGCTGGGAGGCCGAGGCCCTTTCCGAGTACCGCCGCACCGGAAAGCCGGTCGCGCTGGTCCAGCAGACCGGTTGGCAACCCATGTCCGCAACACCGGAGAGCAGCAAGGACTGGTTCTACGCAGTCGGTTCCTTCCACTACAACACGGAAGCGAAGATCGAGGTCAAACCGACATCACCGGGTGCTCCACCGGCAGTGACCGTCACGTACCAGACGCACGTTCGCGACCGGTACAACTGGGATCACTGGAAGGGAACCGATGTGCCGGGCATGGGTCACGTGTCGGACGACGACCTCCAGCGTCTCCACCGGACAGGTCTGGCCAAGGAGTTCGACATGGGAGGCACCAGCAAGGCCCGGACCAGGAAGGGCTGACATGGTGTCCCTCATCAATGGTGACAGTCCGTGGACGCGCCGGTTGCTGGCTTCCTTCCTCGTGCTCTGTGGGCTGATCACCGTGGGGTGCGGCTGGTGGGGCGTGGCCGCGTACCTCCGGGCCGTCGATCCGCCGCCGACAGACACCGACCGCGCGGAGCGGCTGGCGGGCCTGTCCCACGAGCAGCACCCCGGCAAGGGGCGCTACTACGTCCCGGCGGACGCCGTGCTGTCCCGGACCGCCGACGGGGCGCGGGTCGCCTACCTGCGCTACCGGATCGGCGGCGGCGACGACGCCAACCTCGACGACTTCCTCAGGACGTACGACCTGCCCCGGCCCGGTGCCCCCGCAGCGCTGCCGGAGGACCTGCGAGCGTCACTGCCGGGAGACGAGCCCGCCTCTGGCCCATTGCTGCCCGACGGGCAGGACGGACGGGAGATATTCGTGGTGGAGCGACCGGCCGCCGACCTCCCCGGCGCGGCCGACGTCTACGTCCGGGCCGCCGGTGCGTGAGGGGCCCGTCGCGCCGTGCGGCGTGACGGGCCCCTTGCGGGGAGCCGCTACCGGCTCGCGGTCGCCCGGGCGTCGGTCCCCTCGTCCTCGCCCTGGTCGTCCGTCGCCCGCCGACGCGGGGCGGATGACCGTCTTTCAGGTGGACGTCCGCACCGCCACACCTGTGCACACCCCGACAGTCAATTGACTGATGGCACACGTATGACCTCACCGGAACAGTGGGGGTGCTCCGAGAGCAGACATGCCGGAACCACACCACAGGGGTTGTCACCATGAAGAAGACGTCGGGCACGCTGGCGAGGACCGTCGGCGCCCTGGGCCTCGCAGTCGCCGCACTGACCACCGTGTCGGCCTCCCCGGCCGCCGCGAGCACCTCCGCCACGGCCGGCTGCACGAAGTACTACAAGCTCGACAACATCCAGGTCCAGGTGGACAACTGCTCCGACGGCTGGGTCTGGATCTACACCGGCAGCGGCACGTACTACACGGGCACCGTCCACCTCAAGTCCGCCTTCGACAAGGACCTGGGGGACGTGAAGGCGGACCGGGGCAAGGCCAACGCGACGAAGTACTACGTACAGGTCGGGAGCATCAAGATCTGCGGCACCAAGTACCTCGGCTGGACTCCCCCGCTCAGCCCGTGGTGGACCGACTGCACCACCGAGATCCACGTGTGACCCGTCCGGTCGTGACCGCGGAGGCGGTCCGTCGACGGTGTCGGCGGCCCGCCTCCGCGGTCTCCGGGGCTCTCCGGGCTCCAGGTGCCACGGGGCTCGGACGGCTCAGCCGGCGGCCACGCCCGGCAGGCCGGTGGCGGCCCCGTCCAGGGCGTGCGAGCAGACGCAGTCCCGTTCCGCGGGCAGTAGCTCCAGCGCCCTGAACAGGACGGTGCGCAGCCGGTCGACGTTGCCCGCGAAGACCTTCAGCACCTCCGCGTGGGTGACGCCCTCGCCGCTCTGCACCCCCGCGTCGAGATCGGTGACCAACGCGAACGACGTGTAGCAGAGCCCGAGTTCACGCGCCAGTACCGCTTCCGGGTGGCCCGTCATGCCGACCGCCGACCAGCCGTTGGCGGTGAACCAGCGGGACTCGGCGCGGGTGGAGAAGCGCGGGCCCTCGATCACCACCAGCGTGCCGCCGTCCACCGGCTCCCACGCCGCGTCGCGCGCCGCGTCCAGGGCCGCCCGCCGCCCCTCCGGGCAGTACGGGTCGGCCATCGACACGTGCACCACCTCGGGCACCGAGCCGTCCGGCAGCGGCAGGCCGTCGTAGAAGGTCTGCACCCGCCCCGAGGTCCGGTCCACGAACTGGTCCGGCACCAGCAGCGTGCCCGGCCCGTACTCCGGCCGCAACCCGCCCACCGCGCACGGCCCGAGCACCTGCCGCACCCCCAGGGAGTGCAGCGCCCACAGGTTGGCCCGGTAGTTGATCCGGTGCGGCGGCAGACCGTGGCCGCGCCCGTGCCGGGGCAGGAAGGCGACCCGACGCCCGGCCACCTCCCCCACGAACAGCGCGTCGCTGGGCGCCCCGTACGGCGTGTCCACCCGCACCTCGGTCACGTCGTCCAGCAGCGCGTAGAGCCCGGAGCCACCGATCACACCCAACTCGGCGTGTGCGGCGCCCTGATCGATCGTCATCGTTCGTACCCTTCTCAGAGGAACGTCCGCCGTCACTCTAGGGCGGTGGGTGAACCGGGGGTACGGCCGGATGGCCGCGGGCCGCGGGGGTGGTCCCGGGCGGCCGTGCGGGTGACCTGCCGGACGTGTCGGCGGCGGAACGGCCCGACGGTCTGCGTCGGTGGGAGTGCGCCGTCTCCGGGCGGTGCGTGTCCTGTCCCCGGATCTGAGAGCCGCCCATGCCTCCCACCGCTCGTCTCCGCCGCCTCGTCCCGACCGCGCTCTGCGCCCTGACCGTGGCCCTCGCCGGCGCCCCAGCGGCCGACGCCGCACCCCCGGGCCGCGACGGCGGCTCCGACCCCGGCCGGACGGACGGCGGCCGGTACGACTGGGACAGCGTGGCGGCCTGCGAGAGCAGCGGCAACTGGCGCGTCAACACCGGCAACGGTTACTACGGCGGTCTCCAGTTCGACCAGCCCACCTGGCGCGAGAACGGCGGCCTCGCCTACGCCCCGCGCCCCGACCTCGCCACCCGCGAGCAGCAGATCGCCGTCGCCCAGCGCCTCGCCGGCCGCCGCGGCCTCTCGCCGTGGCCCGTCTGCGGCGCCCGCGCCGCCCACCGCCACGACCGCGGCGACGCCGCGCCGCCCCCGGCCGCCCACGCCCCCGCCCACACCCACACCCCGACCCCGGCCGCCGAGCCCGCGCCTTCGCGGGACGGCACCTGGACCGTCCGGGAGAACGACACCCTCGCCGACCTCGCCGAGCGCCTCCGCGTCCCCGGTGGCTGGCCCGCCCTCTACGCCCTCAACCGCAGCACCGTCGGTGACGACCCGGACCTCATCCAGCCCGGCATGGTCCTGGACCTCCCCTCCTGACCCCGTCCCCTCCCGATCCGCCGCCCACGCCCTCCCCTCCCGGGCGTGGGCGGCACCACGTGCTCACGGGGTCACAGGCTCGTGGCGTCACGGACCCGCCGCCCCGGACCCGCCGACCAGAACGCCTCCGGGAACGCCGACGGCCCGCCCGCTCACCGGGAGCGGACGGGCCGTGCAGCAGGGGCGGCGGTCAGGGGCCGGCGCCGGGGCGCCCGCGGGGGTCGGCCGACGGGGTCAGCCGACGTGGACGCGCGGGCGGCGCGAGCGGTCCGGCTCGGCCTCGCGCAGCACCTCGCGGGTGACCGGCGCGACCTCGCCCTGGCCGAACAGGAAGAACCGCAGGAACTGGGCGAAGGGGTTGCCCTCGGTCCACTCGAAGTAGAGGTGCGGCCGCTGCCCGGTGCGGTCCCGGACGGTGAGCGCCAGCGCGGCGATCGCGTTGGGGATGCTGGAGCTCTCCAGGGTGAGCACCCGGTAGCGCCCGTGCAGGACCTCGCCGCGGACGGTCAGCTCGGCCTCGAAGTCGGAGGCGTCGCGGACGGTGACCTCGACGAAGACCAGGTCGTCCTCGCCGGGGATGTCGTTGTCGGCGCGGATCTGGCGGATCTTGTCGCGGTACTCGGCGTTGTCGCGGCGGCTCGGCTCGTTGGCGATCAGCCGCAGCGGGCGGTGCGCGTAGTCCCTGATGAAACGTTCCGCCACCTCGTCCATCGCCACGTTCGTGACCCGCAGCTCGAAGGCGCGGCGCAGCCGGGAGGCCAGCGAGACCAGGATGATGCCGGCGATGAAGCAGGCGCCGATCTTCAGACCGTCCGGCCGCTCCATGACGTTCAGCACGGTGGTGTACAGGAAGACCGCCGCGATCACAGCGAAGGCGATGGTCCAGCCGCGCTGGCGCTTCCGGTACGCGGCGATGGTCACCGCGATCGCTGCCGAACTCATCAGTACCAGCACACCGGTCGCGTAGGCACCGCCCTGGGCGTCCACGTTGGCGTCGAAGATCCAGGTGATCAGGAAGGCGACCAGGGTGAGGACGATCACCATCGGGCGCACGGCGCGTGCCCAGTGCGGGGCCATGCCGTAGCGCGGCAGGTAGCGGGGCAGCAGGTTGAGCATGCCCGCCATGGCCGAGGCACCGGCGAACCAGAGGATCGCGATGGTCGACAGGTCGTAGATGCTCCCGAAGGTGCCGCCCAGGTACTGGTGGGCCAGGTACGCGAGGGCGCGGCCGTTGGCGTCGCCGCCGGGCTTGAACTGGTCGGCCGGGATGAGCAGCGTGGTGATGAAGCTGGTGGCGATCAGGAAGGTGCTCATGATCACAGCGGCCGTGGTGAGCAGCTTGCGGGTGCCGCGGATCCGGCCCGTCGGGTTCGCCTCGGTGTCGCCCGGGTCGCCCTGGATGTGCGGCATCACCGCGACGCCGGTCTCGAAGCCGGACATGCCCAGCGCCAGCTTCGGGAAGAGCACCAACGCCACGCCGATCATCAGGATCGGGTTGCCGTGCTGGGTGGTCAGCGCGTCGGTCCAGTCGGAGACCACGTGCGGGGCCTGGATGATCTTCCAGAGGCCGACCACGACCACGACCACGTTGAGCGCCAGGTAGACCCCGACCAGTGCGACCGCCAGGCCGATCGCCTCACTGAAGCCCTTCAGGAAGACCGCGCCGAGCAGTGCGACCAGGAGCAGCGTGATCAGCACCTGCTTGCCGCCCAGGACGCTGGTCAGGTGCGGGTTCTCCACCAGGTGCGCGCTCGCGTCGGCGGCGGACAGCGTGATGGTGATGATGAAGTCCGTCGCCGCGAAGCCGAGCAGCGCGAGGACGAAGAGCTTGCCCTTCCAGAACGACAGCAGCCGTTCCAGCATCGAGATCGAGCCCTCGCCGCGCGGGCTCTCCTTGGCCACCCGGTGATAGACGGGCAGCGCGCCCAGCAGGGTCACGAGGACCAGGACGATCGTCGCGATCGGCGACAGCACGCCCGCCGCCAGGGCGGCGATGCCCGGCTGGTAGCCGAGCGTCGAGAAGTAGTCCAGGCCGGTCAGGCACATCACCCGCCACCAGCGCTGGCCGACGTGCGCACCGTGCGCGGCGGAGTCCCCCACCGCCGCGTCACCCTGCGTGTCCGCGTCCGAGGCCGTCTTGGAAGCGGACACGTCCGCCAGAAGCCAGCTGCGGAGCCGTATTCGCGCCGACGACGGATCTGCCGCCGCCGTCTCCGTCGAACCCGACGAAACCACCTTGCACCTCTTGCTTTGAAGACCCCGTGAAAGCGCCGTCGGGCGACGGCAGTGCGCCAGGCTATGCGACGGACGTCAAGGAGGTGTCATCGGCCCGCGTTAAGAAAACGTCATGAAGGCGCAGGTCGGCGCCGGTGCCCCGGTACGACGGGCCGGGCGCCGGGGCGGGGGGCGCGCTCCCCGCCCCGGCGTCTCGGAACGTGGACCGGGGTTACGCCTGGTAACCGAGGACGGTCATCATGCCCGTCTCCGCGTGGTACACGTTGTGGCAGTGCACCATCCACAGCCCCGGGTTGTCGGCGTC
This sequence comes from Kitasatospora sp. NPDC038210, assembly GCF_055600605.1. Classification (NCBI taxonomy): domain Bacteria; kingdom Bacillati; phylum Actinomycetota; class Actinomycetes; order Kitasatosporales; family Streptomycetaceae; genus Kitasatospora; species Kitasatospora sp. NPDC038210. The sequence goes on along the minus strand of NZ_JBVJYK010000001.1, from coordinate 29,326 downwards.
GAAGTCGACGGCCAGGGTCGTGCCGGGCAGCACGATCGCGGTGTCCTTGCGCGGGCCGTCACCGGGGAGCGCGAAGCTGTGTCCGTGCAGGTGGACCGGGTGCCACATGGCGGTGCTGTTGCGGAACTCCAGCCGCACCCGCTCGCCGGCGGCCACCGGGTGGCGCTGCGCCGGGTCGTACCTGCGGCCGTTGAACGCCCAGTCGGCCTTCGCCATGCCGCCGGTGAGCTCCAACTGCACCGTGCGGTCAGGGGACTTGGCGGGCAGTCGGACACTCGGGTCGGCCTTCAGCCCACCGGCGGTCACCAGCGTGCCGTCGAGCTCGGCCGGGCGCACCGAGGCGTCGGGCGCGGCGCCGCCGCCGGTGCGCAGCAGGGCGAGCGCGGTCGCTCCCTTGCCCTCGGCGAGCGCGGTCAGCGGGAAGACGCCGTCCCCGGCGGTGACCAGGACGTCGTAGCGCTCGCCCATCCCGAGCAGCAGCGCCCGGGTGGCGGCCGGTTCGACCGGGAAGCCGTCGGTGTGGGTGACGGTCAGCTCGTGTCCGCCGAGGGCGACCCGGTAGGCGGTGTCGCCGGCTGCGTTGATCAGCCGGATCCGGATCCGGTCGCCGGGCTTGGCGGTGAAGGTCTCGGGTGCGGTCGCGAGACGGCCGTTGACCAGGTGGAACGGGTGGGCGACGTCGCCGGCGTCGCCGCCGAGCAGGGGGCTGCGGGCACCCATCAGCATCCGGGCGGGTCCGCTCGTCGCACCGTCCGCCCCCGGCCCCGCCGTACCGGTCATCCCTGACATTCCGGGCATTCCCGGCATGTCGTGGCCGGAGCCGCCGGAGTGGTCCGTCCCGCCCATTCCCTTGGCGAGTTCGGCGAGAACGGCGTCCGGGGTGCTCCCGTCGACGCCGTCCACCCAGTCGTCCAGGACGACGACCCACTCCCTGTCGTAGCGCAGCGGCTCCTTCGGGTCCTCGACGATCAGCGGTGCGTACAGGCCGCGGTCCTGCTGGACACCGGAGTGCGGGTGGAACCAGTACGTGCCCGGGTGGGTGAGGGCGAAGCGGTAGTCGAAGGAGGCGCCGGCCCTGACGGCGGACTGGGTCAGGCCCGGCACGCCGTCCATGTCGTTGCGCAGCGCGAGGCCGTGCCAGTGCAGCGAGGTGGGCTGCGGCAGGTGGTTGGCGAGGGTGAGGGCGAGCGTGTCGCCGACGGTGGCCCGGACCTCCCGGCCGGGCAGGCGGTCGCCGTACGCCCAGCTGCGGACGGTGCGGCCGCCGAGGTCGAGGGTGGTCTCGGTGGCGGTGAGCGCGACCTTGCGCTCCGGGCCGGGGTTGCGCTTCGCCTCGGCGGCGGCGACCTCGGGACCGTTCGGTGCAACGAAACCGGCGGGGGAGGCGGAGGGGGCCGGGCCGCTCGCACCTCCCGTGCCGCCGTGGTTCACGGACGCGTGGTCCATGCCCTTCATCGAGTCGGACGAGCAGGCGGCGAGCAGGCCGGTCCCGGCGGCGGCGAGCGCGGCGGCGAGGACGGTACGGCGGGTGGGTGTGCGCATGACGGAGTGCACCTCGTGCGGTGGTGGTGTGGGCGTGCAGGACGTCGCGTCGCCCGTTCCGCACGCGGGCGCTTCGCAGCGCGCGCGGGCACGGAAGGGCGGGCGCGCGCCTACTGACGCAGCACCGAGATCCGGGCGAGGAGTATCCGTCCACCCCCGGGCGGGGGCTGCGCACGGACGGCCCGCAGCAGACGCGCGCGCACCTCGGCGGCCGCATCCCCGCCGGAACGCAGCAGCGGACCGGCGATCAGGAGCACCAGGGCCCAGCCGGCGAGGACGGCGAGGCAGACCGTCATCGGGTCCATGCCGCCGGGAGCCGAGGGGTCGGCGAAGGCAGAGGCGGCGCGAGAGGCGGCGGCGGCGACAGAACCGGAGCCGGCGTCGGCGTCGAGGCCGGGGCCGCCGGTCACGACCCGCGCGGCCGGGGCCCGGACGGGCTCGGCGGCCATCGCGTGGTGGCCCGAGGCCTGACGCGCCGCCACCCGGTCGCCCCCGGCGTCGCGCCCACCGTGCCCGCCGTGTCCACCGGCCGGATGCCCGAGCGTGTGCATCGTCACGACGCCGATCAGCAGCGCGGCGAGCAGCAGCAGGCGCAGCGCCCGTGGCATCGAGGGGCCGAACGGCCGCAGCTGCGCCACCCTCCGCCTCCCCCATCGGGTCCGGTCCGCCAGCACGTACCCCCGTAGGGTATCGCGAACTGCAGAAGCGGACGGAGTGGGGGTCAACTCCGTTCACCCTCTTGGCAGGTGCAATTTCACATTGCTATGTTACGCCTCGCTCAACCGAGGGCGCCCCGACCCCGCAACGCCCGCCCTCGCCCCGGCAGTCCCGGGCCGGAACCCACGGCACTGCCGCCTCGCACCGCCCTGCCAATTCCCCCTCCAGGAGATCCGGTGTCAACTTCCCGCGTAGCCCGGCGCGTCCTGCTCGCCTCCGCGATGGCCGTCACCCTCACGCTGCCCACGCTGCAGACCGCCCAGGCCCTCACCCCCACCCCCGCGACCTCGGCCCCGGCCTCGGCGCCGACCGCACCGACGAGCTCCACGCCCGCCCCGGCCGCCCCCGACCAGCGCACCGCCTACGACGACGTCGACCACCTCGGCGCCGACACCGCCAAGCCCGGCGCCCCGGCCCCGGCCCCCGGCGGCGGCTCGCTCGGCAGCACGCTCATCCCCGGACTGCTGCCCGACCACGTCGGCGCGCCCGCGCCGACCGCCGACCAGGTCGCCGGCACCGCCGCCACCACCCCGCCCACCAGCGGCGCCGGTGTGCCCTGCACCGTCGACGGGCTCACCCGCCTCGGCGCCGACCAGCTCGTCGCCTTCCTCACCGACCCGGCGGTCACCGCGGACGGCTGTCTGAACTCGATCCTCTGGACCTGGGACGCCCGTTTCACCACCACCATGGACAACGCCCACGTCCGGGCGGTCGCCGACCGGCTCACCCAGCTGTCCGCCACCGACGACGGCACCGGCTCCTCGCACGTCTACGAGCTGTGGACGTACCTGCACGCGACCGTCTACCACGCCTTCACCCACCACGAGCTGAACGTCTCCGACCCCGCGACGCTCGGCTCGATCCAGGGCGCGATCACGGCGTACGCGGGCAGCGCGCACGCCTTCGACCGCACCGACCTCGCCGCGAACATCCTGCGCGAGACCGCCATCACCGCCGGCGCCGACGGCCTGCGCCAGAACAACCTCGGCCTCGCCCGACGCATCCTCGGCGTGCTCGCCCCCGGCACCACGGTGGCCGACAGCGCCGCGTGGGGCAAGGCCGTCCTCCAGGCGCTCAACCTCAACTACCTGGGCATCTACAACCAGGACCCGGCCTTCCTCACCGCCGTCGCCGGCGACGCCGACTACCGCGCCGCGTTCCGCGCCTACGCCTCCTGGGGCCACCTCAAGGGCACCAAGAACGCCTGGGCCGCCCGCGACGCCGTCGCCGAGTACGGCCGGTTCGGGCAGGTGCCGGCCCTGCACGACGCCACCGTCGCCGACCTCGGCCGGCTGATCGACGCCACCCGGACCGCCTTCGGCGAGTGGTCCGACCCGTGGGCCAAGGCCATAGGCTGGGCCGCCACCTACGGCGTCTGCCACCAGTACGGCGTCTGCATATCCGACCTGGAGGCGAAGCTCTTCCCGAACACGTACACCTACGACAACGGCGCCATCGAGGTCCACACCGCCCTCGACAAGGCCACCGTCGACCAGATGTACTACGCGAGCAAGCAGGTCAAGTCCCAGTACTTCCGGGTGCTCGGCACCGACCAGCCGCTCGCCGGGGACGTCAACCCCACCCTGCACATCCACCTGTACGCCTCGCGCGCCGACTACGAGGTCTACCAGCCGATCCTCACCGGCTACAGCACCAGCAACGGCGGCATGTACATCGAGCGCGGCGCCACCTTCTACACCTACCAGCGGCGCGTCCCGCAGGACTCCCAGCTCACCCTCGAAGAGCTGTTCCGCCACGAGTACGTGCACTACCTCAACGGCCGCTGGGCGGTGCCGGGTTACTTCGGCGACCCGCGCTGGTACGCCGACGACAAGACCACCGCGATGGACGAGGGCACCGCCGAGTTCTTCGACGGCTCCACCCGCGACCACGGCATCCTGGTGCGCAAGTCGCTGGTCCGCAAGCTGGCCGCGGACGAGGCCGCCGGCATCCCCCGGATGACCGTCGCCCAGCTCCTGCACGCCCGGTACACCGACACCCCCGCGTTCCACTTCTACAACTACGCCGGCACCTTCTTCGAGTTCCTCTGGCAGCAGCACCCCGCGCTGCTCCGCGAGATGTACGGCTACCAGCGCGCCGACGACCCGGCCGGCTTCGACGCCTGGCGCGACCGGGTCGGCGCCGACGCCGGCCTGCAGAAGGAGTACTCCGCCTTCCTCGACGCCCAGATCAGGAACGTCGACAACCTGTACGTCCCGTCGACCTCCTTCGTCCCGAACGGCTCCCTCGACCTCGCGTGGGCCGGCGACGTCCAGGAGGAGTTCGCCGCCGCCACCGGCGCCACGCCCGACTGCAAGGACAACGGCGACTGGGCCAACAAGCCGATGCGCTTCGTCTGCACCGGGCGCATCACCGCCAACCTCTCCGACTCCACCAACCCGGACAAGGTCTTCAAGGACATGTCCGACACCGTGGACTACTTCATCCTCACCCGCACCGAGGACGTCGAGGGGGCGAACAACCTCAACGACATGAACTGCAGCTTCGGCAAGGTCGACGTCTGGACCGGCGGCAAGGCCGGTACCGCCGACTACACCTGCGAGGGACCGCTCCGCCGGTAGCCGCCGAACGCCCGGCGGCCGCGGAACGCCGGCCGCCGGGGCCACCGATCACCGGGCGCGGTACGGACAGTGGGATCCGTACCGCGCCCGGCTCACTCCTGCCCCGCCCGCCGGACGGCCGCCGCCAGGTGCTCGCGGAACCAACGGTGGCCCGGGTCAGCCGAGTTGCGCGGGTGCCAGGCCATCCCCAGCTCCAGCGGGTCGAGTTCGAGCGGGACCGGGAAGGTGCGCAGGCCCAGCGCCGCGACCGTCTCCGGCAGCCAGTCCGCCACCCCGAGCGCGACCAGGTCGCTGTCCCGGGCCAGCAGCATCGCGCTGGTGTGGCTCGGCACCACCACCGCCACCCGGCGCCGCAGCCCGCGCTCGGCCAGCGCGGCGTCGATCGGCCCGAGCCGCCTGCCGCGCCGCGAGACGCCGATGTGGTCGGCCGCGGCGAAGCGCCGTGCGGTGATCCGCCCGTCGAACAGCGGATGCCCGCCACGGGCCACGCCCACCAGGGGCGCCCGGACCAGTGGCCGGGTGCGGATCTCCGGGTCCAGGTGCCCCAGCACGCCCACCTCGACGTCCACGAGCCCCTGCCGCAGCGCCGGCCCGCCCTCCAGCGCCTCCGGCAGGAACACCACGTCGACCTCGGGCGCCTCCGCGCGGATCCGCTCGGTCAGCGGCCCGGCCACCCGGACCAGGACGACGTCACTGGTCTGCACGGTGAAGGTCCGCTCCAGGTGCACCGGCTCGAACCCCGCCCCGGGGCGCAGCACGTTGTCGCAGTCGCGCAGCAACGCGCCCACCTCCTCCCGGAGTTCGAGCGCCCGCGGGGTCGGCACCATCCCCTGTCCGGCCCGCACCAGCAGCGGGTCGCCGACCGCCCGGCGCAGCCGGGCCAGCGTGCGGCTCACCGCCGCCGGCGAGGTGCCGAGCCGCTCGGCGGCCTTGGTCACACTGTTCTCCTGCAGCAGGGCGTCCAGGGCCCGCAGCAAGTTGAGGTCCATCCATGGCTCCTGAGCTGCATCTTTGCGTTCCGGTCAACTATCCCGTGCCCATCCTTGCATTGTTCGGCCGCCCCGGGCGCCGGAGAGTAGGAGACGTCCACCGGGAAGACCCGCTTCAAGGAGCACCTGTGTCCACCATGTCCCGTTCCCACCTCGCCGGAGACGTCCTCGCCGCCGTCAGCCAGAGCGGCCCGACCGTCTCCTTCTTCGACGCCGCCACCGACCGGCTCCTCGACACCGTCGAAGTCCTCGCCGAGCCGCACGAGTTGTGCTTCGACCCGACCCAGCGCCTGCTCTGGTGCACCAGCGCCTACCACTCCGGCTACTACCACGCCAACGGCGGCCGCCGCACCGAGCTGACCGTGATCGACGCCGACACCCGCCGGATCGTCGAGGTGATCGACCTCGCCCCCGAACACGGCCCGCACGGCCTGGCTTTGGACACCGCCCGCGGTCGCCTCTACGTCAGCGTGGAGGGCGGCCCGGACCGCCCCGGCGGCGTCGTGGTCGTCGACACCGACACCCGCCGCCCGATCGGCCGGATCGACACCGACGCCCCCGGCCCGCACTGGTTCGCCGTCTCCCCGGACGGTCGCACCGGCTTCGCCACCAACAAGGAGGCCCCGTTCGTCTCGATCGTGGACCTCGACAAGGGCGTCCTGACCGCCAAGGTCGAGGTCCCCGGCAGCGAGGGCCTCGCCGTCTCCCCCGACGGCACCCGGGCGTACGTCGCCGGGCCCTACCTCGGCTTCGCCGGCCGGCCCGACGCGACCCCCGGCATCCGCGTCATCGACGCCCGCACGGCCTCGGTCGTCGACACCCTCCCGACCGGTTCCGCCGCGCTCCCCGTCCACCTCACCTCCACCGGCAAGCTCCTGGCCGGCGAGGTCCGTTCGGCGCCCGACCCGGACTCCCGGCTGGGCCGCCAGCTCCCCGGCCGCCTCAGCGTCTTCTCCACCGACGACCACCGGCTCCTCGGCTCCGTCGAGATCGGCCTCTTCCCCCTGACCATCACCTCCTCCCCGGACGGCCGACTCGCCTACGTCTCCTCCGTCGTCTCCTCCACCGTCGACGTCATCGACCTCGACACCCTCACGCCGGTCTCCCGCCTCACCCTCCCCAAGCGGGCCGAGCCCGGCGCCCACGGCCTCGCCTACCTCCCCCGCCCGGCCTGACCCGCCCCGCTCACCGGCCCCGATTCCGGAACCGTTCCCCGAACGCGCCCCCGGGGCCGCCGCGCCGAACTGCTCCCGGAGTAGCCGGGCCCGGCCGCGCCCTTCCGGTGCCGACCGGGACACCGGGGCGGCGGGGGAACCAGCGGGGCCTGCCCCGCCCGCCGGACCACGGGTCCGGCGGGCGGCGGAGCCCTACACCGGGACCGTCACGAAGGTCTGTCCGGACTCGTTGACGACCGACACCGAGACCACGTCATCCGGCGGGACGATCGCCGACCCGTCCAATGTGGTACCGGACTTGGCGCCGACAGCGGAGACCAGCCAGCTGCCGGCGTCCGCAGTCGCCCCACCCCTGGCGTTGACCACCAGGTGGCAGCGCTGGCCGGCCGGGATTCCGGTGACCGCCGCGTTCACCCGCACCCAGCCCATCGCCGGAGTCATCGTCAGCGTCATTCGGGCACCGGTGGCCGGATCCGTCACGGAGCCGGTCCTGGTCCCGGCCGGCGGCGGGGTGACGGTCGCGGTCGGCGCTGCAGTCGGGGCCGGGCCGGCGGCCACCGGCGGTGCGGTGACCGTGCCGCGGCCCACGGCGATCCCGAGGACCAGCGCCGCCACCGCCGCGACGGCCGCGACCGCGCCGATCCGGGTCCGGCGCCGGGCCAGCGACGCGCCGCGTTCCGCCCGTGCCTGCCGCAGGGTGCGCTGCAGCAGCAGGTCACCGCCCGCGGGCGGGCCGTCCACCAGCAGCTCGGGCGGCACCTCGCCCAGGACGGTCTCCAGCTCCCGCAACTCGGCCACCTCCTGTCGGCAAGCGGGGCAGTCGGCCAGGTGCCGTTCGACCGCCGCCGATTCCTCCGGATCGAGCACGCCCAGCACGTGGGCGCCGACGAGCTCGGCGATCCGCTCGTGCGGCACCGGGCCCCCGCCCGCCGCGCCCGTGCCGTCCGTCCCCGCACCGTTCGCGTTCACGTCTTCCGTGCCCATGCCGCCCGTACCCGCGTCGTCCCTGGTCACACCGACACCCCCTGCCACGTCCCCGTCCTGTCGGTGTACGAGCGCCGGAGCGCCCGGAGCGCGTAGTGCGCGCGGGACTTGACCGTCCCGGCGGGTATGCCCAGCTGCTCCGCGGCCTCGGTGACCGACAGCCGCTGGAAGTAGATCGAGCGCAGCACGTCGCGGTGTTCGGGCGAGAGGCGTTCCAGCGCCTGCGACATCACCAGCGTCTCCACCACGCCCTCGGCGTGGTCGCGTTCGACCGGCACGGTGGCCGTCGCCTCGGAGACCTCCGCCACCTCGGCCGGTCGTACGGCCCGGGCCCGGAACCGGTCGGTGATCAGGTTGCGCTCCACGGTCAGCAGCCAGCCGCGCACCGATCCCCGGGCCTCGGTCAGTGCCTCGGGGTTGCGCCAGGCCCGGATCAGCGTCTCCTGCACGGCGTCCTCGGCCGCCGCGCGGTCACCGGTGAGCCGGACGGCGTAGGCGAGCAGTGCGCCGCCGTGCTGCTCGTAGAGCGTTCGGATCAGTGCCTCGTCGGCGGCGTCCTGCCGCCCGCCCGGTCGTGTCCTCGCCATCCGCCATTCCTCCGTCGTCGGGTGCCACGTCCAGCACGTACGCGGCGGCCGTCCGGTTCAACCGGATTCCCGACAGTTGCGATTCTCGTTCAGGCAGGCCACCAGGGTGGCCATCTGCCGGTCGGTCATCAGGCCGATGTACACGGCGTGGTCGGTGAGCGGGCTGTGCTGCTGCTCGGGGAAGGCGTCCAGGGCGAAGGCCCGGGGTGGGGGCGGGCGGTAGCCGACGGTCACCCGCAGGTGCGGGATCGCGAAGGTGCCGTGCGGGCAGAGGCCGCCGGCGGACGGGAACCGCACGTGGGCGCGGTGGCCCGGGCTGTCGGTGCCACGGCCGTCCCAGCAGCTGGGGAAGTCCAGGGTCCGGATGAGCATGCTGCCGGCGGGGCAGAGCGGGTAGCGGTCGGTGGTCGTGCGGTCGGCGAATCCCGTACAGCCCCAGCGGGCGCCGGCCTCGGCTCCGCCGTCGGTAGCGGCGGTCGGGTCGCCTTCCAGGAGCCGGAGGAAGCGCGGCATCGGCACGACCTTCGACCACGGATTGCCGAGGTACTCGATGGAGACCCGCTCGGGAGCGAGGATCTCGCCGGGGACGTCGTGCGGGTCGTCGGAGGCCGCAACGCCGGTGCTCGATGCCGGGGCGACGCGGTCGGTGCGGCGCAGCACCGGCCAGTAGTACGTCGAGCGGTCGCCGTCGGTGCAGGTGCTCGGGGCCGCGGCGAGGCTGTCGTCGGTGGAGTCCGCGTCCGTGGAGAGGTTGCCGACGTAGTCGTGCACGTGGTGGGCGCCGCCCACCGTCCCGGGGGAGACCACCACGTTGTCGGCGTTGCGGTGGCCCTCCTGGTTGCGTCCGCAGTCCTGCGCGTACGAGCCGCCGGAGGCGTCCGGGCCGCCGGCCGGCGGCGCGGGCGCGGTGGCCGCCACCGCGGTGATGTCGACGAACGCGGACGCCGGTTCCGGCCCGCCGGGCCGGAACCGGAGCGCCAACAGCGACAGCCCGAGGACGAGGCAGAGCAGGACGCCGACCGGGAGGGCGGCACCCCCCGGCCAGTGGTGGTTGCGGTTCCGGCGCACCGCGACAGTCTGGGCGACGGGTCCCCGCACGGGCAAGGCGGCGCCCGCGGCCCCGCCGCCGTGCGCGGCCCGTCAGTAACCGCCGGAGTAGCCGCCGCTCTGCGCGGCGGTCGGCGACGCGGCCTGCCCGGTCGTGCCCGGCGCCTTCTTCCCCTCGGGCGTGCTCGCGAACCACGTGCCGCCGACGCCCTGCCCGTTGGTCTGCCCCGCCGCGGTGTCCCCGGCGAAGCGGTAGAGCGGCCAGCCGTTGAGGGTCACCTGCTTCGTGCCGTCCGGCCGAGCCACACTGCCGACCAGGGCGGAGTCCACTCCGGTGACCTGGACCGCGTCCTGGGCGGTGACCGGCGGCCACTTCGCGGCGCAGGCGTCGACGCAGGTGCTCGCGGACGGCTTGGCGGTGTCCTTGTCGAAGCGGTACAGGGTCCGGCCGGCGGAGTCGGTGACGACCGGCCCGAGCGTGGCCGACTTCACGGCCACGAGCCGGACCCCGCCGGCGCCGGTGGCCGGGGCCGACGACGTGGCGGCCGCGGCCGGAGGGGCGGCGGCAGACGTGGCCGCGCTCCCCCCGGAGCCGTCGGCCGTGTCCGGCCCGCAGGCGCTGGCGGTGAGCGCGAGCACGGCGACGCCGGTGGCGGCGAGCATCCGGCGCGCGGCGAACCCGGGCACGGCGAACGTGGGCGTGGCGAACTTCGGCATGGCGAACTCCCCCTGGAGAGTGACTGGTTGACGATCCGGGCGGTGATCGCCCGGACACCTTCCACACGAGTCCCGAAGGGGAACGGTTCAACGTCGGCTGGACATATTTTTTCCGCCTCCGCGCCGACCGGGTCGCGGCCTGTGGTGTCCTGACGGACCGGACCCCCGATGTCGGGTGCACCGCCTGGACCGCGTCCGCCGTGTTCGGGCGGCTCCCACCGCCCGCCTCCGAGGTCGTTCTCCCGCCCCCATGGCGACGGGCGGGGCACCGGGTGGGCATTCGGAGGTGTCCGGCCTCAGGGCGGCGGCACCCCCGAGCCAGTGGGACTTCCGCCGCACGACCGCACGCGACCGCACCAAGGGCGACGAGTGCTGCGTCACGCCCGCCCGCTTCGCCGCACGGGCCGCGAGCGCCCGGACACCGGTCGAGGCCGTACGCGTCGGATATCTCTCCCCGGCCTGCGCCCAACCGTCGTGCGACCCGTGCCGGGCGGCCTCTATCCCGCCCGGCCACCACCCCCGAGACTCGCCGAGCAGTATGCACTGCCGGTGTTCGAGGTGCCGTGGCGGGCGTCTTCAGCGCCCACCGCACCGGGGCCATCCTCGGCGGGTGCTCCAGCCGCAAGAATTCATGCATGCGGCTGCAAGCCCGAACCGCCCCCCTGACGAGCACCGACAGGGGCGTAGACACGCTCGCCAGCGGGCATGGCACGGACGTAGTGGAACGCCATCAGCCGTGAGAAGGTATCAAGCATGAGTGCAGTGAAGTTCATCCTCAATATCATCTGGCTGATTTTCTGCGGCATTTGGATGGCACTTGCCTACGTAGTCGCCGGAATTATTTGCTGTGTACTCGTAATTACCATTCCATTTGGCATTGCATCATTTCGGATCGCCGGCTTCATCCTGTGGCCGTTCGGGCGGACGGCTGTGGAGCGGCCGGACGCCGGTGCGGCGTCGTGCGTCGGCAACGTGATCTGGCTGGTCTTCGCCGGGTGGTGGCTGGCGCTGGCGCACCTGATCACCAGCATTCCACTGTTCCTGTCGATCATCGGGATCCCCTTCGGCTGGGCCAACCTGAAGATGATCCCGGTCTCGCTGACGCCGCTCGGCCGCGAGATCGTCCCGACCGACCAGGAGTGGGGCGCCTGGTAACACCCGCGTACGCCGACGGCCGGCGAGGCACTGCGCCTCGCCGGCCGTCGGCGTTCCTGCGGGCCGGGTACCGGCCCGGGGCGGTGCCGAGGTGGCCGGGGACCGTGCGGACGGGCTGCCCGCACCGGCTCGCCGACTGACCGCGGCGTCAGCGGCGGGCCACCGCCTTGCGCACGCCGTACGCGGCGGCGCCGAGCCCGAGCACCACCGCGCCCGACAGGACGGAGGCCGCCGGGAGGGCGAAGGCCAGCGCGAGGCAGCCGGCCGTACCGACGACGGGGACGATCCTCCGCGGGCGGCCCTCGCCCGGGGTGAGGGTCCAGGCGGAGGCGTTGGCGACGGCGTAGTAGGCGAGCACGCCGAAGGAGGAGAAGCCGATCGCGCCGCGCACGTCGCCGACGGCCGCGACGACGGCCACCACCGCGCCGACGGCCAGCGCGGCGCGGTGCGGCACGCCGAAGCGCGGGTGGACGGCGGCCAGGGCGTGCGGCAGGTGGCGGTCGCGCGCCATCGCGAGCGTGGTGCGCGAGACGCCGAGGATCAGCGCGAGCAGCGAGCCGAGGGCCGCCACCGCCGCCCCGGCGCGCACCAGCGGGGCCAGCCCGGGCGCCCCGGCGGCCCGGACCGCGTCCGCCAGCGGCGCCGCGGCGTGGGCGAGGCGTTCGGGGCCGAGGACGGCCAGGACGGCGAGCGCGACGGCGGTGTACACCACCAGGGTGATGCCCAGCGCGAGCGGGATCGCGCGCGGGATCGTGCGCTGCGGGTCGCGCACTTCCTCGCCGAGGGTGGCGATCCGGGCGTACCCGGCGAAGGCGAAGAACAGCAGGCCGGCGGCTTGCAGCACCCCGTGGAACCCGGCGTCCGCGCCGACCGCCCAACGGCCGGCGTCCGCCTGGCCGCCGCTCAGGCAGGCCACCACCACGGCGGCGAGCACGCCCAGCACGACGGCGACGATCGCCCGCGTCAGCCAGGCGGCCTTCTGCACGCCGACGTAGTCGACCGCGGTCAGCGCCACGACCGCGGCGACCGCGACGGCGTGGGCCTGGGCGGGCCAGACGTACGAGCCCACGGTGAGCGCCATCGCCGCGCAGGAGGCGGTCTTGCCGATGACGAAGCCCCACCCGGCGAGGTATCCCCAGAACTCGCCGAGCCGCTCCCGGCCGTAGACGTAGGTGCCGCCGGACTGCGGGTAGCGGGCGGCGAGCCGGGCGGAGGAGGTCGCGTTGCAGTACGCCACCACCCCGGCCAGCGCCAGTCCGATCAGCAGCCCGGAGCCGGCGGCGGCCGCGGCGGGCGCCAGCGCGGCGAAGACGCCCGCGCCGATCATCGACCCCAGCCCGATCACCACGGCGTCGAACACGCCCAGGTGTCGCCGCAACTCCCCCGGCCCGACAGCCGACGCCGACCCACTCATTGACCTGCACCTCTTCCCGTCGGGCCCGAACGACGGCGCACGATACCGGAGCGAAGCGAACGCCGAGGGGCCGGCAGCGGCCACCCGGGACGTGGTCGCGCGGGACGGGGCTGTGCGGGACGGGCTCCGGACGGAGGTCGGTGCGGAGCGGTCAGCCGGTGAGGCGGGCTTCGAGGGTGCGCAGGTCCCTGGCGAGGGAGGAGCGGACCTGGCGGGACATCAAGGGCGCGGTGAGGCGGTGGACACCCGTGGATCCGCCGCGGACGCGGATGCGGGCGAAGGTGCCGCCCTGGGTGGGCTCGAAGGTGTAGGTGACGTGCATCGGCATCGGCCCGGCCACCGACACCATGTCGAGCACCTGCGGCGGGGCGTAGCCGGCCACCCGCAGCACGTACTCGAAGCGCCGCCCGAGGAAGTGGGCGGTCCGGGTGACCTCGGCGCCCACGCCGAAGCCCCCGGTGTCGGCCTCCCGGGTGAGGGCGGCGCTGCGGATTCCCCGGGTCCACTCGTGGTCGCGGCGCCAGTCCATGGCGTAGCCGGCGACCTCGGCGGGCGGACGGGGGATCAGGCGTTCCACGGTGACGTCGAGTGGCATGATCACACTCTCCCGCCCGGCGGCCGGGTTCGCCCCCCGGACCGGCCCGGTCAGCGGCCGCGGGGGCCGGCGGTGTCACCGGATCGGTCGACGGGGTGCGGCGCGCAGGCGGCCGCGGGCCCGACCGGGTCGCCGAGGGCGGGCGCCGCCGGGGACGCGAGGGCCAGGGCGAGGAGCACGGCGAGGGCGGCGTCCGTCAGCAGCGAGCGGACCGGGGTGGGAGCAGTCATGCCGGGACTGTGCGCACACCAACGGCATCGCATTCCCGATCGCCCGCTCTTCCACCCGCCCGGGCGAGCGCGGACCGGCGACACGCGCCGCCGGTGCGGGCGGAAGCCGTCGGCAGCCCTACAGCCCCAGGATCCGCTGCGACTCCTCCCGCATCTCGACCTTCCGGATCTTCCCGGTGACCGTCATCGGGAACTCCTCGACCACGTGCACGTAGCGCGGGATCTTGAAGTGCGCGAGCCGGCCGGCGCAGTACTCCCGGACGGCCTCCGCGGTGAGCGGTTCGGCACCCTCGCGCATCCGGACCCAGGCCATCAGCTCCTCGCCGTACTTCGGGTCGGGGACGCCGATGACCTGGACGTCCAGGACGTCCGGGTGGGCGTGGAGGAACTCCTCGATCTCGCGCGGGTAGAGGTTCTCGCCGCCGCGGATCACCATGTCCTTGATCCGCCCGGTGATGGCGAGGTACCCGTCCTCGTCCATCACCGCGAGGTCCCCGGTGTGCATCCAGCGCGCGGCGTCGACGGCCTCGGCGGTGCGCTCGGGCTCGCCCCAGTAGCCGAGCATGACGGAGTAGCCGCGGGTGCACAGCTCGCCGGGCTCGCCGCGCGGGACGGTACGGCCGGTGGCCGGGTCGATGACCTTGACCTCCAGGTGCGGGCCGACCCGGCCGACGGTGGAGACCCGGCGCTCGACCGGATCGTCGACGCGGGTCTGGGTGGAGACCGGCGAGGTCTCGGTCATGCCGTAGCAGATGGAGACCTCGGCCATGCCCATCCGCCCGATGACCTCCTTCATCACCTCGCTCGGGCAGGGCGAACCGGCCATGATGCCGGTGCGCAGGCTGCCGAGGTCGTGGCGCTCGAAGTCCGGGTCGGCGAGCTCGGCGATGAACATGGTCGGCACGCCGTACAGCGAGGTGCAGCGCTCGGCGGCGACGGCGGCCAGGGTGGCACCGGGCTCGAAGGCCGGCGCCGGGATCACCGTGCAGGCGCCGTGCGACGTGGCCGCCAGGTTTCCCATCACCATGCCGAAGCAGTGGTAGAAGGGGACCGGGATGCAGATCCGGTCCTGCTCGGTGTAGTCGAGCAGCTCGCCGACGAAGTACCCGTTGTTGAGGATGTTGTGGTGCGAGAGGGTCGCGCCCTTGGGGAAGCCGGTGGTCCCCGAGGTGTACTGGATGTTGATCGGGTCGTCGGGAGCCAACTCGCCCTGGCGGGCGGCGAATTCCGCGACCAGTCGCGGGCCGGCCCGCCGGCCGGCGGCGAGCAGGTCGTCCCAGGTCGCGCCGCCGATCAGCAGCACCCGCTCCAACTCGGGGCAGCGGGGCCGGACTTCGTCGATCATCGCGGAGTAGTCGGAGGACTTGAACCGCTCGGCGGCGACCAGCAGTCGGATGCCCGCCTGGTTCAGCACGTACTCCAGCTCGTGCGCGCGGTAGGCGGGGTTGACCGTGACCAGGACGGCGCCGAGCTTGGCCGTGGCGTACTGGGTGAGCGTCCACTCGGCGCAGTTGGGCGCCCAGATGCCGACCCGGTCGCCCTTGGCGATGCCGAGCTCCAGCAGGCCGAGGGCCACGGCGTCGACGTCGGCGGCGAGTTCGGCGTACGTCCAGCGGCGGGCGGTGGGGCGGTCGACCAGGGCGTCGCGGTCGGGGAAGGCGCGCACCGCGCGGTCCAGGTTCTCCCCGATGGTGTCGCCGAGCAGGGGGACGTCCGAGGTACCGGAGGAGTAGCTGCGCGGGGTCGGCGTGGTCGGCACGTGCGGGCTCCAGGGTGCGACGGGGCGGGTCGGGGACCATGGTCCCGTTCCCGGGGCCCTGCCGCCACCCCCGAACGGGGGTACCGGAGCACGCCCGGGCGCGGCACCACCGGCCCGGCCCCGGACGCGGCGCTGGGGCCGCCCGTCGGGTTCGACGGACGGCCCCAGCGCACGGGTCACGCGTTGATGCAGGTGTTGCCGATGGCCGGGTTCAGGATCGAGATGATGCCGATCGTGTTGCCGCAGACGTTGGCTTCGAGGTTGATCGGGATCTGGATCTGGTTGCCCGACAGCACGCCGGGCGAGCCGAAGGCGACACCGTTGGCGGTGGCTTCGCCCGCGGCGGCGGTGCCGGCACCGGCCAGGACGGCCACGGCGGCGAGCGCCGTGGCGGCGAGGGTGGTGCGAATACGCATTGCGTCACTCCTTGTGAGGGTGGCGAACATCCGTGTGACGATCACACTCGCACCGATGGAACGCGACGGCAGGTCGGGAGGGTCCGAATTGGTCACTCAGAGGGCGTGTCGCCCTCCCGCCCCACCCGCACGAGGCCCGCCGGCCCCGCCACGCTCAGTGATTCCAGCAGCTCCCGGGCCGGGTGCAGGCCCGGCTCCGCCTCCAGGGCGCCCCGCAGCCGGAACCGCGCCGTCGCCTCGTCGCCGGCCGCCAGTGCCTCCAACGCCCGGTTGTAATCGATCCGACCGGCGTAACGCAGCCGGAACAGGGCGGACAGGTCCTCACGGCAGGAGGGGCAGCACAGGCTCCGCGGATCCGCCGCGACCTTGCACAGCGGACAGAGCACCTCCGGGTCGGTCACGGCACTCATCGAGGCCCCGCCTCCTCCGGGCGCACCGGGCCGAGCGACTCCGCGGCCGGCTCGCTGCCGAGCTCCCGCTGCGCCTGCGCGTACAGCGCCAGCAGGTTCGACATGTGTTTGTTGACCTCCTCCATGTTGGGCGCCTCCACGGCGGCGTCCAGGCCGCGCAGCTCCGCCATGATCAGCTGCCCCAGGGCGGGCGAGACCATGTTCTGGGTCACGTAGACGTTGCACATGGTCAGCATCCGCATGGTGTGACCGAGCGAGTCGCACAGCTCGTCCGCCCGCTGGGCCGCGCGCATCGCGCCCTCCCAGTCGGCCGCCTCGCGGCGCAGCCGCAGCTCGGCGGAGACCGACCGCAGCCGGTCCAGGTCGCTCGGGTCGAGGTGCTTCTCGCAGTAGTGGATGAACAGGCTCAGGTACGCCTCCGAGCCGCGCACCCAGCGCTGGGCCTTGAGCTGGCGCTGGGCCCGCTCCAGCGCCTCGTCCACCGACTGGCCGCGGGTCTGACCGGCCGCCAGGTCGTCCAGGGAGTCCATCAGCCGCTGCGCCTCGCGCATCTCGGCCTCGGTCAGCTCCCCGCCCCAGCGGTCGGTGAAGGTCTCGATCTGCCGCTGCTGCTCCTCGACCTGCACCTTCAGCTCCGGGTCCAGGGTGACCCGTTCCAGCTTGACGGTCTTCTCCGCGCCTCCCTGGATCCGTACCGACAGGGTGATGGTGCGGTCGCGGTCGAGGCCGAAGGAGACCTCCACCGGGGTGCGTCCGCCCAGGCCCTCGGGCAGCCGCAGGGTGAGGTGGCCGATCAGCTCGTTCTGCTGGGCGATCTCGTGCTCGCCCTCGTAGACCGCCACTTCCAGCCGCTGCCGGCCGCTGCCGGAGACCACGAACTCCCGGCTGACCGGCGAACTCGTCGGGTAGCTGGTGTTCTTGGGGATGATGACGGCGAGCCGGCCGTCGTTGAGCTCGATGCCGAGGTTCTTCGGGGTGATGTCGAAGGGGTTGGTCACCTGCATCAGTTCGCCGCAGCCGGTGCAGGTCTCGCTGCCGGGCGGGTTGACCACGCCGCAGGAGGCGCAGCGCAGGCCGACGTCCTCGGCGGCGGTGGAGATCACCTTGGTCCCGCCGGGGGCGGCCGAGTTGAGCGCCTCGCCGCACAGCTCGCAGGCGGTGACGCCGGGGGCCGCCGGGGTGCCGCAGCGCGGGCAGTTGTCGTTGCGGACCACGGTGGTGTCCTGGACCTGCTTCGGGACGGTCGCACCGCCGGCCGAACCACCCGTTTCCCGGCCGCACTTGGGGCAGTCGGCGGCCGCGGAGTCGACCGGGATGTGGCAGGTCGGGCAGGAGACCCGATCACCGCCGAGCAGGGAGGTCGCGCAGTTGGCGCAGTTGGAGGCGGAGAGGTCCCCGGGGGCCCGGCACTCCGGGCACTCCACCTCGCCGACCAGTGCGGACTGCACGGCCGCGCCGAGCGCCACGCACTGCATCGGGTTGACGCCGCGCCGGATCCGGCGGGGGCCGAACACCTCGCCGAGCCTCCGGGCGACCAGCGGGATCGCGGTCGAGCCGCCGACCAGCACCACCTCGTCGATGTCCCCGACGGTCAGGTTGGCCTGCATGATGGCCTTGTGGGTCAGCTCGATGGTCCGCTCGATCTGGGTCTCGATCAGCTCCTCGAAGCGGGCGCGCTCGAACTCCGTCTCCAGCACCAGCTGTCCGGCGCCGAGACCGGGCAGGATGACCTCGGAGGACTCCTGGTTGGAGAGCTCGATCTTGATCGTCTCGGCGGTGGAGGCGATCTTCGGACGGTCGCGCAGGTCGGGCTGGTAGTCCGAGCCGTACTCCTCGCGGATGTCCTCCAGCAGCGCGGTGGTGATCGCCCGGTCGAAGTCGTCGCCGCCGAGCAGGTTGTCGCCCTCGATGCCGAGCACCGACACCGAACCGGGCACCAGCAGCAGGATGGAGATGTCGAAGGTGCCGCCGCCGAGGTCGTAGACCAGCACGGTCCTGCCCTCGTCGCCCGCCTCGGAGGTGATCCCGTACGCGAGCGCGGCGGCGGTCGGCTCGTTGATGATCCGCAAAACGTGCAGCCCGGCCATCCGGCCCGCCTCCTGGGTGGCGGCGACCTGCCGCTCGCCGAAGTAGGCGGGGACGGTGATGACGGCGCGGTGGAAGGGCTCGCCGAAGCGCTGCTCGGCGTCCTCCTTGAGCCGGTGCAGAACGATCGCGGAGATCTCGATCGGAGTGTACGAGCGGCCGTTGAACCAGACGTTGACGTCACCGTCGGTGCCCGCGGTGACCTTGTAGTCGACCTCCTTGAGGGCGGCCTGCACCTGCGGGTCCTTGAACTTGCGGCCCATGAAGCGCTTGACCGAGCGGATCACGTTGGCGCCGTCGATGGCGATCCGGCTGCGCGCGGTGGAGCCCACCAGCAGCTCGCCCTTGCGGCCGCTGCCGACGACGGAGGGCGTGGCCTCCTGGTTCTGCCGGTTGAAGATGATCTCCGGCTCGCCCCGGCGCAGGTGGGCGACCACGGAGTTGGTGGTGCCCAGGTCGATGCCGAGTGTGCGGTACATGTCGTTCCCCTCTTGCCCCTCGTGGTCCTGGCTACTTCTTGCGCTTGGCCCGCTTGCCCGCGGCCATCGCCTTGCGGCGGGCCCGGGGCGGGGCCGCCTTGGGCTGGGCGCGGACGGGCTGCGCGGCGGCGGGATCGCCTGCTCCGGCGGCCTCGGCCGTCCGGGCCGACTCGGCCGTCCGAGCGGCTTCGGGTGCTTCGGATGCTTCGGGTGCCTCGGCGGCGGGTCCGTCCGGCACGGCCCCGGGCTCCCCGGCGCCGTCGAGCTGTTGGGCCTCCGTGTCGGGCACCCGTTCCGGCTCCGGTGCGGCGACCACCACTTGGGCCCGCCGCAGCACCTCGTCCTCCCAGAAGAACCCGGTGACCACCGTCCGCACCACCGTCTCCGGCACCACCCCGGGCCGGACCTCGGTGCCGACGATCTCGGTCAGCTCCGGGTCCGCCGGCATGCCCTCCAGCCGCATCGGACGGACCTTGGCCTTGGCGAGCCGGCCGAGCAGCCGCCGCCGGGTGGCCTCGATGCCCTCACCGCGGCCCAGTGCGACCAGCTCGCGGTCCAGGCCGAGGGCGGCGAGCGCGTCGTCCACCTCGACCAGGATGCCCAGCAGGTCGCGCTGCTCGGCCCGGGCGGTCTGCCGCTGCTCCGTCAGCTTGCTCCCCAGGAGGGAGGACCGGAAGAGCAGTTGGACGAACTTCCGCTCCAGGTCGACCTCCTCGACGCCCGGCGGGATCTCCAGCCGCCGGTGGCCGTCGAGCGGGGATGCGGTCGGTGCGTCGGTCATTCGGGTACCTCGATCTGCGGCAGCACGGACAGGTCGGCCGCGTAGCGGGCGGGGACGGGCGGTTCGGGGTCGGTGCCCGGCGGGGCGGGCTCGGCGAAGTCGGCGGCCAGCTCGGCGCGGTGCAGCGTCAGTAGGGCGGGGACGGGCGGCAGCGGCGGGCGCTCGATCACCAGCAGCGGTTCGGCGAGAGCCGGGGCCAGCAGGTCGGCGGCCCGGGCGACGGGCTCCGGCGGGAGGGGCTGCTGGAGGTCGGACTCCAGCCGCCGGTCCGGGTTCCGCAGCAACGCGGCGGCCTCCTGGATCTGCTGGCGGGTGTGCCGGCCCGCCCGCATCGCCGGTCCGACGGCGAGGTTGATCTCGCGCACGCCGGCCGTGAGCGGGATGCCCAGGACCTCGTACGGCGACGGTTCAGGCAGTGGCATGGCGGGCGGTCCCTCTCCTCACGATTCACGACTCAGGACGGGCGGCTCTCGGCGGGCGGCTCTCGGCGGGTGGGCTCTCGACGGACGGCTCTCGGCGGGCCGGCCCCGACCGGCCGGTCCCGACGGCCGGGACGGCGGCCGGCGCCGGGGGCGCACGGTCTAGGACGACGGCAACTGCCGTGCGGTTGCCGTCAGTAGAGCGAGTTGATCCTCCGCTGCATGGCGCGCAGCTCCAGGTCCTCCGGGTTGTGCTCGACGGCCTTGCGGGCCAGATCGCGGGCCTCCCGCAGCTGCCGGGCGTTGGCCCGCTGGACGGCGTAGGAGCCGTAGACGATGCCGAGTTCGCGGTGCAGCTTGTCGTCGTCCTCCGGGGTGCGGGACAGCCCGAGCGCCTCCTCCAGCAGCCGGAGCGCCTCCTGGTAGCGGCGGGCCTCGTAGTGGCCGATGGCCTCGCCGCGCCAGACGCTGACCATCAGGCGGCGGATGTCGGTCGAGTCGTCGTACGACATGGCCTTCTGAAGCACGGCGGCCTGGGCGGTGAACGGGTCGTCCCCCATGGCGTCGAGCACGTGGTTGGCGAGCATCACCGCGACCCGGCGCGGGGCCTCGTGCTCGGCGTCGCCGTCCCACTCCGGGTCGGCGTCCAGCGCCTCGGCCATGCGGCGCACCGCGCGGCCGCGGTCGTCGGCGAAGGCGGCCGAGCGGGCGAGGTGGCGCAGCACGAAGGCGAGGCCGAGCCGGTGGTCCGGGTCGGGGTTGAGGGCGATCAGCGCCCGCCAGGCGTCGGCGGCCTCCTCCAGCTCGGCGTCGGAGGCCTCGGGGCGGCTGAGCTGGCCGGCCCGGTTGCCCAGGGCGGCCTCCAGGAAGTGCCGGGCCGTCGGGTCGCCGGGGACGAGCTCCAGGCTCTTCTGCAGCAGCTCCAGGGCGCGGGGGTAGTCCTTGTCCTCGTTGTTGATCTTGCGGGCCCACTGGGCGTAGGTGGCGCCGAGGTCGCCGCGCACCTCGGGGTCGTCCGGCGCGAGCGCGTACGCCTTCTCCAGCAGCTCGGCCGCTCCCGGCTGGTCGTCCACGGTGCTCTTGAGCAGCGCGCGGGCGGCCCGGACGCCGGACTCGGCGGCGATGGCAACGGAGTCGGCGGGCAGGGCGGCACCGGGGACGGCCCGGGCCCGGGTGAGGCAGTCCAGGGCCTCCCGCCAGTCCTGGTTGCGGTGGTGCTCGCGGGCCTGGCTGACCAGCGACTCGCCGAGCAGCGACTGCCAGTCCTCGCCGCGCCGCTGCTGGGGCACGGCGTCCAGGGCGGCGACGGCGGCGGCCTGGCGGCCCTGCAGCTGGAGGTAGCGCTGCGGGCCGAGCTCGCCGAAGAGACCGAGGGCGCGGGCCGGGCCGGGGGCGCCGGAGCCGGCGGGCTGCCGCCAGGCCCGTACGGCCTGCTCGAACGCCTCGGCCCAGGCGGCGAGTTCGGGCTCCGCGCGGAACAGCCGGTCGAGCGTGGGGCCGACGGTCAGGCGGCGGGAGGGGCAGCCGGGCAGGGCTATTCGGAGGTCCTCCTGGGCGAAGGCGTCGGCGGTGTGGGCCTCCATGCCGAGGCGCAGCGTCCAGGCGGAGACCTCGTCCCCGCTGCGGCCGGCGGCCCGGTCGAGGGCGCGCAGGTCGTCCCGCAGCCGGTCGATGAGCCCGGTGCGGGCGGCGGCGAGCCGCTGCGGTTCGGGGGTGCGGCCGGTGATCCGGGCGGACTCGGCCCACAGTTCGGGCTGGTGCAGGGCGGCGACCAGGCAGCCGAGCGTCCAGGCCCAGACCTCGTCCCGGGCCGCGTCGGACGCGGCACTCCCGGACCCAGCGCTCTCGGACGCAGCACTCCCGGACCCGTCGGCCCCGGAGGCAGCCGCCCCGGACGCGGTCGCGAGCCGGTAACCGGCCAGACCGAGGGCGTGCAGCAGCCGGGGGTGCGCCGGATCCTTGAGCAGCAGGTCGCGGTAGGCCTCCCAGGCCTCGCGGTGGCGGCCCTCGATGGCGTGCTGGTGCGCCTCGTGCTCGGCGAGCAGGACGAGGGTCTCGGTGGCCCGCGGGTGGCCGGGGGCCAGGCGGAGGGCCTGGCGCAGGTCGCCGGCGGCCCGTCCGGGCCGGCCCGCGGCGAGGGCGGCGCCGGCCCGGCGGATCAGGACGGCGGCGCGGACAGTGGCGGCGTCCGCGGGGAGGTCGGCCAGCGCCTCGTCGTGGCGGCCGAGTTCGGCGCGCAGCAGGGCGAGGTCGAGCCGGACCGGTGCGGCGGCGGCGCTGTCGCCGAGCGCCGCGGCCCAGGCCGCGAGGACGGGTTCGGCCTGCTCGGGCGCGCCGGTGCGGCGGGCGCAGTCCAGGACGGCGCGCAGCGCGGGGCCGGCGCAGCGGACGCAGCGGGGCGAGCCGGCGCCCTCCGGGGTGTGCAGGTGGCCGGTGCACGCCTCGCGGCCGCAGCCGGCGCAGGCGCCGGTGGCGGGCCGGTCGCAGGCGGTGCAGCCGCCGGCGGGCTCCGCCGCACGGGTGGCTCCCTGTGGCGCCGCGGCGGTCAGGAAGTTCCGGTACCACTCCAGCGCGGCGGCCCAGTTGCCGGCCCGTTCGGCGAGCAGGGCGCGCAGCCGGGCGGTCGCCGGGTCCCCGTTCGGGTCGGGCGGGCCGAGCAGGGCGATCGTCTGGGCCGGGCGGCCGGCCAGCAGGGCGACGGCGGCGAGGTGGTAGCGGTCGCGCAGGCCGCTGCCGGCGTCCAGCAGGGTGCCGACCGGCTCGGGCTTGCCTTCGGCCAGGGCCAGGGCGGCGCGCAGCCGGGCCTGGCGGTGGGTCAGGGCACCGGGCAGGGTGTCGGCGAGGGCGAGCGCGGCGGTGGCGCCGGCCCGCGACTCGGGGCGGTCGCGGCCGGTGACCAGCAGGTGGGCGGCCTCGCGGAGAGCGGCCTCGCGCAGCGCGGCGCGGTAGCCGGGGGCGGCCGGGTGCTCGGCGGCGGCCCGCTGCCAGAGTTCGCGGGCGGCGACCGGGTCCCCGGCCAGCCGGGTGCGGGCGAGCCGGTCGCGGGCCAGGGCCCGGCGCTCGCTCAGGTCCTCGTCGTCCAGCGGCTCCCAGCGGGCGAGGGCGCCGGCCGGGTCGTCGGTGCGGGCGAGGGCGAGGCCGTGGTGGAAGGCGGCGATGCCGGTCCAGCGGCTGCCCGGTTCGGTGTCGGACTCGGCGCGCAGCAGCGGCTCGGCCTCGGCGGTCCGACCGGCGGCGAGCAGGGCGGCGCCGAGCCGGACCCGGGCGGGGCGCCAGTCGGGGGCCCGGTCGAGGCCGGCCCGGTAGTCGGCGGCGGCCTCGGCGTGGCGCTCGGCCCGTTCGTGCACCAGGGCGAGGCCGAACCGGGCCGGGGCGAAGGAGGGTTGGACGGTCAGGGCGGCGGTGAACTGCTCCCGGGCCTGGTCGTCGGCGCCGAGCAGCAGGGCGAGCCGGCCGAGGGCGTAGCGGGGGCGGGGGTCGGTCGGGCTCTCCGCGGTGGCGGCCGCGAAGTCGCTCCAGGCGCCGTCGGTGTTGCCGTGCCGCTGCTTGGCCAGGCCGCGGAAGAGCAGGCAGTCGGTGCGCAGTGCCGGGCCGCGACCCCACGGGGAGGGCTCGCCGGGGCCGGTGTGCAGCGCCTCGTCGAAGGCGGCGACGGCGGCTCCGTCCCGGTGGCGGTTGTAGTGGTGGATGCCCCAGCGGAAGTAGAGCTCGCCGCTGCCGCCGCGGACGGAGTCGGCGACCAGCGTCTCGGCCTCGGCGAGCCGGCCGGTCTCCTGCAGCAGGGCGGCGCGGGCGAGCACCGGCCAGTCGCGGCCGGGCAGGGCGGCGAGGGCGCGGACGGTGGCCTCCTCGCGCTGCGCGGCGGAGCCCTCCCGGCAGCGGCGCTGCAGCCAGTCGAGGGCGCGGGCGGCGGCCTGGGCCTCCTCGCCGGGTTCGGCGCCGGTGGCGGTGGCCTGGAGGAAGGCGAGTAGCGGTCCGAGGTCGCCGTCCTGGGCCCGGGGCCGTTCCCCGGTCTGCGACTTCTCGTCGGCCGGGGTCCGCTCACCGCCCCGCATCCGCTCCTCGGCGAGGTGGCGCAGGCTCCACCGGGGCAGTTGGCGGGCCGGGTCGGTGAGCAGCGGGAACGCCTCGCGGTGCAGCGCGAGGGTGGCCGCCCGGTCGCCGGTGGGGATGGTCGCCTCGGCCTGGCCGAGCAGCGCGAGGCCGCGCTGCGGGCCCAGTTCGGCGGGCCCGGCGGCGAGTCGCTTCGCCAGTCGGGCGTAGCGGCGGCGGGCCTGGGCGGCCTTCCCGGCGGTGAGCTGTTCGGCGGCCGCGGCCAGGGCTCTCGCCACCGCGTCGGCGTCCAGGGCTCCTCGGCGGCGCGCCAGTACGACGACGGCCGCACCGGCCAGTGCCACCACGATCAGCAGCACCGCTAGCAGCGCCATGCACCGTCCCCCTGTGTCAGGATGTCGTCGTCTCCATGATCAACGAGGTTCGAACGATCATGAGTTGACGTCGTGTCGTGATGTTGCTCGGGCGCCATCAGAATAGGCCCTCGATCGGACAGACGAACAGGAAAGAGCACTATCCTGGGCAACGCATGAGCAGGACGTGAACAAGCGCACCAACAGCGGTTCGTCGAAAGCATCGAGCGGCCGTCGACCGGGCAGTCAGCAGCGTCGAGCGGTTCATAACGTCGGGGGTCGTGTGTCCGAGTCGCGTTGGGTGCCCGGGCTCCGGTTCGGGCCGGAGTTCGACCCCGAGCAGTACGAACTCCTGGAGTTCCACCACCGGGGCGGCGAGGCCGAGGTGTGGCGGGCCGTGCGCACCGGCCACAACGGTCGCAAGGAACTGGTCGCCGCGAAGATCATGCTGGAGCGCGACCCGTCCGAGGTGCGGCGCTGGCTCGGGCGCTGGGACGACGTGTCGCACAACGCGCACCGGCTGGGCGTCACCGACCTGGTGGTGCCCAGCTTCCTGCTCGGCCCCTCCCCGCACCGGCCCGGCGCGGCGCCCTCCGCCGGGCTGCTGGGCTACCAGATCTCGCCCTGGGTCGAGGGCGCGCCGCTGCACACCTGGGCGCGCGGCCAGCGCGGCGGTCCGGCGGCGGTGGCCGAGGTGCTGGCCCGGCTCTGCCGGATCGTCGACGAGCTGCACCGCAAGCGCTGGGTGCACCGCGACATCTCCCCCGCCAACGTCCTGGTGGACGGCCAGGGCCAGGTCAAGCTGATCGACCTGACCTTCCTCGCCCCGCTCGACCACACCCTGACCGTCGCGGTGTTCACCCCCGGGCACGTTCCGCCGGAGGCCGAGCAGGTCGGCGGCTTCCCGACCACCGCCAAGGACCTGTTCGCGGTCGGCACCCTCGCCCGCACCCTGCTGCTGCCCGACCACGGCCGGCTCGACCACCGGCTCGCCGCCGAACAGGCCCGCGCCGAGCTGCTGGCGGCCGGCTACGGCGAGGAGTTGGCGCGCTGGGCGTGCGAGCCGCTGGCCCGCGACCCGGAGCGCCGCCCCTCCCCGCTCGGCCCGTGGGCCGCCCGCGGCCGCGAACTGCTGCGCTCGCACCGGCCGGTGGCCCGTACCGCGGGACTGGCCGTGCTGCCCGACCGCACCGGCCGCCCGCTGGTGGTCACCGGCGGCTCCGACGGCACCGCGCTGGCCGGCCCCGGCCACACCGGCCGACTGTTGCCCGCCGGACAGGGGCCGGGAGCCGTACGGGAGTTGGCGGCAGGCTGGGCCGGGCGCCAGGGCGAGCTGGTGGTCTGCGCCGAGGACCGCGGCAACACCCTCTGGGTCGGCACGTCGGCCGGCTGGTGGGAGGCGGCGCGCGGGGTCAACGGGCTGGCCGGGGCAGTCGGTCCGGCCGGGGAGATGACGGTCTGGACGGCCGTCGGCGGCGCGCTGCGCTCCTACCGCTGGGCGCCCGGCCTCACCCTCACCGGCCACGAGCTGCCCGGCTGCCCCGCCGACCGGGTCCTCGCCGCCCTGGAGGAACGGCCCGGCTGCTGGCTGGTCCTGGTCGAGCACCACGGCCGGGTGCTGGGCCGGCGGCCCGGCACCACCGAACCGCCCACCCCGGTCGGCCCGGAGGGCGCGCTGCGCGCCGGGGCACTGGCCCGCACCTCCGCCGGCCCGCAGGCCGCCACCCTGCGGCCGGACGGCTCCGTCCAGCTGCACACCCTCGGCTCCGCCGGGCCGGGCACCGAGATCGGCGACGGCGAACCCTCCCTCGACATCGCCATGGCGGGCCACCGCGGCGGCCCGACCGTCGCCCTGGCCGGCGCCGGCGGCGTACGGCTGCGGCTCCCGGCCGGCGGCGCCTCCCGCCGCCCCCGCTGGTGGCGGCCCACCCTGCGCCCGGCCACCCGGGTGGCGCTCGCGATGGGCGACGACTGGCGGCTCTGCCTGGCCGCGGTGGTGGAGGGTGAACTGCAGGTCTGGCAGGAGGACGCGGCGTACCGCTGGCAGGCGGTGGAGCTGCCGGAGGACTGACCGGCCGTACCCCGGAAACGCCGGGACCCCGGAGCCCCGGCGGGCTTCCGGGGCCTCGGCCCGGCGGTGGAGAGTGGTCCGGCGTCCGCACGGCACGGCGGAAGCGGTTCAGCGGAGACCGCTCGGCGGAAGCGGCGCAGCAGAAGCCGCTCAGCGGAGGCCGTTCAGCGGAAGCGGCGCAGTCGGAGGCTGTTGCCGACCACGAAGACCGAGGAGAAGGCCATCGCCGCCCCCGCGATCATCGGGTTGAGCATCCCGGCCGCGGCCAGCGGCAGGGCGGCGACGTTGTAGCCGAACGCCCAGAACAGGTTGCTCTTGATGGTGCCGAGGGTCCGGCGGGAGAGCCGGATGGCGTCCGCCGCGGCCAGCAGGTCACCGCGGACCAGGGTGAGGTCGGCGGCCTCGATCGCGGCGTCGGTGCCGGTGCCCATCGCGAGGCCGAGGTCGGCCTGGGCGAGGGCCGCGGCGTCGTTGACGCCGTCGCCGACCATCGCGACGACCTTTCCCTCGGCCTGCAGCCGCTTGACGACGTCGACCTTGTCCTGCGGCATGACCTCGGCGATCACGTGCTCCGGCGCGATGCCGACCTCGGCCGCCACGGCCTCGGCGACCCGCCGGTTGTCACCGGTCAGCAGCACCGGGGTCAGGCCCAGTGCGCGCAGCTTGCCGATCGCCTCGGCGCTGGTCGGCTTGACCGCGTCGGCGACCTCCAGGACGGCCCGCGCCTCGCCGTCCCAGCCGACCGCGATCGCGGTGCGGCCCGCCGCCTCGGCGGCGCGCTTGACCGCGACCAGGTCTTCCGACAGGTACTGCGACCACTCGTTGAGCAGCGCCTCCCGACCGGCCACCACCGCGTGGCCGTCCACCACGCCCTGGACGCCCAGGCCCGGGACGTTCTCGAAGCCCTCGACGGCGGGCAGTTCGCCGGCCTTGGCGGCGGCGTCGGCGATCGCCCGGGCGATCGGGTGCTCGGAGGCGTGCTCCAGGGCGCCCGCCAGGCGCAGCACCTCGGCCTCGGTGGTGCTGCCGGCGGTGTGGACGGCTATCAGGGTCATCCGGCCGGTGGTGACCGTGCCGGTCTTGTCCAGGACGATGGTGTCGACCCTGCGGGTGGACTCCAGGACCTCCGGGCCCTTGATCAGGACGCCCAGCTGGGCGCCGCGGCCGGTGCCGACCAGCAGCGCGGTCGGGGTGGCCAGGCCCAGGGCGCACGGGCAGGCGATGATCAGCACGGCGACGGCGGCGGTGAAGGCGGCGGTCCAGCCCTCGCCGGTGCCCAGCCAGTAGCCGAGGGTGGCCACCGCGAGGGTGATCACGATCGGCACGAAGACGGCGGAGATCCGGTCCGCGAGGCGCTGGGCGGCGGCCTTGCCGTTCTGCGCGTCCTCGACCAGCTTGGCCATCCGGGCCAGCTGGGTGTCGGCGCCGACCCGGGTGGCCTCGACCACCAGCCGGCCGCCGGCGTTGACGGTGGCGCCGGTGACGCTGCCGCCGACCCCGACCTCGACCGGGACGGACTCACCGGTCAGCATCGAGGCGTCCACCGCCGACGCCCCCTCGACCACCAGGCCGTCGGTGGCGATCTTCTCGCCCGGCCGGACCACGAAGCGGTCGCCCACGGCGAGCTCGGCGATCGGGATGCGTACCTCGGCCGCGCCGCGCAGCACCGTCACGTCCTTGGCGCCCAGTTCCAGCAGCGCCTTGAGCGCGGCACCGGCGGTGCGCTTGGAGCGGGCCTCGAAGTAGCGCCCGGCCAGGATGAAGGCGGTGACGCCGGCCGCCGCCTCCAGGTAGATGTTCGACGCGCCGTCGCTGCGGGCGATGGTGAACTCGAAGCCGTGCCGCATGCCCGGCATCCCGGCGTCGCCGAGGAACAGCGCCCACAGCGACCACAGGAACGCGGCGCCGGTGCCGAGCGAGACCAGGGTGTCCATCGTCGCGGCGCCGTGCCGGGCGTTGGTGAACGCTGCCCGGTGGAACGGCCAGGCGGCGTAGGTGACGACCGGGGCGGCCAGGGTCAGGGACAGCCACTGCCAGTTGTCGAACTGCAGGGCCGGGACCATCGCCATCGCGATCACCGGCACGGCGAGCGCCACCGCGGTGAACAACCGGGCGCGCAGCGGGGCCAGTTCGTCCGCCGGCCGGGTCCGCTCGCCGTCCGGGCCCTCGGCGACCGGGGGCTCGGGCAGCGCCGCGGTGTAGCCGGTGGCCTCGACGGTGGCGATCAGGTCGGCGACCTCGACACCGTCCTCGAAGGAGACCTTCGCCTTCTCGGTGGCGTAGTTGACGCTGGCGGCGACCCCGTCCATCCGGTTGAGCTTCTTCTCGATGCGGGCCGCGCACGAGGCGCACGTCATTCCGCCGATCGAGAGTTCCACCTCCGCGGAGGCGGGTGCCTGCGTAGTCATCGTCGCTCCTCGTGACAGTCGTCTTGCCGGTCGTGCGGTGCGTTCGGCGGCCGGGCGTCGCACCTCGCAGGGGTATCGGGCGGCGCCGGGTTCATTTATACCCCCATGGGGTATGGAGAGCAAGCCTTGGCGGATACCCCTGGTGGGTATTCTTCGCCGCTTCGATCCGCTTGACTCGATACCCCCATGGGGTATTCACTCATGGACGTCGAGCGGGGCCGAGGCCCCGCGCCGGACTGCCCGTACGCCCGTACGCCCGCCCGAGGAGAATCTCAATGACCGTGTCAAGCCGTCTGCGTGACGGGTGGGACGGAGGTGAACTCCCTCTTGTCACGCAGCATCGCCCACAGGACGTTCA